>NZ_JBVJLM010000003.1:0-664772 GCF_055584725.1 Kitasatospora sp. NPDC101108
CACAACCAACCCCCACAGACAGCCAACCCACCCAAACCAGCGGGCACTTACTGTCCCACAACCACCCCAACCGACTTCGCCAGCAGAGTCGCCGGGCCGACTTCCTGCGCGAGCCGCCGTGCTCAGCCGGTGGTCAGGCCGGCGACGAGTTCGTCGGCGGCGCCGTAGGGGTCGAGGGTGCCGGTGGCCACGCGTTCGGCGAGGCCGGCCAGCAGGCGGTCGCCGGAGAGGTCCCCGATCCGGGCGCGCAGTTCGGCCAGGGCGATGGCCTCGATCTCCTGGGCCGCCCGGCGGCGCCGGCGCGCGGCCAGTTCGCCGTGCTCCTCCAGCCAGGCGCGGTGCTTCTCCAGCGCCTCCACCACCTCGTCCACGCCCTCGCCGCGTGCCGCGACGGTCTTGACGATCGGCGGGCGCCAGTCCCCCGCCTCGCGGGCCTCGCCGAGGCCCAGCATGTGGTTGAGCTCCCTGGCGGTGGCGTCGGCGCCGTCCCGGTCGGCCTTGTTGACCACGAAGACGTCGCCGATCTCCAGGATGCCCGCCTTCGCGGCCTGGATGCCGTCGCCCATCCCGGGGGCCAGCAGCACCACCGCGGTGTCGGCCTGGGCGGCGACCTCGACCTCGGACTGGCCCACGCCCACCGTCTCGACCAGGATCACCTCGCACCCGGCCGCGTCCAGCACCCGCAGCGCCTGGGGGGCCGCCCAGGACAGCCCGCCGAGGTGCCCGCGGGTGGCCATCGAGCGGATGAACACCTCGGGGTCGGTCGCGTGGTCCTGCATCCGGACCCGGTCGCCCAGCAGCGCCCCGCCGGAGAACGGCGAGGACGGGTCGACGGCGAGCACCCCGACCCGCTTGCCGAGCCGCCGGTAGGCGGAGACCAGCGCCGAGGTGGAGGTGGACTTGCCGACCCCGGGCGAGCCGGTCAGGCCCACCGTGTAGGCCTGCCCGGTGTACGGCGCGAGCGCGGCCATCGCCTCCCGCAGCTGCGGAGCGGCGTTCTCGACGAGCGTGATCAGCCGGGCGACCGCCCGCGGCCGGCCCTCCCGGGCCTGCTCGACCAGCGTGGCGACATCGATCATCAGGGTCTCCTTGCGCAGATGCCGAAAGGGGCCTGAAAGGCCCAAAGGGCTGCGGACCACTTGTGGCGGTCCGCAGCCCCGAGGTCAGAGCGTCGATCAGGCCTTCGGCACGCGCACGATCAGCGCGTCGCCCTGGCCGCCGCCGCCGCACAGGGCGGCCGCGCCGACCCCGCCGCCGCGGCGCTGCAGCTCCAGCGCGAGGGTGAGCACCACGCGGGCGCCGGACATGCCGATCGGGTGGCCGAGCGCGATCGCGCCGCCGTTGACGTTGACGATGTCGGAGGAGACGCCCAGGTCCTTCATCGACTGGTGGGCGACGGCCGCGAAGGCCTCGTTGATCTCGATCAGGTCGAGGTCGGAGACCTCCAGCCCCTCCTTGCCCAGCGCGTGCTTGATCGCGTTGGACGGCTGCGACTGGAGCGAGTTGTCCGGGCCGGCCACGTTGCCGTGCGCGCCGATCTCGGCGATCCAGGTGAGGCCCAGCTCCTCGGCCTTGGCCTTGCTCATCACGACCACGGCGGCGGCACCGTCGGAGATCTGCGAGGAGGTGCCGGCGGTGATCGTGCCGTCCTTGGTGAAGGCCGGGCGCAGCTTGGCGAGGCCCTCGACGGTGGTGTCGGCGCGGATGCCCTCGTCCTGGGTGAACAGCACCGGCTCGCCCTTGCGCTGCGGGATGGCGACCGGGACGATCTCGGCGTCGAAGACGCCGTCGGCCTGCGCCTTGGCGGCCCGCTGGTGGGAGGCGGCGGCGATCTCGTCCTGGACCTCGCGCGGGATGCCCAGGCGGGTGTTGTGCTTCTCGGTGGACTCGCCCATCGGGATGTTCTCGTAGGCGTCGGTCAGGCCGTCGTACGCCATGGCGTCGAGCACCTCGACCGCGCCGTACTTGTAGCCCTCGCGGGACTTCGGCAGCAGGTGCGGCGCGTTGGTCATCGACTCCTGGCCGCCGGCCACCACGATGTCGAACTCGCCGGCCCGGATCAGCTGGTCGGCCAGCGCGATGGCGTCCAGGCCGGAGAGACAGACCTTGTTGATGGTCAGCGCCGGGACGTTCATCGGGATGCCGGCCTTGACGGCGGCCTGGCGGGCCGGGATCTGGCCGGCGCCGGCCTGCAGCACCTGGCCCATGATCACGTACTGGACCTGCTCCCCCGTGATCCCGGCCCGCTCCAGCGCGCCCTTGATCGCGAAGCCGCCGAGGTCGGCACCGGAGAAGCCCTTGAGGGAGCCGAGCAGGCGACCCATCGGGGTCCGCGCACCGGCAACGATCACAGAGGTGGTGTTGGTCATGGGACGGGCCCCTTCGCACGTCGTGGCCAGGTGAGGATGCGCTCAGGGTACTGACCCGTTTTCCGCCCGTCACCGGAGCGACGGTGTGATCGAGCGCACTGGCACCATCCAGTCAACACCGTGTCAACGCGGTCCGGGTGAACGTCCGGATGGAAGTCCGCCCGCGGCCCGCGCACGTTCCGCGGGCGATCCGCGTGTGAGCAGGCTCGCACGTCCGGCACTGGCGCGGGCCGAGGCCCATACGCTGCACTGGGTGCCACTTCCCGTCCACGCCCTGGAGGCCGCCGTGCTGACCCGTATCGACCACATCGGCATCGCCTGCCGAGACCTCGACAAGACGGTCGAGTTCTACCGCGCCACCTACGGCTTCGAGGTGTTCCACAGCGAGGTCAACGAGGAGCAGGGCGTCCGCGAGGCGATGCTCCGGATCAACGGGACGGACGACGGCGGCGCCTCGTACCTCCAGCTGCTGGAGCCGACCCGGCCGGACTCCACCGTCGCCAAGTGGCTGGAGAAGAACGGCGAGGGCGTGCACCACATCGCCTTCGGCACCGCCGACGTGGACGGCGACTCCGAGGCCATCCGCGGCAAGGGCGTCCGGGTCCTCTACGACGAGCCGCGGATCGGCTCGATGGGCTCGCGGATCACCTTCCTGCACCCCAAGGACTGCGGCGGGGTGCTGACCGAGCTGGTCACGTCCGCCCGGCCCACCGAGCACGAAGGGCACTGACGCCGCCGGAACCACCCGGGACCGGGCCCCGACCCTAGCGACCCGTCAGTAACCTGGTCCGACAGCCGGAAAACCCCTACGCGGCCATTCCCCCGCAGTGCGCGCCCACTACAATGCCCAGGTGCGCGACGAATCCGGGGGACGGAGGCGACGGGCACGGCCGATGACAGGCCTGTCCGCCCTCCGGTGGTCGGCCCGTCGCAGGGGAGTCCAGTACGCGGGCACGGCTGAACAGTCGCAAGACGGATCTGTCACCATTCTCCACAGGCAAGAGTTCGCCCAGGAGTCCACCCGGACGGGGGAACGCGGCACCCCCGCGTCCCGCGGCCAGGACTCCGACGACCGCGGCGGAAGCCCCCGGCTTGGGGACGTCCGGTGGCCGCGGATGCAAGGACCAGTCGGACCGGCACCCCGGACAGGGGCGCCCCGGGCCGGCCGGGTCGAGGACGCGACCAGGAGATGGATGGGACCGCGGAGTGCGGGGCAACGACCGCTACGAGGTTGACGATCACCTCTCCCAGTTCGAGGCCGAGATGGGTCGGACTCGGAAGGAGCGGGACAAGGCAGTCGAGCATGCCGAGGACCTCGCCTACCAGGTGGAGGTGCTCCGGGCCAAGCTGCACGAGTCCCGGCGCATGCTCGCCCAGCCGCGCGCCTTCGACGCCGTCTCCGGCCAGGCGGAGCAGATGCTCCGCACCGCCGAGATGCAGGCCCAGCAGATGCGCGCGGACGCCGAGCGCCAGCTGCGCGACTCCCAGGCCGCCACCCAGCGGATCATGGCCGAGGCCGCCGAGCGCACCGCCCGGCTGGAGGCCGAGCTCACCGCCCGCCGCCGCCAGCTGGAGGAGGAGCTCGCCGAGCTGCGCCGCTCCGCCGAGCAGCACGTCAACGGCTGGGCCGAACAGACCCGGACCGGCTCCGAGCAGGAGGCCCAGCGCCTGCTGCAGGAGGCCCGCGCCGAGGCCGAGCGGATGGTCGCCGCGGCGCGCGCCGAGGCGGCCGCCCTCTCCGACCACGCCCGCGCCCAGACCGCCGCCGACGTGGACGCCGCCCGCGGCGAGGCCCAGGCCGCCGCCGAGGCCGCCCTGCAGAAGGCCCAGAGCGACGCCGAGCGCCTGCTGCGCGCCGCCTCCGAGCACGCCCAGCAGGCCGGTGCCCAGGCCGCCGCCGACGTGGACGCCGCCCGCGGCCAGGCCCAGCAGGAGCTGGCCGCCGCCCACGCCGCCGCCGAGCAGCAGCTGGCCGCCGCGCAGGCCGAGATCGGCCGGCTCAAGGAGCAGGCCCTTGCCGAGCAGACCCGCGCCGAGCAGCAGCTCGATGCCGCGAAGGCCGAGATAGAGCGGCTGCGCGCCGAGGCGATCGCCGAGGCCGAGCGCACCCGCCAGGAGGCCGCCGAACTGCGGGCCCAGGCCGAGCAGGCCGCCGAGCAGCTCCAGGCCGACGCCGAGGCCGCCGCCGAGCGCAAGGTCGCCGACGGCGAGGCCGCCACCGAGCAGCGCTCGCAGACCGCCCGCGCCGAGATCGCCCGACTGGTCGCCCAGGCCACCAAGGAGTCCGAGGCGATCCGCGCCGAGGCCGAGGCGCTCCGGGCCGAGGCCGCCACCCGGCAGGCCGAGGCGGACGCCGCCAAGGCCGCCGCCGCCGAGGAGGGCGAGCGGCTGCGGGCCACCGCCGAGTCGGTCGCCGCCCAGCTGAAGGCCGAGGCCGAGGCCGCGATCGCCGAGCTTCGCACCCAGGCCGAGCGGGACGTGGCCGAGCTGCGGGCACAGGCCGAGGCCGACGCCCAGCGCCTGCGCGGCGAGGCCGAGGAGGAGGGCCGGGCGGCCGGCGCCAAGGACGCCACCGTCCACCTCGCCAAGGCCGCCAAGACCGCCGAGGAGGTGCTCGGCCGGGCCAACCGGGACGCCGAGACGGCGCGCGGCGAGGCCGCCGCGGAGGCCGAGCGGATCCGCGCCGAGGCGCGGGCCGAGGCCCAGCGGCTGCGCGAGCAGGCCCAGGCCGCCGTCGAGCAGGCCCAGAACGCCGCCCTGGACGACGCTGCCGCGATCCGCGAGCGGATCGAGCAGATGCAGGACGAGGCGGCCCGGCTGCGGGCCGAGGCCGAGGAGCTGCGCGCCCAGGCCGCCGCCGAGGCCGACCGGTCCCGCAGCGAGGCCCGCCGCCAGGCCGTCCTGCAGATCGAGGAGTCGGCGAAGAACGCCGAGGAGCTGCTCACCAAGGCCAAGTCCGACGCGGACGAGCTGCGCGCGGGCGCGGCCGGCGAGATCGAGCGGCTGCGCGAGCAGGCCCAGGAGCAGGCCGCCGAAACCCAGGGCCGGGCCGAGCAGACCCTCGCCCGGGCCCGGGCCGAGGCCGAGAAGATCACCGCCGCGGCCGAGCAGCAGGGCCAGGACGCCCTGGCCGCCGCCCGGGCCGCGGCCGCCGAGAACCGGACCGCCGCGGAGCGCGAGACCTCCGAACTCCGGCGCGCCGCCGCCGAGTTCGACCAGCGGGTGCGGTCCGAGGCGAGCGCCGCCGCGCAGGCCCTGACCGCCGAGGCCCAGGCCGAGGCGAAGGCCGTCCGGGAGGCGGCGGTCGCCGACGCCGAGCGGGTGCGCACCGAGGCCGACACCGAGGCCGCCCGTACCCGGGCCGAGGCCGAGGCCGCCGCGAACGCGCTGCGCGAGGAGAGCCGGCGCGAGCGCGAGGAGGCCGCCGCCGGGCTGCGGCGCGAGCGCGAGGAGACCGCCGAGCAGCTGGCCGGTGCCCGGACCGCCCGCGAGCAGGCCGAGCGGGCCGCCGCCGAGCTGGTCGAGCGCACCGCCGAGGAGAGTGCCGAGGTCCGCGCCGCCGCCGACCGGTACGCGGCCGAGCAGCGCGCCGAGGCCGAGCAGGCCGCCGCCGAACTGCGCGTCCTCGCCCAGCAGGAGACCACCCAGCTGCGCGAGCACGCCGAGGCCTACGCCGACCGCGTCCGCACCGAGGCCGAACAGCACGCCGTCGAGCTCACCGAGCGCACGGCCGCCGAGACGACCGAGCTGCGCGAGGCGACGGACCGGTACGCCGCCGAGCAGCGCGAGAGCGCCGACCGGTACGCGGCCGAGCAGCGCGCCGAGGCCGAACAGGCCGCCGCCGAACTGCGTGCCCTCGCCCAGCAGGAGACCACCCAGCAGCGCGAGCACGCCGAGACCTACGCCGACCGCGTCCGCACCGAGGCCGAACAGCACGCCGTCGAGCTGCGGGCCGAGGTCGAGCAGTACGCCACCGAGGTGCGCGCCGAGGTCGAGCAGTACGCCGTCGAACGTCGCACCGAGGCCGACGAGCTGCTGGAGCAGGCCGCGGCCGCCGCCGAGCAGCGCCGGGCGGAGGCCGCCCAGGACGCCAAGGCGACCCGCGAGAAGGCCGC
Organism: Kitasatospora sp. NPDC101108; assembly: GCF_055584725.1. Lineage (NCBI taxonomy): Bacteria > Bacillati > Actinomycetota > Actinomycetes > Kitasatosporales > Streptomycetaceae > Kitasatospora > Kitasatospora sp. NPDC101108. Next base: position 6,485 of record NZ_JBVJLM010000003.1, read on the forward strand.
CGCCGAGCTGACGCTGGCCAACGAGCAGGCCGAGACCGTACGGGCCGAGGCCGGCCGGGAGCTGTCCGAGGCCCGTGCCACCGCCGACGGCATCCGCGCCGAGGCCGCCGCCGTCCTGGAGCAGGCGCGGGCCGACGGCGAGGACGTGGTCGCCGCGGCCAGGGCCGAGGGCGCCGAGCTGGTCGCCGCCGCCGAGGAGGAGGCCGCCGAGGTCCGCCAGTCGGTGGCCGGCCTGCACGAGGCCGCCGCCGAGCAGATCGCCGCGCTGCGCGCCACCGCCGAGCAGGAGGCCGCGGACACCCGCGAGCGGGCCGAGCAGGACGCCGCCGAGACCCGCGCCCTCGCCGACCGCGAGACGACCGAGCAGCGCGAGGCCGCGGACCGGTACTCCGCCGAGGTGCGCGACCTGGCCGACCGGGAGACCGCCGAACAGCGCGAGGCGGCCGAGCGGTACAGCGCCGAGCAGCGCGAGGCCGCCGACCGGTACAGCGCCGACCTGCGGGCCCGGACCGAGGCCGAGACCGCCGCCCTGCGCGAGCAGACCGAGCTGGAGCTCACCGCCGAGCGGGAGGCCGCCGAGGCCGAGCTCGGCCGTCAGCGCGCCGAGGCCCAGGCCTACGACGAGCAGCTGCGCGCCGAGGCCGAGGCCGAGCTGCGCGCCGCCCGGGAGGCGGTCGAGCAGCTGCGCGCGGAGGCCGAGGCCCAGGCCGCCCGTACGGTGGCCGACGCCGAGGCCCAGGGCGCCCGGACCGTCGCCGACGCCGAGGAGCTGGCCGCCGGGCTGCGCGCCGAGGCCGAGGAGTACGCCCTCGCCACCCGCACCCTGGCCGACGAGTACGACGCCGCCACCCGCTCCCGCGCCGACGCCTACGACGCGGAGACCCGGGAGGCCGCCGAGCAGTTCGACAAGGCCACCCGGGACCGGGCCAAGGCCGTCCTGGAGAAGGCCTTCGCGGACGCCGAGGCGCTCGGCGAGGACGCCCAGACCACCGCGCTGGCCACCACCGCCGCCGCCGAGGAGCAGGCGGACGCGATGGTCGCCGCCGCCCGCAAGGAGGCCGACCGGCTGGTCGCGGCCGGCGAGGCCGCCGGTCAGGCCGCCGTCGAGAAGGGCCGTTCCGACGCGGACGCCCTGCTCGCCGAGGCCCGCCGGGACGCCACCGCGATCCGCGAGCGCGCCGAGGAGCTGCGCGAGCGCACCGACGCCGAGGTGGAGGCGCTGCACGAGCGGGCCCGCAAGGAGAACGCGGCGGCGATGAAGTCGGCCGGCGAGCGGGTGGACGCGCTGGTGACGGCCGCTCAGGAGCAGCTGACGGAGGCCGAGGAGCAGGCGGTCGCCACCGTCGCCGAGGCCGAGGACCGGGCCGCCGCCCTGGTCGCCGCCGCCGAGGAGCGGGCCTCCGAGCTCACCTCGGAGGCCTCCGCGGAGGCCAGCAAGGTCCGGCTGTCCGCCGTCCGCAAGGCCGAGGGCCTGCTCAAGGAGGCGGAGACCAAGCTCGCCAACTCCACCGACCGCGCCGAGGCGCTGATCGAGAAGGCCGAGGCCAAGCTGGCGTCGGCCGAGGCCGAGGCCGAGGAGCGGCTCGACAGCGCGGCGACCGAGGCGGAGAGGCGCCTGCACGAGGCGGACCGCACCGCGGAGGAGCAGATCGAGCTGGCGAAGGCGGAGGCCGAGCGGCTGATCGCCGAGGCGAAGGCCGAAGCCGAGCGGGTCACCGACGAGGGCCGGCGGGAGCTGGACGAGCTGGTGCGCCGCCGCAAGGACATCAACACCGAGATCTCCAGGGTCCAGGACGTGCTGTCGGCGCTGGAGGCGTTCGAGGCACCGTCACCGGTCGCCCAGGCCAACGGGGGAAGCAACACCAAGAAGGACGGGGGTGCCAAGGCCAGTGCCGGAGTTGGCTCTCCCCGGTCGGGTGGCAATCGCTCCAAGAACGCACCACCCGATTGAGCGGACATTGGCGGTCATTGTCCGTGAGAGAACGGCATTTCGCCGTCGACACTCCGGTACCGTGTCAGGATTCCCTCAACCACCTCAGCGGTTTGACGACAGGAAGCCCAGAGTCCCATGAGCGACAGTCACTCCCCTCACGGCTTCGACCTGGTGCGCCGTGGGTACGAGCGCGCCCAGGTCGACGAGCGGATCACCAAGCTGGTGGCCGACCGTGACAGTGCCTTGACCCGGATCAGCGCGCTGGAGAAGCGCATCGAGGAGCTCCACCTGGAGACCCAGACCGCCCAGGCGGCGGTCGCCGAGCAGGAGCCCTCCTACGCCGGTCTCGGCGCCCGGGTCGAGAAGATCCTGCGACTGGCCGAGGAGGAGGCCAAGGACCTGCGCGACGAGGCGCACCGCGCCTCCGAGCAGCACCGCGAGCTCGCCGAGGCCGCCGCCCAGCAGGTCCGCACCGAGGCCGAGAACTACGCCAAGGACCGCAAGGCCAAGGCCGAGGACGAGGGCCTGCGGATCGTCGACAAGGCGAAGAGCGACGCCGCCCAGCTGCGCGCCGAGGCCAACAAGGACGCCCAGAACAAGCGTGAGGAGGCGGACGCCCTCTTCGAGGAGACCCGCACCAAGGCCGCCCAGGCCGCGCTGGAGTTCGAGACCAACCTGGCCAAGCGCCGGGAGCAGTCGGAGCGCGACCTGGCCGCCCGTCAGGCCAAGGCCGAGAAGCGCCTCGCCGAGATCGAGCACCGGGCCGAGCAGCTGCGCCTGGAGGCGGAGAAGCTGCGCACCGACGCCGAGCGCCGGGCCCGCCAGACCGTCGAGACGGCCCAGCGCCAGTCCGAGGACATCGTGGCGGACGCCAACGCCAAGGCGGACCGCATCCGCAGCGAGTCCGAGCGCGAGCTGGCGGCGCTGACCAACCGTCGCGACAGCATCAACGCCCAGCTGACCAACGTCCGCGAGATGCTGGCGACGCTGACCGGCGCGGCCGTCGCGGCCGCCTCGCTGCCGAACGACGACACCATGGGCGTGCCCGCCCAGCAGTCGCGCTGACGCAGCCGCCGACGCGGGCCCGCGACAGGCCCTCACCCTCCCGGGTGAGGGCCTGTCGGCCGTCTCCCCGTCACCACCTCGGGCAGTCTTCCGGGGCGCGCCTCAGCGGGGATAGGCCCCGTCGGGCCGCTGGTGCCCGCTGCTGAGCTGGTTGCCCTCGTCGTCCGAGACGGTGCCGAACCAGGAGGTGCACCAGACCGACACCGAGTCGGGCCAGTACTGCACCTCGAACGGGTGCCCGGACCCGTAGTCGCCGTACGAGGTGACGATGAAGGTCTCCCCGGGGCGCATCCAGTAGTCCTCGCCGAGCGGTTCCAGGGTCAGCTCCACCAGCCCCTCGCCACGGTTCGTCACCGGCATCCGGCCGGTCACCTCCAGGGCCGAGAAGTCCCAGCCCGCCGGGTCGGGGCTCATCCGGCGGCCACCCGGGAGAGCAGCCGACGGGCGGCGGCGTCGAACGCCCCCGGGGACTCCAGGGCGCTGAGGTGGCCCACGCCGGGGACGACGGTCAGCTCGGCGTCCGGGGCGGCCCGGGCCATCCTCTCGGCCTCCTCCAGCGGCGCCAGGGCGTCCAGGGCGCCCGCGACCACCGCGAGCGGCACCCGGAGTCCGGCCAGCACGTCCAGGGAGTCCGGACGGGCCGCCATGGCCCGCTGGGCCCAGGCGACGGCGGCCGGCGGGGCGGCGGCCACCATCGCCTGCACCCGCTCCACCAGGTGCTGGGAGTCGGGCCCGAGCTGCCCGGCCGCGACCTGCTCGTCCAGCAGCAGCTGCACGCTGCCGCGGGCGGTGACGGCGGCGGCGATCCGCTCCCGGTTGGCCCGGACGGCGTCGGTGTCCGCGGTGGCACGGGTGTTGGACAGCAGCAGGCCGGACAGCCGGTCCGGGTGGCGGCGGGCGAAGGCGAGTGCCACGTAGCCGCCCATCGAGAGCCCGCCGACCACCGCGCGGTCGATCCCGGCCGCGTCCAGGAGCAGCGCCAGGTCGTCGGCGACCAGGTCCAGCGAGGGCTCGTCGGTGCCCAGCTCGGTGCCTCCGAAGCCCCGCTGGTCGGGGGCGAGCACCCGGGCCTCGTCCCCGGTCAGTCCGGGCAGTGCGTCCAGCTGGGCGGACCACATCGAGGCGTTCAACGGAAAGGCGTGCAGGAGCACGAGTGGTGTTCCGGTTCCGCTCTCGCGGACGGACACTGTGGAGGGGAGCTGACTCATGCGCCCACCTCGCTTCGCTCGGCAGGGGCATGACCCAACGCGCACCTCTCGATGATTCGCTCGCTCATGCGCCCACCGTATTCGGGTGGGCCCGGCAGGCCCACTCAGCGGGCCGCCCTATCCGCTTTGTCCTAGCCTGACAGAGAGTAAGGGAGCACCAATGATCGAGTTGCACGACCTGACAAAACGTTATGGCAAGACGCTCGCGGTGGACCGGCTCAGCTTCACCGTCCCCCCGGGGGTGGTCACCGGCTTCCTCGGCCCCAACGGCGCGGGCAAGTCCACCACCATGCGCATGATCCTCGACCTGGACCGCCCGACCGGCGGCAGCGTCACCATCGACGGCAGACGCTACGGACAGCTCAGCGAGCCGCTCAAGAAGATCGGCGCCCTGCTGGAGGCCAAGGCCGTCCACCCCGGCCGCACCGCCCGCGACCACCTGCTCTGGCTCGCCCAGAGCAACCGGATCCCCGTGCGCCGGGTGGACGAGGTGCTCGCCCTGGTCGGCCTGACCCCGGTCGCCCGCAAGCGGGCCCGCGGCTTCTCGCTCGGCATGGGCCAGCGCCTGGGCATCGCCTCGGCGCTGCTCGGCGACCCGGAGATCGTCATGTTCGACGAGCCGGTCAACGGTCTGGACCCGGAGGGCATCCTCTGGATCCGCAACCTGATGAAGCGCCTCGCCGGCGAGGGCCGGACGGTCTTCGTCTCCTCCCACCTGATGAGCGAGATGGCCGTCACCGCCGACCACCTGGTGGTCATCGGCAAGGGCCGGCTGCTCGCCGACCTGCCGATGCCGGAGTTCATCCGGCGCAACTCCCGCTCCGCCGTACGGCTGCGCAGCCCCCAGCCCGAGCGCCTGCTCGACGTCCTGGCCGGGGCCGGCCTGCGGCACGAACCGGGGCCGGACGGCTCCTACGAGGTGGTCGACGGCGACCTCGCGGACCTCGGCGAGCTGGCCGCCTCCCACGGCGTGGTACTGCACGAACTCAGCCCGCAGCAGGCCTCGTTGGAGGAGGCGTTCATGCAGATGACGGCGGACTCGGTGGAATACCACGCGGGCCACGGCCCGGACCGGGACGCGACCGGCGCGCCCGGCACGACCGGCGGCTGGGGGGCGGGCTGGAAGGCGGACGGCAACCGGCCGACCGCGGCGGTGCGGCAGGAGGAGAACTGAGATGACGTCCTTCCCGGCGATCCTGCGCTCCGAGTGGACGAAGATCCGCAGCGTCCGCTCGACGGTCTGGACCCTCGCGCTGGCCTTCGTGGTCACCGTGGGCATCGGCGCGCTGCTGTCCCTGCTCACCAACAACAACTTCACCGAGTTCCGGCGGCACGACCAGAGCCCGTTCGACGCCACCGGCACGGCCTTCTCCGGCATCATGCTCGGCGAACTGGCCATCATCGTCTTCGGCGTGCTGGCGATCGGCAACGAGTACAGCAGCGGCATGATCCGGGTCACCCTGGCCGCCGTCCCCCAGCGCGGCACCCTGCTGGCCGGCAAGGCGATGGTGCTCGGCGCGCTCGCCTTCGCGGTCTCGCTGGTGACGGCCTTCGTCACCTTCTTCGTCGGCCAGGCACTGCTGGGCTCGCACTCCACCAGCCTGGGCGAGCCGAACGTGCTGCGCGCGGTGCTCGGAGCGGCGCTGTACCTGACGATGATCTGCCTGTTCTCGGCCGGCGTCACCGCCATGCTGCACAACCAGACGCTCGCGCTGGGCGTGCTGGTGCCGTTCTTCTTCCTGCTCTCGCCGATCCTCTCGGCGGTGCCGAAGGTCAAGACCCTGGCCCACTACTTCCCCGACTACGCCGGCTCGCGGGTGCTGCTGGTGTACGAGCAGAACGGCCAGCCGTACGGGCCGTGGGCGGGCTTCACCATCTGCCTGGCCTGGACCGCGGCGGCCCTGGTCGGCGGCACGCTGGTGTTCAAGAGCCGCGACGCCTGAGGGAGTTCGAGCAGTTCGGAGTTCGAGCAGTTCGAAGCCCGAGCAGTTCGGAGCCCGAGGAGCAGCGAGTCAGCAGCAAGTCAGCAGCAAGTCAGTACCGCGGAGCGCCGCGGCCTCGCAGGATGTTGGAGGCCCGGCGCTCCCGCGCTCCCCAGCACGCCCGGTGCCAGTGCCGCCGGTCGTCCACCCCGCCGCCGTGCATCGGCCAGGCCACCACGTGGCCCACCCCGGGCGGAATCTCCTGGTCGCAGCCCGGGCAGCGGTAGAAGCGCCCCGAAGTGCCCGCGACCGTCTGCACCACCCAGTCGTCGCCCTGGTAGTTCTCGGTACGGCGCAGCGATCCCCCGAGCGGGGCGGCGGCCGGCTCGGCGCTCTCGCGGGGGGCGGCGCTCTTGATCCGGTTGCGGCGGGGCACGGCGGACTGCCTCTCTTCCGGGGGCTCGAAGTCGTTCCAGCCTAGGGCCTGCCCCTCGGGCCTGTCCGGTCTCCCGCCCCCGCCCGGGCCTCTATCACGGCTTCGGCCGGTCGTCCGGCGTTTTTGCCGAGATCCACCCGATCATCGGGGAAATCCGGGGTTCAGCGTGCCATTGGCACATGACATCGGATACCCACGAGGGGACAGGCGGGGCCCGCAGACCCTGCGTGCACCCGAGGAGGCCCAGGATGACCAAGACCAGCCCGCGCGCCGAGACCCGCCGCCCCGTCGGCGTACGGCCACCCGCCCCCGCCCCGACGCTGACCTCCGTCCCACCGGTGACCGCCGTCGCGGGCGAGCCGCTGACCGCCGCCCAGCGCGCCGGCGCACTGCCGCCGGACACCGCCCCGGTACGGGTCGGCGCGTTCCTGCTGTCCGCCCAGTTCCCCGGCCAGAGCCACGGCGAGGTGCTGGAGCGCACCGTCCGGGCCACCGTCGAGGCCGAACGCGCGGGCCTGGACAGCGTCTGGCTGGCCGAGCACCACTTCGTCCCGTACGGGGTCTGCCCGAACGCCGCGACCCTCGCCGCGCTGCTGCTCGGCCGCACCCGCCGGATCGGCATCGGCACGGCCGTCAGCGTGCTCTCCACCAGCCACCCGGTGGCGCTCGGCGAACAGGCCGCGCTGCTGCACCTCACCTCCGGCGGGCGCTTCACGCTCGGGGTGGGCCGCGGCGGGCCGTGGATCGACCTGGACGTGTTCGGCAGCGGCGTGGACGCCTACGAGAACGGCTTCCCGGAGCGGCTGGACCTGCTGCTGCGCTGGCTGCGCGGCTCCCGGGTGGGCGCGGACGGCCCCCAGTTCAGCTTCCCCGAGGTGGCGGTGGTGCCGCAGGCCACCGAGGCGCTGCGCCGCCCGGGCCTGGGCAGCTGGCTCGGCCTGGACGACCCGTCCGGCCCGGTGCGCTTCCCGCGCCAGCGCCAGGACACCGAGGGCCTGGGCGAGCAACTCACCACTGCCGGAAGGCCGGTGGCCGGCCCGCCGGTGGTGGTCGCCTGCACCTCCCCGGGCGGGGTGAAGCTGGCCGCCGAGCGTGGGCTGCCGATGCTGCTCGGGATGCACTCCGGCGACGACGACAAGCTGCGGATGCTGGAGCTCTACCGCACCGCCTGGCTGGCCGCGGGGCGCGGCGAGGAGCAGCTGCGCCGGGTGACCCGCCAGCACGTCGCGGCCGGGGTGGCCCAGGTGGACGACCGCACTGCGGCCGCCCGGGCCACCCTGCTGAACGCGATGCCCGGCTGGTTCGAGTACGGGCTGGGCGCCCACCGCACCGTGGACGGCCGCGAGCGCAAGATGCGCGACCCGCACCAGTACACCGAACTCCTTTGCGACCTGCACGCGGTGGGCACCCCGAAGCAGTGCGCCGACCGACTGCTGGCCACCGCCGAGCGCACCGGCATCCGGCGGTTCGCCCTGCTCGCGGAGGGCAGCGGCGACCGTGAGGCGACCCTGCACAACATCGCCCGGCTGGGCTCCGAGGTGCTGCCGCAACTGAGTTGACACGACCGCCCCGGCGCCGGGCCGCCGCCCCTCCCCCGCACCGGCGGGAAGCGGGGCGGCCGGCACCGGCCGGGTCAGCAGTCCCGCAGCTCCTCGGACTGGTTGAGCAGCTGCTCCCGGACGGAGGTGAAGCGGTCGTACCGCGCCCCGTTGGCCTCCGAGGGCAGGAACACCGCCACCCGGTGACAGTTCTGGAACGCCAGCCGGACGCCGAAGTGGCGCTGCAGGGCGCCCCGGATGGCATCGCTGGCGAGGGCGCGCAGCAGCTGGCCGCGGGCCTGCTCGCTGGGCGGCGGCACCTGGTTGTCGGCGAAGTCGGTGCCGTCGACCTTCGCCTGGGCGACCAACGAGCTGATCAGGTCCCAGGCGTACGGCAGCGAGACGCGGACGCAGTCGACGAATTCCCGCTCGTCGACCTCGCCCCGCTCGGCCTTCTCCAGCAGGGCCGGTGAGACGTCGAGCGACATGGATTCTCCTCTCGCGGTCCACCCGCGCGGCGCCCGGGTGGTCATGCGTAGTCCAAGCTCACAGTGGGGTGGGCGAAATCGCAGGTGATGTCCGGAACACCATGGGACGGGGGTTTCCGGCACCTTTGCGAAGGCGGCGGCGCCACGGGACGTGACGTCCTGAACACCGACCGCGTCAGAACAGCGTGGCAGTCAACGGAGGAGCTGGCCGGTCATTCTCAGGGATTGCTCCGGAAATACGCCTTGGTGCACCAGGTTGGCCTGATCCCGTCGGATCGTTCATCTGAAGTCTCCGTCCCCGTTGACAGCGACCCCGCATCCGTACCGTCACACACCGTAGCGGCCTTGGGGGGCGTACGCCAGAGCGCGGGGAGCGGCGGCGGCGGGCCCGCCGAACCTCCATGTTCGCGGGGTTCGCGCTTTCTTCACCCGGTCGTCTCGGAATCGCATCAACTGGCCCCGGTGGGCTAGCGTGGTCGACCGTGCGTCTCGTAATTGCCCGCTGCTCAGTCGACTATGCCGGTCGGCTCTCCGCCCATCTGCCCTCCGCCACCAGGCTGATCCTGGTCAAGGCCGACGGCAGCGTCAGCATCCACGCCGACGACCGCGCCTACAAGCCGCTCAACTGGATGTCCCCGCCGTGCGCCCTCAAGGAGGCCGACGGGGTCTGGACGGTGGAGAACAAGGCCGGCGAGAAGCTCATCATCACACTGGAGGAGGTGCTGCACGACTCCTCCCACGAACTCGGGGTGGACCCGGGCCTGATCAAGGACGGCGTCGAGGCGCACCTCCAGGAGCTGCTCGCGGACCGGATGGAGGTGCTCGGTGCCGGCTGGTCGCTGATCCGCCGCGAGTACCCGACCGCGATCGGCCCGGTCGACATCCTCTGCCGCGACGCCGACGGGGCCACGGTCGCCGTCGAGATCAAGCGGCGCGGCGAGATCGACGGCGTCGAACAGCTCACCCGCTACCTCGAACTCCTCAACCGGGACCCGCTGTTGGCCCCGGTCAAGGGCGTCTTCGCCGCGCAGGAGATCAAGCCCCAGGCCCGCGTCCTGGCCACCGACCGGGGCATCGGCTGCGTGGTGCTGGACTACGACGAGCTGCGCGGCATCGACGACGACAAGCTCAAGCTGTTCTGACCGGTCAGGCCGGGCTCGGCGACGGGCTGGTCGGGGCGGTCGGAGTGGCCGGCACGGTCGGCGTCGGGCTCGGCTTGGGGGCAGTCGCGGACGCGCTCGGCGACGGCGAAGTGCCGCCCCCGCCGCCACCCGGCTGAGTGCCTCCCCCGCCGTTGCCGCCCCCGCCCGACCCGCCGGGCTTCTGCCCCGGCGGCTGCTCCGGCGGTTGCGGCTGGCCCGGGACCGGCGACTGGGACTGCTGCGGCGCCCGCGACTCGGTGGCCCCCGGCGAGGAGCTCGGCCGCTTCGACGGCGAGGCGCTCGGCGGGTGCGACGCGCTGCCGCTCGCCGAGGGCGCCGGGACGGTCTCCGTCCCCGCCGGGCTCCCCGGTTCGGTACCGGCGGTCCCGGCCGCGCCCTGGCTGTGGTCGGCGGACGGCTGAGGCATCGGCGCGTTGCCGGTGTCGCCGACCTCGTCCAGCCGCGCGTGCGGGTCGTTCGTCTTGTGCTCGTCGGGCCCGGTGAGGCTCATCGCCACCGCGGTCCCGAGCATCCCGAAGGTGAGCACGACCGCCGAGGCCACCACCACCCGGCGCCGCTTCCCGGTACGGGCCTTCAGCTTGGCCGGCACCCGGGCCGCGATCTTGCGGATCACCGGCCCGCGGCCCGGCACCGCGGCGGGTGCGGCGGCCGGCAGCTGTCGGCCGTCGGCGCGCAGCAGGTCGAGCATCCGGCGCGCCGCGGCGACCCCGCGCTGTTCCCCGGCGGTGACCCGCAGGGTGAGCGCCGTCTCCAGTTCGGCGAGCGCCCGGGAGGGCTGCTGGAGGCAGATCGCGTGCACGCCGGCCTCGTGGTGGAACCAGGCCTGGTCGACCGTCGAGCCGGTCCGCCGGGCCGCTTCCAGGCCGAGCTGCAGCACCCGCTCCCAGGCTCCCCAGCGCAGCGACAGCGCCAGTGCGGGCGCCGCCGCCCGGGCCAGCCGGACCACCGCCTCGTGCCGCCCGGCGGTCCGGTCCGCGAGCAGCACCCCGACCAGCACCTCGGCCTCGGCGGCGATCTGCTCCAGCGACACCGAGCTGTGCCCGACCCACCAGGCGAAGTGCTGGGCGGCGCCGTCGACGCAGCCGCGCGCGGGCCAGTGCGGGGCGAGCAGTTCGAGCGCGCCGGCGGTGAGCCGGTGGTGGCCGCCGATGGACACCGCGAGCCCGGCGTCGGCGAGTTCGGCCAGCGCGCTCTCGCCCTGGCCGACGTCGATCAGCGCGGGCAGGTGCGGCGCGGTGGGGCACTCCCCGCCGAGTGCGACGGCCAGCCGCAGCACGGCCTGCGCGGGCTCGCTGAGCCCCTCGGCGAGCCGGACCGCGGGCGAGGCCGTCTCGGCGACGGAGGGCAGCGGCACGGTGCGCCGCAGCGCGTCCTCCCGGATCGCCGGGTCGGGGTCCCGGACGGGCTCGTCGACCGCGCCGAAGACGTCCCGCCGGTCCTCCTCGGCGGCGACCAGCGCGTCCACGGAGACGTCCCGCTGGCGCAGCAGCGCGGCGGCCTGGACGAAGCGCAGCGGCAGGCCCTCGGACTCGAACCAGAGGTCGACCGCCCAGGCCTTCTCGGCGACGTCCAGGGGCCGCCCGGCCAGCCGGGCGGTGAGGGCGAGGCAGGCGGCCCGGGACAGCCCGGGGACGAGGTGGTCCCGCAGCCGGGAGTCGGCCGGAAGCGGCGGACTGTCGGGGGAGACCGAGATCAGGAAGGCGCAGCCCGGGGCGGCGGCGAGCAGTTCCTCCAGCTCGGCGCCGGTCGGCTCGGCCTCGTCGATCACGACGACCGCGCCGACCCCGGCGAGGTGGGCGGCCAGTTGGCCCGGGTCGGGCCGGAAGCCGGGGGCGTGGTGGGTGGCCGCGAAGAGGTCCTGGAGCAGGTCGGCGGCGGTGCGGCGGTGTCCGCAGAGCTGGACGACGCCGCCGGGGGCGAGGTCGGCGGCGGCCTCGGCGACGGCCGACAGCAGGGTGCTGCGGCCCGAGCCGGCCTGGCCGACCAGGCGTATCGAGCGGCCTTCGGCGAGCAGGCCGAGCAGTTCGGCGATGTCGGCCTCGCGGTCGAGCAGCGGCAGGTCGGTGGGCCCGGCGCCGAGGGCGAGCGGGCCGACGGCGCGGCCGACGCCGCCGACCGGGCCGCGGGCGGGCTCGCTGCGTTCGATCCGGCGCGGGCGGGGCCGCCACTCCTCCGGGCAGGGCCGGGCCTCGGAGCCGTCCGGGGCGCCGACGCCGACCAGCAGGCCGCCGGAGACCAGTTCGCCGCCGCGGGTGCGGGCGGCCTCCTGCCGGAACTCCCCGGATGGCTGTGCCACGTTCTGCTCCGCATCGAGGTCGGCCGCCGGCGCCCCGCGCCGGCCGGCACACGTCTGGGTCGCGGCCGCGGGCGGGCTGTGGGCAGCCGGCCCCGGGCGGCCGTCATCTGACGGGCAGACTCTTGCACATCCGGGGCCGCCCGTGCAGCGCGGTCCGGGTGCGGGGCGGGTGGCGGGGGAATCACCGCAGGCGGGGGGCCTGACGGGCGCCCGGCCCCGAGGGCCTGGACGTCCTGTCTGTTCCGGATGTTCCCGATGTTCCGGAGGTCCCGATGTCCCCGATGTTCCGGAGGTTCCGGAGGTTCCGGATGTTCCGGACGTCCTAGCTGACGTGCGCCTCGGCGATGCCGCCGTCGACGGCCAGGATGCGGTGCAGCTTGGTGGCCACCAGCAGCCGCTGGAGCTGCGCGGGAACGGAGCGCAGCACGAGCCGGCGGCCGATCCGGCCGGCCCGCCGGTGGGTGCCCATGATCACGCCGAGTCCGGTGGCGTCCCAGAACTCCAGTCGGGCGAGGTCGAGCACGAGGTCGCCGAGGCCGCCGTCCACGGCCTGGTGCAGCAGGGCCCGCGCGTCGGCGGCGGTGCGCACGTCGAGGCGGCCTTCGATGGCCAGCGCCCTGTGGTCGCCGGTGATGCGCATGCTCTCCTCCTTCGCCTGGCTGGCCTGGTCGGGGCGGGTCCGGCCCCGGCCGCGCCGGGAGGCGGGGTGGCCCCCGGATCGGGTGGATCGGGGTGGGCGGCCCGGGCGGAACGCCTGTGACGGCTCGGCCCGCGGCCGGTCCCGGTCGCTGTGCCGGGTTCCCTCATCTGACGGTGGAGCAGCGCCGCAGGTTGCTGGTTTCCGCTCTGCTCTGAAGCAACTTCACTCGTCCGAGGGAATATACGCAGGAACTCTCCACACCTACGCTCGATTACCGCCCAAATCACCCGTCTGCGGCACCCGGCGTGAGGAAACTCACCCGCCCCGGCACAGCGGGCCGCACGATGCCCCGATCGCACGGCCCACCAGGTCGTTCAGCCCCTCCGGGTCACTTGGACTCGTACGGGTAGAAGCCGCGGCCGCTCTTGCGGCCGAGGTCGCCAGCGGTGACCATCCGGGCCATGATCTCCGGGGCGGCGAACTTCTCGTCCTGGGTCTCGGTGTAGATGTTGCGGGCGGCGTGCAGCAGGATGTCCACGCCGGTGAGGTCGGCGGTCTGCAGCGGTCCCATCGCGTGGCCGAAGCCGAGGCGGCAGGCGGTGTCGATGTCCTCGGCGGTGGCCACGCCCGACTCGTACAGCCGGGCGGCCTCGACGACCAGGGCGGTGATCAGCCGGGTGGTGATGAAGCCGGCCACGTCGCGGTTGACCACCACGACCTCCTTGCCGACGCCCTCGGCGTAGGCGCGGGCGGCGGCCATCGCCTCGTCGCCGGTCTTGTAGCCGCGGACCAGCTCGACCAGCTTCATCATCGGGACCGGCGAGAAGAAGTGGACGCCGACGACCGACTCGGGCCGCTGGGTGACGGCGGCGATCCGGGTGATCGGGATGGCGGAGGTGTTGGAGGCCAGCACGGCGCCGTCCTTGGCGAGCTTGTCCAGCTCGCGGAAGACGCCCTCCTTGACCTCCAGGTTCTCGAACACCGCCTCGACCACGATGTCGGCCTCGGAGACGGCGCCCAGGTCGGTGGTGGTGGTGATCCGGCCCAGCGCGGCCTCGGCGTCCTCGGCGCTCAGCTTGCCCTTGGAGACGAACTTCTCGTACGAGGCGCGGATGCCCGCGAGGCCGCGCTGCAGCGCCTCCTCGGTCACGTCCCGCAGCACCACCGGGTGGCCGGCCTGCGCGGACACCTGGGCGATGCCGGCACCCATCAGGCCGGCACCGATCACGGCGATCTGCTTGCTGGACGCATTGCTCATGGCTGGGTCTCCCGATGCCGTCGCCGCCCTGCGGGCGGGGCCTGAAGGCGGCTCAGGGCAGGGATCGCCGCCAAGGAGCCGCATTGCTCTGCGCCGGACTTTAGTGCCCGGATCCGCCGGGCAATAGCAATCGGGAGTGTGATCTGCAACCGACGTGGTCAGCTGATCAAGATGCTCGTCAGATGGTCAGACCGAGGTCCTGGGCCAGGATCGCCGCCTGCACCCGGCTGCGCAGCCGAAGCTTCGCCAGGATCCGGCTGACATGGGTCTTGGTGGTCGCCTCCGCCATCTCCAGCCGGGCCGCGATCTCCCCGTTGGACATCCCGGCCCCGACGCAGGCCAGCACCTCCCGCTCACGCCCGGTCAGCCCGGCGACCGCCGCCCGGGCCTCCGGACCGACCGGCCGCTCCGGGCGGGCGAAGGCGCCGATCAGCCGCCTGGTCACCGAGGGCGCCAGCATGCCGTCCCCGCGCGCCACCGTCCGGATGCCCTCGACCAGGGTGTCCGCCTCCAGGTCCTTGAGCAGGAACCCGGCCGCGCCGGCCCGCAGCGCGCCGTAGACGTACTCGTCCAGGTCGAAGGTGGTCAGCACGAGCACCTGGGAGGCCCCGGCGGCGACCACCTGCCGGGTCGCCGAGACGCCGTCCAGCCGGGGCATCTGCACGTCCATCAGCACCACGTCGGGCCGCAGCTCCAGTGCCAGCCGGACGGCCTCCTCCCCGTCCGCGGCCTGCCCGACCACCTCGAACTCCGGCTCGGCGCGCAGGATCATCACCAGCGCCGCCCGTACCGCGGCCTGGTCCTCGGCCACCAGCACCCGGATCGTCATGCCCGTCCCCCGCTCTCTCCGCCGCGCGGCAGCACCGCGCGCACGCTCCAGCACCCGTCCCGCGGCCCCGCCTCGAAGCTGCCGCCGAGCAGCCCGGCCCGCTCCGACATGCCCACCAGTCCGGCCCGGGCGCCGGGCAGTTCGCGGCCCGGCTCGCCCCGGTACGGGCTGTCGACGCCGATCCGCAGCTCCTGGAGGCCGAACTCCAGCCGCACCGCGACCAGTCCGGGCCCGGCGTGCTTGAGCGCGTTGGTCAGCGACTCCTGCACGATCCGGTACGCGGCCAGCCCGACCGGCACCGGGACGGCGCCGCGTTCACCCAGCTCGGTCAGCTCGAACTCCAGCCCGACGTCCTGCCCGGCCGCCCGGGCCTTGGCCAACAGGGCGTCCACCGCGGCCAGGTCGGGCGCCGCGTACGACTCGTCGGCCTCTCCCCCGCCGCTGTCGCGGAGCAGCCCGATCATGCGACGCATTTCGGCCAATCCCTGGACGCTGTTCTCCCGGATCACCGCCAGCACCTCGACCAGCGGATCGTCCGCCGCCAGCTGCCGCCGCCGGGCGACCGACTGCGCCCCGGTGGCGTGGATCGCGATCGCCGACAGGTGGTTGGCCACTACGTCGTGCAACTCCCGTGCCATCCGGGCCCGTTCGGCGCCGACCGCCTCGCGCCGGTCCATCTCCGAGAGCAGCGCGGTCTGTTCGGCCCGCAGCCGCTCGGTCTCCGCCTCCTGCCGGTGCTTGCGCACCAGGTCGCCGGTCCACACCGGTGCCAGGAACACCAGTGAGCTGAGCACCACGATCAGCAGCCCCTCGGACGTCCCGACCGCGTACCAGACCAGGCTGGAGAGCACCAGAACGGTCGCCCCGCCGGTCAGGTGCAGCACCCGCGACATCCGGGCGGTGCCGTACAGGACCGCCGCGTACAGCAGATCGGTGTACATGATCGTCGTCGCCAGCAGGCTCCCGGCGACCAGGCTCCCCGCGAAGGCCAGCCCGCCCAGCGACACCGCGAGCACCGGCCGGGTGCGCCGGACCAGTTCCAGCCCGGCCATCACCAGCAGCGGCAGCAGCACCGCCCAGCGCGGCACCCGCTCGGCGCTCTCGTACACCCTGAAGGCGATCAGCACCGCCCCGCCCAGCAGCCCGCACAGGGCGATCAGCCGGTCCAGCCGGCGCGGGGGGAGGGACGGTACGAGCACGACCCCATCTCACCATCCCCGGCGGCCCGCCCGGCTCCGGACCACGGAGGAGTCCGCTACATCGAAAGGTGCAGGCCCGGACGGCACCGCGCGACGACGACACCGGCGCGCCCGCGCACGAGGCTGGAAGCACCGCCGAACGACCGGGAGCAGAACGTGATCGTCACCCTCATCGTCGCGGCCGAGATCTCCTGGTGGATCGTGCTCGGCCTCGCGCTCTCCACCCGCTACCTGCTGCGGTGGCGCCGCACCAGCACCGCGCTGCTGGTCGGCCTGCCGGTGGTGGACCTCGTGCTGTACGCGCTGACCGTGCTCAACCTGCGCGGCGGCGCCGAGGCGAACTGGATGCACGCCCTGGCCGCGAGCTACGCGGGCTTCTCGGTCGGCTACGGCCCCTCGCTGGTGGCCTGGGCCGACCGGCACTTCCTGTACCGCTTCGCCGGCGGTCCCAAGCCGCTGCCCGCGCCGAAGTACGGCCCGGAGCGGACCCGCCACGAGTGGCGGATCGCCACCCGCACCGTCGTCTCGGCCGTGATCACCCTGGCCCTGATCACCCTGCTCGTCCCGCTCTCGGACGGAGCCGCCCATGTCGGCACCTTCAAGGAGTGGTACATCAGGCTCGGCATCCTGGCCGTCGTCAACCCGATCGTGGCCGGCTGCTACTCGCTCTGGCCCAAGGAGCCGCCGGCCGGCGTGCGGGTCGAGCAGGGCCGGGTGGTCGAGCCCGGGGAACCGGCCGAGAAGGTCGGGGCCGGTTCCGACCCGGCCTAGCGGTTCTCCCCCGGCACCCAGAGCACGTCGCCGCGCTCCTTGTTGGCCACCCGGGCCAGGATGAACAGCAGGTCGGACAGCCGGTTGAGGTACTTCGCGGTCAGCGGGTTGACGGTGTCACCGTGCTCGGCGATCGCCGCCCAGGTGGAGCGCTCGGCCCGCCGCACCACCGTGCAGGCCAGGTGCAGGTGGGCCGCGCCGGGCGTGCCGCCGGGCAGGATGAAGCTGCGCAGCTTCTCCACCTGCTCCAGGTAGTGGTCGCAGTCCCCCTCCAGCCGGTCGATGTAGGACTGCAGCACCCGCAGCGGCGGGTACTTCGGGTCCTCGACCACGGGGGTGGAGAGGTCGGCGCCGACGTCGAACAGGTCGTTCTGGACCCGGACGAGGACGGCCGCGATGTCCTCCGGCAGTGCCCCGACCGCGAGGGCCACCCCGATCGCCGCGTTCGCCTCGTTGGCGTCGGCGTAGGCGATCAGCCGCGGGTCGGTCTTGGTGGTCCGGCTCATGTCGCCGAGCGCGGTGGTGCCGTCGTCCCCGGTGCGGGTGTAGATGCGCGTCAGATTGACCATGCCGCCACCCTAGCCCGCAAGGTTAGGCGACGTTAACCCTCTGCCCGGGCGGGGCCGCCTCCAGCCAGGCCAGGAAGCCGGTGAGCGCGTCCTCGCTCATCGCCAGCTCCAGCGGCGCCCCGTTGTGCAGGCAGCGCAGCACCACCGAGCCGGAGAGCAGCGCCAGCTCCTCCTGGCCCTCCGGGTAGCGCCGGCCGAGCACCTCGATCTCCCGGCGGGGCAGCACCTTGCGCGGGCGCGGGGCGTACGAGAAGACCCGGAACCACTCGATCGAGTCGCCGCTGTAGCGGCCGATACCAAAAACCCACCCCTTGCCGTCGGTCGGGGGGACCGGGGCTGAGGTGGGTTTGCCGTTCTCGTCGAGGTCGGGCTGCGTGGAGGCGTCGGCGGGCATTTTGAGCCGGTAGCTGCAGTCGAACGTGCCGCCGACCCGCTGGATCAGGCGGCGGCGTACCGCGAAGGCCATCAGGCCGATCACTCCCAGCGCCACGACCACCGCACACACCACAAGCGCGAGGACCATGCTCACCTACCTCCTCGCTACCCGCGTTCCCCGTTGCGGCCGTCCCGGACGACCGCGCTGACCTACCAACTACGACGACAGTCCCGGGGTCACGCTCGCGCGTCCCCGGGACCGTCGGTCGACCCCGCGAAGCCGGGGTCCGGCACACTCAGGCGTGGGCCTTGAGGCCGCGCGCCGCGAACAGTCGGACCTCGGCGCGACGCTCGGCGTGCGCGTCCAGGTCGGACTTGGCCTGCTCCAGGGCGCGCTCGGCACGCGCGACGTCGATCTCGTCCGCCAGCTCGGCGATCTCCGCGAGCAGAGACAGCTTGTTGTCGGCGAAGGAGATGAAGCCGCCGTGCACCGCGGCGATGACGGTCCCGCCGTCCACCGTGCGGATGGTGACCGGACCGGTCTCCAGCACGCTCAGCACCGGGGTGTGGCCCGGCATGATGCCGGTGTCACCGGAGGCCGTACGGGCGACGACGATGGTGGCCGCACCGGACCACACCTTGCGGTCGGCTGCGACCAGCTCGACGTGCAGCTCAGCCAACGTGGGCTCCTAGGCTCATGCAACCCCCGATTACTCGGGAGTTTCGGTAAGAATAACGGCCCCGCGCCTCCGGCATGAAACCGGCGGCACGGATTTGACCGGAATCACAGCCGATGCGACGTGAGGGGTGGTCCCCAGGCTCGGGGGCCACCCCTCACGGTCACTCAGCTGCTACCGGCCGCGATTACTTCTTCGCCAGCTCGGCGGCGTTCTTCTCCAGGTCCTCGATGCCACCGCACATGAAGAAGGCCTGCTCCGGGACGGAGTCGTACTTGCCGTCGGCGATCGAGTTGAAGGCCTCGATGGTCTCCGACAGCGGCACGGTCGAGCCCTCGACGCCGGTGAACTGCTTCGCCACGTAGGTGTTCTGCGAGAGGAAGCGCTCGATGCGGCGGGCACGGTGAACCGTGATCTTGTCCTCTTCGGACAGCTCGTCCATACCGAGGATGGCGATGATGTCCTGGAGGTCCTTGTACTTCTGCAGGATCCCCTTGACACGGACGGCCGTGTCGTAGTGGTTTTGCGCGATGTACCGCGGGTCGAGGATGCGGGACGTGGAGTCCAGCGGGTCGACGGCCGGGTAGATGCCCTTCTCCGAGATCGGGCGCGACAGAACGGTGGTCGCGTCCAGGTGGGCGAAGGTGGTGGCCGGGGCCGGGTCGGTCAGGTCGTCCGCGGGGACGTAGATCGCCTGCATCGAGGTGATCGAGTGACCGCGGGTCGAGGTGATGCGCTCCTGCAGGAGGCCCATCTCGTCGGCCAGGTTCGGCTGGTAGCCCACCGCGGAGGGCATGCGGCCGAGCAGGGTCGACACCTCGGAACCGGCCTGGGTGAACCGGAAGATGTTGTCGATGAAGAGGAGCACGTCCTGCTTCTCGACGTCACGGAAGTACTCCGCCATGGTCAGCGCGGACAGCGCGACGCGCAGACGGGTGCCCGGCGGCTCGTCCATCTGGCCGAAGACCAGCGCGGTCTTGTCCAGAACGCCCGAGTCGACCATCTCGTCGATGAGGTCGTTGCCTTCACGGGTGCGCTCGCCGACGCCGGCGAACACCGACACACCACCGAAGTTCTCGGCGACGCGGTAGATCATCTCCTGGATCAGAACGGTCTTGCCGACACCGGCACCACCGAACAGACCGATCTTGCCACCCTGGACGTACGGGGTGAGCAGGTCGATGACCTTGATGCCGGTCTCGAACATCTCGGTCTTGGACTCAAGGTCCTTGAAGTCGGGGGCCTTGCGGTGGATCGGCCACCGGACCTCGACCTGGGAGTCGAACTCCGCCTGGTCGACGTTCAGCACGTCACCGAGGGCGTTGAAGACCTTGCCCTTGGTGATCTGGCCGACCGGCACGGAGATCGCGGCACCGGTGTCGGTGACCTGCGAACCGCGGACCAGGCCGTCGGTCGGCTGCATCGAGATGCCGCGGACCAGGCCGTCGCCGAGGTGCTGGGCGACCTCAAGGGTCAGGGTCTTCTTGCCCGAGCCGTCGGGGTTGTCCACCTCGACGTGCAGGGCGTTGTACATGTCCGGGATCGCGTCGACGGGGAACTCCACGTCGACGACCGGGCCGATGACCCGCGCGACGCGGCCCGTCGCCGTGGTCGGCTCAACAGTGGTGGTCATACTCATTCGCTCCCGCGGCTGGCGTCAGCGAGCGCGTTGGCGCCACCGACGATCTCGCTGATTTCCTGGGTGATCTCGGCCTGACGGGCCGAGTTGGCAAGCCGCGTGAGCGACTTGATGAGCTCGCCGGCGTTGTCCGTCGCGCTCTTCATCGCGCGGCGGCGGGCGGCGTGCTCGGAAGCGGCCGACTGCAGCAGCGCGTTGTAGATCCTGCTCTCGACGTACCGCGGCAGCAGCGCGTCCAGGACGCCCTCCGCCGACGGTTCGAAGTCGTACAGCGGGAAGATCTCCGACTTGGCCGGCGTCTGGTCGCTGAGCTGGACCTCGTCCAGCTTCAGCGGCAGCAGCCGCGCCTCCACCGCGTCCTGCGTCAGCATGGACACGAACTCGGTCGAGACCACGTGGAGTTCGTCCACGCCGCCGTCCTCGGTCGTGAAGGCCTCGATCAGCTCGGCCGCCACCGTCTTCGCGTCACCGTAGGTCGGCTTGTCCGAGAAGCCCGTCCACGAGTTCCCCACCGCCAGGTTGCGGAAGGTGTAGTACGACAGACCCTTCCGACCGACGATGTAGGTCACGACGTCCTTGCCCTCGCCGCGCAGGCGCTCGGTGAGCGTCAGCGAGGCCTTGATGGCGTTGGACGAGTAACCGCCGGCCAGGCCGCGGTCCGCCGTGATCAGCAGGACGGCCGCACGCTTGGCGTCCGGGTTCTCGGTGGTGAGCGGGTGCTTGGCGTTGGACCGGGTGGCCACCGCCGTCACCGCCCGGGTGAGCTCGTCGGCGTACGGAGCGGAGGCCGCCACCGCGCGCTGCGCCTTACCGATGCGCGCCGCGGAGATCATCTCCATCGCCTTGGTGATCTTCTTCGTCGCGGTGACAGAGCGGATCCGGCGCTTGTAGACCCGAAGCTGTGCTCCCATGGGTCGTTACGTCCTTTCCCTCGCTACCGGACTCAGGCCTGCTCGGAGAGCAGCTTGCCGTCGGCGGTCTGGTAACCCTGCTTGAAGGACTCGATCGCGCCGGTCAGGGCGTCGATCGTGCCGTCGGCCAGCACACCGGTCTCGACGATGCCGGCCAGCAGGTCCTTGTGCTGCAGGCGCACGAAGTCCAGGAACTCGCGCTCGAAGCGGCGGATCTCGGCGACCGGGACGTCGTCCAGCTTGCCGGTGGTGCCGGCCCAGATGGAGACGACCTGCTCCTCGACCGGGAACGGCTGGTACTGGCCCTGCTTCAGCAGCTCGACCATGCGCGCACCGCGCTCCAGCTGGGCCTTGGAGGCCGCGTCCAGGTCGGAACCGAAGCCGGCGAAGGCCTCCAGCTCACGGTACTGGGCGAGGTCCAGGCGCAGACGGCCGGCGACCGAGCGCATGGCCTTGATCTGGGCGGAGCCACCGACGCGGGAGACCGAGATACCGACGTTCACGGCCGGGCGGATGCCGGCGTTGAACAGGTCGGACTCCAGGAAGCACTGGCCGTCGGTGATGGAGATGACGTTGGTCGGGATGTACGCCGAGACGTCGTTGGCCTTGGTCTCGATGATCGGCAGACCGGTCATCGAGCCGCCGCCGAGGGCGTCGTTCAGCTTGGCGCAGCGCTCCAGCAGGCGGGAGTGCAGGTAGAAGACGTCACCCGGGTAGGCCTCGCGGCCCGGCGGGCGGCGCAGCAGCAGGGAGACGGAGCGGTAGGCCTCGGCCTGCTTCGACAGGTCGTCGAAGATGATCAGGACGTGCTTGCCGTCGTACATCCACTCCTGGCCGATGGCCGAACCGGTGTACGGGGCGAGGTACTTGAAGCCGGCCGGGTCGGAGGCGGGAGCGGCCACGATGGTGGTGTACTCCAGCGCGCCGGCCTCCTCCAGGGCGCCGCGGACGGACGCGATGGTGGAGCCCTTCTGGCCCACGGCGACGTAGATGCAGCGGACCTGCTTCTCCGGGTCGCCCGAGCGCCAGTTGTCGCGCTGGTTGATGATCGTGTCGACGGCCACCGCGGTCTTGCCGGTCTGGCGGTCGCCGATGATCAGCTGGCGCTGGCCGCGGCCGATCGGGGTCATCGCGTCGATGGCCTTGATGCCGGTCTGCAGCGGCTGCTTGACCGACTTGCGGGCCATGACGCCGGGGGCCTGCAGCTCCAGGGCGCGACGGCCGCTGGCGGCGATCTCGCCCAGACCGTCGATCGGGTTGCCCAGCGGGTCCACGACGCGGCCGAGGTAGCCGTCGCCGACCGGGACCGAGAGGACCTCGCCCGTGCGGCGCACGGTCTGGCCCTCTTCGATGCCGCCGAACTCACCGAGGACGACGACACCGATCTCGCGGGTGTCGAGGTTCAGCGCGAGGCCGAGCGTGCCGTCCTCGAACTTCAGCAGCTCGTTCGCCATGACCGAGGGCAGGCCCTCGACATGCGCGATGCCGTCCGCCGCGTCAGTGACCGTACCGACCTCTTCCACAGAAGCGGCGTCCGGCTGGTACGACTGGACAAAGTCGGCCAGCGCGTCCCGGATCTCCTCCGGACGGATCGTAAGCTCCGCCATCAGGCTTCCCTGCTCTCCTAGTTTGCGATCCTCGGCCCGCCATTGAGGGCCGCAAGTACTCGACTCTCGGCCGGGTCGTATGAACCGGCCGTACGATTTGCCGGCTCCTTGGGGAACCGGTTTCCCGACCGAGGGTCGGATGTGCTGCTGGTTGCTCAGCCTTCGAGCGACTGGCGAGCGCCTTCGAGGCGGCTCGACACGGTGCCGTCGATGATCTCGTCGCCGATCTGCACCCGGACACCACCGACGACCTCGGGGTCGACGTCGATGTTCAGGTGGACCTGGCGGCCGTACATCCGGCCCAGAGCACCGGACAGGCGCTCCTTCTGGGCGTCCGACAGCGGCACCGCGCTGGTGACCAGGGCCACCACGCGGCCACGGCGCGCGGCGGCGAGCTTCGAGTAGGACTCAAGGCCCTGCTCCAGGCTACGGCCACGCGGCACGTTCACGAGGGCGGTGACCAGCCGGACGGTACCGGCGTTGGCACGGCCGCCGAGCAGCTTGCCGACCAGCTGGGCCTTCGCGGCGGCGCCGGCCTTCGGCTCGCTCAGCGCGGCGCGCAGCTCGTGCGAGCCGCTCACCACCCGGCCGAAGCGGAACAGCTCGTCCTCGACGTCGTCCAGGACGCCCGCCTTGTCCGCGGCGATGACCTCGGCGTACGCGGCGAGCTCCTCGATCGCGTCCACCAGGTCACGCGAACCCGACCAGCGGGAGCGGACCAGGCCGGAGACCAGGTCCACGGCCTCGCCGGACACCTGACCGGTCAGCAGCGAGGTGATCAGCTGGGCCTTGTCCTGGCCCGACCGGGACGGGTCGGTCAGGACTCGGCGCAGCGACACCTCACGGTCCAGTACGGCCGTGACGGCGGTGAGCTCCTCGGCGAGCTTGGCCGCGTCCACCGTGGTGGAGTCGGTCAGGCTGTCGAGGTTCTGCCGGCCGGCGGCGAGAGCCTCGCGGCTGGCGCCGATCACTTGGCCGCACCCTGAGCAACGGCGGCCTTGGCCTCCAGCTCGTCCAGGAAGCGGTCGATCACGCCGCTCTGCCGGGTGTGGTCCTCAAGGGACTCACCCACGATGCGGGAAGCCAGCTGGGTGGCCAGCGAACCCACGTCCTGGCGCAGGGCGGCAGTCGCCTGCTTCTTGTCGGCTTCGATCTGCGCGTGACCGGCGGCGACGATGGCCTCGCGCTGACGCTGGCCCTCCTCGCGCATCTCGGCGAGCTGGGCGGCACCCTGCTCGCGAGCCTGCTCGACGATCCGGGCAGCCTCGTGGCGCGCCTCGGCAAGCTCGGCGCGGTACTGCTCAAGCAGGGCCTGGGCCTCGGCCTGAGCGGCCTCGGCGCGCTCCATGCCGCCTTCGATGGCGTCCCGGCGCTCCGCCAGCACCTTCTCGATGCTGGGGAGGAGCTTCTTGCCGAGCAGACCGAAGACGATGAAGAAGCAGAGCAGGCCGATAACGATCTCGGGCGTGTTGGGGAGAAGAGGGTTCATCTTCTCCTCAGCCGCGAGCTGAGCCACGATGCTCATTTCTGGACCTTCCTCGAAAGGGTCTGCGGCAGGATTACTTGTTGCCGAAGACGAACGGCATGACGATGCCGATGAGGGCGAGCGCCTCGGTCAGCGCGAAGCCGATGAACATGTTGGAACGGATGAGACCGGCAGCCTCGGGCTGGCGGGCCATGGCCTGGACACCGTTACCGAAGATCAGACCGACGCCGATGCCGGGGCCGATGGCGGCGAGGCCGTAGCCCAGGGAGGCGACGGAACCGTAGACAGTGCCCTCAGCGAGGATGCTCATTGACGTTGTCCTTTGCAGGGTGGTGAACCGGTGGTGATTGGCCACCGGGCGATCCGGGAGGTGGTTCTTGGGAGGGGCCGAGGGCCCCTGGCTCAGTGCGCCTCTTCCAGGGCACCGGCGATGTAGCTGCTGGCCAGCATCACGAAGATGTAGGCCTGCAGGAACTGGACCAGCAGCTCGAAGGCGGTCAGGCCGACGGCGACGACGAACGAGGCCGAGCCGTACAGCGCGCCCAGGGTCGGGCTGAGCAGGTACCAGGAGGCGATGGAGAACATCACGATCAGCAGATGGCCGGCGAACATGTTCGCGAAGGCTCGGACCGCGAGCGTGAACGGGCGCACGAAGATGTTCGAGAAGAACTCGATCGGCACCAGGATGAACATGACCCAGCCGGGGATGCCCGAGGGCCAGCAGAGGTTCTTGAGACCGCCGACGAAGCCGTGCTTCTTGAAGGTCAGCGTCATGTAGGTGATCCACACGACGGCCGCGAGGCCGGCCGGGAACGCGATCGTCGCCGTCACGGGGTACTGCGCGAACGGGATGATCGACATGATGTTCATCAACCAGATGAAGAAGAACATCGAGACCAGCATCGGGACGTACTTCTCGCCCTTCTTGCCGATCGTCTCCAGCACGATGGAGCGCTTGACGAAGTCGTAGCCGATCTCACCGACCAGCTGCAGCTTGCCCGGGACCAGGCGCGGCTTCGCGAAGGCGGCCCAGAAGAACACGACGACCAGGAGCGCGACGATGATCGACAGCAGCATCGGCTTGTTGAAGTCGATGCCGCCGACCGAGAAGATCGGCTTGAACTGGAACTCGTTCAGGCCCGGGGCCGGGAAGCCGCAGCCAGCGTCCCCGAAGTGGCAACTGCCTGAGGCGAGCGAGGACGTGAGTTCAGCACTCACCGCGGACTCCTTCGTCGTGACGCATGGTTACGGCAACCTCGGTGTGTCGGCGTGGCCTGCGACCACGGAGCGGCACTGGAACTTGATGGGTTTCTCGCCGACCCCGCGCGACGGCTTGCTGCGCGACCGCGGGATCATCGAAGACTGCGCGGATCCGGGGGGCGATCCGTCCACTGTCCGGACAGACCTGGCCTCTTCCCGTACTCCGTTGTTGCGACGGACGATAGCAGCCCGTCAGCGCGGCATAAACACCGCCCCCCTCGTTGGGGGGACAGTCAGGCCTCGTCACTGTTGACGACCCTTGTCGGAGGGCTTGTCGCCCTTTTTTTCCGAGGCGCCGGGGTCGACGTAGAAGGTCTTGGCCTTGAGCGCGCCGCGCACCTGGAAGCCCGTCCAGATCAGGGCGCACCCGAGCAGGGTGAACGCGAAGGCCTGCCGGTTGAACAGTTCGGTGTTCTTGAAGACCGCCAGCACGATGCCCACCAGCAGGATCTGGGTGGTGTACACCAGCAGCGCCGCAGCCATCATGATCTGCGGATTGGACCTGGTCAGCCGGTCGAGCGCGATCTGGCCGAAGCTGAAGAAGGCCATGACGAGCAGAGCGCCGAAGAGGGCTCCGAGCAGGCCCTTCCCACCGGCGACGGCGAAGGAGATCGCCATGGCGATGATCCCGGCGACCGCAGTGGGAATCGCGGCGCCTCGGAGGATCCGGGCGTCGGTGGACGGCATGTCGGCAGCTCCGGCGGCATGTCGATGTGGCGGGGGACGGGCACAGATGGTGGCGGGGTGACACCGGACCGAGTGGCCGCCGCCGGGCCGCCCGCGAGTGCGGCGGGCCCGTCGAGGGAGACCGACGAGGGACGGAAGTCCTCCACCTGTCAGGTCTTTCGGCGTGTTCTCGGTACTCGTGAACGGTATCACAAACTATTTGATGAGAGCTTTACCATGAATGTGTGGCTCCTGTCACACTGACGGCCCAGCCGTTACGCCGTGCGGGTGAGCCCATTTGACGTAACGTCAACTCCCCCGTCAGCGGCGGCCGGTGGCGCCGTGACGGTCGGAGGGCGCGGACGGTCCCCGGCTGGCTTCACCGAGAAGTTGCTTGTCCTTCGCCGACAGTTCGGCCATCGGGGCGGTGGCCGACCTGCGCCGGTACCGCGGCGGGACGAAGGACTGCACCGCCCGCGGGGCCCGCGGGCGGAACCGCGGGGTCAGCAGCACGACCAGGCCGACCAGGCAGAGCCCGGCGAGGGTCAGCACCACCGTGCGGCCGGTGTTGGTCACCGAGAAGGCGACCGTGCCGAAGGCGATCAGCGCGGCCCAGAAGTACATGATCAGTACCGCGCGGCTGTGCGAGTGCCCGACCTGGAGCAGCCGGTGGTGCAGGTGGCGCTTGTCGGCGGCGAACGGGGACTGGCCGGCCCAGGTGCGGCGCACCACCGCGAGCAGCAGGTCGGCCAGCGGCAGCGCGATGACCGTCAGCGGCAGCAGCAGCGGGATGTAGATCGGCACCAGGGTGTGCACGGTGGCGGTCTGCGAACCGGTCTCGCTGTTGATCAGGTCGGGGTCGACCCGGCCGGTGATCGAGATCGCGGCGACGGCCAGCATCAGGCCCAGCATCATCGAGCCGGAGTCGCCCATGAAGATCCGGGCGGGGTGCATGTTGTGCGCCAGGAAGCCCAGGCACATGCCGATCAGCAGCACGCTGAACAGCACGGCGGGGGCCGCGTCGGTGATCGCGTAGCCGTACCAGAGCCGGTAGCTGTACAGGAAGAACGCCATCGCGGCGATGCAGACCATGCCGCCCGCCAGGCCGTCCAGGCCGTCGATGAAGTTCACCGCGTTGACCATGACGACGACCAGGGTGACCGAGATGACCATGCCCTGGGTCGGGCTCACCGCGACCGAGCCGACGCCGGGCACCGGCAGGCTGATCACCGTGACGCCCTGCCACACCATCACGCCGGCGGCGATCATCTGGCCGCCCAGCTTCACCAGGGCGTCCACGCCCCACTTGTCGTCCAGCACGCCCAGCAGGAACATGATCCCGGCGCCGGACAGCAGCGCGCGGATGTCGCTGCCGCCGTTGAACACCTTGCTCAGGTTGTCCAGCTGCGAGGCGACCAGGATGCCCGCGCACAGTCCGCCGAACATCGCGATGCCGCCGAGCCGCGGAGTGGGCTCGCGGTGCACGTCGCGGGCGCGGACCGGGGGCATCGCGCCCGCCGCGATGGCGAACTTCCGGACCGGGCCGGTCAGCAGGTAGGTGACGGCGGCGGTGCAGAACAGCACCAGCAGATACTCACGCACCACTGGCCTCCTGCATCACTGTCGAACGGGGAGGTACCGAAGGTACTCCCCTGCCTTCCCGGGGTTCGAGGTGCGTCGCCACGGCACACACCTTATTGAGTCGGACGCCCGGGACGTGCATCGCGGTTCGCTCTCCCGGGTAAGAGATCCGGATGCCCGTGGCGCCGCCCTCCCTCAGCCCCGGTGGGCGAAGGTCGCCGCCAGCTCCCGCACCCGCTCCCCGACCGGCCCCGGCGCCTCCCCGGACAGCAGCCGGGCGATCAGCGCGGCGATCTCGGTGAGCTCCGGCGTGCCCATCCCCTGGCTGGTCACGGTGCCCGTGCCCAGCCGGATCCCGGAGGCCTCGGCGGCCGGCGCGGGGTCGTACGGCAGTGCGCACTTGCCGAGCAGCAACCCGGCCGCGGCGCAGCGCCGTTCGGCCTCCGCACCGGTCACACCGAGCGGACTCACGTCGGCGGTGACCAGGTGGGTGTCGGTACCGCCCGTCAGAGGGCGCATACCGGCCTCTGCGAGCCCCCTGGCGAGCGCCTGCGCCCCGGACACCGCCCGCTCCGCGTACGCCCGGTAGGCGGGCGTCCCGGCCTCCGCGAGGGCCACCGCCTTCCCGGCCACCTCGTTCATCGCCGCGCCGCCCTGGCTGAACGGGAAGACCGCCCGGTCGATCCGCTCCGCCAGCTCCGCGGTGGACAGCAGCAGGCCCCCACGCGGGCCGCGCAGCAGCTTGTGGGTGGCCGCCACCGTGACGTCCGCGTACGGGACCGGGGAGGGCGCCACCCCGGCCGCGACCAGACCGGTGGTCTGCGCGACGGAGGCGATCAGATAGGCGTCCACCTCGTCGGCGATCTCCCGGAAGGCCGCCCAGTCCGGGTGCCGGGGGTGGGAGATCGAACCCGCGACGATCGCCTTGGGGCGGTGCAGCCGGGCCAGCTCGCGCACCTGGTCGAGGTCGATCAGGCCGTCGGCCTCGCGCACGCCGTAGCCGGTGAAGTCGAACCAGCGGCCGGAGAAGTTGGCCCGCGAGCCGCAGCTGAGGTGGCCGCCGTGCTCCAGCGACATCGCCAGCACCCCGTCACCGGGCCGCAGGATCGCCGCGTAGGCCGCCAGCATCGCCGAAGTCGCCGACCTGGGCTGGACGTTGGCGTGCGGGGCGGAGAACAGTCCGCGCGCCCGGTCGATCGCCAGCAGCTCCGCGGCGTCGGCCAGCGCGCAGCCGGTGTGGTGCCGGCGGCCGGGATAGCCCTCGGCGTACTTGTCGATCAGCGGCCCGGTCAGCGCCGCCAGGACGGCCGGGCTGGTCAGGTTCTCCCCCGCCAGCAGCTGGATCGTCTCGGCACGCCGCTCGGCCTCGGCGGCCAGCAGGTCGGCGATCTGCGGATCCGCCCGGTGGAGCGCCTCGGACGCCCACGGGCGTCCCCTCGTCGTCGCGGTCGAAGCGGTCGCGGCATCGGTGACGGTCATGGCAGGGCTCCCGGGCGCTGCAGGGACGGTCCACCCAGCGTAGGACCGTCTCGGCCGCCCGGCTCGGCGACGCAGGGCCGTTCGGCCCCCCAGGGCCGCTCCCGGTACGCCCGTCAGCGCGGCGCCTGGACGCCGGTGAGCGCGGTGACCACCGGGTCGACCGCGTGGAATATCTCCTCGCCGCAGTTGCGGAACATGCCGATCGGGGCCCCGTACGGGTCGTCCACCTCGTCGGACTCCGGGGTCGCGGCCAGCAGCCAGCCGCGGAGCGCGGCGGCCGCCCGGACCAGGGCGCGGGCCCGCTCGGTGACGTCGGCGCCGCGGCGCGGGTCGGGCAGGGTTCCCGGGTCGATCGTCCGCACCAGGCGGGTGAACTCCTTCATCGTGAAGGTGCGCAGCCCCGCCTCGTGGCCCATCGAGATCACCTGGGCGCGGTGGTCCAGGGTCGCCGTGAGCACCAGGTCGGCCTCGACCACGTGCTCGTCCAGCAGCTCCCGGCCGGTGAAGCCGCCGCTGTCGGCGCCGTACTCGTCGAGCACGGTCGCGGCGTGGTCCTCCATCGGCGCGCCCTCGTGGCCCCAGGTTCCGGCGCTCTCCACCAGGATCCGCCCGGCCACCCGGGGGCTGAGCCGGGTGTCCAGCTCACGCCGGGTGAGCCGCTCGGCTATCGGCGAGCGGCAGATGTTCCCGGTGCAGACGAACAGGATCCGGAAGTGGTCCAGCGGCCTGGGGCCCACGCTCAGGTACGGCGCTATGCCGGGCCCGTCGTGGAGCGAGGCGGTGGGCGTCAACTTCCGGCCTCCAGGTCGGGGACGACCTCCCTCAGCTGCTCGATGCTGATCGCGCCCGCCCGCAGCAGGACCGGCACCTTGCCGGTGACGTCGACGATCGACGAGGCGGTGGCGTGGTCGGCCTGCCCGCCGTCCAGGTAGACCGAGATCGCGTCGCCGAGCTGGGCCTGCGCCTCGTCGCAGGTCGCCGGGGACGGCCCGCCGGTCCTGTTGGCGCTGGAGACGGCGAGCGGGCCGGTGGCGTTCAGCAGCTCGATGGCGACCGGGTGCAGGGGCATCCGGACCGCGACGGTGCCGCGGGTCTCGCCGAGGTCCCAGCGCAGCGAGGGCTGGTGCCTGGCGACCAGGGTGAGGCCGCCGGGCCAGAAGGCGTCGACCAGTTCCCAGGCCTGCTCGGAGAAGTCGGTGACCAGACCGTGCAGGGTGGTCGGCGAGCCGACCAGGACGGGCGAGGGCATGTTGCGGCCGCGGCCCTTGGCGGCCAGCAGCTCGCCGACGGCGTCCGGGGAGAAGGCGTCCGCGCCGACGCCGTAGAGGGTGTCGGTGGGCAGCACGACGAGTTCGCCGCGGCGGATGGCCGAGGCGGCCTCGCGCAGGCCGGTGGCGCGGTCCCCGGCGTCGGCACAGTCGTAGCGGCGGCTCATCGGTGCGGTCCCCTTCCGAAATGGCTCATGACGATCACGGCGGCCGTCACAGCGCGGCCTGCCCGGCGGTCGTGCTGTGCTCGATGTTCACGACCCGGCCCTTCGGGCGGTCGTACAGCGCTCGAATGTTCACGACCCGACCCTTCGGGCGGTCGTACAGCGCTCGAATGTTCACGACCCGACCCTTCGGGCGGTCGTGAAGCGCGGCCGGTTGTTCAGGTCGCGGTGGTCGGCGGTGTCCGTCCAGCCGCGCTCCTCGTTGAAGATCCACGGCACCTGGCCGCCCTGCTGGTCCGCGTGCTCGATGACCACCGCGCCGCCCGGGCGCAGCAGCCGGGCGGCGACCCGCTCGATGCCGCGGATGGTGTCCAGCCCGTCCTCGCCGGAGAACAGGGACATCTGCGGGTCGTGGTCGCGGGCCTCGGGCGCGACGTACTCCCACTCGGTGAGCGGGATGTACGGCGGGTTGGAGATGACCAGGTCGAAGCGGCCGTCCCAGGAGCGGTCGTCCTCGAAGGCCCGGGTGGCGTCCCCGGCGTGCAGGGTGACCCTGGCCCGGTCCGGGCTGGCCTCGATGTTGCGCCGGGTGTACTCCAGCGCCCCCTCGTCGAGTTCGAAGGCGTGCACGGTGGAGCGCGGCAGTTCCTGGGCCAGGGCGAGCGCGATGGCGCCGGAGCCGGAGCACAGGTCGACCACCAGCGGCTCGGCGACGTCCATGTCGCGCACCGCGTCTATCGCCCACTCGACGACCGACTCGGTCTCCGGCCGGGGCACGAACACCCCGGGGCCGACCTGCAGTTCGAGGTAGCGGAAGAACGCCCGCCCGGTGATGTGCTGCAGCGGCTCGCGCGCCTCGCGGCGGGAGACCGCCTCCCAGTAGCGGGCGTCGAAGTCGGCGTCCTTCACCGTGTGCAGCTGGCTGCGCTTGACGTGGTGGACGTAGGCGGCGAGTTCCTCCGCGTCGAAGCGCGGCGACGGCACGCCGGCCGCGGCCAACCGCTGGGTGGCCTGCGCCACCTCGGCGAGCAGCAGGTTCATCCGTACGACCTCTTGTTTCTGCGCTCCGGCTTCAGGCTTGCGTCGGGCTGGGGCGCGCCGGTCTCAGTTCTCTTGGGCCGCGGCGAGCTTGGCCGCCGCGTCCTTGTCGACGCAGGACTGGATGACGGCGTTCAGCTCGCCGTCCAGGACCTGGTCCAGGTTGTACGCCTTGAACCCCGTGCGGTGGTCCGAGATGCGGTTCTCCGGGTAGTTGTACGTCCGGATGCGCTCGGAGCGGTCCACCGTGCGGACCTGGCTGCGACGCGCGTCCGAGGCCTCGCGCTCGGCCTCCTCCTGCGCGGCGGCCAGCAGCCGCGAACGCAGGATGCGCATCGCCTGCTCCTTGTTCTGCAGCTGGCTCTTCTCGTTCTGGCAGGACGCCACGATACCGGTCGGCAGGTGGGTGATCCGGACCGCGGAGTCGGTGGTGTTGACCGACTGGCCGCCGGGGCCGGAGGAGCGGTAGACGTCGATGCGCAGGTCGTTGGCGAGGATCTCGACCTCGACCTCCTCCGCCTCGGGGGTGACCAGCACGCCCGCCGCGGAGGTGTGGATGCGGCCCTGCGACTCGGTGGCGGGGACACGCTGCACGCGGTGCACGCCGCCCTCGTACTTCAGCCGGGCCCAGACGCCCTGGCCGGGCTCCGAGTTGCCCTTGGTCTTCACGGCGACCGAGACGTCCTTGTAGCCGCCGAGGTCGGACTCGTTGGAGTCGATGATCTCGGTCTTCCAGCCGACCCGCTCGGCGTAGCGCAGGTACATCCGGAGCAGGTCGCCGGCGAACAGCGCCGACTCCTCGCCGCCCTCGCCCGCCTTGATCTCCAGGATGACGTCCTTGTCGTCACTCGGGTCGCGCGGGACCAGCAGCAGCCGCAGTTCCTCGGTCAGCTCGTCGCGGCGCGCTTCGGAGTCCTTCACCTCGGAGATGAACTCCGGGTCCTCCGCGGCGAGTTCGCGCGCGGCCTCGATGTCCTCGCCGGCCTGTCGCCACTGCCGGTAGACCCGGGTGATCGGGGTCAGCTCGGCGTACCGCTTGGCCAGCTTGCGGGCGTTGGCCTGGTCGGCGTGGACGGACGGGTCGGCCAGCCTCGTTTCGAGGGCGGCGTGCTCGACGAGGAGCTCTTCGACTGCCTCGAACATGGGGGTGGCCTTCTTCCCGGGAAATCGGTACGTGTGGGGGTCGGAACGGTGGAACCGCGGAACGCGCGCTGGGACGCGAACGGCGCCGGTCCCCGGCGCCCCCGACAACGAGTACGGGGGCACCGGGAACCGGCGCCGAATGAGCGCTAGGCCTTCGCGCTGTGCTGCTTGCCGAAGCGCTTCTCGAAGCGGGCCACGCGGCCACCCGTGTCGAGGATCTTCTGCTTGCCGGTGTAGAAGGGGTGGCACTGCGAGCAGACCTCGGCGCGGATCTCGCCACTGGTCTCGGTCGAGCGGGTGGTGAACTCGGCGCCGCAGGTGCAGGTCACCTTCGTGACCACGTACTCCGGGTGAACGTTGGGCTTCAAGGGGTTCTCCTAGTTTTCGGGAGGGCACCGGGTCGGCGGCTGGGAGTGCCGCACGTGAACCGGGACCGACGGACCAGTCTGCCAGGACCGGCCGCATCTTCCCAAACCGGGTCCTGTTCCGGGATATTCCGGGTGCCGTCCGGCGGGCGGTCCGGCAGACGGTTCAGCCGGCGGTTCAGCGGACGGCGGAGGCCCTGGCGGTGGGCCTCGGGGCGGGCTGCGCCGCGGGCGCGGTGGCGGCGGGCGCCGTGGGGGCCGCCTGGGCGGGGTTCTCCGGCTGGGCGGACAGGACGGCCGGCGGGACCGGCCGGTCGGCCCTGAGCGCCGCCCAGACGCTTCCGGCCTGCGGCTGCTGCTCGACCACCCGGTTGGGGTCGGTGGGGGCCGTCGTCACCGGGAGGGTGACCATGGTCAGCTGGTCCGGTCCGATCCCCTTGAGCTCCTGCACCAGTCCCACCAGGGAGTTCACCGAGCCGAGCGCGGAGTCGGTGGTGACGCTCTTCGTCATGGTGTCGCCGATCGACCACAGCTTGACCGGGTCGGAGAACAGCCCGATCCCGCCGGCCTGCCGGAGCAGCGACTTGACCATCTGCTTCTGCAGTTCGATGCGGCCGAGGTCGCTGCCGTCGCCGACGCCGTGCCGGGTGCGCACGAAGGCCAGTGCCTGCTGCCCGTCGAGGTGGTGCTCCCCGGCGGCCAGGTCGAGCCCGCTGTCCTTGTCGTGGATGGCCACCGTGGTGGTCACGGTGGCCCCGCCTATCGCGTCCACGACCCGGGCGAAGCCGGCGAAGTCCACCTGGAGGTAGTGGTCCATCCGCAGCCCGGTGAGCTGCTCGGTGGCCTTGACCGCGCAGGCCGCGCCGCCGCTCTCGAAGGCGCTGTTGTACATGGCGCGCCTGGCGGCCGGGACGGCCTTGCCGGTGCCGTCGGCGCACTGCGGGCGGTCGACCAGGGTGTCGCGCGGGATCGAGACGATCGTGGCCCCGGTGTGGGCCTGGTTGACGTGCACCACCATCGCGGTGTCGGAGCGGGCGGTGTCGCCGGTGGCCCCGCCGGCCAGGTCGCCGTTCTCGCCGGCGCGCGAGTCGGAGCCCAGCACCAGGATGTTGAAGGAGCCGTCGGTGGCGGCCGGAGGCCGGGCGTCGCCGAGGCGGGAGTCGATGTCGACGCTCTTGATGTTCCCGTTGAGCTTCAGGTACGCCCACCCGGCCGCCCCGCCGCCGAGGACGACGAGCGCGACGAACGCGCAGGCGGCCACCCGCAGGACCTTGCGGCGGCGACTTCGGACCCTCTTGTGCTCGGCCATACGCTCCAGGGTAAATCGGACAAGAAGATCAAATAGTCCCAAGTTGTCCCAACTCTGGAACAAAGCGGCCCCGGACGCACGGAACCCCGGACCGCTCGCGCGATCCGGGGTTCCGTGCTCGATCAGCCGTCCGGCTACGGTCAGTCGCCGGAGCCGGGGGTGGTCTTGGCGATCTGCATCAGGAACTCGGCGTTGCTCTTGGTCTGCTTCATCTTGTCCAGGAGCAGCTCGATCGCCTGCTGCGAGTCGAGCGCGTGCAGCACCCGGCGCAGCTTCCAGACGATGGCCAACTCCTCGCTGCCGAGCAGGATCTCCTCCTTGCGGGTGCTGGAGGCGTCCACGTCGACGGCCGGGAAGATGCGCTTGTCCGAGAGCTTCCGGTCGAGCTTGAGCTCCATGTTGCCGGTGCCCTTGAACTCCTCGAAGATCACCTCGTCCATGCGCGAGCCGGTCTCGACCAGCGCGGTGGCCAGGATGGTCAGCGAGCCGCCGTTCTCGATGTTGCGCGCGGCACCGAAGAACTTCTTCGGCGGGTACAGCGCGGTCGAGTCGACACCACCGGACAGGATGCGGCCGGAGGCCGGCGCCGCCAGGTTGTAGGCGCGGCCCAGGCGGGTGATCGAGTCCAGCAGGATGACCACGTCGTGGCCCAGCTCCACCAGGCGCTTGGCGCGCTCGATGGCCAGCTCGGCGACGGTGGTGTGGTCCTCGGCCGGGCGGTCGAAGGTCGAGGAGATGACCTCGCCCTTCACCGACCGCTGCATGTCGGTGACCTCTTCCGGACGCTCGTCGACCAGGACGACCATCAGGTGGCACTCGGGGTTGTTGTGGGTGATCGCGTTGGCGACCGCCTGCAGCACCATGGTCTTGCCGGTCTTCGGCGGCGCCACGATCAGACCGCGCTGGCCCTTGCCGATCGGCGACACCAGGTCGATGATCCGGGTGGTCAGCACGCCCGGGTCGGTCTCCAGGCGCAGCCGCTCCTGCGGGTAGAGCGGGGTGAGCTTGTTGAACTCGGGGCGGCCGCGGCCGGTCTCCGGGTCCATGCCGTTGACGGAGTCCAGCCGCACCATGGCGTTGAACTTCTCGCGGCGCTCGCCCTCGCGCGGCTGGCGCACCGCGCCGGTGATGGCGTCACCCTTGCGCAGGCCGTTCTTGCGGACCTGGGCGAGCGAGACGTAGACGTCGTTCTGGCCCGGCAGGTAGCCGGAGGTGCGCACGAACGCGTAGTTGTCGAGGATGTCGAGGATGCCCGCGACCGGGATCAGGACGTCGTCCTCGCCGATCTGCGGCTCGACGGCGCCGGTCTCGAAGCCCTCGCGGCCGCGGCGGCCCCGGCGGTCCCGGTAGCGGCCGCGACGGCCCCGACGGCCCTCGCCGAACTCGTCGTCGTCGTAGCCGCCCTGCTGGACCTGCGGCTGCTGGGCCTGCTGGCCGCCCTCGCGGCGCTGCTGGCCGTCGCCCTGGCCCTGCTGCTGACCCTGCTGACCGCCCTGGCGGTCGGCACGCTCGCGGCGGTTGCGGCGGTCGCGGCGCGACTCGCGCCCCTCGCCGTCCTGCCCGGCCTGGGCCTCGGCACCGTCCTGGCGGTCGGTGCGCTCGGTGCGCTCGGTGCGCTCGCCCGTCTCGCGGCGGTCACGGCGCTCGCGGCGGTCACGACGGGTCTCACGACCCTCCTCGCGGCCCTCGAAGCCGCGGGTCTCGGCCGGACGCTCGGCCTGCTTGGGCTCGGCCACCGCGACGGTGGCGGCCTCGGCGGCGGCCTCGGCGACCGGGGCGGTGGGGGCGCCGGCGGCCGAGGTGGCACGGCGGCGGGTGCGCTCGGCACGGGCCGGCGCGGCGGTCTCGGCGGCGGCCTGGACCGGGATCTCGATCTGGGCCTGCGCCTCGGCGGCCGGGGCCGCGGCAGCGGCGGCGGCCTTGCTGCGACGGGCCGGCTTCTCGGCGGGGGCCTCGGCCTCCGCCTTGGCGGCGGTGCGCTTGGCGGCCGGGGCGCCACCGGCGGCGAGCAGCGGGTCCCCGCCGCTCTTCTCCTTGATGGTCTCGATCAGCTGGCTCTTGCGCATGCGCCCGGTACCGGTGATGCCCAGGTCCGCGGCGAGCTTCTGCAGCTCGGCGAGGACCATGCCGTCCAGGCCCGCGGCGGCGCTGCGGCGGCGGCGCGGGGCGGCGGGGGCGGCGGCCGCGTCCGACGCTTCGGCGTCCGGGCGCGCGCCCATCAGATCGGTGGAGTCGCTCACTAAGGGTCCTTCCCTGGAGCGGACGTCGGCCTGTCTGGCTCGGCGACCGGTTGTGCTGTCCTGACCAACGCTCGACTGCGTCGGTCCGAGGCGGTGGTCCCTCGAATGGCGGGAGCCCGTCGAGGGAGAGCTGCGAGGTGCGGTGCATGAAGCACGGTGGTGCTGAGTGGCGCGTGGGCCGGTCGTGTGTCGACCTCCCCAGAGGGCGTTGCCGCCAACGCTGCCTGCGAATCCCGGGCCCCCGTCGCGTGACGGTGACCTTCGCTCCGCCCGTCCTGGCCTCCAGGTGGGAGGCCGCGGGTGGGAGTCAGGTGCCGTCACGGCTTCGGGATGCGGCCGCATGTCGCGCAGGCAGGCTGCGTACGCGCTGCGGTGGGCTCCCGGAGAATCGTCGCCCCGGACATCGCGGCGGCTCCACGGCAGTGGAGTGCTGGGATCGGGACGCGGCGCACCGAGCCCCGGAGGGCACATGGTGCAGCAATGAGATTAACACTACCGACCCCCTCAGACATTCCCCGACCTCGGGCCTGCCAATCGTGTCCGGACGGCCCGGCTCGCCGCAGGGCCAAACCAGCTGCTCAGACGTCCAGCGGGAGCACGGTGGCCCCGGTGCGGTCGACGCCCAGCCGGTGCGCGGCGAACGCCGGGTCGCCGCCGTGGCCGTGGTGCCCGGCGAAGGAGAGCACCTTGTCGACACCCCCCTCGTCGGTGAGCGCCAGCACGGTCGGGCCGGCCCCGGAGATGACCGCGGGAACGCCCTCCGCGCGCAGCGCGCCGACCAGTGCGGCGCTGTCCGGCATCGCGGAGGCGCGGTAGTCCTGGTGCAGCCGGTCCTCGGTGGCGGCGAGCAGCAGTTCGGGCCGCCGGGTCAGGGCCTCCACCAGCAGGGCGGAACGGCCCGCGTTGACGGCGGCGTCGGCCAGCGGGACGGTCTTCGGCAGCAGGCCGCGGGCGGTCTCGGTGAGCACCTCGCCGGCCGGGACGAACACCACCGGGACGACCTGCTCGGACGGCTCCAGGGCGACGGCCTTGGCCGACTCCTCGTCGGTCCAGGCGATGGTGAAGTTGCCGCGCAGGCAGGCCGCGACGTTGTCGGGGTGGCCCTCCAGCTCGGAGGCAAGGGCCAGCAGTGCGTCGTCGTCCAGCGCGGACGGGCCGCCGATGGTGACCGCGCGGGCGGCCACGATTCCGGCGCAGATGGCGGCCGAGGAGGAGCCCAGGCCGCGGCCGTGCGGTATCCGGTTGGCGCAGACCACTTCCAGGCCTCGGGGCTGGCCGCCGAGCCGGTCGAACGCGGCCCGCATCGAGCGGACCAGCAGGTGGCGCTCGTCCCGGGGCAGCGTCTCGGCGCCCTCGCCGGCGATGTCGACGGCGAGCCCGGAGTCGGAGACCCGGACGACCACGTCGTCGTACAGACCCAGCGCGAGCCCGAAGGCGTCGAAGCCCGGGCCGAGGTTGGCGCTGGTCGCGGGAACCCTGACCCGGACGGCGGCGGCACGGAACGCGGGACCGGCCATGCGGTGGACTCTCCTGGGGAAATCGGGCGGCGCGTCGCGCGTCGTCGGTGCGAGGGTGGGGGGAAAGGACCACGGGCCCCTCGGGCCTGGCGGTCACAGTCGTCGGCGCGGCCCGTGCGGGACGGGCCCGGGGCATGTGCCACACGGCCGAACCCAGAGTATCGAAGAGAGGTTCCCCAGTGGTACACCCCGTGGGCCTTCGATCTGGTGTGTTGCCGGTTCTGGCCGAATGCGCACCCCTCCCGGTCAGAGGGGGGAGCGGAATCGCATCGGAATGCGATGCGGAATTGACACAAAGGAGTCACCGGAGAACTCCGACGGGCCGACCCCCGAAAGGGTCGGCCCGTCGAAGTGTCGGACCCGTCGTCAGTCGAGCAGTCCGAGCCGCCGGGCCGCCGCCTCCGGGTCGATCGGGACGACCTGCGGCTGCGGCGCGCCGGCCACCGCCCAGTCCGGGTCCTTGAGGCCGTTGCCGGTCACCGTGCAGACGATCCGCTGACCCGGGTCGACCAGGCCGGCCTCCGCCTTGGCCAGCAGGCCGGCCACCGAGGCGGCCGAGGCGGGCTCCACGAAGACGCCCTCCTGCGCGGCCAACAGCCGGTAGGCGGAGAGGATCTGACGGTCGGTCACCTTGTCGATGAGGCCGCCGGACTCGTCCCGCGCGGCGAGCGCGAAGTCCCAGGAGGCCGGGTTGCCGATGCGGATCGCGGTGGCGATGGTCTGCGGCTTGAGGACGGGCGCGCCGTCCACGATCGGAGCCGAGCCGGAGGCCTGGAAGCCCCACATCCGCGGGGTGCGCGCGGCCATCCCGTCGGTCGCGTACTCCCGGTACCCCTTCCAGTACGCGGTGATGTTGCCCGCGTTGCCGACCGGCAGGACGTGGATGTCCGGGGCGTCGCCGAGCATGTCGACGATCTCGAAGGCCGCGGTCTTCTGGCCCTCGATCCGCACCGGGTTCACCGAGTTGACCAGGGCGACCGGGTACTTCTCGGACAGTTCGCGGGCCAGCGTCAGGCAGTCGTCGAAGTTGCCGTCGACCTGCAGGATCTTCGCGCCGTGCACCAGCGCCTGGCCCATCTTGCCCAGCGCGATCTTGCCCTGGGGCACGAGCACCGCGGAGACCATCCCGGCCCGCACCGCGTACGCGGCGGCGGAGGCCGAAGTGTTGCCGGTGGACGCGCAGATGACGGCCTGCGCGCCCTCCTCCTTGGCCTTGGAGATGGCCATCGTCATCCCGCGGTCCTTGAAGGAGCCGGTCGGGTTGGCGCCCTCGACCTTGAGGTAGACCTCGCAGCCGGTGCGCTCGGAGAGCACCTGGGCGGGTACCAGGGGCGTGCCGCCCTCCAGCAGGGTGACCACCGGGGTGGCCGCGGTGACCGGCAGGCGGTCCCGGTACTCCTCGATCAGGCCGCGCCACTGGTGGGTGTGCGCGCCTCGGACGACGTTCTCGGCAACGGCGTTCATGGCTGGTTCCTTATTCCCCTTCGACCCG
Source organism: Kitasatospora sp. NPDC101108 (assembly GCF_055584725.1). Lineage (NCBI taxonomy): Bacteria > Bacillati > Actinomycetota > Actinomycetes > Kitasatosporales > Streptomycetaceae > Kitasatospora > Kitasatospora sp. NPDC101108. Next base: position 46,017 of record NZ_JBVJLM010000003.1, read on the forward strand.
CATGATGCTGGCCACGTCCCGCACGCTGTCCAGCGCGCGGAGCTTGTCGACCGTCGCCGACAGCGCGGCGTCGGTGGCACGGTGGGTGACCACGACGAGCGAGGCGTCGCCGTCGCGGCCCTGCTGGCGCACGGTGTCGATGGAGACGCCGTGCTCGGCGAAGACGGACGCGACCTGGGCGAGCACGCCGGCCCGGTCGTCCACGTCCAGGCTGACGTGGTAGCGGGTGACGACCTCGTCCATCGGCTTGGCGGGCAGCCGGGTGTACACCGAGTCACCGGGACCGGTGGCCCCGGCCAGCTTGTTGCGGCACACCGCGACCAGGTCACCCAGCACCGCGGAGGCGGTCGGCGAGCCGCCCGCGCCCGGGCCGTAGAACATCAGCCGGCCGGCCGCCTCGGCCTCGACGAACACCGCGTTGTACGCCTCGCGGACGGAGGCCAGCGGGTGCGACAGCGGGATCATCGCCGGGTGGACGCGCGCGGTGACGGACCCGCCGTCGGCGGCCCGCTCGCAGATCGCGAGCAGCTTGACCACGCAGCCCATCGCCTTCGCGGAGGCGATGTCGGCGGCGGTGACCTCGGTGATGCCCTCGCGGTAGACGTCCGCCGCGGTGACCTTGGTGTGGAAGGCGATGCCGGCCAGGATCGCGGCCTTGGCGGCGGCGTCGAAGCCCTCCACGTCCGCGGTCGGGTCGGCCTCGGCGTAGCCGAGCGCGGTGGCCTCCTCCAGCGCCTCCGAGTAGCCGGCGCCGGTGGTGTCCATCTTGTCGAGGATGAAGTTGGTGGTGCCGTTGACGATGCCCAGCACCCGGTCGACCTTGTCCCCGGCGAGGGACTCGCGCAGCGGGCGCAGCAGCGGGATCGCGCCCGCGACCGCGGCCTCGTAGTACAGGTCCACGCCGGCCGCGGCGGCGGCCGCGTGCAGCTCGGTGCCGTCCCTGGCGAGCAGCGCCTTGTTGGCGCTGACCACCGAGGCGCCCTGCTTGAAGGCCGACAGCAGCAGCGATTTGGAGGGCTCGATCCCGCCCACCACCTCGACCACGACGTCGATGTCGCCCCGGTTGACCAGGGCCTCGGCGTCGGTGGTGATCAGGTGCTCGGGCACCCCGGGACGCACCCGGCCGGCCCGGCGGACCGCGATCCCGGCGAGCTCCACCGGGGCACCGATGCGAGCGGCGAGGTCGTCGGCCGTCGTCGTCATGATGCGCGCCACCTCGGAGCCCACCACACCACAACCCAGCAACGCCACCTTCAGCGGGCGCGTACGCATCATCCGACTCCGCTCTGCATTCTTCGTGCTTCGGTATTTCCGGCGGTTTTCCGGGTGCCGCCGGGAACTTCGGTCCGTACCAGTCTCGGGGACTTTCCGCACGGATCTACGGTCGTTCCATGATCTGAGACGAGAATTTCGTCATCCGATATCCAGGCGCAGGAGATCCTCCTCCGTCTCGCGCCGGACGATCACCCGCGCCGCGCCGTCCCTGACGGCGAGCACGGGGGGCCTGAGGGCGTGGTTGTAGTTGCTCGCCATCGAGCGGCAGTAGGCGCCGGTGGCGGGCACCGCGATCAGGTCGCCCGGGGCCAGGTCGGAGGGCAGGAACGCGTCCCGGACGACGATGTCGCCGGACTCGCAGTGCTTGCCGACGACCCGGACCAGCATCGGCTCGGCGTCGCTGGTGCGCGACACCAGCGCCACCGAGTACTCGGCGTCGTACAGCGCGGTGCGGATGTTGTCGGACATCCCGCCGTCCACGCTGACGTAGGTGCGCAGGCCCTCCAGCGGCTTGACCGTGCCGACCTCGTACAGGGTGAACGCGGTCGGGCCGACGATCGCCCGGCCCGGCTCCACGCTCAGCCGGGGGGCGTTCAGGTTCGCGGCGGCGCACTCGCGGCGGACGATCTCGGCCAGCGCGGCGGCGATCTCGGCGGGCTCGCGCGGGTCGTCCTCGCTGGTGTAGGCGATGCCGAGGCCGCCGCCGAGGTCGATCTCGGGCAGCTCGACGCCGTGCTCGTCCCGGATCCCGGCCAGCAGGCCGACCACCCGGCGGGCGGCCACCTCGAAGCCGGCCATGTCGAAGATCTGCGAGCCGATGTGCGAGTGGATGCCGCGCAGTTCCAGGCTGTCGTGGCCGAGCACCCGGCGCACCGCCTCGGCGGCGGCCCCGCCGTTCAGCGAGAGGCCGAACTTCTGGTCCTCGTGCGCCGTGGCGATGAACTCGTGGGTGTGCGCCTCGACGCCGACGGTGACCCGGATCAGCACCTGCTGGCGCACGCCCTGGCGGGCGGCGATCGCGGCCAGCCGCTCGATCTCCTCGTAGGAGTCGACCACGATGTGCCCGACCCCGGTCTTCACCGCGTGTTCCAGCTCGTCGACCGACTTGTTGTTGCCGTGCAGCGCGATCCGCTCCGGCGGCATCCCGGCGGCCAGCGCCACCGCGAGCTCGCCGACGCTGCACACGTCGAGGTTGAGGCCCTCCTCGTGCAGCCATCGCACGATCGCCTTGGAGAGGAAGGCCTTTCCGGCGTAGTAGACGTCCGCGTCGGTGCCGAAGGCGTCCCGCCAGGCGCGGGCCCGGGCGCGGAAGTCCTCCTCGTCCAGCACGTAGGCCGGGGTGCCGAACTCGGCCGCCAGCCGCTTGACGTCGACCCCGCCGACGGTGGCCACGCCCTCGGCGTCGCGGGCGACGGTGCGCGACCAGACCTTGGGGTCGAGCGCGTTCAGGTCGGCCGGCGGGGCCTGGTAGTGGCCCTCGGGCAGGACGTCGCCGTGGCGGGGGCCTGCGGGATGTGCGGAGCGACTCATCGTTGTGCCAGTCCTTCGAGACCTATGGCGAGGGGCGGCGACGGTCGCCGTTGACCGTCAGCCGCCCCCGCTGTGCGCTTGGGGGTGGTTCCTACATCCGCTCGGGCGCCGTCACGCCCAGGAGCGTGAGGCCGTTGGCGATGACCGTGCGCGTCGCGTCGGCCAGCCACAGCCGGGCGCGCGTGAGGTCCGTGACGTCCTCGTCGCCCCGGGGCAGGATGCGGCAGTTGTCGTAGAAGCGGTGGTACTTGGCGGCCAGGTCCTCCAGGTACACGGCGACCCGGTGCGGCTCGCGCAGCTCGCCGGCCGCGGCCAGCACGCGCGGGAACTCACCGAGGTGGCCGAGCAGGTCGGACTCCCACTCGGTGGCCAGCAGCTCCGGTTTGAAGTCCTCGGCCGCACCGCGCGTGATGCCCTGCTCGTCGGCGTTGCGCTGGACCGCGCACATCCGCGAGTGGGCGTACTGGACGTAGTAGACCCGGTTCTCGTTGGTCTGGCTGGTCAGGATGTTGATGTCCAGCGTGATCGTCGAGTCCGTGGAGGAGCGCGCCAGGGTGTAGCGGGCGGCGTCCACGCCGATCCACTCGACCACGTCGTCGATCGTGATGATGTTGCCGGCCCGCTTGGACATGCGGACCTCTTCGCCGTCGCGAAGCATCTTCACGAACTGGCCGATCTTCACCTCGATGTTGCGGTTCATGTCGTCGCCCGCGCAGGCCGCGATGGCCTTGAGGCGGTTGACGTAGCCGTGGTGGTCGGCGCCCAGCATGTACAGCGCGACCTCGGCGCCGCGGTCCCGCTTGGACAGGTAGTACGCGGCGTCGGCGGCGAAGTAGGTCTTGTCGCCGTCGGCCTTGATCAGGACGCGGTCCTTGTCGTCGCCGAAGTCGGTGGTGCGCAGGAAGACCGCGCCGTCCTGCTCGAAGACGTGGCCCTGCTCGCGCAGCCGGTCGATGGCCTTCTCGACGGCGCCGGAGTCGTGCAGCGTCTTCTCCGAGAACCACACGTCGAAGTGGGTCCCGAACTCGTCCATCGAGCGCTTGATCTCGGCGACCATGAGCTTGAGGCCCTCGGTGCGGAAGACCTCCAGCTGCTCGGCCTCGGGCAGGTCGAGCACGCCCGGGACGGCGTCGGTGAGCGTCTTGGCGATGTCGACGATGTACTCGCCGACGTAGCCGCCCTCGGGCACCTCGCGGCCGTTCGCCGCGGCCTGCAGGGAGGCGGCGAACTTGGTGATCTGCACGCCGGCGTCGTTGAGGTAGTACTCGGTGGTGACGTCGGCGCCGGAGGCCCGCAGCACACGCGCCAGCGAGTCGCCGACGGCGGCCCAGCGGACGCCGCCGATGTGGATCGGGCCGGTCGGGTTGGCGGAGACGAACTCCAGGTTGATCCGCAGGCCCTTGAGGGCCTCGTTGCGGCCGTAGGCCTCGCCCGCCTCCACGATGGTGCGGGCGAGCGCACCGGCGGTGGCGGTGTCCAGGGTGATGTTCAGGAAGCCCGGACCGGCGATGTCGACCTGGGCGACGCCGGTGATCCCTCGCAGGCGCCCGGCCAGGACCTCGGCAACGGCTCGCGGCGGCTTGCCGGCCGCCTTCGCGAGCTGGAGGGCCACGTTCGTCGCGTAGTCGCCGTGGTCCCGGTTCTTGGGCCGCTCGACCGTCACGTGCTCGGGCACGGCGACGGCCAGCTCGCCCGCCTCGACGGCGGAGCTCACTGCGGCCTGGATTGCCTGGGAAAGGTCTGCGGGGGTCACGACGCCAAGCGTAGGCGAGACGGGGTGCCCGCCCGCCACTCGGTTTGCCGGTTGAGACGCCCGGAGGGCCCCCGGCGCCGTCCACCCAGGGGTGTCAGCCGCGATCCGTACGTTCTGTTCGCTCAGGGCGAAACCCGGCGGGCCGTTCCTCCGCCCCCATCAGGCGCCGGACCAGGGCGACCAGGTCGGCGGGGTCGAAGGGCTTGCCGAGGTAGCCGTCCACACCGACCGCCTCCCCCAGGTCGAGGTCCGCCGGGGTGCAGGCACTCACGATCGCGATCGGCAGCGCACTCGTGGCCGGGGTCGCGCGCAGCCGGGCCGCCGTCCGGAGGCCGTCCAGCCGCGGCATCACCACGTCCAGGGTCACCACGTCGGGCTTCACCCGGCGGATGACCTCCAGGCACTCGGCGCCGTCAGCCGCGGTCACCACCTCGAAGCCTTCGAGCTCCAGGTTGACCCTGATCAGCTGGCGGATCACCTCGCTGTCGTCCACCACGAGGACCCGCCCGGACACTCCCGACACCTCACCGAGGGTATCGGCGGCCCCGCCACCCCGTCCGGCCTTTGGGCACTTCCGCCCACCGGGCCGCCGGGGGCCGACCCCGACGATCTTTCCGGAAACCCGTGCACGGACCGCCCTCGAAGCCTGGTAGTGTTCTTCACGTCGGAACGCGCGAGTGACCGACAGGCCAGCAGGCCCCCGTAGCTCAGGGGATAGAGCACCGCCCTCCGGAGGCGGGTGCGTAGGTTCGAATCCTACCGGGGGCACTTCGCGGGAAGTGCAACTGAGGCCCAGATCAGTGGAGTTGATCCACGGATCTGGGCCTTCGTCATGTCCGGGCGCGGTTCGGGGACGGTCCGGCGGACCCCGCCCGGGGAGAGGGCGGGGTCCGGGTCCGGGCGGCTCAGGAGGTGGCGGCCTCGGCCTCGTCGTAGAGCTCGGCGATGGTGTGGTCGAAGTAGGCGCTGTACGAGGTGTCGTCGGTGTCGCCGCCCTGCTGGTAGCCGCCGATGGCGCCGACCACGTCGCCGGTGGCGGTGTTGATCCACGGGCCGCCGCTGGTGCCGGCCGAGTAGGACGGGCACTGGATCACGCGCTGGTAGGCGCTCTGCTGGGCGGTGGTGTTGGTGCAGAGGTTGGGCGTCTCGGCGTCGGCCGGGTAGCCGTAGAGCCGGACGGTGGCGCCGAAGGGCTCGTCGGTGCCCAGCTTGTTGCCGCCGACCACGTCCTCGACCTTGCGGCCGTTGCTGGGGGCGGTCTCCAGGATCGCGAAGTCCTCGTCCACGTCGCCCTTCTGGGACCAGCCGGACGCGGTGTGGATCGCCGTCACCTGCCAGGTGCCGTACGGGGCGGAGCCGTCCCGGTAGCCGGGGGCGAAGGTCACGCCGTCGGTGCTGGTGAGGCAGTGCGCGGCGGTCAGCAGCAGGTTGCCGGTGGCGCTGTGCAGCACGCTGGCGGTGCAGAAGTGGTTGCCGGGCCCGACGGGACCGGTGAACAGGGCGCCGACGGTGGCGGTCTCCCGGTTGCCGGCGGGGGCGGGGGCGGTCGTGCCCAGCCCGACGCTGTGCACGTCGGGGGCGGCGGGGGCGGCGGGGGCGGCGGCCGACGGGCTGTCGGTGGGGGTCGGGGTGGCGCTCGGGGCCGGGGTCGGGGTCGGGGTGGCGCTCGGGGTGGTGTCCGCGGCCGGGGCGGGCGAGGCGGGCGCCGCCGTGGTGGCGGCCGGGGAGGTCGCCGGGGCGGCGGCCCGGGTGCGGCGGGCCTCCTTCCCGGCGGCGGAGGCGTCGGACAGGTTGAACCCGTGGGTCCCGGCCACCACCGTGCCCACCACGAGCGCGGACAGTGCGGTGACCAGCGAGGGGGCGAGCAGACGGTGGCGGCGTGAACTCCGGCGGCGGTGCTGCCCCATGCCTGTGTCTCCTGCCCTGTTCGGTGGCGTCCCGTTCGGTCCATGACTATGACGCCTCAGCCTGGAAAGGTCGTGACCGCAGGCTTGGAGCTCGATGAGAAAAGGCCCACCGGATCAGTCCTGTCCCAGGGGCGTGGCTGACAGTTCCCGCCGGGCGCGCGAACCGTCAGGCACGCCCCAGGAGGGTATCGAGAACGGACGCCTCGACAAAGGCGGTGTGGGTCCCGGCGGAGGTGCAGGCGAAGGCCCCGGCGGCCGAACCGGCCCGGGCACAGTCCAGCGGCGCGTGGCCGCGGAACCAGGCGTACAGGAACCCGGCGACCAAGGCGTCCCCGGCGCCGTTGGTGTCCACCACCGGGCGGCCGGGGTCGACGGCGGGCAGGTGGTGCGGCACGCCGTCCTCGCGGGTGAGCAGGTGGCAGCCTTCGGCGCCCGCGGTGGCGACCACGACGGCGGCCCGGCCCTCGGCGAGGATCGAGCGCATCACCGCCTCGTGCCGGCCGCGGCAGCCGGCCACGGAGAGGAACACCAGGTCGGAGTTGAGCGCGTAGTCGCGGTGGTGCGGGTTCTCGCCGTCCCAGTCGTGCAGGTCGGTGGAGGAGGTGCGGCCGAGCCGGTGGAGGTCGGCGTACATGTCCCGGTTGACGCCGGTGATGGACAGGTGGACGTGCCGGCTGCGCTCGACGTACGGGAGGTGGAAGTCGCGCGGCAGCCGCAGGTCGGCGGGGTGGCGGCCGTCGAAGAAGGAGAACCGGCGGCCGGCCGCGTCCACCAGGTTGACCCCGCGCGGGGTGCCGTACGGGCTGGTCAGGTGCGCGAAGTGCAGGCCGTGGCGGCGGTGGGCGGCACGGACGAGGTCGCCCTGCGGGTCGTCGCCGAGGAAGTCCAGCAGGGCGGTGCGCAGCCCGAGGCGGTGGGCGCCGAGGGCGACGCCGTAGCCGGTGTGGCCGACGTAGTCGCGCACCGGCTCGACGAACAGCGAGTCGCCGGGCGGGACCTCCAGCCGTTCGACCCGGACGACGGTGTCCACGCCCACACCGCCCGCCACGAGCAGGTCGAACTCCGCTTCCGCTGGCTCGGACTGCTGCGGCACGACGGCGCCTCCTTGATCCCTGGACGGTGGCCAGGAGTCAAGCAGGCGCCGGAGGTTGACTGCAAGACCTTGCTGCAAACTTTCAATCACCCGCCCTCAGTCGGGCCGGGGCCGCTCCGTTCCCGCCTCCGTGCGGACCTCGGCGGCCGGCTTCACGTTGGCCTTCACGTCGGCGATGGCGGCGGCCCTGGGGCTCGGCCGGCCGTCCACCGCGCCCGGTACGGCCGCCGGGACCTCCACCCCGCCCGGGACGCCGCTCGCCTCACCGGGCGCCGGACGGTGGTCGATCATGAGGAAGGCGACCAGGGCGGCCAGCAGCAGCACGCCCATCGCCACCCAGGTCGCGACCACGTAGCCGTGCACCGCTCCCTGGGCCCGCACCGTCGGATCGCTTGCGAGCCGGGTCGACAGGTACGTCGCGGTGGCGCTGGCGGCGATCGTGTTGAGCAGTGCCGTACCGAACGAACCACCCACCTGCTGGGCCGAGTTGATGGTGGCCGAGGCCGCGCCGGCCTCGTTCGGGGCGACCCCGAGGGTGGCCAGGCTCATCGCCGGCATGAACACCAGGCCCATGCCGAAGCCGATCAGCAGCACGGCCGGCAGCACCATGGCGGCCCACGGGCTGTCCACCGTCATCCGGGTCAGCCAGGCCATGCCGCCCGCGGCGAGCACCAGGCCGGGGGTGATCAGGTTCCGGGACGGCACCCTGGTCATCAGCCGGGCCGCGACACCGGTCGAACTCAGCACGATGGCGGCCGTCATGGGCAGGAAGGAGATGCCGGAGACCACCGGCGAGAAGTGCTTGACGGCCTGCAGGTAGTAGGTCAGGAACAGGAACAGGCCGAACATGCCGACCATCGCCAGCCCCACCGAGAGCGCGCCACCGCCGCGGTTGCGCTCGGCCACGATGTGGATCGGCAGCAGCGGGTGCGCCGAGCGCTTCTCGACCAGGACGAACACCGCCAGCAGCGCCACGCCCAGCAGCAGCGAGCCGATCACCAGGCCGTCGCTCCAGCCCCGGGTGACGGCCTCGGAGGTGCCGAAGACGACGGCCAGCAGGCCGCCGCAGCCGAGCAGCGCCCCGGGCAGGTCCAGCTTGATCCGGCGGCCCCTGCCGATGTGGTCGCGCTTGAGCACGGAGAACGCGGCGAAGGCGGTGACCACGGCGATCGGCGTGTTCACGAACAGGCACCAGCGCCAGTTCAGGTACTCGGTCAGCAGGCCGCCGGCGATGAAGCCGATCGCGGCGCCGCCACCGGCGATCGCGCCGAAGATCCCGAAGGCCGTGCTGCGTTCCTTCGGATCGGAGAAGGTGGTCGAGAGCAGCCCCAGCGCGGAGGGGGCGAGCAGGGCGCCGAACGCGCCCTGGAGGGCGCGGGCACCGAAGAGCATGGCCGGGCTCACCGCCGCGCCGCCGAGGGCGGAGGCGAGGGCGAAGCCCAGCAGGCCGACGGTGAAGACGCGCTTGCGGCCGAAGAGGTCACCCAGCCGGCCGCCGAGCAGCAGCAGGCCGCCGAAGGCGAGGGTGTAGGCGGTGATCACCCACTGCCGGTCCGCGTCGGAGATGCCCAGGTCCCGCTGGGCCGACGGCAGTGCGATGTTCACGATGGTGATGTCGAGGACGATCATGAGCTGGGCGATGGCGATGACCGCCAGCGCCCACCAGCGGCGGCTGTCCGCGTCCTCATGACCGGTGGCGGGTTGCGCAGACACTGGTCGAGCCTTCCGGAGGGGGGACGGAGAGGTCACGCAGTCGCCTTCCAGCCAAACCCCGACTCCGGTGGTCCGCAAGGAAAAACCTCGCCAAATCACCTCTTACGGACAAAAGGACCAGGGCTCCGGGACTCGCGACCGAGTCCCGGAGCCCTGGTCCCGCACCCGCCCCTCAGAGCGCCGACAGCTCCGCGACCAGGTCGTCCAGCCCCAGCGAGCCCTGCGAGAGCGCCGCCATGTGCCAGGCCTTGAGGTCGAACTCCTCGCCGCGCGCCTCGTGCGCCGCCCGCGCCGCCGCCCGTCCGCGCAGCCAGGCCCGCTCGCCCAGCTTGTAGCCGATCGCCTGGCCGGGCATGCCCAGGTAGCGGACCAGCTCGCTGTCCAGGAAGTCGGCGGACAGCCCGCAGTAGCGGCCGAAGAACTCCCGCGCGTGCTCCGGGGTCACCGGCTCGCCCGGCCGGTACGGGGAGTCCGCCGGGAAGTCCAGCCCGACGTGCATGCCGATGTCGACGATGACCCGCAGCGCCCGCATCATCTGGGCGTTCAGGAAGCCCAGCCGGTGGCCGGGGTCGGTCAGGTAGCCGAGCTCGTCCATCAGGCGCTCGGCGTACAGCGCCCAGCCCTCCATGTTGGCGCTCACCCCGCCGAGGCTGACCTGGTAGCTGGAGAGCCGGTCGGCGACGTACACCCACTGCGCCAGCTGCAGGTGGTGGCCCGGGACGCCCTCGTGGTACCAGGTCGAGACGAGGTCCCAGACCGGGAAGCGCTCCTCGCCGAGCACCGGCAGCCAGGTCCGGCCCGGGCGGCTGAAGTCCAGCGAGGGCTGGGTGTAGTACGGCGCGGCGGCGCTGCCGGGCGGGGCGATCCGCGACTCGACCCGGGTGACCGGCTCGGCCAGGTCGAAGTGGGTGCCCTGGAGATCCCGGACGGCCTGGTCCATCAGGCCCTGGAGGTACTCCCGGGCGGCGTCGGCGCCCTCGATCGCCGGGCCGTCCGACTCCAGCCACTTCATCGCCGCCATCGGGCCGGCGCCCGGGCGGACCTTCTCGGCCTCGGCCTCCATCTGCGCGTACAGGTCGTGGAACTCGGTCCAGGCCCACGCGTAGGCCTCGTCCAGGTCCAGGTCGGCACCCGTCCAGTAGCGCACCCAGCGGCCGTAGCGCTCGCGGCCGGCGGTGTCCGGGGTGCCGGCGGCGGCCGGGCCGTACACGTCGCGCATCCAGTCGCGCAGCGCGGCCAGCGCCTCAGCGGCGGCCACCGCGTGCCCGGACAGCTCGCCGCGCACGCCCTCCGGCGCGGCCTGGACGAACTCGCCGAACCAGCCGCCGGGGGTCTCCCCCGCCAGCCACTCGCCGAACTGGCCGACCACCGTCTCCACCTGGCGCGGGCCGGACAGCAGGCCGCGCTCGACGCCCTCGGCCAGGGTCTGCCGGTACTGCTCCAACGCCAGCGGGAACCGGGCCAGTCGACGTCCGATCAGCCGCCAGTCCTCCTCGGTGGCGGTCGCCATCAGGGTGAAGGCCTCGCGGGTGTTGTGCACCGGGGAACCCAGGTTGCGCACCGCGCGGTAGTCCTCCCCCGCGTCGTGGACGGCGAGTTCGGCGGTCAGCCGCTCGCGCAGCAGCCGGGCGCAGCGGCGCTCGGCCTCGTCCTCGTCGGTGCCGGCCCGCTCGGCCTCGTCCAGCCGGGCCAGGGTGCGGCGGGCGAGGTCGGCGATCGCCTCGGCCCCGGCCGGGGACAGGTCGGGCAGCCGGTCGTCCTCCGGGTTGAGGCCGAGGTAGACCGCGGTCAGCGGGTCGAGGTCGGCCAGGGCCTGGACGTAGCCGTCGGCGATGCGGCGGGGGGTGTCGCCGCCGGAGTTGATCAGTTCTTCAGCCATCCGGACATCATCGCGTTGCCCGGGCCGATTGCAAGCCCCCGGCAGCGGGCGATGACCTGCTGCGGTCCGCGAACTGACGGCCGGTGGACGCCTGCCGGACGGGCCGCCGGACGGCGCAAACACCCGTTCGGAAAGATCCGGTGCGCGGCAGGCCCCGATCGGTCCGACGCCCGTTACGCTGAGGCTCCATGGAAGCCCGCCCCACCACGGCAACCGACCCCGCCCCCGCGCCGACCGCCCCCGCACCGCGCCGGCGCCGCTCCGGCTACCGGCGACTGCCGGTCGAACAGCGGCGCGAACAGCTGATCGCGGTCGCCCTGGAGCTGTTCGCCTCCCGGCCGCCCGAGGAGGTCGGCCTGGACGACGTCGCCGAGGCCGCCGGCGCCTCCCGGCCCCTGGTCTACCGCTACTTCGCGGGCGGCAAGCAGCAGTTGTACGAGGCCGCGCTGCGCACCGCGGCGGACGAGCTGACCAGCCGGTTCGCCGTACCGCTGACCGGGAGGCCGTCCGAACAGCTGGCGGCCGTGCTGGACGGCTACTTCGCCTTCGTGGCCGAGCACGACGCGGGCTACTCGGCGCTGCTGCGCGGCGGTTCGGTGGTGGAGACGGCCCGGACCTCGGCGATCGTGGACGACGTCCGGCGGGCGGCGCTCAAGCGGACCCTGCGGCACCTGGGGGTGCGGGAGGCCGGACCACGGCTGACGCTGCTGGTGCGCTCGTGGATCGCGGTGGTCGAGGGGGCGTCGCTGAGCTGGCTGGACGAGGGGCGCACGCTGCCGGTGGACGGCCTGCGGGACTGGCTGGTCGACCAGTTCACGGCGATGGCGGCCGCGACGGCGCTGCACGATCCGCAGACGGCGGAGGTGCTGGCGGGGCTGCTCGCCCTGGAGGGGCCGCGGGCGGACCGGGCCGAACGGCTGAGGGCGGTGCTGGAGGCGCGCTGACGGCCCTCCCGACCCCCGTGCCAAGGGTCGGGGCGGCCCGGTGGCCGGGCCCGCGCCGCTACGCCTTGCCGAGCACCTGGCGCTGGCGACCGAGGCCGTCGATCTCGATCTCGACGATGTCGCCCGGGGCGAGGAACGGCGTGCCGGGGCGGCCCAGGGTGACCCCGGCCGGGGTGCCGGTGATGATCACGTCACCGGGCTCCAGCACCATGAACTGACTGGCGTAGCGGACGAGTTCGAGCACCGGGAAGATCATCTCCGCGGTGTTCCCGTCCTGCCGCTGCTCACCGTTGACCCAGAGCCGCAGCGCCAGCGCCTGCGGGTCGGCCACCTCGTCGGCGGTGACCAGCCAGGGCCCGAGCGGGGTGAAGGTCTCCGCCGACTTGCCCTTGTCCCACTGGCCGCCGCGCTCGAACTGGAAGGCCCGCTCGGTGACGTCGTTGGCGATCGTGTAGCCGGCGATCACCCCGGCGGCCTCGGTGTGCGAGTCCAGGTAGCGGGCGGTGCGGCCGATCACGATCGCCAGCTCGGCCTCGTAGTCGGTCTTCTCGCCCCCGCGCGGCACCAGCACCTCGTCGTACGGGCCGACCACGGTGGAGCTCGGCTTGAGGAAGATCACCGGCTCGGCCGGGATCGCGGCCCCGGCCTCGGCCGCGTGGTCGCGGTAGTTGAGCCCGATGCCGACCACCTTGCCCGGCCGGGCCACCGGCGCACCCACCCGCAGGCCGTCCAGGTCCACCACCGGCAGCACGCCGGCCGCCACCTCGCGCGCCAGCGCGGCGGTGTCCAGTCCGGCCAGGAAGGCCCCGTCGAGGTCGCGGGCCCGCCCGGAGAGGTCGTACGCGGTGCCGTCCTCGCCCAGCACGACCGGGCGCTCGGCGCCCGGGGGTCCGACGCGGAGGAGCTTCATCGATCCGTCACCAGCCTTTCGTCGCAGCTCACCGGGGCGGCGCGGACACCGCTCCCGAGTCTGGCAACGAGGTATATCAACGGCCCGGCCGGCGGGCCAGACCGTCCCGATGGGCGGATTCCCATCAAATCGCACAACGGCGCGGCGCCCCGAATCGGCGGCCCGTACGGTTGACAGCCGCCCCGGCAGGACCGGTCTGCCAGGGGCGAAGTCCGCACGCCCAGGGCGAACGCCGGTGTGCCGGGGCGCCGCGGTGCGCAGGATCGGGGGCATGGAGATCACCCGGGTACGCGACGAATTGCACATGATCACCCTGGAGTTCGGCACCGCCTACCTCTGGCGGGACGACCACGGACCGACCCTGATCGACACCGGCGTGGCCGGATCGGCGGACGGGATCGAGCAGGCCGTCCGCAGCATCGGCCTGGCGCCGGGGTCGGTGCGCCGGATCGTGCTCACCCACCACCACGAGGACCACACCGGCTCCGCCGCCGAGCTGGCCCGGCGCTGGAGCGCGGAGGTGGTGGCGCACCGGCTGGAGGCGCCGGTGATCCGGCGCGAGCAGCCGGCGGCGCCGCCCGTGCTCAGCCCCTTCGAGCAGCAGCTGTGGGACGGGCTGCCGCCGATCCCGCCCGCCGAGCCCTGCCCGGTGCACCGCGAGGTCGAGGAGGGGGACGTGCTGGACATCGGCGGCGGCGCGGTGGTCCTGCACGTCCCCGGCCACACCGACGGCAGCATCGCGCTGCACCTGCCCGGGGCCGGGGTGCTGTTCACCGGGGACGTCGTGTCCAACGTCCAGGGGCAGACCCGGCCCGGGGTGTTCCACGCCGACCCGGCCCGGGCCCTCGCGGCCTTCCACCGGCTGGCCGCGCTGCCGGTGGAGACGGTGGTCTTCGGGCACGGCGACCCGATCGCCGCGGGCGCCTCAGCCGCGCTGCGCGCCGCCGCCGCTGCCGCCCCGGCCGCCGTCGGGGCCGTCGGGGACGCCGGGCCCGCCGCTGCCGCCGCCGAGCAGCGCCCGGGCGCTTAGCGCCGCCCGCACCGTGCCCGGGCCGAGCCGGTCGGCCTCCCGCCGCCAGTGCGCGAGGTCCCGCCGCAGGTCGGCCCGGGCCTCCCCGGCCGTGCCGGGCTCCTCGGTCAACGCCTCCAGCAGCGCCACGGCGGCCCCCCGGCTGCCGTCCCGGGCCAGCCAGAGGGCCAGGTCGTGGCAGGTGCGCAGGGTGCGCGGGTCGTCCGGTCCGCAGATCCGGGCGAAGTCGGGGACCAGCTGCGCCAGGATCTCCACGGCCTGCCCGGCCCGGCCCTCGGCGCCCTGCTGCCAGGCCCGGTCGGCCCGGCGGCGCAGCTGTTCCGGGCTGGGGTCGTCCGGCCGCAGCATCCCGGGCCGGATCCGGCGCAGCCGCTCCAGCACCTCGGCGGCGTCGGCGGGCCGGTCCGCGGGCCGCTTGGCGAGCAGCTGGGCGACCAGCTCGGCCAGCCGCGGGTCCTTGCCGCGCACCCGGGGCGGGATCTCGTCCATGTGCTTGTGCATGTACTCGTACGGCGAGTCCGCGCGGAACGGCCGTCGGCCGGTGCTGACCTCGTACAGCATCACGCCGAAGGCGTAGAGGTCGGCCCGGCCGTCCACGGCGCCGCCGGACCAGCACTCGGGTGCCAGGTACGGGACGGTGCCGACCACGCTGCCGGTCGAGGTGAGCCCGGTGGACTGGGTGAGCAGCCGGGCGATGCCGAAGTCGAGCACCTTGGCGCGGTCCCCGCTGTCCGCGATCATCACGTTCTCGGGCTTGATGTCCCGGTGCACGACCCCGCTGCGGTGCGCGGCGTCCAGCGCCTCGCAGACCTGCGCCATCCAGGCCAGCGCCCGCCCGTGGTCCGGCGGGCCGGCCTTGAGGATCGCGGACAGCGGGCGGCCGCGGACCAGCTCCATCACCAGGTAGTGGATCTCCCCGGTGGCGTCGCTGACCCGGCCGTAGTCGTGCACCGTGACGATGTGCGGGTGGGACAGGCTGCCCGCCAGCTTGGCCTCGCGGACGAACCGCCCGACCGCCTCCCGGTCGGCGGCGTGCTCGGCCAGCAGCAGCTTCACCGCCACCGGCCGGTCCAGCACGGTGTCGATCGCCCGCCAGACCACGCCGAAGCCGCCCCTGCCCAGCCACTCGTCCAGCCGGAAGCGACCGCCGAGCACCTCGCCCTTGTGCATGCCCTCCCCCAACTCGACCGCGCCCGAACGGCGTTCGCCGCCGGAGGGTCGGAGGGGTCACCATAGCGGCGGCCGGGGACGAACGGGTGAACGAAAGCTACGGCTTCGGCTTGGGCAGGCCGACCGGGTTGATCTCGGAGGCCTGCACCGCCTCGCTCTCCAGGCCCCAGCGCTTGAGCACCTGCCCGTACGTCCCGTTCCTGATCACCTCGTTGAGGGCCTCGTTGAGCGCCTTGACCAGCCCGTTGTCCTTGTGGGTGGTCGCCGCGATCTTGCCGAGGACGTCCGCTCCGCCGCCCGAGTAGGTGCCGACCACCTCGGTCTCGCCGGTCTGCACGGCGTGGAAGGCCAGGCTGGGGTTGGGGCCGGTGTAGACGTCGATCCGGCCGGAGGAGAGCGCCAGGTAGTACTCGGTGCCGGAGAAGTACTTGATGTCGATCGGCTTGAGGCCGTTGCGGACGTCCTCCTCGCTCCAGGCGATCAGCAGCTTCTCCTGGTTGGTGCCGGTGGCGACGCCGACCGAGCGGCCGGCCAGGTCCTTGGGGCCGGTCACCTTGATCCCGCTGCCCTTCTTCGCCTCGAAGCCGAGGACGTCCAGCCGGTAGGTGGCGAAGTCGTACTTCTCCTTCCGCTCCTCGGTGACGGTGATGTTGGACAGGCCGGCGTCGTACTTGCCGCTGTCCAGGCCGACGAAGATGTTCTCCCAGGACACCGGGTTGAACTCGACCTTGAGGCCGAGCACGTTGCCGATCAGCGAGGCGATGTCCGGCTCGACGCCGATGACGGTCCTGTCGTCGTTGGCGTAGAAGTCCAGCGGCGGGGTGGTGCCGATGGAGTCGACGACCTTCAGCGTGCCTCTCTTCCTGATCTCCTCCGGCACCAGCGCGGCGATCGCGTCGACCTTCGGGGTGGTCACCCGGTTCTGCTCGGGCGACAGGTTCACCACGGTGCCGTTGGGCGCGGTGCTGCCCTTGGCCGGGGCGAGTTCCGCCGAGGCGCCCGTGGCCCCGCTGCCGCAGCCGGCCAGGACGAGGGCGGCGGCGAACGCGCCGGCGGCGGTCACGAGGGCGCGACGGGGTAGGGACATGGCGGAACTCCTGCTCGGTGAAGGGGGGTTGGACTCGGAGGGTCAGAGGACCTTGGCCAGGAAGGCCCGGGTGCGCTCCTGCTGCGGGCGGTCCAGGACCTCGGCGGGCGGCCCCTGCTCGACCACCACGCCGCCGTCCATGAAGACCACGGTGTCGGCGACCTCCCGGGCGAAGCCGATCTCGTGGGTGACCACGATCATCGTGGTGCCGCAGCGGGCGAGGTCCTTGATGACGTCCAGCACCTCGCCGACCAGCTCGGGGTCGAGCGCCGAGGTGGGCTCGTCGAACAGCAGCACCTTGGGTTCCAGGGCGAGCGCCCGGGCGATCGCCACCCGCTGCTGCTGCCCGCCGGACAGCTGCCGGGGGTAGGCGGCGGCCTTGTCGGCCAGCCCGACCCGCTCCAGCAGGGCCAGCGCCGTCGCCCTGGCCTCGGCCCGGGGGCGGCCGAGCGCGGCGATCGGCGCCTCGACCAGGTTCTCCAGCACGGTCAGGTGCGGGAAGAGGTTGAAGTTCTGGAACACGAAGCCGATGCCGGTGCGCTGGCGCAGCACCTCGCGCTCCTTGAGCTCGTACAGCCGGTCGCCGGAGCGCCGGTAGCCGATCAGCTCGCCGTCGATGGCGACGTAGCCGCGGTCGAGCTTCTCCAGGTGGTTGATCGCCCGCAGCAGGGTGGACTTGCCGGAGCCGGACGGGCCCAGCACCACGGTGACCGAGCCGGCCGGGACGTCCAGGTCGACCCCGCGCAGCACGTCCAGCCGGCCGAAGCTCTTGTGCAGGCCGCGGACCTGCACCATCGGGGCGGCCAGCGGCCCGTCGGTGGTCTGCGGCTCGGTGAGTGTCGTCACGGGGTCCCTCCGGAGGTACGGGCAGGCAGGCTCCGCACGAAGGACCGGAGGCGCTGCAGCGGGGTGGGCGGCGGGGTGCGCCGGGCGCCCCGGGAGAAGTAGCGCTCGACGTAGTACTGGCCGATCGACAGCACCGTGGTCAGCACCACGTACCAGACCGTGGCGACCATCAGCAGCGGCACCACCCGTCCGGTCCGGCCGTAGATCACCTGGGCCTGGTAGAAGAGCTCGCCGATGGCCATCACATAGACCACCGAGGTGCCCTTGAGCAGCGAGATCACCTCGTTGGCGGCAGCCGGCAGGATGCTCCGCATCGCCTGCGGCAGCACGATCCGCCAGGCCTGCCGCCCGCGCGGGATGCCCAGGGCGGCGGCGGCCTCGCGCTGACCGGCGTCCACCGCGATGACGCCGCCGCGGATGATCTCGGCGGCGAACGCGGCCTGGTGCAGCCCGAGGCCGAGCACCGCGGCGCCGAGCGCGCCCAGCACGCCGACCGTCTCGAAGTCGCCGAAGGTCGGGCCGAACGGGATGCCGAAGCCGAACCGCTTGTAGAGGTAGGAGAGGTTGAACCAGAACACCAGCTGGACGATCAGCGGGATCGAACGGAACACCCAGACGTACGCCCAGGCGAGGGTCCGCAGGATCGCGCTGCGGGACAGCCGCATCGCGGCCACCACGGCGCCGAGCGCGAAGCCCAGCACGGTTCCGTAGGCGGTGAGTTCGAGGGTGCGGCCGATCGCCTGGAGGATGGTGTCGGCGGTGAAGTAGAGCCGGAAGGTGGCCCAGTCCCAGGCCGGGTTGGTGGCCAGGCCGTGGAGGAACTGGACTAGGACGACGAGGGCGGCGACCCCGGCCGCCCAGCGCCACGGGTGCCGGGCGCGGACGGTCCGCAGGCCGTCCAGTTCCCCGGGGTCGAGGCCGGCGGCGGGTCCGGTGGCGGCGCCGCCGGCCGGTCCCGCCGGGGCCGGTGGTGCTTGCGTACTGACGGTCATCGGAGGACTCCTTCGACGGGCCCGGCGTTCACGGGTGCTCGGGCGGACTGATCTGCGACTCCTTGATCGCCGAGTCGGTGAGACCCCACTTCCGGAGGATCCGCTCGTACGTCCCGTCCTTGATCAGCTGGTTGACCGCCGCCTGGAAGGCCGGGGTGAGCGGGGAGCCCTTCTTGAAGGCGAAGCCGACGTCCAGCCGGTGGAACTCGTTGAGGAAGCGCACCCCGGCCGCCTCCTGCGAGGCCTGGTGGCGCAGGCCGTTGATGGTGGACATCTCGACGTCCACCCGGCCCTGCTGGAGGCCGGTCAGCAGCGCGCCGCCCTCGCTGAACGCCTTGACCTCGTACGGCTTCTTCCCCGCGTCGGCGCAGACGCCCTTCCTGCTGTTGAGGGTGGTCTCGAAGGTGGTGCCGGCGCCGGTGCCGATGGTCAGCCCGCAGAGCTGGGCCAGGTCGGTGACCGGCTGGACGGCCGTGTTGTCCTTCTTCACCGCGAAGCCCTGGCCGTCGTCGATGTACGTGACGAAGTCGACGGTCTTCAGCCGGGCGGTGGTGACCCCGAAGTTGCCGGTGCCGACGTCGTACTTGCCGCTGCCCAGGGCGGGCAGGATGGTCTCGAAGGCGGCGTCCTCCCGCTGCACGGTCAGGCCGAGCAGCTTGGCGACGGCATCGGTGAAGTCGATGTCCACCCCGACCGCCTTCTTGCTCGCCTGGTCGGCGTAGAACGCGCTGGGCGGGGCGCCGATGGAGGAACCGAACTTCAGCACACCGGACGTGCGGACCTCCTCGGGCAGCAGCGCGGCCGCCGCCTCCGACCGGCCCAGACCGGAGACGACGTCCTCGGTGGCGGTGGCGGCGGGCCCACTCGCCCCGGCCGCTCCCGCGATCTTCGGGTCCGAACCGCACGCGGCCAGCGCCAGGACCGGGAGCAGGGCGGTGGCCGCGAGGAGGCGGCGGCGGGCGGTGGTGGTTCTCACGGGGGGCCTTTCAGTGGGTCGGAGCCAGAACCGGCAGCGGCTTCTCGAAGGGGAGCGGGCCGATGGCGAGGGGGTCGGCGGTGACGTCGAACAGCGGGGTGTAGCCGGCGGCCAGGTAGAGGCCCTTGGCCTCGGGCTGGCGGGGGCCGGTGGTCAGGAAGATCCGGCGGTAGCCGGCGGCCCCGGCGGAGCGCTCCAGCTCGGCCAGCACCCGGCGGGCAAGACCGCGGCGACGGTGCGCGGAGTGCGTCCACATCCGCTTCACCTCGGCGGTGCGCGCGTCGTGGCGCATGTAGGCGCCGCCGGCCACCGGTTCGCCGTCCTCCAGCAGGAGCAGCAGCACGCCGTGCGGCTCGGCGAAGGCCTCGGCCGGGTAGCGGGTCATCTCCCGGTGGCCGCCGGGGCCGTAGCGGCTGACGTACTCGTGGGTGAGCTCGCGCAGCAGCGGTTCGACCAGCGGGTCGTCCAGGGCGACCCGGCGGAACTCCCCCGGCCGTCCGTCGCTCACGCCTGGACCGCGATCAGCTGGTGGCGGTCCTGTTCGGCCCGCTCGGCCGCCTTGGCGGCGTCCCGCTTGGCGACCTCCTCGCGCACGATCGGGATGACGTAGCGGCCGAAGTCGATCGCGTCGCCCAGCAGGTCGTAGCCGCGCGCGGAGAGGATGTCCACGCCGAGGTCGTAGTAGTCCAGCAGCGCCTGGGCGACCGTCTCCGGGGTGCCGACCAGCGCGTTGGAGTTGCCCGCCCCGCCGGTGGCCGCGGCGGTCGGGGTCCACAGCGCGCGGTCGTAGCGCTCGCCGGCCTCGGCGATCTCGATCAGCCGCTGGGAGCCGACGTTCTCAGGTGTCGCAGCCCCAGGGCCGGACGTCGCCGGGCGGCGCCGGGGTGCGAGCGCCCCGCTCTCCCGGCGGGACCGGATGGTGGCCACCGTGCGGTGCGCCTTCTCCCAGGCCAGCTCCTCGGTGGGCGCGATGATCGGCCGGAACGCCACCTGGATGCGCGGCACGTCGGTCCGTCCGGCGGCCCGCGCCGCCTCCTTCACCCGCTCGATCTGCTCGGCGGTGCGGGCCAGCGGCTCGCCCCACAGGCAGTAGATGTCGGCCTCGGCGCCGCCGGCCGCGTAGGCGGCGTCCGAGGAGCCGCCGAAGGAGACCGCCGGACGCGGCTGCTGGACGGGGAAGACGTCGGAGACGAAGTCGTTGAAGCGGTAGTGCGCCCCCTCGTGGTCGAAGGGCTCCCGGCTGGTCCAGGCCTTCTTCACGATGCCGATGTACTCGCGGGTGCGCTCGTAGCGCTGGTCCTTGGTGAGGAAGTCGCCCTCGCGCTGCTGCTCGTGGTCGGTGCCGCCGGTGATGAAGTGGACGGTCAGCCGGCCGTCGCTGATCCGGTCGAGGGTCGCGAAGGTCTTGGCGGCGAAGGTCGGGTAGGAGACGTTCGGCCGGTGTGCGAGCAGGATCTGCAGCTTGTCGAGGTGCGAGGCGAGGAAGGCGGCCGCGGCGGCGGGCTCCGGGGCGCCGGAGCCGTAGGCGAAGAGCACCCGGTCCCAGCCGTGGTCCTCGTGCGCCCGGGCCAGCCGCAGGGTGTAGTCGCGGTCGAAGGCGGCGGTGGTGCGCGGGTGGGTCTCCGAACCGTCGGCGGTGGCGGCGATGCCGAGGAATT
Source organism: Kitasatospora sp. NPDC101108 (assembly GCF_055584725.1). NCBI lineage: Bacteria > Bacillati > Actinomycetota > Actinomycetes > Kitasatosporales > Streptomycetaceae > Kitasatospora > Kitasatospora sp. NPDC101108. The sequence continues at coordinate 66,780 of NZ_JBVJLM010000003.1, forward strand.
CGACGGGCATGACGGAACCTTTCGGGGTGGGCTGGGTCCGGCGGGCAGGCCGGCGGCGGCCTCGGCGGCGGGCGGGCCGCCGGGCAGGGGGCGGTGCGGGAAACGAGGGAGGGGACTGCCGGAGCGCAGTGCGAAGTCGTCGTCGACAGCGGCGAACTGAGGCATCGTCAGCTCGATGCGGGCGGGGTGCGCCGAGGGAGGCTCCCCGCCGGGAGGTCAGGCCGGACGGGCGGCCCGCTGCCGGGTCAGCCGCGACACGCCGCGGACCACACCCGACCGAAGTCGATGTGGTCGCGGGTGACCAGGGGCTGCTCGGCGTACATGGCCTCAAGTTGAGCAGTCGGCCGAGCGGTACGTCAACCACCCATCATTGCCGCACTGTTGCGATCTCCTGTCGCTTCTCCGAAGCGCCGTGACGGCCCCGATCGCCCTTGACAGCCCTCGATCGCGCATGCGTACGATCGGCGCGGAGTGCAGTGCATCGCACCGGCCGTGTTGAGGGACGCGGGCCGGCGCCCGAGGGCCCGTACGTGATCACCCCCGTACCTCTCCCCCCGCCCGCACTCCGCCCAGGAGCCGCCGCCATGGCCACCCCGCAGGACGTCCTGCCCGCCCCCTCCCCCAGCAAGGCCCCACCGCCGGCCCCGGCCACCGAGGCCCGGATCGTCGCCCGTCGAAAGCCCGGCCAGTGGGTCGCCGCGGCCGTCGCCCTGCTGCTGGCCGCGATGGCGGTCAGCTCGGTGATCCGCAACCGGGCCTTCCAGTGGGGCGTGGTCGCCGACTGGTTCACCGCCCGGTCCGTCCTCGACGGCCTGAGCCTGACCCTGTGGCTGACGGCCGCCACCCTCGCCCTCGGCTTCGTGTTCGGGACCGTCCTCGCCACCATGCGGCTGTCCGCCAACCCCGTGCTGCGCACGATCGCCTGGGGCTACATCTGGATCTTCCGTTCCACCCCGCCGCTGGTGCAGCTGCTCTTCTTCTTCAACATCGGCGCGCTCTACCCGACCCTCGGCCTCGGCATCCCCTTCGGCCCCGAGTTCGTCACGGTGAAGACCGTCAACCTGATCGGCCCCACCCTGACCGCCGTCATCGGACTCACCCTGCTGGAGACCGCGTACGCCGCCGAGGTGATCCGCGGCGGCATCCTCTCCGTCGACCGCGGACAGCTGGAGGCGGCCGCCGCGCTCGGGCTCGGCCGGTGGCGGGTGCTGCGCCGGATCGTGGTGCCGCAGGCGATGCGCGCGATCGTGCCCACCGCCGGGAACATGCTGATCGGCGCGCTCAAGGGCACCAGCATCGTCAGCGTGCTGGCCGTCTCCGACCTGCTCTACTCGGTGCAACTGGTCTACCTGCAGTCCTACCAGGTCATCCCGATGCTGATGGTCGCCACCCTCTGGTACCTGGTGGTCACCACCGTGCTGTCCGTCGGCCAGTACTACGTCGAGCGCCACTTCGCCAGGGGCGCCACCCGGGACGGCCTGCCACCCACCCCGCTGCAGCGCGCCCGGGCGGCCCTGGTCAAGGTGGTGCCGGCATGAGGACGCTCGTGATCGTCGGCGCCGGCCCGCGCGGCACCGGACTGCTGGAGCGGATCGCCGCCAACGCCACCGAACTGCTGCCCGCCGACCGGCCGTTGGAGATCCGCCTGGTCGACCCCCACCCGCCCGGCGGGGGCCGGATCTGGCGCCACGACCAGTCCCCGCTGCTGCGGATGAACTCGATGGCCGAGGACGTCACCATGTTCACCGACGAGCTCGCCACCATCGACGGACCGGTCCGCCCCGGCCCCTCGCTGGCCGAATGGGCCCGGCGCCAACGGGAGTTCGCGCCCTACCGGGAGGTCGCCGACCCGGCCGTACGGGCCGAGCTGCGCGACCTGGCCCCCACCGACTTCCCCACCCGGCGCGCCCAGAGCGCCTACCTGGACTGGGTGTTCCGCCGCGCCGTCGCCGACCTGCCGGAGCACGTCTCGGTCACCGTCCACCGGGACACCGTGCGGCGGATCGACGGACCGGCCGACGGCCCGCAGACCGTGCACCTCGGCGACACCGCGCTCACCGCCGACCACGTCGTCCTCACCCTCGGCCACCTCGACTCCGCCCCGCACCCGCGGCACGCGGCCGACGCCGCGTTCGCCGCCCGGCACGGCCGCTTCCACCTCCCGCCCGCCTACTCCGCCGACGTCGAGGACGAGTTGGCCCGGATCGCCCCCGGCGAGCAGGTGGTGCTGCGCGGCCTCGGCCTGGCCGCCGTCGACCTGATCGCGATGCTCACCGAGGGACGCGGCGGCCGCTTCGAGCCCACCGGCAACGGGCCCGCCCTGCGCTACCGCCCGTCCGGCCGCGAACCGGTGCTGCACCTCGGCTCCCGGCGCGGCGTCCCGTACCACTCCAAGACCGACTACCGCCTCCAGGGGCCGCCCGCCCCGCTCCCCCGCTACTTCGACGCGGCCGCCGTGGACGCCCTGCTCGCCACCGGCGGGCCGCTCGAACTGCGGCGCGACGCCTGGCCGTTGATGGCCAAGGAGATCGCCTTCGGGCACTACCACGAGCTGTTCCACGCCCACCCCGAACGCACCTCGCTGCCCTGGCCCGAGTTCCTGGCCCGCTACGACCGGCACGGCTGGTACTCCGCCGAACTCGCCGCCCTGGTCGCCGAGGCCGTGCCCGACCCGGCCGACCGGATCGACTTCGAGCGGCTGGACCACCCGCTGGCCGGGCTCGAACTCGGATCCGCCGAAGAGCTCCAGGCCCACCTGCGCGCGTACGTCACCGCCGACGCCGACCGCCGCGCCGACCCGGCCCACAGCGCCGACCTGGGCGCCTTCCTCGCCCTGCTCTCGCTGTTCGGCCAGCTCCCCCGGCTGGTCGCCGCCGGCCGGCTCACCGCCCGCTCGGTCGCCGAGGAGGTCGACGAGTGGTTCTTCGGCTACTTCAGCTTCCTCGCCTCCGGCCCGCCCGGCTTCCGGCTGCGCCAGCTCCTCGCGCTCTCCGAGGCCGGGGTGGTGCGCTTCCTCGGCGCGGGCGTACGGGTCGAGCGGGACGAGACCACCGGCACCTGGCGGGCCTCCGGCACCACCGTGCCCAGCCACACCGTGACCGCCACCGCGCTGGTCGAGGCCTACCTGCCCAAGCACGCGCTGGCCCGCACCCTCGACCCGGTGCTGGGCGAACTGCACCGCGCCGGACAGGTGGCGGAGGAGGTGGTGAGCGACCCGGAGCACACCCACCGCTCCGGCCTGGTCACCATCGACCCCGCCGACAGCCGGCTGATCGACCCGGCCCTCGGCGGCGCCCCCCACCCGCGCCGCACCGCACTCGGCCCGCACACCAGCCTGCGCTCGGCCGCCGCCTTCGCCCGCCCCCGCACCAACGCCCCGGCCTTCCGCCAGAACGACGCCGCCGCCCGGGCGCTGCTCCGGGCCCTGGCGGCGCTCCCGGCGGCGGCGCTGGTGGGTTGAGGCCCGCGCCCGGGGCGTTACCCCGGGGCGTTACGGCCCGAAGACATCCACCAGCAGGTCCTCGTCCGAGACGAAGGGCGGCGCCGAGAGCACCCGCTCCGCGAGGCCCTTGACGCCCGTCCCGCGCTCCAGCTCGCGGCCGAGCTCCGGGGCGGACTCCCCGACGGACCGGATCAACCGGACCAGCCGCAGCGCCCGGTCCCGGTCGATCCGCACCCGCCAGGCACGGACGGCCCGCTTCGGCGCACGGTGGAACCGGGCCCGCTTGCGGTACTCCGCCAGAGCGGCCCGCGCCCGCATGCAGCGCCGGTCGGCCGGGCCGTAGACCTCGACGAGCTGGGGCAGCAGCTCGTCCAACTGCGCCACGGCGGCCGGGAAGTCGCCCCGCTCGGCACGGCACGCCGCGAGGTCGGCGCCGGCCTGGAGGACGAGCGGGCCGCGCGGGCCCCAGGCGCTCCGCAGCGCGGGCAGGAGTGCGGCCAGCAGGCGGACCGCGGTGGCCGTCTGACCGCTCCTGCGGACCAGCCCGGTCAGGTCGTACCGGACCTCCAGCACCCGGGGATCGAGGTCCCCGAGGACCGGTTCCAGATCCGCCAGCTGCTCCTCCAGCAGCCCGACGGCCTGCGCGAACCGGCCGTCCCGGCCGAGGTACCCGGCGAGTTCCCGCCGGGCGGCGACGACCTCCGGGTCGGCGCCGCCGAGCGACCGTGCGGCCGCCTCGACCACGGGCCGGAGCCGGTGCACCGCCGTCGCGGGCCGCTCGGCCTCCACGGCCCGTACGGTCCTCAGCAACCGGTCCCGTACGGCCGCCGCGTCCTCGACCGGCGCGTCCTCGACCGGCGCGGGCGGTCCGGCGGGGCTCGCGGGTTGCCGGGGCTCGGGGTACGTCAGCGCGGGTCTGCCCACCGGCCGGAGCTTCGGCTGCCGGACCGGCGCACTCCGCCGGCCGGGCGCCGGGCGGACTGGCTGGGCGGGCGCGGGCCGGGCCGGCTCGGGCCGGGCCGGCGCGGGCCCGTCCACCACGGCCGGTTCCGGCACGGCCCGGTCGACCGCGGCCGCCGCCGGAGGCGCGTCCCGCCCCTCCGCCAGGTCCGCGAGCCGCTGCGCGACCGCCCGGGCGTCGGCCGGCCGGTCCTGCGGGTCCTTCGCCAGCAACTCGGCGAGCAGCCCGGGCAGTCCGGGCGGCAGCCCGTACTTCACCGGGTCCACCGCCAGGGGCGGCTCGTTGAGGTGCTGGTACATCAGCACCGGCGTCGAATCCCCGTTGAACGGCCGCTTGGCGGTGAAGAGTTCGACCAGCACGCAGCCCAGCGCGTAGAGGTCGGCCCGGCCGTCCACCCGGCCGCCGGTCCAGCGCTCCGGCGCCAGGTACGCGGGGCTGCCGACGACCGCGCCCGTGGTGGTCAACCCGCCGGCGCCGAGGTCCAGTTGGGCGATGCCGAAGTCCAGCACCTTCGCCACGCCGTCCTCGGTGATCATCACGTTGTCCGGCTTGATGTCCCGGTGCACCACGCCCGCGTCGTGCGCCGCCGCCAGCGCCTCGCAGACCTGCCGCGCCCAGCACAGGCCCTGCCGCGGCTGCGGCCGGCCCTCCCGGATCACCTGGGCCAGGGTGCGGCCGGTGAGCAGCTCCATCACCAGGTAGGTGAGCTGCTGGTCCTCGGACTCGCGGTGGCCGAGGTCGTGCACGGTGACGATGTACGGGTGCGACAGGTTGCCCGCCGCTGACGCCTCCCGGGCGAACCTCATCGCGGCCTTCGCCTGGTCGCCGTCGTCGTGCCGGATGACCTTGACCGCCACCGGCCGCCCCACCCGGGTGTCCCGGGCCCGCCACACCACCCCGAACCCGCCCTGCCCCAGCTTCTCCTGGAGCTCGTACCGGTCGTCGAGGACGTCACCGACTCGCACGCGCCCGCCCCTCCCCCATCGACTGTGTACCCACCGACCCCAGAACGTGCCGTTCAGGGGCCGAAGATCTCCTCCACCAGGTCCTCGTCCGAGACATGGTCCGGCGCCTCGAAGACCACGTCCGCGACGCCCTTGAGGCCGAGCCCCCGCTCCAGCGCCTCGACGCAGGCCCCGGCCTCCCGCTCGGTGGCGAAGTCCCACACCCGCAACCGCCGGACCAGCACCAGCAGTTCCGTCCGGCTGATCCTCGGCGGCCGGCGGCGGCCCGCTCCGCCGTTGCGGCCGGCCTGGGTCAGCCGCTGCTGGTAGCCGACCAGGTCCCGCCAGGCCTCCACGGTGCTCGGGTGGTGCTCGCCGAGCGTCCGGGCGAGGTCGGGCAGCAGCCCGTGCAGCTGCATCACCGCGCTCTGGAGGTCGCCCCGGTTGGCCTGGTGGACGGCGAGGTCGTGCCGCGCCTTCAGCACCCGGCCGTCCTGCGGGCCCCAGACGGCGTGCAGGTCCGGCAGCAGCTCGTTCAGCAGCCGGATCGCGGTGACGGCCGAGCCGCTCTCCGCGATGCACCACACCAGGTGGTAGCGGGCTCCCAGGGTGTCCGGGTCGGTCGGGCCGAGCGCCGGGCGCATGTCGTCCAGGAGGGTGGACAGCAGCCCGATCGCGCCGTCCAGGTTCCCGGCCCGGCTGAGGTACCAGGCGAGGTCCCGCCAGGTGCACAGGGTGTCCCGGTCGGTCGCTCCGAGCACGGTGACGCACTCCTGGGCGACCGCCTGCAGCAGGATCGCCGACTCGCCCGCCGTCGCCGCCCGGTAGGCGGCCGACCGGCGCTCGCGCAGCCCGGCCCGCACCGCGTCCTCGGACGGCGCGGCGGCCAGCACCGGCGGAGTGGTCAGCGGGGACAGCACCGGCGGGAGCGTGGGCGCGGCCGGCGGCACCGAAGGAGGCGCGGGAAGGGCAGCAGGCGCGGGAGGTACGGGCGGCGGCGCCACCGGCGCGGGCGGCACCACCGGCGCCACCGGGCCTACCGGCACCGACGGCACGGCCTCCACCGGACCCACCGGACCCACCGGCACCGACGGCACGGCCTCCACCGGACCCACCGGCACCGACGGCACCGCGCCCGGCGCAGCGGCCAGCTCCGCGAGCCGCCGCTCGACCGTACGGGCGTCCGCCGGCCGCTCCTGCGGGTCCTTCGCCAGCAGTTCCGCGACCAGCCCGGCCACCTGCGGCGGCAATCCGAACTGCGCCGGGTCCAGCGCCGGGGGCGGCTCGTTGAGGTGCTGGTACATCAGCACCGGTGTCGAGTCCCCGCCGAACGGCCGTGCCCCGGTGAAGAGTTCGACCAGCACGCAGCCCAGCGCGTACAGGTCGGCCCGCCCGTCCACCCGGCCGCCGGTCCACCGCTCCGGCGCCATGTACGCGGGGCTGCCGACGATCGTGCCGGTGGTGGTCAACCCGCCCGCGCCGGTGTCCAGTTGGGCGATGCCGAAGTCCAGCACCTTCAGCTGCCCGGTGTCGGTGATCATCACGTTGTCCGGCTTGATGTCCCGGTGCACCATGCCCGCGTCGTGCGCCGCCGCCAGGGCCCCGCAGATCTGCCGCCCCCAGCGCAGGCTGAGCGCGGGCCCGGGCAGTCCGGCCCGCAGCACCTCGGTCAGGGTGCGGCCGGTGAGCAGCTCCATCACCAGGAAGGTGACCTCCTGGCCGGCGGCCTCGCTCTGCCCGAGGTCGTGCACGGTGACGATGTGCGGGTGGGACAGGTTCCCGGCCGCGCAGGCCTCCCGGACGAAGCGCAGCGCCGCCTTCGCGTGGTCACCGCCGTGGTGCCCGATCACCTTGACCGCGACCGGTCGCCGCATCCGGGTGTCCCGGGCCCGCCAGACCACCCCGAACCCGCCCTGTCCGAGCTTCTCCTGCAACTCGTACCGGCCGTCCAGGACGTCACCGACTCGCACGCGCCCCTCCCCCTCCCGTTGTGACGCCCAGACTCTACCGACGGTGCTCCCCCCTCGACCGCCCAGCCGGAGGACGGGCCTCCCCCGGGGACAGCCCAGGTGGAAGGATGGGCGGACGGCCCCGCAAAGGTGCGGCGGCCCGCACCAGCAACGCCCGAGGAGCGCAGTCATGGCCAAGCAGGCCCCGCAGAGCGACCCGGCGCAGGACGCCCCCGAGGTCTCCGCGCCCCAGCACGCGGCCGCCGGCCTGCCCGCCGTCGGCCACAGCCTGCGGATGGCCGCCGAGCAGATGGGAGCCCGCCGCACCCTCGCCACCCTGCTCAAGGTCAACCAGCCGAACGGTTTCGACTGCCCGGGCTGCGCCTGGCCCGAGCCGGAGAAGACCCACACCGCCGAGTTCTGCGAGAACGGCGCCAAGGCCGTCGCCGAGGAGGCCACCGAGCGCCGGATCCGGGCCGAGTTCTTCGCCGCCCACCCGGTCGCCGACCTGGCCGAGCGCTCCGGCTACTGGCTGGGCCAGCAGGGCCGGCTCACCCAGCCGATGCTGCTCGACGAGGGCGCCACCCACTACACCCCGGTCTCCTGGGACGACGCCTTCGCGCTGATCGCCGAGGAGCTGCGGGCCCTGGACACCCCGGACGGCGCCGCCTTCTACACCTCCGGCCGCACCAGCAACGAGGCCGCGTTCGCGTACCAGCTGTTCGCCCGCCGGCTCGGCACCAACAACCTGCCGGACTGCTCCAACATGTGCCACGAGTCGTCCGGTTCGGCGCTCACCGAGACCCTCGGCGTGGGCAAGGGCAGCGTCAGCCTCAAGGACCTCCACCAGGCCGACCTGATCATCGTGGCCGGCCAGAACCCGGGCACCAACCACCCCCGGATGCTCTCCGCCCTGGAGCGCGCCAAGCGGGCCGGCGCCACCGTCGTCAGCGTGAACCCGCTGCCGGAGGCCGGCCTGGAGCGGTTCAAGAACCCGCAGAACGCCCGCGGACTGGTCGGCCAGGGCACCAAGCTGACCGACCTCTTCCTGCAGATCCGCCTCGGCGGGGACCTCGCCCTGTTCCGCGCGCTCAACCGGATCATCCTGGAGGAGGGCGGCGTCGACCACGCCTTCGTCGCCGAACACTGCCACGGCTTCGAGGAGTTCGAGGCACAGGCCCGTAGGACCGAGCGGGCGGACGTGCTCGCCGCGACCGGCCTGCCCTGGGAGCAGATCGAGGAACTCGGCCGTCTGGTGCTCTCCTCCGAGAAGATCATCGTCTGCTGGGCGATGGGCCTCACCCAGCACAAGCACTCCGTGCCGACCATCCGCGAGGTGGTCAACTTCCTGCTGCTGCGCGGCAACGTCGGCCGCCCCGGTGCCGGGGTCTGCCCGGTGCGCGGGCACAGCAACGTCCAGGGCGACCGCACCATGGGCATCTTCGAGCGGCCGTCGACGGCCTTCCTCGACGCGCTGGGCAAGGAGTTCGGCTTCGAGCCGCCGCGCGAGCACGGCCACGACGCGGTGGACACCATCCGCGCGATGCGCGACGGCAGGGTCCGGGTGTTCTTCGCGATGGGCGGCAACTTCGTCGCGGCCACCCCGGACACCGAGGTCACCGAGGCCGCGATGCGGCGCTGCCGGCTGACCGTCCACGTCTCCACCAAGCTCAACCGCTCGCACGTGGTCACCGGCGCCCGCGCCCTGATCCTGCCCACCCTCGGCCGCACCGACCGGGACGTCACCCCCTCCGGCGCCCAGTTCGTCAGCGTCGAGGACTCGATGGGCCAGGTCCACGCCTCCCGCGGCGGGCTGCGCCCGCCCGCGCCCGGGCTGCTCTCCGAGACCGCGATCGTCTGCCGCCTCGCCCGCGCCGTCCTCGGCCCGCAGGACACCGTGCCGTGGGAGGACTTCGCGCGCGACTACGACACCCTGCGGGACCGGATCGCCCGGGTCGTGCCCGGCTTCGAGGACTACAACGAGAAGGTCCGCCGCCCCGGCGGCTTCACCCTCCCGCACGGCCCCCGCGACTCCCGCACCTTCCCCACCGCCACCGGCCTGGCCAACTTCACGGTCAACGAGCTCACCGCCCCCGAAGTCCCGCCGGGCCGCCTGCTGCTGCAGACCCTGCGCTCCCACGACCAGTACAACACCACGATCTACGGTCTCGACGACCGCTACCGCGGTATCAAGGGCGGCCGCCGCGTGGTGCTGGTCAACCCGGCCGACGCCGCCGAACTCGACCTCGCCGAGGGGTGCTACGTCGACCTGGTCAGCGAGTGGACGGACGGGACCGAACGCCGCGCCCCGCACTTCCGGGTCGTCCACTACCCCGTCGCCCGCGGCGGCGCGGCGGCGTACTACCCGGAGACCAACGTCCTGGTCCCCCTCGACTCGACCGCCGACATCAGCAACACCCCCACCTCCAAGGCCGTGGTCATCCGCTTCGAGCCCGACTCGGCCCCGGCCGGCTGACCGCTCCCCGGACGGCACGGAGGCCGCCCCGCGTCGGCCGACGCGGGGCGGCCTCCTCGTGCCGGGTCAGTGCAGCAGGCCGCCGAGCGGCAGCGTCGCCGTGGGGCTGCCGGGCGCGGCGGCGCTGGACGAGCCGGTGGTGCTCGGGGTGCCGGTGCCGGTCGGGGCCTGGGTCGGCGTGTTCGTCGGCGTCTGGGTCGGCGTGCCGGTGGGCTTGTCCGTCGGCGTACCGCTGCCGGACGGGGTGCCGGTGCCGGACGGCGTACCGGTTCCGGACGGGGTGCCGGTGCCGGACGGCGTGCCGGTTCCGGACGGCGTGCCCGGGTTGCTCGGCGTGCCGGTGCCGGAGGGCGTGCCGCTCGGCGTCCCCGGGGTGCTCGGGGCACTCGGGGTGCCGGTGGGCTGCTGGCCCGCCGGCGGGGCCGGTGGCCGGCTCGGGGTGATCGGGGTGACGGAGTCCCAGCCCTTGGGCAGGTCCGGCACCTTCCAGGCGCCGCCCGCGTCGTCCGCCGCACCGTCCGGGTCGGGCCGGACGGCCCCGAGGATCGCCATCGAGCCGATCGGCGACACCTTGATGAAGGCGCCGGGCCGCGGGGCCTGGACGATCAGCCCGCCGCCGAGGTACATCGCGACGTGCGAGGCGTCCTGGAAGTAGATGACCAGGTCGCCGGGCCTCAGCTGGTTCAGCGGGACGTGCGGCAGCTGGGCCCACTGCTCCTGGCTGGTGCGCGGGATGGGCTTCCCGGCGTGCAGCCAGGCCTGCGAGGTGAGGCCGGAGCAGTCGTAGGAATCGGGCCCGGTGCCGCCCCACAGGTACGGCTTGCCGAGTTGGGCGAGCGCGAAGGCGACGGCGGCGCGGCCGGCCAGCGAGGGCGTGCGCTCGCCCTTGCCGAGAGCGCCGGAGGCGAGGAAGGCGAGCTGGGCCTCGTCGGCCTTGGCCTTCTCCAGCTGTTCGAGCTCGGTCCGCTGCGCGCCGGTGAGCGAGGAGACCAGCTGTTCGACCGAGGCGAGGTCGGCGGCGACCTTGGCCTTCGCGGCGTCCTGCTGGACGACCAGCGCCTGCGAGGTCTTGAGGGCGTCCTCGGTCTGCTTCTTCAGCCCGTCGAGCGCCTCCCGGTCGGCCTTCAGCCGGTCCAGGAACTCGGACTGGGAACGGCTGGCCGCCTGGAGCAGCTCGGCGACGGTGACGGCCTCGTACGGGTCCTTGGAGAGCAGGAGTTCGGCGTACGCGGAGGCGGCGCCGTTGCGGTACTGGGCGGCGGCGAGCTGGGAGGCGATGTCCGTGCCGGCGTCGACCTGCTTCTGCTGCCGGTCGAGCCTGCCCTGGAGGTCGGTGAGCGCGGCCTGCTGCTCGGTGACCTTGGCGACCGCGCCGTTGTACTGCTCGGTGGCGGCCTCGGCGCTCTGGTACAGCCCGTGGAGCTGGTCGAGGAGCGGGCCGAGGGTGGCCTTGGCGGCGGCCAGCGGGTCGGATCCGGGCGGGACGGCGACCCCGGTGCCGGGGTCGGGTGCGGCGTAGGCGGCCTGGGTGGCCAGGGGGAGGGCGAGTGCGGCGGCCGCGAGAACGGCTCCGCACCTCAGGGCCGCCCGCACCCAGGGCCGTACGCCCGACGTCTCCGTGCGCTGTGCAGCCCCGCCCATGCGATGGTCCTCCCCGCCCTTGCCCTGCCCCGGTGGCGCCGTCCCGGGGGCTTGCCCGGGAACGATCCCGCAGATCCTCCCACGGGTTACTCGTCGGAAACAGGGCGCACGCGGACCAGGAGGTTAATTCTCCCTTGATCCGCGGACCTGTGAGACAGCTCTCACCAAAGGGGGGCGAACGGGGACGCACCCGCCCGATCTCCGGCCCAGCGCGGCCCGGGACACCCCCGGGAAAGGTTCCAGCCACCCGTGGGACACCGTCGGAACCACGATTCCCGGCTCAGTTCACCTTCCGTTTACCCAACGGACCTACGGTCGCGAAGACACCAACGTCCGTGCGACAACTACGACGATTGTTTGGGTATGGAACACATCTCGTTCCTGGTGGCCGTTGTGATCATCACGGCGCTCGCCTTCGACTTCACCAACGGGTTCCACGACACCGCCAACGCGTCCGCCACCGCGATCGCGACCGGGGCTCTTCGTCCGAAGGTCGCGGTCACCATCGCGGCCCTGCTCAACTTCGCGGGCGCCTTCCTGTCCGTGAAGGTCGCCACCACCATCTCCGGCGGCATCGTCAACGAGAAGGCCGGCGTCCACCCCGAGATCATCTTCGCCGCACTGGCCGGCGCGATCCTGTGGAACCTGCTGACCTGGCTGCGCGGCCTGCCGTCCAGCTCGTCGCACGCCCTGTACGGCGGCCTGATCGGCGCCACGATCGTCGGCGTCGGCATGAACGGCGTCAACTTCGACACCGTGATCACCAAGATCATCATCCCCGCGGTCGCCTCCCCCTTCGTCGCCGGCCTGGCTTCCTGGGGCGCCACCAAGCTGGCCTACGCGATCACCCGCAAGGGTTCCTCGGCGGTCACCGACAAGGGCTTCAAGACCGGCCAGATCTTCTCGTCCTCGCTGATCTCGCTCGCCCACGGCACCAACGACGCCCAGAAGACCATGGGCATCATCACCCTGACCCTGGTCTCGGTCGGCGCCCTGCCGCACGGTGCGCTGCCCCCCACCTGGGTGATCGTCTCGGCGGGCGCCGCGATCGCGCTCGGCACCTACATGGGCGGCTGGCGGATCATCCGCTCGATGGGCAGGGGCCTGGCGGACATCAGGCCGCTGCAGGGCTTCGCCTCCGAGTCGGCCGTCTCGACCGTCATCCTGACCTCCTCCCACATGGGCTTCGGCCTCTCCACCACCCAGGTCTGCACCGGCGGCATCATGGGCGCCGGCCTCGGCGGCCCGAAGCCGGAGCTGCGCTGGAGCCTGGTCCGCCGCATGGTCTACACCTGGGGCCTGACCCTGCCGGCTGCCGGCCTGGTCTCCGGCGGCGCCGCCGTGCTGGCCCGCCAGGGCACCTGGGGCGTCGCGCTGGTCGGCGCCGCGCTGGTGGCCGGTTCGGCCGCGATGTGGATGCTCTCCCGCCGCGAGCGGGTCGGCGCGGACAACGTGAACGACATCGCCGAGGTCACCCCGATCGAGGTCACCCCGATCGACGTCACCGAGGTCGTCCCCGTCGAGGTCGTCCCCGTCGAGCTCGCCGAGGTCACCCCCGTCGAGGTCACCGCGGCCGCCCCGGCGACCGCCGCCCCCACCCCCGCCTCGACCACGGTCGCGGCCTGAGCGCCGACGACCGAGGAGCACTCACCATGCACATCAAGTGGAACGCCCTGGCCCAGACCGCCGGCATCAGCTTCGGCGTCACCGTCACCGTGGTGGCCGTCTTCGCCCTGGGCATCCTGGCGCTGTCCCGCCGCGAGGCCGCGCTCGGCGCCCGCGAGACGGACGGCGGGCAGGCCTCCGGCGGCCGTCCGGCCCTGCTGGCCGGCGCGTACGTCTGCTTCGCGCTCTGCGCCGCCGCGGTGGCCTACGGCCTGGTGCTGATCGCCGCGCCGTAGCCGGTCCCGCACGGAGGAACGCGACGGGCCGGGGAGTGTTCGACACTCCCCGGCCCGTTCCGCATGCCCCGCGTCCGGTCAGCCCTGCTGGCTCGTCCTCAGCGCGGTCTCGCGGATGAACAGCACCGTGACGAAGGCCAGCGCCGCGAAGGGCGCGGCCCACAGGAAGACGGTGCCGACGCCGTGGCCGAAGGCGTCCGTGACCAGCGGCAGGACCGGGGCGGGCAGCTTCGCCAGGTCCGGGATGCCGCCGCCGGCCGCCGCGTGCCCGGCCGGGATGTGCGCCGCGGCCAGGTTCTCGGCCAGGTAGTGGCCGACCTTGTTGGTCATCAGCGCGCCGAGCGCGGAGACGCCCATCGCGCCGCCCATGGTGCGGAAGAAGGTGACGACGGAGCTGGCCGCGCCGAGTTCGTGCCGGGGCACCGTGTTCTGCACCGCGAGCACCAGGTTCTGACTGGTCAGGCCGAGGCCGATGCCGGTGATCGCCATGTAGACCGAGAGCAGCCCGTAGTCGGTGTCGACCCGGGCGGTGCCGAGCAGGCCGAAGCCGATCGCGAGCAGCGCGGTGCCGGCGACCAGGTAGGCCTTCCACTTGCCGTACTTGGTGATCAGTCGGCCGGCCACCGCGGAGGAGAGCGCCAGACCGATGATCATCGGCAGGGTCATCAGACCTGCCGTCGTCGGGGACTTGTCCTTGGCCAGCTGGAAGTACTGGCTGAGGAAGGTGGTCGCGCCGTACATCCCGACGCCGACCAGCACGCTGGCGATCGCGGCCAGGGTGACGGTCCGGTGCTTGAACAGCGACGGCGGGATGACCGGCTCGGCGGCGCGGCGCTCGACCACGACGGCCAGCGCGGCCAGCAGCAGGCCCCCGCCGACCATCACCGCGGTCTGCCAGGACAGCCAGGCGTAGTCGGTGCCGGCCAGCGTGATCCAGATCATCAGCAGGCTGACGGCGGCGGTGATGACCAGCGCGCCCAGGTAGTCGATCTTCACCGGGCGCTTGACCACCGGCAGCTTGAGGGTGCGCTGCACCACCAGGATCGCGGCCAGCGCGAACGGGATGCCGACGTAGAAGCACCAGCGCCAGCCGAGCCAGGAGGTGTCCACGATGACGCCGCCGATCAGCGGGCCGCCGATGGTGGCGAGGGCGAAGACCGCGCCGAAGTAGCCGCTGTACCGGCCGCGCTCGCGCGGCGGGACCATCGCGGCCAGGCAGATCTGGCCGAGCGCGACGACACCGCCGGCGCCGATGCCCTGCAGCGCGCGGCAGGCGATCAGCTCACCGGTGTTCTGCGACAGGCCGGCCAGCGCGGAGGTGGCGATGTAGATCAGCAGGGCGATCTGGAGCAGCAGCTTCTTGCTGGCCAGGTCGGAGAGCTTGCCCCAGATCGGGGTGGAGGCCGTCAGCGTCAGCAGCGCCGCGGTGATCACCCAGGTGTAGGCGGACTGGCCGCCGTGCAGGTCGGTGAGGATGTGCGGCAGGGCGTTGGAGACGACGGTCGAGGAGAGCACGGCCACGAACAGGCCGAGCAGCAGGCCGGACAGTGCCTCCAGCACCTGCCGGTGGGTCATCGGTCGGTCGTCGACGGCGGCTGCGGCGCCGGTCGGGGCCTCGGTGGTCGCGGTCATCTGGGTCCTTCGGCGGGGCGGGCGGAGTGCGGGGCGGGTGCGGCGCGCGGGACACGCGGGCATGAAACTTTGTTGCCTTAAGCAACCATACGACCGATGGTTGACTAAGGCAACTGTCTTTGCGCTCCAGCAAAACGGGGCCGCACCCTCGCCTCACTCCACGGGCGGCTCCCCCAGCACCTCGTTGAAGCGGTGCAGCAGCTCGGCGAAGCGGTCCACGTCCTCGCGCGACCACCCGCCCATCACCTCGCGCACCCGCCGCATCCGGACGTCCCGGGCGGACTCGAAGCGCCGCCGCCCGTCCTCGGTCAGCGAGACCAGCGCCGCCCGGCCGTCCAGCGGGTCCGGCTCCCGGGCGACCAGGCCGAGCCCCTCCAGCGCGCGGATCTGCCGGCTCACCGTGCCCTTGCCGACCGCGAAGTGCACCCCGACGTCCGTCACCCGCACCCGCCCGGCCTGCTCGATGTAGCCGAGCATGCTGTACGCCGTGCCCTCCAGTTCGGGGTGCACCCGGCGTGAGAGTTCGGCCACTCTCGCGCGCCCCCGCCGGAACATCAGTCCGACCTCGCGCTCCACCGCCACCAGGGCTTCCTCGTCCGTCACCGCGTCAGTATCGCCCAGCGACAGTGGCCGGGAACCGGCGCGGGAGATGGGACAAGCCAACTAGTTCATGGTATGAAGTATCCGATTTCCGCCGATACGCAAGGAGATGTGGATGGCCGCCCGGGGGCAGGGTTTCGTCGCTGAACTGAAGGGCGCGGTCACACCGCGTGCGGCCATGCTCGTGATCGGGGTGCTGCTGCTGCAGCTCGGCTTCATCGCCTCGTACGTCGGGGCGCTGCACCACCCGACCCCGCACAGGCTGTCGATCGCGGTGGTCGCCCCGCCGCAGGTCACGCCCAAGCTGGTCCAGGGCCTGGAGTCGGTGCCGGACGAGGCCGTCAGGCCCGTCACCGCGCCGGACACCGAGACGGCGACCCAGCAGATCAAGGACCAGAAGATCTACGCCGCGCTGGTCGTGAACCCGAACGGCACCGAGGACACCCTGCTCACCGCCAGCGCCCGCGGCACCTCCGCCGCCAAGGCCGCCGAGAGCATCACCACCGCGCTGGACAAGTCCCAGGGCCGCACCGTCAAGGTCGAGGACGTCGTCCCGCTGGCCAAGGGCGACACCAACGGCCTGACCGCCTTCTACCTGGTCATCGGCTGGTGCGTCGGCGGCTACCTGGTCGCCTCGATCCTCGGCATCAGCGCCGGCTCCAAGCCGGCCAACGTCCACCGCCTGCTGATCCGCCTCGGCGTCCTGGCGCTGTACTCGGTCGGCGCCGGCCTCGGCGGCACGCTCATCGCCGGACCGGTGCTGGACGCGATGCCCGGCTCGATCCTGGCCCTGACCGCCATCGGCGCCCTGGTGGTGTTCACGGTCGGCGCGTTCACCATGGCGCTGCAGTGCCTGTTCGGGATCATCGGCATCGGCCTCGCCGTGCTGGTCTTCGTGGTGCTGGGCAACCCGAGCGCCGGCGGCGTCTACCCCGCCCCGATGATGCCGCCGTTCTGGCGGGCGATCGGCTCGCTGATCCCCAACGGCGCCGGCACCAGCGCCGCCAAGTCGATCGCCTACTTCGGCTCCACCAACCTGGGCATGCCGGTCCTGGTCCTGGCGGTCTGGGCGGTCATCGGCATCGGCGTCGCCTTCCTGGCCGTGCTGCGCGGCCCGCGCGTCGACGACGGCGCGATCGACGCCGGCACCCCGGCGCAGACCCCCGCCGAGGCCTGACAGCCCGCCCGACCCGAGCCCCCGGCCACCGCGGCCGGGGGCTCGGTCGCGTTCCGGCGGGGCGTACGGGCTCGGCGGCGACGCGGACCCGCGGGTACGGGGATCGGCGGGTACGGGGATCGGCGGGTACGGGCCCGGCGGGTACGGGCCCGGCGGGTACGGGCCCGGCGGGTAGGGGCTTCGGCGGGCAGGGGGGCTCAGCCGCCGCCCGTGAGCGGACCCGGGTCGGCGACGATGGCCCGCACCACGCCCACCGCCGCGCCCAGCAGCGGTCCGCGCCGGCCGAGCCGGGAGACCGTCAGCCGCTCCTCGGCCCAGGGCCGTACCGTCACCCGGGCGACGAGTTCGCGCCGCATCGCCGGCAGCAGCCAGGGCGCCAGCCGGGCGTAGCCGCCGCCCAGCACCACCCCGGCCGGGTCCAGCAGGTTGACCGCCCCGGCGGCCGCGATGCCCAGCGCCGAGCCGGCCCCGGCCAGGGCCGCCCGGGCCGGCTCGTCCCCGGCGCCGGCGCGGTCGGCGAGCAGGGTCACCCAGTCGCCGTGCCGGCCGGCCAGCCCGGCCGCACGCAGGACCGCGGCCTCGCCCGCGTACTGCTCCAGACAGCCGTGCGCCCCGCAGGCGCAGCGCGGCCCCTCCGGGTGGACGGGGACGTGGCCGAGTTCGCCCGCGTAGCCGCGCGCGCCGCGCAGCAGCCGGCCGCCGACCACCACGGCCGCGCCGACGCCGGCCTCGGCGGAGACGTACAGGAAGTCCTCGGGGCTCCCGCCGAGCCAGCGTTCGGCCAGCCCGCCGAGGTTGGCCTCGTT
The DNA here is from genome assembly GCF_055584725.1 of Kitasatospora sp. NPDC101108. NCBI lineage: Bacteria > Bacillati > Actinomycetota > Actinomycetes > Kitasatosporales > Streptomycetaceae > Kitasatospora > Kitasatospora sp. NPDC101108. The sequence continues at coordinate 84,309 of NZ_JBVJLM010000003.1, forward strand.
GTCCGCCTCGACCGGCAGTTCGGCCAGGCCGTCCCCGGCGAGGCGCAGTGCCGGGCGCAGTTCGGCGGCGAGCGGGATGTCCTGCCAGCCGAGGTTGGCGGCCCGCTGGAGCATCCCGCCGGCGCCGACCAGCCCGGGTACGGCAAGGCTCAGCCCGGCGGGGCACAGGCCGGACTCGGCGACGGCCGAGCGCACCAGCTGGGCGAGGTCGGCCATCACGGCGGCGGGCGGGCGGCCGCGGTTGGCGCTCTCCTGGCGGCGCCAGGCGCGGACCTCCCCGCGCAGGTCGACCACGCAGACGCCGAGGTGCCGGACGCCGATCTCGGCGCCGAGGCCGCCGGGCCCGAGCGGGTTGAGCCCGAGCGCGGTACCGGGGCGGCCGACCTTGCCGCTGGGGGCGGTGGGACCCTCCTCGACGACCAGCCCGGCGGAGATCAGCTGTTCGGCGAGCGAGGAGACCGCGGCCCTGGTCAGCCCACTCTCGGCGGCCACCTCGGCGCGCGAGCGGGGGCCGCGCGCGATGACGCCGAGCACCAGGGCCAGGTTGGACCGGCGCATCCCCTGCTGGCTGGCGGGCCCGGTCCGGACGCCGTCCGGCTCCGCGCTCATATCGGTCACCTCACGTCTTACGGCACATCCCGTGGCATCTCGGGTGCAGCGTAACCGGGTTCCGTCCCGGTGTGCGTCCGCGTGACGGGGCTGGTGAAGACCCAGCGCCGCATCGCCCAGTAGCGGAACAGCATGGCCACGAAGGTGCCGAGGACCATCCCGCTGAGGAAGTCCGCGATCTCCTGCTGGAACGGGCTGACGTACGGCTCGCGCAGGTGGAGGGCGTACCGGGAGAGCGCCAACGGGACGACGTTGACGCCGATCGCCACCGCGCTGACCAGGAAGAACAGCACGGCCTCGGGCCGGCGCCCGTCCGTACGGAAGGCCCAGCGGCGGTTGAGCACGTAGGAGACGGCGGTGGCGGCCACCGTCGCCACCGTCAGCGCCGCCACCGGCTGGTGCTCCAGGACGGTGAACTTGAGTTCCAGGTCGATCGCCGTGGTGAGCGCGAAGCAGCCGCCGCCGACCAGCAGGAACTTCACCAGCCGGCGGTGCCGGACCAGGAACGGCCGCAGCCGCGCCGGCACCCGGGCCAGGACGCGCTGCGTGGGGGACGGCATGTCCGCAGTGTGGCACGCGGACCGGCCGTCCCCCTGTCGATCACCGTCAGGCGGCGGCGACCAGCACCCCGGCCGGCTCCAGGGCCAGCTTGAGCACCTCGCGCACGTCGGCCACCGGGTGGACGGTGAGCCGCTCCAGCACCTCGGCCGGGACGTCGTCCAGGTCGGCCTCGTTGCGCTTGGGGATGATCACCGTGGTGATGCCGGCCCGGTCGGCGGCGAGCAGCTTCTGCTTCACCCCGCCGATCGGCAGCACCCGCCCGGTCAGCGACACCTCGCCCGTCATCGCCACGTCGGTGCGCACCCTGCGGCCGGAGAGCAGCGAGGCCAGCGCCGTGGTCATGGTGATGCCGGCGCTCGGCCCGTCCTTGGGGACGGCCCCGGCCGGGATGTGCAGGTGCACGCCGCGGTCGCGCAGCGAGGTGACGGGCAGCTCCAGTTCGGCGCCGCGCGAGCGCAGGAAGGAGAGCGCGATGTGCGCGGACTCCTTCATCACGTCGCCCAGCTGCCCGGTCAGGGTGAGGCCGGTGCCGCCGGTCTCGGCGTCGGCGAGCGAGGCCTCGATGTAGAGGACGTCGCCGCCGGCTCCGGTGACCGCGAGGCCGGTGGCCACACCGGGAACGGCGGTGCGCCGTTCGGCGGGCTCCTGGGCGGACTCCGGCACGTGGTGCGGTCGGCCGATCAGGGCGCGCAGGTCCTCCGCGCGGACCGCGGCGGGCAGCTCGCGCTCGCCCAGCTCGGCCTGTGCGGCGATCTTGCGCAGCACCCGGGCGATCGAGCGCTCCAGGGTGCGCACGCCCGCCTCGCGGGTGTACTCCCCGGCGAGCCGGCGCAGCGCCTCCTCGTCCACGCTGACCTGGCCGTCGCCGAGGCCGGCCTTCTCCAGCTGGCGCGGGAGCAGGTGGTCGCGGGCGATGACGACCTTCTCGTCCTCGGTGTAGCCGTCGAGCCGGACCAGCTCCATCCGGTCGAGCAGCGGCTCGGGAATGGCCTCCAGCACGTTGGCGGTGGCGAGGAAGACGACGTCGGAGAGGTCGAGCTCGACCTCCAGGTAGTGGTCCCGGAAGGTGTGGTTCTGGGCCGGGTCCAGCACCTCCAGCAGGGCGGCGGCCGGGTCGCCCCGGTAGTCGGAGCCGACCTTGTCGATCTCGTCGAGCAGGACGACCGGGTTCATCGAGCCGGCCTCCTTGATCGCCCGCACCAGGCGGCCGGGCAGCGCGCCGACGTAGGTGCGCCGGTGGCCGCGGATCTCCGCCTCGTCCCGGACGCCGCCGAGCGCGACCCGGACGAACTTGCGGCCCATGGCGCGGGCCACGCTCTCGCCGAGCGAGGTCTTGCCCACGCCGGGCGGGCCGACCAGGGCGAGCACCGCGCCGCCGCGGCGGCCGCCGACCAGACCGAGCCCCTGGTCGGCCCGGCGCTTGCGGACGGCCAGGTACTCGACGATCCGCTCCTTCACGTCGGCGAGGCCGGCGTGGTCGGCGTCGAGCACGGCGCGGGCGCCGGCGATGTCGTACGCGTCCTCGGTGCGCTCGTTCCAGGGCAGCTCCAGGACGGTGTCCAGCCAGGTACGGATCCAGGAGCCCTCGGGCGACTGGTCGGAGGAGCGCTCCAGCTTGTCGACCTCCTTGAGCGCGGCCTCCCGTACCTTCTCCGGGAGGTCGGCGGCCTCGACCCGGGCGCGGTAGTCGCCCTCCTCGTCGGCCGGGTCGCCGTTCAGCTCGGCCAGCTCCTTGCGGACGGCCTCCAGCTGGCGGCGGAGCAGGAACTCCTTCTGCTGCTTGGCCACGCCCTCCTCGACGTCCTTGCGGATGGTGTCGTTGACCTCCTCCTCGGCGAGGTGGTCGCGCAGCAGGGTGAGCGCGTACTCCAGGCGGGCGACCTGGTCGGCCTCCAGCAGCACCTTGAGCTTCTGCTCGGCGGTGGCGAAGGGCGCGTAGCCGATGTTGTCGGCGAGCTCGCCGACGCCCTCGATCTGCGCTACCCGGTCGACGATCTGCCAGGCGCCGCGCTTGCGCAGCCACTGGGTGGACAGCGCCTTGTACTCCTTGACCAGCTCGGCGGCGCGCCCGGCCACCGGCATGCCGACGGAGGACTCCCGGAACGGCGTGGTCTCCACCCAGAGGGCGGCGCCGGGGCCGGTGGTGCCGGCCCCGATCCGGACCCGGCGCACGGCGCGCACCAGGGCCGCAGGGTCCCCGTCCGCGAGCCGGCCGACCTGCTCCACCGTGGCCAGCGTGCCGACCGCCGCGTACGAGCCGTCCACCCGCGGGACCAGCAGGACCTGGGGCTTGCCGGAGCCGGCGGCCGCGGCGCGGGCGGCCTCGACGGCGGCACGCACCTCGGTGTCCTTCAGGTCCAGCGGAACGACCATGCCCGGGAGCACGACCTCGTCGTCGAGGGGCAGCACGGGCAGGGTGAGCGGTGTGGACGTCGATGCCATGATCTCTCCCCAGTCAGTGAACTTGAGTCGACCTGACTAAGGCTTCACGGGTCCCGGATGTTCCCGACACTTTGTTCGCCGCGAGCGAACACCGTGTCGCCGGAACGGCCGGGAGGAGGCGCCGTCAAAAGGACGGGGAAAGGGCGACCAAAGAGGGCCGGGGCGTCAGCGCGCGGTGGACGGGCGGGCGCCGGCCCGCACCGCCGCGGCGGCCGAGGAGGCGGCCGAGGAGGCGGCCGAGCCGACCGCCGGAGCCTGCGCCGACCGGGTGCGCGGCCGCGGCGGGCGCCGCTCGATCCGCCGCAGCCAGCGCGACAGCACCACTCCGGTGAGCACCGCCGCCGGGTGCCCCACGGCCGTGACCACGTCCCGCTCGGTGGCGATCTGCTGGGCGATCATCAGCCCGACGCCGCCCAGCGCCGGCACCCGCCCGCGCCAGGGCAGCAGCCCGGCCACCGCGCCCAGGCAGGCGAGCACGCCGTAGCTGACCCCGATGTCCAGGTGGTCCATCGCCCCGGGGGCCATCCGCCCGGTCTCCACCGCGGCGATCACCACGCCCTGGGAGAGCAGGGTGGCCGCCACGTGCCCGATCGCGAACACCGCCGCGGCCCGGCCGGTGCCGACCCTGCGCTCCAGCGGCGCCAGGGTGAAGGCGAAGGCCCACAGGTAGGGCATCCACACCTCGCCGGCCACCCAGAACCCGCTGAGCACAAGGGCCCGCAGCGGGTGCTGGAGCAGGTTGTGGCCGTCCGAACTGGAGGCCTCCTGCAAACGCTGGACGAGTTCCGGATCGGCGAGCCCGGCGAAGGTCGTGGTGGCCCCCACCGCGGCGAGATATCCGAGGGTGAAGGGAGTGCGCCGGGGTGTCGGCACGCGTTCCAGCAGCCATTCGAAGACGCCGGTGCGCAGGCCGTGCCGGAGCATTCCGTACGGCACCCCCGCGGGCGCGCTCCGGACGGCCTCCCGCCGCAGTCCCGCCATGCCGCCTCCGCTCCACGCCCGCCGACACCGGTGCTCGCAGCTGCCCAACGTACCGGCGGGTGCGCCGGTTTCCGCCCGGCGGGGCGTTGTCGTGACCACGGTACGTCGAGGTTCTGAGAGGTACCTGAGAAAAGCCCGTGAAGACCGTCGACGCGGGGAGCCGCCGGATTCCCGGCATTGGTCCAGACCTTCTTCCCATTAACGCGTCAGTAGGGCCTCTGACCGGCCACTTGGTGTCAACTGGACTGCATACGTACCGTTACGCACAGAAAATTCGCCGGGTAAGGTATCGGCCCGTGCCCACTCAAGCGGTGGGCCCACGGGCGGCCGGACAGCCGGCCCACGGGCCGGAAACGTCCGGTCCACCTGCCGGAAAGCATCCGCTGTCCGTACGCTGCGGAGTGCGTGGGAGAAGTGGACGGGAGACCATCCGTCCGCACCGAATCTCCCGGGCGCGCGACGGGACGGCGGACCCGGCACAGTCCACGACGGAACAAGACTACGAGCGGAGCCCCGCCATCCCCACAGGTGGCCGGCCCGCAGCCCTGGGGGCGGTGGCGTGACCGTGACAGAAATTCAGCAGGACAACCCCAACACCGGTGCCACGGTGAGCAGTCAGCGCAGAGTGCTGGTGGTGGAGGACGAACCCACGATCGCCGAGTCGATCGCGGCCCGACTGGGCGCGGAGGGGTTCAAGGTCGCCGTGGCCCACGACGGCCCCGGCGCGGTGGACGGCTTCCACACCTGGCAGCCGGACCTGGTGGTCCTGGACATCATGCTGCCCGGCTTCGACGGGCTGGAGGTGTGCCGCCGGATCCAGGCCCAGCGCCCGGTGCCGGTACTGATGCTGACCGCCCGCGACGACGAGACGGACCTGCTGGTCGGCCTCGGCGTCGGTGCCGACGACTACATGACCAAACCGTTCTCCATGCGCGAACTGGCCGCCCGGGTCAACGTGCTGCTGCGCCGCGTCGAGCGCGCCCAGCAGGCCGCCCGCACGCCCGCGCTCGGCAGCCTGCGCTTCGGCGAGCTGGAGATCGACCACGTCCAGCGCCGGGTCCGGCTGGCCTCGGGCGACGTCCACCTGACGCCGACCGAGTTCGACCTGCTGGCCTGCCTGGCCGCCCAGCCGCGCGCGGTGCTCACCCGCGAGCAGCTGCTGGCCGAGGTGTGGGACTGGACCGACGCGTCCGGCACCCGCACCGTCGACAGCCACGTGAAGGCGCTGCGCCGGAAGATCGGCGCCAGCTGGATCCGCACCGTCCACGGCGTCGGATACGCACTGGAGGCCCCGCTCTCCTGACGGGGGCTTCGGGCGACGGGCCACCGGGGGGCCCGTGTCCCGGCACCGCCGTGACACCACGCGGGGATCACAGGGACCAATGACCTTTCCACAGCAACGCAACGGGGACGCCGACGGCGCGCGCCCGCAGACGCTGGCCGCACGCGCGGCCAGCCGGGTCTGGGCCGACATCCGTCCGCTCGACCCGGTCCGGTCGATCAAGGGCAAGCTCGCCCTGCTGGTGATCGTCTCCGTGTTCCTGGCCACCGGGATGGTGGTCGTGGCGATCCGGTCCGAGACCCAGATCCGGATCATCATGGTCTTCTCCATGATCGCCTCGCTGCTGTTCATGCAGTTCCTCGCGCACGGGCTGACCGCCCCGCTGCGCGAGATGACGGCCGCCGCCCGCGCGATGGCCTCCGGCGACTACAGCCGCCGGGTCGAGGTGAACTCGCGCGACGAGATCGGCGAGCTGGCCGCCGCCTTCAACGGCATGGCCGCCGACCTCCAGGCCGCCGACCGGCACCGCCGCGAGCTGGTCGCCAACGTCTCGCACGAGCTGCGCACGCCCATCGCCGCGCTGCGCGCCGTGCTGGAGAACGTGGTGGACGGCGTCGTGCAACCCAATCCCGCGACGCTGGGGGCCGCGCTGGAGCAGACCGAGCGGCTCGGCCGCCTGGTCACCCATCTGCTGGACCTCTCCAAGATCGACGACGGCGTGGTCGACCTGGACGCCCGCCCCTTCGAGGTGCGCGAGTTCCTGGACGGCGTGCTGCGCGGGGTCACCGTGGACGGCGCGACGGCCGGCGGGGCGTTCTCCCGGCGCGGCGACGTCCGGCTGGCCCTGGAGGTCAGCCCGGCCGGCCTGACCGCCGTGGCGGACCCGGAACGGCTCCACCAGGTGGTCGCCAACCTGGTCGACAACGCCTGCAAGCACTCCCCGCCCGGCGGCACCGTGACGGTGCGCGCGAGACCGGACGGCGAGGACGGCGGCCTGCTGCTGGAGGTCCAGGACGAGGGTCCGGGCATCCCGCCGGCGGACCGCAGCCGGGTCTTCGAACGGTTCAGCCGCAGCGGCACCGCGACCGCCGCCGGCCCGGGCGCCGACGGCGGCACCGGACTGGGGCTGGCGATCGCCCGCTGGGCGGTGGACCTGCACGGCGGGCGGATCGCCGTCGCCGAGTCGCCGCGCGGCTGCCGGATCGAGGTCCGGCTGCCCGGACAGCCCTGAGCGGCCCAGGACATTTGTCACAGATCCGACACAGACGCACACGAAGATCGTCTGCGGATTACTCTGGGTCTTTGTCCGTTTTCGCCCCGCTTTGGGGGCCGATCGAGCCCGACCGGTTCCCCTCAGATGCGGCTTTCTAACGTACTTTTTCAGCCAATCTGCAGGTCAGGACTGTGATCTGGGCGACGCCTGGGGCCCGGGGACTGCGCGATCACTGGTCAGGGGCGTAGCCTTAATCCCCGCTGTCCAAACATCCCAAAAGGAAGCGGAAGAGGGCGGTTGCCGCCGTGTCGCCACAGTCCCCTGAAACCCCCAACAGCTCGGCAAGTTCCACTGGCTTCGGCCCCAATGAGTGGCTCGTCGATGAGATCTACCAGCAGTACCTCCAGGACCCGAACTCGGTCGACCGAGCCTGGTGGGACTTTTTCGCCGACTACAAGCCCGGTACCGAGGTGACCCCAGTGACCCAGGCCGCGACCCAGGCCGGCCCTACGCCGACCCCTGCCGCTGCCCCCGCGCCCGCCGCTGCTGCTCCGGCCGCACCCGTGCCCGCCGCCCCGGCCTCCACGGCCGCTCCGGCCCCGGCTGCCCCGCTCGCCGCCGCGCCCGCCGCGCCCCCGGCCCCCAAGGCCGCCGCCGCTGCCCCGGCCCCCGCCGCCGCCGCCCCGGCCGGCCCCGAGCTGGTCCAGCTCCGCGGCCCGGCCAAGGCCGTCGCCAGCAACATGGACGCCTCGCTGGAGGTGCCGACCGCGACCTCGGTCCGCGCCGTCCCGGCGAAGCTGTTGATCGACAACCGCATCGTCATCAACAACCACCTGCAGCGCGCCCGCGGCGGCAAGGTCTCCTTCACCCACCTGATCGGTTACGCCCTGGTCCAGGCCATCAAGGCCGCCCCGGGCATGAACCACAGCTACAAGGTGGAGGACGGCAAGGCCTTCCTGGTCAAGCCGGAGCACGTGAACCTCGGCCTGGCCATCGACCTGGTCAAGCCGAACGGCGACCGCCAGCTGGTCGTCGCGGCCATCAAGAAGGCCGAGACCCTCGACTTCTTCGGCTTCTGGCAGGCCTACGAGGACATCGTCCGCCGGGCCCGCGCCAACAAGCTGACCATGGACGACTTCACCGGCGTCACGGTCTCGCTGACCAACCCCGGCGGCATCGGCACCGTGCACTCCGTGCCGCGCCTGATGCAGAACCAGGGCACCATCGTCGGCGTCGGCGCCATGGAGTACCCGGCCGAGTTCCAGGGCTCCGCCCCGGAGACGCTGTCCCGCCTGGGCGTCTCCAAGATCATGACGCTGACCTCGACCTACGACCACCGCGTCATCCAGGGCGCGGCGTCCGGCGAGTTCCTGCGCGAGATCCACCGCCTGCTGCTCGGCGAGAACGGCTTCTACGACGAGATCTTCGAGTCGCTGCGGATCCCGTACGAGCCGGTCCGCTGGGCCACCGACGTCGCCACCACCCACGACGACGAGGTCAACAAGACCGCCCGCGTCATGGAGCTGATCCACTCCTACCGGGTCCGCGGCCACCTCATGGCCGACACCGACCCGCTGGAGTACAAGCAGCGCAAGCACCCCGACCTGGACGTCACCACCCACGGCCTCACCCTGTGGGACCTGGAGCGGGAGTTCGCGGTCGGCGGCTTCGGCGGCCAGAAGATGATGAAGCTCCGCGACATCCTCGGCCTGCTGCGCAACACCTACTGCCGCACCGTCGGCATCGAGTACATGCACATCCAGGACCCGAAGCAGCGCAAGTGGCTGCAGGAGCGCCTGGAGAAGCCGTACGCGAAGCCCGAGCGCGAGGAGCAGCTGCGGATCCTGCGCCGGCTGAACTCGGCCGAGGCCTTCGAGACCTTCCTGCAGACCAAGTACGTCGGCCAGAAGCGCTTCTCGCTGGAGGGCGGCGAGTCGCTGATCGCCCTGCTGGACGGGGTCATCGACTCCGCCGCCGAGCACCGCCTGGACGAGGCCGTCATCGGCATGGCCCACCGCGGCCGCCTGAACGTGCTGGCCAACATCGTCGGCAAGCCGTACGGCAAGATCTTCGGCGAGTTCGAGGGCAACCTCGACCCGAAGTCGATGCACGGCTCCGGCGACGTCAAGTACCACCTGGGCTCCGAGGGCACCTTCACCGGCCTGGACGGGGAGACCATCAAGGTCTCGCTCGCCGCCAACCCCTCCCACCTGGAGACGGTCGACCCGGTCGTCGAGGGCATCGCCCGCGCCAAGCAGGACATCCTGGACCAGGGCGGCACCACCTTCCCGGTGCTGCCGATCCAGATCCACGGCGACGCGGCCTTCGCCGGCCAGGGCGTCGTCGCGGAGACCCTGAACATGTCGCAGCTGCGCGGCTACCGCACCGGCGGCACCGTGCACGTCGTGGTGAACAACCAGGTCGGCTTCACCGCCGCCCCGGCGTCCTCGCGCTCCTCGATGTACTGCACCGACGTGGCCCGCATGATCGAGGCCCCGATCTTCCACGTGAACGGCGACGACCCGGAGGCCGTGGTCCGCGTCGCGCGGCTCGCCTTCGAGTTCCGCCAGGCGTTCCACAAGGACGTCGTGATCGACCTCATCTGCTACCGCCGCCGCGGTCACAACGAGGCCGACAACCCGTCGTTCACCCAGCCGCTGATGTACGACCTGATCGACAAGAAGCGCTCGGTGCGCAAGCTGTACACCGAGGGCCTGATCGGTCGCGGCGACATCACCATGGAAGAGGCGGAGCAGGCGCTCCAGGACTTCCAGGGCCAGCTGGAGAAGGTCTTCGCCGAGGTCCGCGAGGCGGCCCAGGCGCCGGCCGACACCACCACCGGCAAGCCGGTCGCCGACTTCCCGGTCTCCATCCAGACCGGCATCTCCCAGGAGATGGTCAAGCGGATCGCCGCCTCCCAGGTCAACTTCCCGGACTGGCTGACCGTCCACCCGCGCCTGCTGCCGCAGCTGCAGCGCCGCGCCGCCTCGGTCGAGGACAACACCATCGACTGGGCGATGGGCGAGACCCTCGCCATCGGCTCGCTGCTCATGGAGGGCCACCCGGTCCGCCTGGCCGGCCAGGACAGCCGCCGCGGCACCTTCGGCCAGCGGCACGCCGTCCTGATCGACCGCAAGACCGGCGAGGACTACACCCCGCTGCAGTACCTCACCGAGGACCAGGCCCGCTACACCGTCTACGACAGCCTGCTGTCGGAGTACGCGGCCATGGGCTTCGAGTACGGCTACTCGCTGACCCGCCCGAACGCGCTGGTCATGTGGGAGGCGCAGTTCGGCGACTTCGTCAACGGCGCGCAGACCATGGTGGACGAGTACATCGCCTCCGCCGAGCAGAAGTGGGGCCAGCACTCGGGCGTCGTCCTGCTGCTGCCGCACGGCTACGAGGGCCAGGGCCCGGACCACTCGTCCGCCCGCCCGGAGCGCTTCCTCCAGCTGTGCGCGCAGGACAACATGACGGTCGCCATGCCGACCCTGCCGTCGAACTACTTCCACCTGCTGCGCTGGCAGGCGCACAACCCGCACCACAAGCCGCTGATCGTCTTCACCCCGAAGTCGATGCTGCGTCTGAAGGCCGCGGCGAGTGCGACCGAGGAGTTCCTGTCGGGCTCGTTCCGCCCGGTCATCGGTGACACCACCGTCGACCCGGCGCAGGTCCGCAAGGTGGTCATCACCTCCGGCAAGTTCTACTACGACCTGGCGGCGGCCCGGACCGAGCGCGGCATCACCGACACCGCGATCGTCCGCATGGAGCGGCTCTACCCGCTGCCGGTGGCCGAGCTCCAGGAGGAGCTGGCCCGCTACGGCGACAACGTCCAGTTCGTCTGGGCGCAGGAGGAGCCGGCCAACCAGGGTGCCTGGCCGTTCATCGCGATGAACCTGGTCGACCACCTGCAGGTCGTCATCGGCCGCAGCGGCGGCGACGCCCGTCTGCGCCGCGTCGCCCGCGCCGCGGCCTCGTCGCCGGCCGTCGGCTCGGCCAAGCGGCACGCTGCCGAGCAGCAGGCGCTGATCGAGGAGGTCTTCGCGCTCTGACGCGCTCGGACCGACCCGCCCGCGGCCCCCGCCCCCACTGAGGGACGGGGGCCGCGGGCGTTCCCGTTCACGTCAAGGTCGCAGCTCTGCAACCAAACGGGGACCGGCCCGCGCGCCCACCTGACGGATCGGTAGGTTATGCCTCGCCAGTTCGCCGTCCGGCGCAGGTCATCGCGCCCGCGGCCCGGCCGAACGACCTCACCGCTCTCCCAGGGGGATCCACCGCATGACCGACACGCCGCACCCCGGCAAGCTCCCTCCGGTCTTCCAGCCGCTCCTTCCGGACGACCCCCGGGAGGTCGGCGGCTACCGGCTGTTCGCCCGGCTCGGCGCCGGCGGCATGGGGCGCGTCTACCTCTCGTACACGCCGGGCGGACGTCCGGTGGCGCTCAAGGTGGTCCGTCCCGAGTTCGCCGAGGACGGCGAGTTCCGCCGCCGGTTCGCCCAGGAGGTCAGCAACGCCCAGCGGATCCACGGGCTGTACACCGCCCAGGTCATCGACTCCGGCGGCCTGGACTCGGACGCCCCCTGGCTGGTCACCGCGTACGTGCCCGGCCCGTCCCTGCAGCAGGTGGTGCGGCAGCACGGCGCGCTGCCGGTGCGCACCGTGCTGCTCCTGATGGGCGGGATCGCCGAGGCGCTGCAGGCGATCCACAGCGTCGAGGTGGTCCACCGCGACCTCAAGCCCGCCAACGTGCTGGTCGCCGGGGACGGGCCCCGGGTGATCGACTTCGGCATCGCCCGGGCCGCCGACGCCACCGCGCTGACCGGCACCGGCTACCGGATCGGCTCCCCCGCCTTCATGGCCCCCGAGCAGGCGCAGGGCCGCCCGGTCACCCCGGCCACCGACGTCTTCGCGCTGGGCGCCCTGGCCGCCTACGTGGCCGGCGGCACCCCGCCGTTCGGCGACGGGCCGGACACCGCGGTGCTCTACCGGGTGGTGCACGAGGAGCCGGACCTGACGGCCGTCCCGGCGGACCTGCGGGAGCTGGTCCAGCGCTGCCTGGCGAAGTCGCCGGAGGACCGCCCCGAGCCGGCCGAGATCATCCGGGTCGCCCGCAACCACCCCGAGGTCGGCGGCCAGCTGCGGTTCGGCGAGGACTGGCTGCCGCGGCAGGTCAACACCGAGATCACCCGGCGCTCCGACCTGCCCAGGACGCCCCCGGCTCCGCTGCCGGCCGCCCCCGCGACCCCGCCGGCCGCCCTCACGACCCCGCCGACCCACCCGGCCCCGGCGACCCCGGCGGCTCCCCCGCAGCCGGCCGGCGCGCCGACCCACCCGGTCACCGCCGCGGTCCAGCCGCCGCAGCGGCCCGCCACGCCCCCGTCCGGCTTCGCCCCTCCGCCGCTCGGCGCGTACGGCGCCCCGCAGCCGCCCACCGAGACGCCGACCGCACCGGTGCTCCCCGCCCCGCCGACCGTCCCGCTCCGGGCGGAGCCGCCGTCCTTCGACACCCCGCCGCCCGGGCCGGTGGTCACCGCCGCCGCCCCGGCAGCCCGGCCGGAGCCCGGACGCAGGGGCGGCGTCTCCTGGAAGGTGCTGGTGACCGTCGCCCTGGTGATGGCGGTCGGCGGCACCGCGGGCGGCGTGGTGCTGATGAAGAAGCTGGACGACGGCGGGAAGGCCAGGAGCAACAGCACCAGCGCGGCCCCGCAGGGCGGCGGCAGCGCGAACCCGGCCGCCGCCCCGGACGCCGCCTCCCCCGCCCCGACCACCTCCGCCTCCGGCATGCCGGTGTCCGCGGCGCCCTCGAAGTCCGGGTCCGGCACCGTCTCGGCCCCGGCCCGGCCGGTCGGCTACACCCCGCTGCTGGACAAGAAGGCGCTCTCGATCCCGGCCGCCGACTTCTCCTCGGAGGCCTACCGGATCGACCTGAACGCCGGCACCGTGGTGCCCCACAGCGGCTCCGACCTGAAGTGGGGCCTGGGCGTCACCAACACCGGCAGCGGCAGCAAGGCCAACTCCTTCGAGAGCGCGGGGGACGAGAAGTCGGACTTCGCCGTGATCACCGAGTCGACGGTCACGGCCGAGCAGTGCGCCGCCGCGATCGACTCCCGGCCGGACACCGACCTGACGTACAACCGGGTCGCGCCCGGGCGCCTGCTCTGCATCCGCGACCGGGAAAGCCGCAACATCGCGATCGCCGCGGTCACCGCCGCCGACCCGACCACGGGTGCCGCCTCGATGACCGTCAGCACCTGGCGGGCCGGCTGACCGGCCGGTCTATCCTGGCCAGGTCAATCCCCATCCGACCGGAGCGAACCGTGTACTTCACCGACCGAGGCATCGAGGAGCTGGAGAGCCGGCGCGGCGAGGAGGAGGTCACCTTCGAGTGGCTGGCCGAGCGCCTGCGCGAGTTCGTCGACCTCAACCCGGACTTCGAGATCCCGGTCGAGCGGCTGGCCACCTGGCTGGCCCGGCTCGACGACGAGGACGACGACGAGTGACGTCCTGACCCGGTGGCGACCGCCGGACCGAGGGCCCGGGAGGCGACCGCCTCCCGGGCCCTTCGCGTGTCCCGTAGGGGACGGCTCCGGGTCGGCTCCGGGGCCGCCCGGGGGCGGAACCGCTTGCTTTTCCCGGCACGCGATATATCGTCTTCAGAAGAGAACGCGATACATCGCGATCCGCGACGGGAGGCGGCAGGGATGAACCAGTGGACGATCGAGGGGCCGGGCAGGACCACCTTCGAGGACGCGGTCAGCGCACTGCACGTGCGCGTCATCGACGGCAGCGTGAACGTGGTCGCGGCCGAGGGCCCGGCCCGCCTGGAGGTCACCGGCCTCAAGGGCGACGCGCTGCACGTGACGCTGGTCGACGGCGTGCTGACCGTCACCTACAAGGACATCAACAGCTGGGGCGAGTTCGGCGACTGGATCAAGTCGGTCGGCTCGGTCCGCAACTTCTTCGACTCCTTCCGGCGCAAGCGCTCCGTCGACGTCACCCTGACCGTCCCGGCCGGCACCGACGTCAAGGTCGGCACCGTGTCGGCGCACTCCACCGTGACCGGCATCGCCGGGCACGTCTCGGTGCAGGGCGCCAGCGGCGACACCACCCTGGCCGAGGTCACCGGGCGGATCGACGCCAGCACCGTCACCGGCGACGTCGACGCCCAGGCGGTCGGCGGCCAGCTCAAGGTCAACACCGTCTCCGGCCGGCTCACCGTGATCGCCGGCACCGCCGACCGGATCCAGGCCAACACCGTCACCGGCGCCGTCACCCTGGACCTCGACGTGGCCGGCGAGACCGACGTCAAGGTCAACACCGTCAGCGGCCCGGTCGTGGTCCGGATCCCCTCGCTGGCCGACGCCACCGTCGAGGCCGGCTCCACCAGCGGCGACGTCTCCAGCACCTTCGACGAGCTCAAGATGAGCAGCACCTGGGGCGCCAAGAAGATCTCCGGGCAGCTCGGCGAGGGCCGCGGCAGCCTCAACGTCACCACCGTCTCCGGCGCGGTGACGGTGCTGCGCCGCCCCGACTCCGAGGACGACGCCCCGGTGGTGGTCAAGGAGCTCCCGGCCTCCCCCGCCGATGACCGGCCCGCCGGCCCCGACCTCACCAAGGAGGCCTGAGATGACCCCCGTGTTCGGCCACGGCCGGCTCCGGCTCTACCTGCTGAAACTGCTGGACGAGGCCCCGCGGCACGGCTACGAGGTGATCCGCCTGCTGGAGGAGCGCTTCCAGGGCCTGTACGCGCCCTCCGCCGGCACCGTCTACCCGCGGCTGGCCAAGCTGGAGCAGGAGGGCCTGGTCAGCCACAGCACCGAGGGCGGCCGCAAGGTCTACCGGCTGACCGACGCCGGGCGGGCCGAACTCGAAGCCCGCCGGGTCGAGTTGGACGAGCTGGAGCTGGAGATCCACGACTCCGTGGCACAGCTCGCCGGGGCGATCCGGGAGGACGTCCGGGACAGCGCCAAGGATCTCCGCGAGGAGCTGTGGCAGGCCGCCAAGCAGGCCCCCCGGCCCGGGCACGACGCCGGGGCCGGAACCGGCGGCGACCCGTGGGCCGGCCCCTGGGGCGACAACGAGTCCTGGCAGCGCGCCAAGGAGGAGTTCGCCCAGTTCAAGCGGCAGGCCAAGGAGCAGGCCAAGCGCGCCCGGGAGCAGGAGCGGGCCGCCAAGGCCAAGGCGAAGGCCGCCGAGGAGGAGGCCCGCCGACTGCGCGAGCAGGCCAAGGCCTCCCGCACCGCCGCCCAGCAGGAGGCCCTGCGGATCAAGCGCCGGGTCGAGCAGCAGGTGCGCGAGCACGCCGCGAAGGGCGACTGGCCGACCGGGCTGGCCGAGGGCCTGTCCGAGCTGACCAAGGGCCTGGCCGGACTGGCCGACGCCGCCCGCTGGGGCCACTCGTCGGCGGACGAGCAGGCCGAACCGGGCGAGCGGGTCACCGCGACCCGGATCGACCTGGACAAGGACCTGGACAAGGACCAGGACGCGACGGCCGCCCCCGCCGACCTGCCGCCGTGGGCGCGCACCGACCCGGACGCGGACCCGTCCCGCGAGCTGGAGCGGCTGCTCGACCGCTTCCGCGACCAGGTCCGCGACGCGGCGCGGGACGGCGGGGTGAACGCCGACAAGCTGGCCCGGGCCCGATCGGTGCTGGGCGCGGCCGGCGAGCGGCTGAAGCGGCTGCTCGGCTGACCGGAGCCGCGGTGAAGGCCCGGTGTCCTCGTACGGGGACACCGGGCCTTCACGCGTCAGGGCCCTCCCGCGTCAGCGCCCTCGCGGATCGGCGCCCTCGCGGATCGGCGCCTTCGCACCTCAGGGGTTGAGCACGACCTTGCCGAAGACCTCGCCCTTGGCGAGCCGGGCGAAGCCGTCCCGGGCCTCGGACAGCGGCAGCACCGAGTCGATCACCGGGCGGACCCCGGTGTTGGCGCACAGCGCCAGCAGCCCGGCCAGCTCCTCCTTGGTGCCCATGGTCGAGCCGACCACCTTGAGCTCCAGGAAGAAGATCCGGTTCAGCTCGGCGGCCTTGGGGCTGGGCCCGGAGGTGGCACCGGAGATGACGAGGGTGCCGCCCGGACGCAGCGACTTCACCGAGTGCGACCAGGTCGCGGCGCCGACCGTCTCCATCACCGCGTCCACCCGGGAGGGCAGCCGGGCGCCGCTCTCGAAGGCCGCGTCCGCGCCGAGCTCGACCGCCCGGCGGCGCTTGGCCTCGTCCCGGCCGGTGACCCAGACCCGCAGGCCGGCCGCCTTGCCGAGGACGATCAGCGCGGTCGACACCCCGCCGCCGGCGCCCTGCACCAGGACGGTGTCACCCGGCCGGACACCGGCGTTGGTGAACAGCATCCGGTACGCCGTCAGCCAGGCCGTGGGCAGGCAGGCGGCCTCCTCGAAGCTCAGCTCGGCGGGCTTGGGCAGCAGGTTCCAGGTCGGCACGGCCACCTGCTGGGCGAAGGTGCCCTGGTAGCGCTCGGTCAGGATGGACCGGGGCTCGTCCGGGCCCACCCCGTGGCCGGTCTGGCCGATCACCGAGTGGATGACGACCTCGTTGCCGTCCTCGTCGACACCGGCGGCGTCGCATCCGAGGATCATCGGCAGCTTCTCGGCGGGCAGGCCGACGCCGCGCAGCGACCACAGGTCGTGGTGGTTGAGGCTGGCGGCCCTGACGGTCACCACGCTCCAGCCGGGGCGGGCCTGCGGCTCGGGGAGTTCGCCCAACTCCAGGCCGCTGAGCGGGTCGTCGGCGTCGATACGGGCGGCATAGGCAGCAAACATGTCCCGGACACTAGCCGGGACGGCCGAGGCCGGGAACCACGCGTCCGTGTGACGCGCGTCCCGGCCTCGGGCTGGTCGGTCCCCCGCCCGGGGACTCCCCGGGGTACGTCGGACCGTCAGATCCGCGCCACGCCCTCGGCGCGGGCGGCGTCGGCCACGGCCTTGGTGACCGCCGGGGCGACCCGCTCGTCGAACGGCGAGGGGATGACCTTCTGCGGCGTCAGCTCGTCGGCCACCACGCCGGCCAGCGCCTTGGCGGCGGCCAGCTTCATGCCCTCGGTGATCCGGGAGGCCCGCACCTGCAGCGCGCCGGCGAAGATGCCCGGGAAGGCCAGCACGTTGTTGATCTGGTTCGGGAAGTCGCTGCGCCCGGTGGCGACGACCGCCGCGTACTTGTGGGCCACCTCGGGGTGGATCTCCGGGGTGGGGTTGGCCATCGCGAAGATGAACGCGCCCTCGGCCATGGTCGCCACGACCTCCTCCGGCACGGTGCCGCCGGAGACGCCGATGAACACATCGGCGCCGGCCAGGGCGTCGGCCAGCGAGCCCTTGAGCGCCGAACGGTTGGTCTGCTCGGCGATCTCGGCCTTGACGTCGGTCAGGTCCTCGCGGCCCTGGTGGACCACGCCCTTGCGGTCGCAGACGGCCACGTCGCCGATGCCCGCGGCCACCAGCATCTTGGCGATGGCGATGCCGGCTGCGCCGGCGCCGGAGATGACGGCCCGCAGCGAGCCGATCTCCCGGCCGGTCACCCTGGCGGCGTTCCACAGCGCGGCGGTGGTGACGATCGCGGTGCCGTGCTGGTCGTCGTGGAAGACCGGGATGTCCAGGGCCTCCTGGAGCCGGCGCTCGATCTCGAAGCAGCGCGGGGCGGAGATGTCCTCCAGGTTGACGCCGCCGAAGGACGGAGCGAGCCGGACCACCGTCTCGACGATCTCGTCCACGCCGGTGCAGGCCAGAGCGATCGGCACCGCGTCCACGCCGCCGAACTGCTTGAACAGGATGGCCTTGCCCTCCATCACCGGGAGCGAGGCCTCCGGGCCGATGTCACCGAGGCCGAGCACCGCGGTGCCGTCGGTGACCACCGCGACGGTGTTGGACTTCCAGGTGTAGTCGTTGACCAGCTCCGGCTGCTCGGCGATGGCCGTGCAGACCCGGGCGACACCGGGGGTGTAGGCGAGGGACAGGTCGTCCGCGTCGCGCACCGGCACGGTCGCCCGGATCTCCATCTTGCCGCCGCGGTGGAGCGCGAAAACGGCGTCGACCGGATCGTCGGTGTCCTGGGTGCTGCTGATGATCTCCGCTGCCACGATGACCTCTTCGTCATTGTTCTGGCGAGGTGCGCGGCCGACGGGCAGAGCGGCCCCGTCCGGAAACCGGAAACCGGGTACGCCGAAGCGGACCCGGGGTCGGGGTGGGGCGCTGCCGTCGGGTGGCGCCCTCGGATGAGGGTTTTTATGGGGTCTTGTATTGATCCGCGTTGTGCTACCGGGCCGAGCGTAGGTCGGACGGAGGCATCGCACCTATGCCTTTTCGTCCTCGTCACGTGCCGTTCATCGCCGTGCTGTCGCCTCGAACTGGGATCCGGCGTCGGAAGCGCCGGGCCCCGGCGGCGGCAACGGCGTGGCGGCACGCGCACCCGCAGGAGTGAACGCAGACCCGTTGGGGAGTCGGCACCCCGGATACGGAGCCACGTGATGACTTCCGGTCCCGGGCACCCGAGCCTGTCGGGGCTCGTGGGTCTGGTTCGAGCGTTCGGGGATCACCCGGTACCGAATTCTGACACACCCGCTGCCGGGCCGGGCAGGGTGGGATGGCAAGATCGCGTGTCCGCCATTCCGCGTACCGAGCGCGACACCGCGGCGACCGCGGTCCGCCCTCCCCAGGAGCAGCCCTCATGCCTCACCTCCTCCAAGTCCGCCGTCCGGCCTTCGCCGGAGCCGCCCTGGCCGTCGCCGGAGCCCTGCTGCTCACCGGGTGCGACAGCGGCGGCGGGCAGGCCGCCGCGAGCGACCCGGTCAAGGACATCCGCGCCAAGCTGCCCAAGGCGCAGCGCTCGGCCGGGGTGCTGCGCATCGGCATGGACGCCAGCCTCGCGCCGGTGGAGTTCCGCGATCAGGACGGCAAGCTGGCCGGCCTCGACCCGGAGCTCGCCGCGGCCCTCGGCCGGATCCTCGACGTGCGGATCGAATTCGTGGACACCCCCTTCAACAAGCTGCTGCCGAACCTGCAGGGCAAGCAGTTCGACGTGGCGATGTCCGCGATCGACGACGTCCGCCAGCGCCGCGAGGGCCTGGACGAGAACGGCAATCGGGTCGACCCGGGCGTGGACTTCGTGGACTACTTCATCGCCGGCTCCTCGATCGTCGTCCCGAAGGGCAACCCCAAGGGGATCAAGACCCTCGACGACCTGTGCGGCAAGACCATCTCCCTCCAGCAGGGCACCAACCAGGACGACATCGCCACCCGGCAGGTGACCGTCTGCGCCCATACCGGTCGCCAGCTGACCGTGCACAGGTTCGACACCAACGCCAAGGCGCTGGCCGAGGTCGCCTCCGGCACCGCCGCGGCCGGCGTGTACGACTTCCCGGTGGCCGCCTACGCGGCGAAGACCACCGACGGCGGCGGCCGCTTCGAGGTGACCAACACCCAGTCCACCTCCAACCCGTACGGGATCGCGGTGCGCAAGTCGGACACCGAGCTGCGGGACACCCTCTCCAAGGCGGTGGACCAGCTGATCCGCAGCGGCGAGTACGACAAGATCCTCGCCAAGTGGAACGTGAGCGCCGGCGCGGCGCAGAACGCGGTGGTCAACGGAGGCATCTGAGCCCGCGCCGACGGGCCGCCCCGCCGGGTCGGCGACCCGGCGGGGCTTCCGGGCAGAGTACAGGCGGATCTGCATACTTATACGCAGGGTGACAGGGGCACGCGATCTGTCCGAATAGCGGACAGCATGAGGCCTTGTTATCCGATTTTGATCTGGATGAGGGCCATCTGACCGTCCTCAGATGGCAGGATTCCCCCCATCTCGGATCGAGCCGGCCACCGGTCGAGGCGGGTCAGGTCGACGTCCACCTCGGCGGAGGGTGGCGGAAGCAGTACCGGCACCACCCTGGGCGGCCCCCATGCGCCCAGGCCCTGCACCACCAGGCAACGCCCGTACGACGACGTACAGCGACAACCCACCCGTACGGCTCCGTACGGCCAGCTGCCCCGGTGCGCCGCTCCCGCGGCGCGCTCCGCCCGATTTCTCTCCCCAGGAGGAGATCCCCCTCATGACCGCCCGTACCCAGCGCACCCGCCTCCTCGCGGCAGGCGTGGCCGCCGTGTCCGTCTCCCTCGTGCTGACCGGCTGCGGCAGCAGCAAGTCGTCGTCCGGCTCCTCGGCCGGTGTCAACGCGAGCGCGTCGGTCCCCGCCGTGACCGCCGACCCGGCGCTGGCCGCGCTCGTCCCCGCCGACGTCAAGTCCGCCGGCAAGATCGTCGTCGCCACCGACGCCTCCTACGCGCCCAACGAGTTCAAGGACGACAAGGGCGCCATCGTCGGCATGGACGTGGACCTGGCCAACGCGATCGCCAAGAAGCTGGGCCTGACCGCGGACGTCCAGAACGCGACCTTCGACGCGATCATCCCGGGCATCACGGGGAACAAGTACGCGATGAGCATGAGCTCCTTCACCGACACCAAGGAGCGCGAGGCGTCGGTCGACATGGTCACGTACTTCAGCGCCGGCACGGGTGCCGCGGTCAAGAAGGGCAACCCCGACAAGATCGACCCCACCGACCTCTGCGGCAAGAAGGTCGCCGTCCAGACCGGCACCACCCAGGCCAAGGACATCACCGACACGATCAACCCCGCCTGCACCAAGGCCGGCAAGCCGACCGTCCCGAACGACGGCGACAAGTTCGACCTGCAGACGGACGTCACCCAGGCGCTGGTCTCCGGCCGCGACCAGGTCATGCTGGCCGACTCCCCGGTCGTCGACTACGCGCTCAAGCAGACCAACGGCCAGCTGGAGAAGATCGGCTCGGTGACCGACACCGCCCCCTACGGCGTCGTCCTGCCGAAGGACTCGCCGCTCTCCAAGGCCGTCCAGGGCGCCATCCAGTCCCTGATGGCGGACGGCACCTACAAGAGCATCCTGGAGAAGTGGGGCGTGCAGGCGGGCGCGATCGACAAGTCCGTCATCAACGGCGCCACCAGCTGATCCCGCTGTCTGAACACAACCCCTGAGGCCACACAGTGAATTCTTCCGACCAGGGGTCGGTGCACCCGGGACGGCCCGAAACCCTCAAGGCCGTCCCGGTCCGCCACCCCGGACGCTGGGTGGGGGCAGCAGCCGTCGCGGTCCTCGCGGCGATGCTGATCCACGCCCTCACCACGAATCCCCAGTTCCAGTGGGACGTCGTCGGCACGTACCTCTTCGATTCCACGATCCTGCACGGCCTCGGCGTCACGCTCGAACTGACCTTCCTCTCCATGCTGATCGGCGTCGCGGGCGGCATCACGCTCGCGATCATGCGCCTGTCGCCCAACCCGGTGCTCTCCAGCACGGCCTGGTTCTACATCTGGGTCTTCCGCGGCACCCCGGTCCTGGTCCAGCTGCTGTTCTGGAACTTCCTGGGCACCCTGTGGGCCAACATCTCGATCGGCATCCCGTTCGGCCCGGCCTTCTGGTCCGAGCCGACGAACCAGGCGATCCCGCTGTTCGTCGCCGCCCTGCTGGGCCTCGGCCTCAACGAGGCCGCGTACATGGCGGAGATCGTCCGCGGCGGCATCCAGTCCGTGCCGCTCGGCCAGACCGAGGCCGCGCACGCCCTGGGCATGAGCCAGTTCAACACCATGCGGCGGATCATCCTGCCGCAGGCGATGCGGGTGATCATCCCGCCGACCGGCAACGAGACCATCTCGATGCTGAAGACCACCTCGCTGGTCTCGGCGATCTCCCTGGAGGAGCTGCTCCGGGCCGGCCAGAACATCTACTCCCGCACGTTCCAGACCATCCCGCTGCTGCTCGTCGTCAGCATCTGGTACCTGCTGATGACCTCGATCCTCACCGTGGTCCAGTACTACATCGAGCGCCACTACGCCCGCGGCGCCAACCGGGTGCTCCCGCCCACGCCGCTGCAGCGACTGCGCCGCCTGTTCGCCGGCAGGCCCGTCCCGCCGGCCAAGGACGACGTGGTGCCCGGCCTCGAAGGAGGTGGCCACGTATGACCGATCTGACGAAGCCGCAGGCGGTGGACGCCGCGGCGGTCCCGATGGTCGAGGCCCAGGGCGTGCGCAAGTCCTACGGCCTGGTGGAGGTGCTCAAGGGCATCGACCTGGAGGTCAGGAAGGGCGAGGTGTTCGTCCTGGTCGGCCCCTCCGGGTCCGGCAAGTCGACCTTCCTGCGGTGCATCAACCACCTGGAGAAGATCAACGGCGGCTTCCTCTCGGTCGACGGCGAACTCGTCGGCTACCGGATGAAGGGCGGCCGGCTGCACGAGCTGAAGGACCGCGAGGTCGCCCAGAAGCGCCGGGACATCGGCATGGTGTTCCAGCACTTCAACCTGTTCCCCCACATGACCGCCCTGGAGAACGTCATAGAGGCGCCGGTCCAGGTCAAGGGCGAGAACAAGGCCGAGGCCCGGGAGCGCGGGATGGCCCTGCTGGAGCGGGTCGGCCTCGCCGACAAGGCGGGGAACTACCCCTCGCAGCTCTCCGGCGGCCAGCAGCAGCGCGTGGCGATCGCCCGCGCGCTGGCCATGAAGCCCAAGCTGATGCTGTTCGACGAGCCGACCTCGGCGCTCGACCCCGAGCTGGTCGGCGAGGTGCTGGACGTCATGCGCGGCCTGGCCGAGGAGGGGATGACGATGATCGTCGTCACCCACGAGATGGGCTTCGCCCGCGAGGTCGGCGACGCGCTGGTGTTCATGGACGGCGGTGTGGTGGTCGAGTCCGGCAACCCCCGCGAGGTGCTCACCAACCCCCAGCACGAGCGCACCAGGGCCTTCCTCTCCAAGGTGCTCTGAGCCCGTACGGTCGGCGCCCGGCAGGCGACTTCCTGCCGGGCGCCGCCGTTTTCCGCAGCCGGGTAATAGGCTTGAAGCAGTCAGCCCGTTACCGCTAACCCCCCTGGAAGGACCGCCGTGGAGCTCGCCTCGTACGCCGATCTCGCCGTTCGGCTGGTGAACACCGAGGAACCCGAGCGCGGCACCGACTCGCTGACCTCGGTGGACGCGGTGCGCGCCCTGTTCTCCGACTCCGCCCGGGCCGCCGCGCTGGCCGACGAGTCCGACGTGCCCCGGCTGCGGGCGGTGCGGACCAGGCTGCGCGGGGTCTTCGAGGCCGCCGCCGAGGGCGACGAGGTCCGGGCCGTCGACCTGCTGAACAGCCTGCTGATGGAGTACCCCGTCAGCCCGCTGGTCTCCGGGCACGACTACCTGGACGACGCCGGCCGGCCGCGCTGGCACCTGCACCTGGCCGACAACTCGCCCACCGCCACCGCGCACTTCAGCGCCGTCGCCTGCATGGGCCTGGCCGTCCACCTCACCGAGCTGGGCGCCGACCGGCTCGGCATCTGCCAGGCCGCGCCGTGCCGCAATGCCTACCTGGACACCTCGACCAACCGCTCCCGCCGCTACTGCTCCGACCGCTGCGCCACCCGCGCCAACGTCGCCGCGTACCGGGCCCGCAAGCGGCAGGAGGCCGAGGCCGCCCTGCACCCGGGGAACTGAGAGGTCAGACCTCTTCGACCCACACGCCGAGGCGGCGGGCCAGGCCCGGCAGCCGGAACAGCCGGGGGCCGAGCAGCAGCCGCTCCAGCCTCCGGCCCGGCGCCAGCCAGGCCGGGCTCGGGCGCAGCCGCAGCAGCACCCGGCCGAGCACCAGCTCGTCCGGGACCGGACCGTAGCTGCGGCTGTCGCTGTCCACCGGGCGGTTGTCGGACAGCAGCCACCAGCCCTTCGGGCGGCGCTCGACGGCCCGCTTCACCACCAGCAGGTCCTGCTGGAAGGGGTGCCGGAACAGCACCACCGCACCGGGCCGGATCGGCGCTCCGTAGCGGACCAGCAGCTGGTCGCCCTCGCGCAGGGTCGGCACCATCGACGGGCCCGCCACGTCGACCAGCCCGAACGGCACCACGCCGCCGCCCGCGCCGCCCTGCGGTTCCGTGCTCCGCGCCACGACTCCTCCTCCCGACCGCCCGGCCCCAGTCTGCCGTACGGACCGCCGTCCGTTCGATGTCCGGATTACCCCGGTTACGGGTCCGCCTTTTGCCCTAGGCCCACCGCCCGGCCGCGAAACCCGGAGGCCGGAAGGGTAGTCTCGGGCGCGGGAAGACGATCTAAGGAAGGACTCCCATGTTCTCTCGTCTGTTTGCACCGCGTGCCACCGCCCACGCCCACTGCGACCTGCCGTGCGGTGTGTACGACCCGGCGCAGGCCAAGCTGGAGGCCGAGTCGGTCAAGGCCACCCAGGAGAAGTACCAGGCCAACGAGGACCCGCACTTCCGCGCCCGCGCCATCATCATCAAGGAGCAGCGCGCCGAGGCCGTCAAGCACCACATCTCGGTGCTGTGGAGCGACTACTTCAAGGCCCCGCACTTCGAGAAGTACCCGCAGCTGCACAAGCTGATCAACGACACCCTGAAGGCCGCCTCGGCCGCCAAGGCGTCCACCGACCCGGCCACCGGCCAGGCGCTGCTGGACCTGATCGCCGAGGTCGACAAGATCTTCTGGGAGACCAAGCAGGCCTGAGCCTGACGCGTCGCCAGCCGACCGCCCCCGTCCGCTCCGTCGGACGGGGGCGGTCGTGCGTTCACGTGCGATCCCACCCCCGGTAAGGACTGCTCGGCGTGAGTGACTGTTATGCTGCCAGGGCGTCCGAGGGGGAAGTCCGGTGCGAATCCGGCGCTGACCCGCAACGGTGAGCACGGCCCGGAGCCCCCGGGTCGCGCCAGCCCGATCGCCCCCGGCCGCTGAACTCCCGACAACTCGCCGTGGACTGCGAGGGGAAGGCGCCCGGGCACGCCCCCGGCCGGCGCCCGCCCCGGCACACCCGCGGCCCGAGGCAAGGCGCGACCGCACGTGAGTGACCCCGTTCGCCGACTACCGACCGTCCCGCTCGCCCTCGGCCTGGCCGTCGCCCTGCTGCTCTCCCTGCTCTGCGGGGTCGCGTTCGGCACCTCCGGGATCGAACTGCCCCAGGTGCTGCGCCTGTTGGGCGCCGGACTGACGGGCGGGCGGCTGGACGCGGACGAGGCGGCCGGGTACGCGATCGTCTGGGAGATCCGGCTGCCGCGCACCCTGCTGGCCGCCGTGGTCGGGGCCGGACTGGCCGCCACCGGGGTCGCCGTCCAGGCGCTGGTGCGCAACGCCCTCGCCGACCCCTTCGTACTCGGCATCTCCTCCGGCGCGGCCGTCGGCGCCAACGCCGTGCTGCTGTTCGGCGCCTTCGCCTCGCTCGGGGTGTGGGCGATCTCCGTCTCCGCGTTCGGCTCCGCGCTGGCCGCCATGGCACTGGTCTACCTCGCCGCCCGCACCGCGTACGGGCTCACCCCGCTGCGGCTGGTGCTCACCGGCACCGCCCTCTCCTACGGCTTCTCGGCCGCCACCACCCTGATGGTCTTCTCCGCCGACCACGCCGAGGCCGCCCGGGACGCCATGATGTGGCTGCTCGGCAGCCTCGGCGGCGCCACCTGGGGCTCGGTGCCGATCGCCGCCGCCACCGTCCTGGCCGGGCTGGCCCATCTGACCTGCGTCGCCGGGCGGTTGGACGCACTCGCCATGGGCGACGAGACCTCCGCCTCGCTCGGGGTGGACCCGGACCGGCTGCGCCGGGAGCTCTTCGCGGTGACCGCCGCCGTCACCGGCACCGTGGTCGCGGTCAGCGGGGCGATCGGCTTCGTCGGACTGCTGGTGCCGCACCTGGCCCGGATGCTGGTCGGCGCCGGGCACCGCCGGGTGCTGGTGGTCGCGCCGCTCGCCGGGGCCCTGCTGCTGGTCTGGGTGGACATCAGCTCGCGCACCCTGCTGGCGCCCGCCGAACTGCCCGTCGGGGTGTTCACCGCGGTGCTCGGGGTGCCCGCCTTCCTGCTGATGATGCGCCGGCGCGGCCAGGCCCTCGGGGGCGGGCGATGACCGGGCCCTCCGGGACGCCCGGGCCCTCCGGGGTGACCGTGACCGCCGGGACCGGGACCACCGGGGTGGCGGCGGCCGAGGAACTCTCCGTCGACGGCGTCTCGGTGGAGCTGGCCGGTGCCCGGCTGGTGCACGAGGTGAGCCTGGCGGCCGCCGCCGGCCAGATGGTCGGGCTGATCGGCCCGAACGGCAGCGGCAAGTCGACCCTGCTGCGCTGCGTCTACCGGGTGCTGCGGCCGGCCGGCGGCGTTGTCCGGCTGGCCGGCGACGACCTGCACGCGCTCACCGCCCGCCGGGCGGCCACCCGGGTCGCCGCACTGACCCAGGAGCACACCGCCGAGTTCGACTTCACCGTGGCCGAGGTGGTCGCGATGGGCCGGCTGCCGCACCGGCGCGGCCCGGGCGGTCCGAGCGCCGAGGACCACGAGCGCTGCACCGCCGCCCTGCGCAGGGTCAGGGCCGAACACCTCGCCGGACGCGGCTTCCTGAACCTCTCCGGGGGCGAGAAGCAGCGGGTGCTGTTCGCCCGCGCACTGGTCCAGGAGCCGCGTCTGCTGGTGCTGGACGAGCCCACCAACCACCTGGACGTCGCCCACCAGTTGGAGGTGCTGGCACTCGCCCGCGAGGCCGGCCCCACGGTGCTCACCGCACTGCACGACCTCAACCTGGCGGCGGGCCACTGCGACCGGCTGTACGTGCTGGAGGCCGGACGGATCGTCGCCGCCGGACCGCCCGCCGAGGTGCTCCGACCCGCCCTGCTGGCCGAGGTGTTCGGCGTCCGGGCCACCCCGGTCCGCCACCCCGTGACCGGCACCCTCCAGCTGCTGTTCGACCGCCTCCCCCGAACCCCCTGAGGAACCCCCGTGCGTACCAAGGCCGTTGCCCCCGCCGTCCTGCTCACCCTCGGACTGACCGCCTGCGGCGCCGAGATCGCCCCGAAGGAGGCCGACGCCGCCTCCGCCCACTACCCGGTGACCGTGACGAACTGCGGCGAGCGGCACACCTTCCCGCGGAAGCCCGCCCGGGTGGTGACCAACGACGTCAACATCACCGAACTGATGCTCTCGCTCGGCCTCGCCGACCGGATGGCCGGCTACGTGATGCCCGACGACAAGGGCCGGGTCGACCAGGTCCCCTGGAAGGACGGCTACCAGCGGACCACCTGGCTCTCCAAGAAGGTGCTCACCAAGGAGATCGCCCTGGACGCCCGGGCCGATCTGGTGTTCGCCGGCTGGCACTACGGCTTCGACGAGGGCAGCGGCGTCACCCCGCAGGCGTTCGAGGCCCTGGGCATCGACTCCTACGTGCTCAGTGAGTCCTGCCGCAGCGGCACGGGGAGCGAGCGCGGGGTGATGGACCCGCTGGACGCGCTCTACACCGACCTGGCCAACCTCGGCGAGATCTTCGACGTCAAGGACCGCGCCGACGCCCTGATCGCCGAGTCGAGGGCGAGGATCGCCGCCGTCCCGCAGCCCGAGCGCCGCCCGTCCGTCTTCCTCTACGACAGCGGGCAGGACAAGCCGTACACCGCCGGGAAGTTCGCCGCCGCGAACGCGATCATCGCCAGGGCCGGCGGCACCAACGTCATGGGCGACCTCGCGGACACCTGGGTGACCGCCGGCTGGGAGAGCGTGGTGCGGCGCGATCCCGAGGTGATCGTGATCAACAGCTACGCGATCCCGAGCGCCGAGGAGAAGCGGGCCTTCCTCAAGTCCTTCCCGCCGCTGGCGAACGTCTCCGCGATCAGGAACGACCGGATCGTCGTCATGGACTACGTCGACCTGGTCGAGAGCCCGCGCAACCCGGCCGCGATCAGCACCCTGGCCGACTTCCTGCGCACCGTCCCGGCCCGCTGACCGGCCCGCCCGCAGCCCCCGTTCGAAGCCTCCGGTCGGAGCCTCCGGTCGGGCGTACGCTCGAAGGTGCGAAGCCGAGGGAACCCGACCGGAGGAGCGAGACCATGAGCACCATGGCGGCCCCCGCCGCCTTCGACACCCGAGCGCTGCGCGAGGGCATCGAGCGCCGCGACGCCGAGGCCCTGCTGGCGCTGTACGCCGAGGACGCCGAGCTGCGCGTGGTCGACCGCAAGACCCAGCCCAGCCACCCCCTGGTGATGCACGGGCGGGACGAGATCGGCGCCATGCTGGACGACGTCTACGGCCGCGAGATGACCCACAAGCTCGAACAGGTGGTGGTCCAGGGCGACCACGTCGCCTTCCTGGAGTCCTGCCGCTACCCGGACGGGGTGCGGGTGCTCATGGCGTCGATGGCCGATCTGCGGGACGGCCGGATCGTCGACCAGACCTCCGTCCAGGCCTGGGACGAGACGGGGCCGGAGCAGTAGGCTCGCGGCATGATCCGCACCGCCGTCGTCACCGACGTTCCCGTCGTCCTGGCCATGATCCGCGAACTGGCGGAGTACGAGAAGGCCCCGCAGGAGGCGGTGGCCACCGAGGAGCAGCTGCGCGAGGCGCTGTTCGGCGCCACCCCGGCGCTGTTCGGCCTGATCGCCGAGGACGACGCCACCGGCGAGCCGGTCGGCTTCGCGGTCTGGTTCCTCAACTTCTCGACCTGGCGCGGCACCCACGGGATCTACCTGGAGGACCTGTACGTCCGCCCGGCGGCCCGCGGCGACGGCCACGGCAAGGCGCTGCTGCTGGAGCTGGCGCGGATCGCCGTGGAGCGCGGCTACGCGCGGGTGGAGTGGGCGGTGCTCGACTGGAACCAGCCCTCGATCGACTTCTACAAGTCGCTCGGCGCGGTGCCGATGGACGACTGGACCGTCTACCGTCTCACCGACGAGGCACTCCGGGCCGTCGGCAGCCGTTGAACGGCCGGAGCACGGGCTGGAGCACGGGCGACGCAGTACGGGCACCGGGCAACGGAGACCGGCAAAGGCCCTGCCACCCTGCGTGGTAATGCCTTACCATGAGTAACTCCCGCACCGGGTGCGGAGGACGCCCCCCCGGGGGTACCAAGCAAGCACAGCGCGTCACCCAGGAGGCAAGGGTGTCCCAGATCGACAGCGATCTCGGAGTTCAGGACTTCGTGGAGGTCCGGCTGCCCGCGGCGGGGGCCTATCTCTCCGTGCTGCGAACAGCGACGGCCGGGCTCGCGGCCCGGTTGGACTTCACCCTCGACGAGATCGAGGACCTGCGGATCGCGGTCGACGAGGCCTGCGCCATCCTGCTCCAGCAGGCGGTGCCGGGCTCCGTGCTGTCCTGCGAGTTCCGGCTGGTCGGCGACTCGTTGAAGGTGACCGTCGCCGCTCCGACCACGGACGGCAAGGCGCCCGAGCGCGACACCTTCGCCTGGACGGTGCTCTCCGCGCTGGCCGGCGAGGTGGACTCCTCGGTCGCGGAGGACAACACCGTGACGATCAGCCTGCACAAGAAGCGCGGCGGGTCCCCCGCCCACTGACGGGCACCGAGCAGCACCCTGCAAGGGCCGTCCGCCGCCCCCCTCCGGGGCCCGGCGGGCGGCTCCCGGTACCGCCCCCGGGGCGGTACGACCAACGAGACGATTCCGGGGCCGACGGCCCCGGTGCTCCCGGAACGGAACGGGGGAATGGCCGTGAGTGATCTGGACCGTACCGGCCTCGCGACGGCGGGACCTGCCGTACCGACCCAGGCGAGCGTTTCCGGCCTCGCCGCCAACGACGAAGCGCACCCGAAGGACGCCCACCGGATGAGCCACCCGACCGAGCCGACGTCCGAGCCGACGCCCGCCTCCGCTCCTCCGCCGGAACCGGCGGAGGAGGCCGCGGAGTTGCACGGCGCCGTGCCCGCCCAGGGCTCGCACCGCACCGGCGCCCCGGACCGGGAAGCCGCCCGCGCGCTGTTCGTCCGGCTGTCCGCGCTGCCCGAGGGCTCCCCGGAGCGCGTCGAGCTGCGCAACCAGCTGGTGCGGATGCACATCCCGCTGGTCGAGCACCTCGCCCGGCGGTTCCGCAACCGGGGCGAGCCGCTGGACGACCTGACCCAGGTCGCCACCATCGGGCTGATCAAGTCGGTGGACCGCTTCGACCACGAGCGCGGGGTCGAGTTCTCCACCTACGCGACGCCGACCATCGTCGGCGAGATCAAGCGGCACTTCCGCGACAAGGGCTGGGCGGTCCGCGTCCCGCGCCGCCTGCAGGAGCTGCGGCTGTCGCTCACCACGGCGACCAGCGAGCTCTCCCAGCGGCACGGCCGCTCCCCTACGGTGCACGAGCTGGCCGAGCACCTGGGCATCTCCGAGGAGGACGTCCTGGAGGGCCTGGAGTCCGCCAACGCGTACTCCACGCTGTCCCTGGACGTGCCGGACAGCGACGACGAGTCGCCGGCCGTGGCGGACACCCTGGGCGCCACCGACGAGGCCCTGGAGGGCGTCGAGTACCGCGAGTCGCTCAAGCCGCTGCTGGCCCAACTGCCGCCCCGCGAGCAGAAGATCCTGGTGCTGCGGTTCTTCCGGAACATGACCCAGTCGCAGATCGCCGCCGAGGTGGGGATCTCCCAGATGCACGTCTCCCGGCTGCTGGCGCGCACCCTGGCCCAGCTGCGGGACAAGCTCCTCGTGGAGGAGTGACCCCGAGCGGGAACACCGACGGCCGCCCAGCTCCCGCTGTGGCGGCCGTCCGGCTGTCCGGAGCGCTCCGGGGCCTCCCTGCGGCCCCGCGCTCAGCCCTCCCGAGGGGCGTAAAGGGCGGCCGTGGACTTCGGGTTGAGCAGCGCGCCGATACCCACCAGGCCGAGCAGGCCGACCAGCACGCCGACCGCGATCATCGCGCCGCCGCTCTGGACCATGTAGTAAGCGACCGGCAGGCAGATCGAGTTGGTCAGCACCGCCGGACTGCGGCCCCAGCGGCGCTCCTTGAGCAGCGCCCGGGCGGCCAGCACCGGCAGCACCCCGAGCAGCACGATGACCAGGCCTCCGAACTCGTTCAGGGCGAGCTGCTTGGCCTGGCCCGACAGTGCGGACACCATGTCCGAGACGCCGACGACGGCCAGCGCGGCGCCCTCCAGAGCGGTGATGGCGGCGCCCAGGGTGAGCGAAACCGGGCGAGCGGGTGCGGGGGCGGAGGTTTCTGCGGTCACTCCAGCAGGGTAGCCGCCGGCCGGTCCGTACCGCCCCGTAGGCTTTCCCCATGCGCGCTCTCCTGGTCGTGAACCACAAGGCCACCACCACCAGTGGCCGGACCAGGGACGTACTGATCCACGCCCTGCGCAGCGACCTCAAGCTGGACGTCGCCGAGACGCAGTACCGGGGCCACGCGCGCGACCTGGCCCGGGAGGCGGCGGCGGACGGCACGGTGGACCTGGTGGTGGCGCTGGGCGGTGACGGCACCGTCAACGAGGTGGTGAACGGGCTGCTGGCCCACGGCCCGGGTGAGAGGGTCCCGCGACTGGCCGTGGTGCCGGGCGGTTCGACCAACGTCTTCGCCCGCGCGCTGGGCCTGCCCAACGACCCGGTGGAGGCCACCGGCGCCCTGCTGAACGCGCTGGAGCAGGGGCACGAGCGGCCGATCGGGCTGGGCAAGGCGATGACCGAGGGCCTGCCGGACCGCTGGTTCACCTTCACCGCCGGCCTCGGCTTCGACGCCGGGGTGGTCGGCCGGGTCGAGGAGCAGCGCCGGGCCGGCCGCAGGTCCACCCACGCCCTGTACGTCGGGCAGGCCCTCCGGCACTACTTCACCCAGCGTGAGCAGCGCCGCTCGGGCCCCGTCACCCTCGAACTCCCGGGCCACGGAGCCGTTCCGGGCCTGGTGCTGGCCATAGTCAGCAACACCTCGCCGTGGACGTTCCTCGGCAACCGCCCGGTCTACCCCTCGCCCCTCGCCTCCTTCGACACGGATCTGGACGTCTTCGGCGTCACCCGGATGACGGCGTTCGGTACTGCTCGAACGATCCGTCAGATCCTGCGGTCGCACACGCCTTCGAGCGACGGCGCCCCGCCCGCCGGCCCGTCCGGAAAGCACGTCGTCTCCTATCACGACGTCAGACACTTCACCTTGGTTTCCCAGGAACCCGTGCCGTTTCAGGTCGACGGGGACCATCTTGGAGACCGGAGGCGCGTCAGTTTCACAGGCGTACGGCGGGCACTGCGTGTGATTGTGTGACTGGAAGGGGGGTTCGCCCTTCTTCTCGAACGCACAAGCCCCCTTCACTCCATAGAAGTACTGGCTGTGAGCTAGGCGACACCGAAGAATCAAAAATTCCTCGCCGAAGGGGGTTGTATCCGAGCCCGAGGTTTGCGAACCTCTACATGGCGATCGGGACACATCGCAGCGACGGCAACTCCGGAACCACAGGAGCGCCGACCGCGGAGTGTCCCTCGAATCGCCGAATCCCCCCTAGCGCAGACCACCCGGGCCCAGCGGGCCTTTGGTCTCTTTTGCTGTTGTGGGATTCGTGAAAGCGTTCACATTCACAAGCCACATTCGATTATGCCGATCGGGCCACCCCCCGCGGCAGGAGGAGTTGGACGACCATGGACTGGCGCCACCGCGCTGTCTGCCGCGAAGAGGACCCGGAGCTGTTCTTCCCGATCGGGAACACCGGTCCTGCTCTGCTGCAGATCGAGGAAGCCAAGGCCGTGTGCCGCCGCTGTCCGGTGATGGAGCAGTGCCTCCAGTGGGCTCTGGAGACCGGCCAGGACGCCGGCGTCTGGGGCGGTATGAGCGAGGACGAGCGTCGCGCGATGAAGCGCCGTGCCGCCCGCAACCGCGCCCGCACCGCCTGATCAGCAGCGTCTGATCACACGCCGTAGCACCAGCAGTAACCGCCGTACCGATCAACACATGATCAAAGGCTTCCCTGCACCTCCTGGTGAAGCCTTCCGCAGCAAGGGCCTTGCCCGGCGAGGTCCCGCGACACAGGACCGTCCAGCCACTTGATACTGTTCACTTAGAGCAATATTGTGGAGCTGTGACGCTCACCGTGTGCAACGCACATGTCAGGTGTCGCACCACCCAGAGCCCCCGTTCCGGCCGACTCCCCCCGACGGCCGGAACGGGTTGAGAGGCCCTGTCGACCCACCCCCCCCCGGTCGACAGGGCCTCGTTTCTGTTTCCGCCCCCGGGGTTCGGTGCACCGGGTTCCGTGCACCGGGTTCCGCACCCCCGTTTCCACGCCCGCTTCCACTCACCCGTCCCGCTCCCCGGCGCGCGGAGCGCGCACCCGGCGCGTCCGCCGAACGCACGCCCCGACCGTGCGCCGCAACGCGTCAACGCACCGGGATCTCCAGGATCACCTTGGTCCCGCCTTCGGGGCCGGCCACCATGTCGAAGGTGCCGCCCAGCTCGCCGGTGGCCAGCGTCCGGACGATCTGCAGCCCGAGGTTGCCGGCCGTCTTCGGGTCGAAGCCCTCGGGCATGCCCCGGCCGTCGTCCTGCACGGTGATCAGCAGGTACTCCTCCGGCCGGGCGCCGCCGTTCCAGCTGTCCGACCAGCCCATGCCGGTCGCCGGGGCCCGTCCGCGCAGCGCACTCACCTCCAGGTTCCCGGAGGCCGTCGGACCGAAGGCGTGTTCCAGGGCGTTCTGCAGCAGCTCGGTCAGCACCATCGACAGCGGGGTGGCCACCTCGGCGGAGAGGATGCCGAAGCTGCCGCTGCGGCGGGTCGCCACCCGGCCGTCCTGGGACAGCTCCATCACCATCGCCAGCACCCGGTCGGCGATCTCGTCGAAGGCCACCTGCTCGTCCAGCGCCTGGGAGAGCGTCTCGTGCACGATCGCGATCGAGCCGACCCGGCGCACCGCCTCGTCCAGCGCGGCCCGGCCGGACTCGGACTCCATCCGGCGGGACTGCAGCCGCAGCAGGGCGGCGACGGTCTGCAGGTTGTTCTTCACCCGGTGGTGGATCTCCCGGATGGTGGCGTCCTTGGTCATCAGCTCGCGGTCGCGCCGACGCAGCTCGGTGACGTCCCGGCAGAGCACCAGCGAGCCGGTGAGGGTCCCCTTGGGCTTGAGCGGGATCGCACGCAGGGTCACCACTCCGCCCTGCGCCTCCACCTCGGTCTGCCGGGGCGCCCAGCCGCTGGCGAGCTTCACCAGCGCCTCGTGGACGGCCGAGCGGGAGGGCGGGGCGAGGTCGGCGGTGGCCCGGCCGAGGTGGCTGCCGACCAGGTCGGAGGTGAGGCCGAGCCGGTGGTAGGCGGAGAGGGCGTTGGGGCTGGCGTAGGTGACGATGCCGTCCGCGTCCAGGCGGATCAGGCCGTCGCCGACCCGGGGGGCGGCATCCATGTCGGCCTGCTCCACGCCCGGGAACGGGAAGCTGCCGGCCGCGATCATCTGGGCCAGGTCGGAGGCGCTCTGCAGGTAGGTGAGCTCCAGCCGGCTGGGGGTGCGCACGGTCAGCAGGTTGGTGTTGCGGGCGATCACCCCGAGCACCTTGCCCTCGCGCCGGACCGGGATCGACTCGACCCGCACCGGCACCTCCTCGCGCCACTCCGGGTCGCCCTCGCGCACGATCCGCCCCTCGTCGAAGGCGGCGTCCAGCAGCGGGCGGCGCCCGCGCGGGACGAGGTGGCCGACCATGTCGTCCTGGTAGGAGGTGGGTCCGGTGTTGGGCCGCATCTGCGCCACCGAGACGTAGCGGATGCCGTCCCAGGTGGGGATCCACAGCACCAGGTCGGCGAAGGAGAGGTCGGAGAGCAGCTGCCACTCCGAGACCAGCATGTGGAGCCATTCCACGTCGGCCCCGGTCAGGGTGGTGTGGCGGCGGACGAGTTCGTTCAGCGAGGGCACATGGCGAGCGTAGCGCCGCCGGCCGGGGGCGGGCTCGGCGGACCGTGCGGTGCGGGGGACGACTGTCCGGGGTTGTTTAGACCAATTTGCCAGGAGGCCTGGACAACCCGGATTGGTCTAGTCCACAATGGGAGGGCACCAAGGAGAGGCCGACCGCGCAACTGCCCTGACCGCGCGCGGCTTCCCCTCGGTCGGACGCCACCGGTCGGGGACCCCGCACAGTCCTCGATCGACACCGGTGCCCGACGACAGCTCCGGGCTGCGGTGCCGCACGGGTTGAGGGTCCCGTGTCGGCGCCGTGGCCCGTAGTGCTTTCCGGCCCGTTTCGGTGGCCCCCCGAACCACGTTCCGCCGCTCAACGGGCAGGCTCTCGTCCACAGCCTGTGGACGAGAGCCTGCCCGCTCGCGCCGCGAGCCCCGGCGGGGCGGGCCTCAGTGGGTCTCGGTGACCTTGGCCAGGGCGCGCGGAGCGTCCGGGTCCTGGCCCCGGGCGATGGTGACCTCGTAGGCCAGCTGCTGCAGCGGCAGGATCTCCAGGACCGGCTGCACCTCCTCCGGCACGCCGGCCGGCAGCGCGAAGCCCGCCGAGGCGGCCTCCACCTGGGCCCGCTGCCCGATCACCACCAGGTCCGCGCCACGGCCGCGCAGCCGGTCCAGCACCGGCTGGAGCGCCTCGCCGCCCTTGCCGTCCGGGACGATCGCGATCACCGGCGAGACGTTGTCCACCATGGCCAGCGGGCCGTGCAGCAGGTCCGCGCCGGAGAACGGGGTGGCCGGGATGTACGTGGTCTCCATCAGCTTCAGCGCCGCCTCCCGGGCGGTCGGGTAGCCGTAGCCGCGCGAGGTGATCACCAGGCGCTGGGCGAAGCGGTAGCGCTCGGCCAGCGCCCTCACCTCGGCATGGCGGGCCAGCACGCCGGCCGCCAGGCCCGGCAGCTCCTTGGCGGCCGAGCCGTCCCCGCCGCGCAGGCCCTCGACCAGCAGGTAGAGCGCCAGCAGCTCGGCGGTGTAGGTCTTGGTGGCCGGCAGCGCCTTCTCCGGGCCGGCCAGCACGTCGATGTGGAACTCGGAGACCTCGGCGAGCGGGGAGTCGGGGTTGTTGGTGACGGCGAGGGTGATCGCCCCGGCCTCGCGGGCGGCCTTGGTGGAGGCCACCAGGTCCGGCGAGCCGCCGGACTGGCTGACGGTGATCACCAGGACGTCGGTGAGGTCCGGCCGGGCGCCGTACGCCGTGGTGGTGGACATCGAGGTCAGGCCGGCCGGCTTGCCGAGCAGGATCTCGACCAGGTACTTGGCGTAGAGCGCCGCGTTGTCGGACGTGCCGCGCGCGGTGAGCAGGACGAAGCGGGGGCTGCGGGCGGCGATCCCGGCCGCGATCTCGCGGATCCTCGGCGCTCCCTCGTCGAGGATGCGCCGGAGGACGGCCGGCTGCTCGGCCATCTCCGCCGCCATGATCCGGCCGGGGACGGAACCGGTGTGCGGGTCGGACATCTGGATGCCTCCGATGGAACGGGTCGACCCCGCCCGGGCGGGTTGCCGGACGGGGACCTCCACGGCGGCGAGTCCGCACACTCGCTGCGCTTCTTCGCGGGCCATCCTACGAGCGCGCCCCCGGCGCGGCACCCCCTGCGCGGCGCCCCGCACCCCGCCCCGCCGGGCAGGGCCGGGGGGCGGCCGGAGGGGCGGCCGGGGGCGCTCGGCGTACGGATCCGGCCGGTCAGGACGGGTTGTTGATCAGCCGGTCGATCGCCGCGTCGGCGTCCTTGGTGGCCTGGTCCACCGACTTGCCCTTGAGGATCGCGGTCAGCATGTCGGGGATGATCTTCTGCTTCTCCACCGCGCCCCAGCCGGGTGCCAGCGGGGTGAACCAGGCGTCCGGGACGGCGTTGGCCGCGGCGGCCGTGGTGGGCTTGCTCTTCAGCGGGTTCAGCTGGGTGAGGTTGTTCGGCAGGATGTCCTTGTCGGCGAGCGCCTGCTCGGACCTGGAACTGGTGAACATCCGGATCCAGTCGGTGGCCGGCGCCACCTGCTGGGACTTGGCGGTGACGGCGAGGTCGGAGCCGCCGATGAAGGTCGGCAGCGGCTTGCCGTCCGGGCCGGGCATGGTGGCCACCTTGACGGCGTCCTTGAGGCCCGGGTCGCCGGTGACCGGCGCGGTGACGCTCGCCGCCTCGAAGCCGTTGCCGTAGAAGGACGCGGCGTGCCCGCGGGCCATCGCCTCGTACTGGTTCTGCTCGTTCTGCGTCAGGTCGCCCTTGTTGTACTTGCGGACGAGGTCGACGAAGTGGCTGATGCCCTGCTGGGACTTGGCGTCGTGCAGGGTGCCGTGCCAGTTGCCGGAGCTGTCGAACTTGGCGATGCTGCCGCCGTACGCGGCCACGTAGCTCATCGCGGCGTACCAGTACGGGCCGGGCAGGTAGAGCGGGGAGAAGGTCCGGTCGTTCCGGTTCCTGTCGGAGATCTTGTCCAGGACGGTCAGCAGGTCGCCCTCGGTCCTGGGGAACTCGGCGCTGCCGGTGGCCTGCTGGAAGGCGGAGGAGTTGTAGATGGCGACCCGGGCGCCGGCGTAGTACGGGACGCACCACAGCTTGTCCTGATAGGCGCAGGTGTTGGCGAGCGCCTTGATCCAGCTGTCGGAGTTGTCGAAGGTGGTGCGGTCCACCGGGGCCAGCGCACCGGAGAGCACGTACTTCATCGTCTCGGTGTTGCCGAGCTCGACCACGTCGGGGGCGCTGCCGTCGGCGAGGGCCTTGTCGAGCTTGCCGACCTTGTCGGCCCAGCCCTGGTACGCCAGCTTGAGGCTGACGCGCGGGTACTTGGCCGCGAACTCGTCGTTGACCCGCTGGACCAGGTCGGGCCAGTTCTTCTGGGCGTCGTCCATCAGCCAGACGGTCACGGTGCCGGTGGCGGCCTTCGGGTCCGCGGCCGCGCTGCCGCCACCCGAGGGTGATCCGGACGAGGAGCAGGCCGTCAGCCCGGCCGCCAGGGCCATGATTCCGAATGCGGACACGAACTGACGCTTCGTCACGTCATTCTCCGAGGTGCTAGGGCCGAGGGCGGTGCCGGGAGGGATCGGAGTGGACTTTGGCCTAGACCAACGGTGGTGTCAACGCCCAACTCCCCTTTCTGCCAAGGCCGTTGCTGTTCCGTTGTACCCCGCCGGAGTTCGGTGGCGATCGGTCGTCGGCCTGTCACCCTAAGTCGTGCTTAAGCACGATTTAGGGCTCTCTTGAGGGAACACGGTCATCCGGTGGAAGCGCGGGTCGACGGCCGGAGAACGGGACGGGCCCGCCATGCGACATGCGCATGACGGGCCCGTCGGCCGACGCCTCCCGGTCACGGCCGGTGACGTCTCCCCCGCGGTTCAGCCGATCGCTCCCGGCTGTCCGGTGAGCACCTCCACGGCCGCCAGCCCGCAGACCCGGGCGGCGCCGTGGGTGGCGATGTACAGCGCGCCGACCGGCTCGGACTGGGGCAGTCCCATCTCCACCACGGCGGCGTCCGGCCGGGCCGCCACCAGGCGGCGCAGCGCGGCGGCCATCCAGGCGTGCCGGTGCGCGTCCCGCACCACCAGCACCAGGCGGCGGCCCTCGGCGCCGGCCACCAGCTCGGCGACCAGCGCGTCCAGCAGCTCCGGCGCCGCCTGGTCGGCCGACACCTCGCGGGTGCGGCTGCCCGGGAAGCGGTCGGCCAGCATCGCGGCCACGCCCCACGGGGTCACATCGCCGACCGCGATGTTCGGCTCGTCCGAGAACGAGGCCACGTACGGGCGCTCGCTCACCGGCAGCACCTCTCGGCCCGGCGCCCGGACCACCTTCAGCGCCCGGCGGGCGGCCCGCAGGCCCACCGCGAGGTCCGGCTCGGGCTGCTCGCCCTGGGCGGCGATCCGGCCCCAGCTGCCCAGCGCCCGGACCCGGTCGGCGGCGTCCGCCAGCCGCTCCTCGCCGAGCCCGCCGGAGCGCACGCCCGCCACGATGGCGTCGCGCAGCATCAGCACGGTCTCCTCGTCGGCCAGCCCGCCGCCGACGCAGATCGCGTCCGCGCCGGCCGCCAGCGCGAGGACGGTGCCCTCGCCCATGCCGAAGGTGTCGGCGATGGCGCCCATCTCGATCGCGTCGCTGACGATCAGGCCCTGGTAGCCGAGGCCGCCGTCGGCCGGGGCGGCGCGCAGCAGGTCGCGCAGCACGGTCGGGCTCAGGGTGGCCGGCAGCTTCGGGTCCAGCGCCGGGACCATGATGTGGGCGGTCATCACGGCCTTGGTGCCGGCCGCGATCGCGGCCTGGAACGGCACCAGGTCGCGGGCGCGCAGCACGTCCAGGTCGACGTCGATGACCGGCAGGCCGTGGTGCGAGTCCACCGCGGTGTCGCCGTGCCCGGGGAAGTGCTTGGAGCAGGCGGCCACACCGGCCGACTGCAGGCCCTCCACCCAGGCGGCGGTGTGCCGGGCGCACAGCTCCGGGTCGGCGCCGAAGGAGCGGACGCCGATCACCGGGTTGCGCGGGTTGGAGTTGACGTCCGCGGTGGGCGCCCAGTTGTAGTTGACGCCGGCCGCGGCCAGCGCCCGGCCCAGCTCGCGGGCGACGTCCCGGGTCAGCGCCGGGTCGTCGATCGCGCCGAGGGCGAGGTTGCCCGGCCAGGAGGAGCCGGAGCCGGCCTCCAGCCGGGTGACGTCGCCGCTCTCCTCGTCGATCGCGATCAGGAGGTCGGGGTTCTCCGCGCGCAGCGCCCGGGTGAGCGCGGAGAGCTGGTCGAGGTCGACCACGTTGCGGTCGAACAGCGCGACCGAGCCGAGCCCGGCGGCCAGGTGGCGGCGCAGCCAGGCGGGCGGCTCGGTGCCGACGAAGCCGGGCTGCAGGACGGTCAGGGCGTCCCGGTGCAGCTGGTCGCTGGCCGGGACGGTGGGTACGAGGATGCTCACGGTGGCTCAGCCCTTCACGGCGCCGTCGGTCAGACCGCCGACCGCCTTGCGCTGCAGGAAGACGAACAGGATCAGCACGGGGATGGCGAACATCGTGGAGGCCGCCATGGTCGCGCCCCAGTCGTTGCCGAAGGCGGTCTTGAAGGAGGACAGCCACAGCGGGAGGGTCTTGCCCTCCTCCTTGTTGACGATCAGGACGAGCGGGAACTCGTTCCACGCCGTGATGAAGCCGAACAGCGAGGTCGACATCAGCCCGGGCGCCAGCAGCGGGAAGATCACCTTCACGAAGGCCTGGGTGCGGGTGCAGCCGTCCACCATGGCCGACTCCTCCAGCTCCTTCGGCACCGCGGCGATGAAGCCGCGCAGCGTCCAGATGGTGAAGGGCAGGACCATCATCATGTAGAAGAAGGTCAGCGGCAGCAGGCTGTTCAGCATGTCGTTGTCGCGGGAGATCATGTAGACCGCGATGGTCATGACCTCCCAGGGCGCCATCTGCGCCGCCATGATGACCAGCACGAAGGTCTTGCGGCCGCGGAACCTCATCCGGGCGACGGCGAAGGCCGCCAGGGTCGCGATCACCAGCGAGATCACCACCGCGCCGACCGTGACGGTGAGGCTGTTGGTGACGTACGTCCAGAAGTCCGGCGCGTCGACCGCGGTGGTGAAGTGCTCGAAGGTCGCGTCGAAGGGGACGAAGACCGGCGTCTTGCTGATGATGTCGCGGTCCTGCTTGAACGCGGTCGCGATCATCCAGTAGACGGGGAAGATGAAGAAGACGATGAGGACGACCGCGATCACGTTCGGCCAGGTACGTCCGAAGAGAGAGCGCCTCACAGCTCGTCCTCCTGCTTGATCATGATGCGGAAGTAGTAGGCCATCAGCGCTCCCAGCATCAGGATGGTGAGCACCGCGATCGCGGCGCCGACGCCGTAGTGCTGGCTGCCCGAGCCCTCCAGGAAGGCGTGCACGGGCAGGGTCCGGGTGAGGTTCTCGGGGCCGCCGCCGTTGATCGCGTAGACCTGGGTGAAGGACTTGAACACCCAGATCACTTCGAGGAAGGTCGTGGCGAGGAAGAACGGCTTCAGGTTCGGGAAGATCACCGAGCTGAAGATCTTGAGCGAGCCGGCGCCGTCCATCCTGGCGGCCTCGTAGAGCTCCCTGGGGATGGTGGTCAGACCGGCGTACATGTTGAACGCCACGAAGGGGATCGACATCCAGACGACCAGCAGGATGACGACGAAGAAGGTCGAGTACTCGTCGCTCATCCAGTTGTAGTCGGCCATCGAGTGCCAACCCAGCTGGTCCAGCAGCCAGTTGACGACACCCCACTGCTGGTCGAACAGCCAGGTGTAGACGGTGGTCGCGGCGACCACCGGCATGGCCCAGGCCATCAGCAGCGCGATCGACAGCGCCAGGCGCATCTTCTTGCCGAGGTGGTTGAGCAGCAGGCCGGTCAGGGTGCCGCCGATCATGATCAGCACCACGTTGATCAGGGTGAAGGCGACGGTGCGCCCGGTGACCGCCCAGAAGTCCGG
This sequence comes from Kitasatospora sp. NPDC101108, assembly GCF_055584725.1. NCBI lineage: Bacteria > Bacillati > Actinomycetota > Actinomycetes > Kitasatosporales > Streptomycetaceae > Kitasatospora > Kitasatospora sp. NPDC101108. The sequence continues at coordinate 125,471 of NZ_JBVJLM010000003.1, forward strand.
GTCGGTCAGCTGCTCCTTGTAGTTGTCGAAGCCGGTCCACTCGGTCAGATGCATGACCAGCTGGCGCCGGTTGAGGTTCTGGAACGACAGCAGGACGGTCTTCAGCAGCGGCCAGCCCAGCAGGGCGAGGGTCGCCACGGTGGCCGGCAGCAGCAGCAGGTACGGGGCGAGGCGGGAGCCGATGCCCGGTCCGCCCGCCGGTCTGGTGCGCTTCGGCGCGGTGCCCTCGGCCCCGCCGCCGGCGGCACTGGTGTCGATCTCGGCCGCAACGGCCACCCCTGACTCCGGGGACGGTGTCTGCACCCGCTCCGAATGCACAGCCATCGTTCTCACTTCCTCACAACCCGGCCACGACGGATGGCGCCGCCCACCGGCCCCCCGCCGGGGGCCGGTGAGCGACGCCGCTCACAGTGCTTAGTTCTTCTCGTTGAGCCGCTTGGCGATCTCGTCGTCGTACTTCTTCGCGGTGGCCGCGTAGTCGCCGCCCTGGAGGGCCGCGGTCAGGAAGTCCTTGATCGGGTTCGGCTTGTTCTCGACGCTGGCCCAGTTCGGGGTGTTCGGGGTGATCCCGCCGACCGCGGTGGCGGCCTGGGCGGCCTTCGCGAAGTCACCGGTGAGCTGGCTGTTCAGGGCCGGCTTGTTCGGGATGTTCCCGGCCGCGGCGACCAGGCCCTCGTTCTTGTCGTTGAGGGCGATCTTCAGGAAGTCCTTCGCCATCTCGGTGTTCTTGCTCTGCGAGGCGATCGCGAGGTTCGAGCCACCGATGAAGACGCCGGACGGCTTGTCGGCGGTCTTGCCCGGGAGCGGGAAGAAGCCGATCTTGTCCTTCGGCATGTCCTTCTCGGCCGGCAGCTCCCAGCCGAGGGCGATCATGGCGCCGACGTTGCCCTTGGCGAAGACGTCCTTCTGCTGCGGGGTGGCCTCGTCCTTGTCCTTCGGACCGGTGACCGAGTAGCCCTGAAGCTTCTTGTAGGTCTCGAAGGCCCGCTGCGCCTCGGGCGACTCCAGGCCGCCGACCCACTTGTCGCCGTCCTTCTTGGCGATCTTGCCGCCCTCACCGGTGAGCAGGCCGAAGTAGGTGTACCACTCCTGGCCCGGCAGGTAGATCGGGTCGGCGACGCCGGGGGCGGCCTTCAGCTTGTCCAGGTCGGTGTAGAACTCGTCCAGGGTCTTCGGCGCGTCCGTCAGGCCGGCGGCCTTCCAGAGGTCCTTGTTGTAGGCGACCACGCGGTTGGAGACCCACCACGGGGCGGCGTACTGCTTGCCGTCCAGCATCGCGGCCTCGTTCTGGTTGGCGGCCCAGCCGTCGCCGCCCAGCGCGGACTTGTCCTTGGTGAGGTCGAGCAGACCGCCGGTGGCGGCGTAGCCGGAGGTCTGGGTGTTGCCCAGCTCCAGGACGTCGACGGAACCCTCGGACAGCGCGGCGGTGATCTTCGGGCCGATGTCGGTCCACTCCTGGGTCTGGAAGTCGACCTTGGAGCCCGGGTAGGTGGACTCGAACTCGTTCTTGACCGAGTCGGTCCAGCCCTTGGGGGCGGAGCCGGTCATCGTCCACACCTTGAGCGTCTTGCCCTTGTACCTGTCGGCGGACGTGGAGGACGCCTTCGAGTCACCGTCCTTCTTGCCGTCCGAGCCACAAGCCGCGAGACCGACGACCATTGCTGCGACGCCGACCGCCGCGATGAGCTGACGCTTCACGCCATCCTCCTGAGGGATGCCTGGGTTACCCCCGTCGGGCGGTAGCGGCATACCCACGCAAAGCGGGAGAAGTGGCGCCGCGGACCCCTTCGAACGGGTGGGGGGATTCATCGATACCGGCCTAGTGGTGTAGACCAGATGCCTGGAGCTTGGCCTAGACCAATGGGCCTGTCAACGGCTGTTCGACCGATCCCGACCACCCGTTATCAAGCCGACACCGCACATCGTTCATCGCGTGATGAGGTATTCGTTCCACAGCCATACATGCAACGATGTGATCCGTTAACGATGTGGCGGGGCGGCAGAAGGCCCCGCGAGAAGCGGGAGAACAGGTCCGATGAGCAGCGACGGGGGAACCACCGCCCAGGCCGACGACCCCGAGGTGAGCAACCTCCCGACGCAGAGCGCCGACCCGACCGCCCGCGTCCCCAAGTACTACGGCCTCAAGCGCCACCTCCTCCAGCTCACCGAGACCCAGCCCGCGGGCACCCCGGTCCCGCCCGAGCGCGCGCTGGCCGCCCAGTTCGACACCTCGCGCACCACCGTCCGCCAGGCCCTGCAGGAACTGGTCGTCGAGGGCCGGCTGGAGCGCATCCAGGGCAAGGGCACCTTCGTGGCCAAGCCCAAGGTCGCCCAGGCACTGCAACTCACCTCCTACACGGAGGACATGCGCGCCCAGGGCCTGGAGCCCACCTCCCGGCTGATCGAGATCGGCTACATCACCGCCGACGACCGGCTCGCCCCGCTGCTGGACATCAAGCCCGGCGGGCGGGTGCTGCGGATCGAGCGGCTGCGCCTGGCCAACGGCGACCCGATGGCCATCGAGGTCGCCCACCTGTCCGCCAAGCGCTTCCCCGCCCTGCGGCGCAACCTCGCCAAGCACACCTCGCTGTACGCGGCGCTGCGCGAGGTCTACGGGGTCACCGTGGCCGAGGCCGAGGAGACCATCGAGACCACCCTCGCCAACCCGCGCGAGGCCGGGCTGCTGGGCTCCGACCTCGGCCTGCCGATGCTCCAGCTCTCCCGGCACTCCTTCGACGGCGAGGGCGACCCGGTGGAGTGGGTCCGCTCGATCTACCGCGGCGACCGCTACAAGTTCATCACCCGGCTGAAGCGTCCGGAGTAGTCGGCGCCGCCGTTCCACCACGGGCACCGGCGCGCGCGACCCGCGCGCCGGTGGTACCCCTGCCCCGGGAGCGGGCGAGCGACGAGCGGCAGCGTCCGGATGGCGGGAAGTTGCGCCAATCCCGGTGACATGGATCACTCCATGCCCTAGATTGCGCAGCCGTACTGACTGCCGATCACCGATGGTGCTGCTCGGCGGGCTCGTGGGGGCGCGCGGCGCTTCCGGGGGCTGCGGCGCCGACGGGGAGAACCCTCCGGAGCGGAGCCGAAGATGCCCTCTGACCCATCCCCCGACCAAGCTGTCATGCCCGAGCCGACCGGGGACCCCGTCCCGGCGGTGACCCCCGAGCGGGTACTGGCCGGACTCGCCCTGCTCGTGCCGATCGTCGCGATGCTCTGGGTGTCCTCGTACGACAAGTCCGACCCGGCGGTGGCCGGGACGCCCTTCTTCTACTGGTACCAGCTGCTCTGGGTGCCGGTGTCGGCCGTCTTCACGGTCGCCGCCTACCTGCTGATCAACCGGGACGAGAAGGCCCGCAAGGCGGCCCGGAACGGCGGTGCGCGATGAAGGACGTCAACGTGCCGGCCCTCGTGGTCTTCGTGCTGTTCTTCCTGCTGGTCACCGTGATGGGCTTCCTCGCCTCGCGCTGGCGGCGCGCGGACGACGCGGCGCACCTGGACGAGTGGGGCCTGGGCGGGCGCAGCTTCGGGACCTGGGTGACCTGGTTCCTGCTCGGCGGCGACCTCTACACCGCGTACACCTTCGTGGCCGTCCCGGCGGCGGTCTACGCGACGGGTGCGGCGGGCTTCTTCGCGGTGCCGTACACGATCATCGCCTACCCGCTGGTCTTCCTGTTCCTGCCGCGGCTCTGGTCGGTCTCCCGGGTGCACGGCTACGTGACCCCGGCCGACTTCATCCGCGGCCGCTACGGCTCCCGGCCGCTGTCCCTGGTCGTCGCCCTGACCGGGATCCTGGCCACCATGCCGTACATCGCCCTGCAGCTGGTCGGCATCCAGGCCGTGCTGGACGTGCTCGGCGTCGGCGGCGGCGAGCACGCCAACTGGTTCGTCAAGGACCTGCCGCTGTTCCTCGCCTTCGGCGTGCTGGCCGCCTACACCTACTCCTCGGGCCTGCGCGCCCCGGCGCTGATCGCCTTCGTCAAGGACGCGCTGGTCTACATCGTGATCATCGTCGCGGTGATCTACATCCCGATCCGCCTCGGCGGCTACGGGCACATCTTCAGCGCGGCCGCCGACCACTTCAAGCAGGCCAAGGCCGGGTCGATGACGATCCCGGACAACAAGCAGTGGACGTACGCCACGCTGGGGCTGGGCTCGGCGATGGCGCTGTTCATGTACCCGCACTCGGTGACCGGCGTGCTGGCCTCCAAGTCCCGCAACACCGTGCGCCGCAACATGGCGATCATGCCCGCCTACTCGCTGATGCTCGGCCTGCTGGCGCTGCTCGGCTTCATGGCCATCGCGGCGGGCGTGGGCAGCGGCGTCAAGGGCTACAACTCCCAGCTGTCGGTGCCGCAGCTGTTCGCGAGCATGTTCCCGGACTGGTTCACCGGCGTGGCCTTCGCCGCGATCGGGATCGGCGCGCTGGTGCCGGCCGCCATCATGTCCATCGCGGCGGCCAACCTGTTCACCCGCAACGTCTACAAGGAGTGGCTGAAGCCCGCCGCCACCCCCGCCGACGAGACCCGGATCGCCAAGCTGGTCTCGCTGCTGGTCAAGGTCGGCGCGCTGGTCTTCGTCCTCGGCATGGACAGGCAGGCCGCGATCAACCTCCAGCTGCTGGGCGGCCTGTGGATCCTGCAGACCTTCGTGGCGATCGTCGGCGGCCTGTTCACCCGCTGGTTCCACCACTGGGCGCTGTTCGCCGGCTGGGCGGCCGGCATGGTCTACGGCACCTGGAAGGCGTACGGGCTGGCCAGCCCGGCCACCAAGCACTTCGGCGGCAACGCGGCCGAGATCCCCGGCATCGGCGAGATCGGCTACATCGGCCTGACCGCCTTCGCGCTCAACCTGCTCGTGGCGGTGGCGCTCACCCTGGTCCTGCGGGCGGTCAAGGCACCCGACGGCCCGGACGAGACCAAGCCCTCCGACTACAGCGCCGAGGCCGGCGACGACGAGCTGAAGAACGCGCCGGAGCCCGTAGCGGCGCACTGATTGGCCGTGCACGCGCCCTGTGATCGCGCCGCCTTCTCCGTGAACACTGGAGGAGGCGGCGCGATCATATGTATGAACAGGCGTGCACGCCGGGCACCACCAGACCGGACCGGCATCCGGCCGGAACCTGATCGACCACGGGGAGCTCGCGGCCATGGCAGAACTCGGAATCACCCTGAACGGCCAGCACAAGTCCACCCAGCACCAGCCCAACCTGAGCGCGGTGACCGCCGTGGGCACGGTCGGCGCGAACGGGGCTGTCAGCGCGAACGGCGCCGTCGGCGCGAACGGCTCGGCGGGCGCTGCCGGCGGCCCGGCGGCCACCCGGCTGCCGTCCGTCCTGATCGCCACCCGGCACGGCGAGTCCACCGCGAACGTCGAGTTCCAGCTGGCCGAGGCCGCCGGCGCGCTCAGCGTCCCGATCAGCTGCCGCGACGCCGACATCCCGCTCTCGCTGCGCGGCCAGCAGCAGGCCCAGGCGCTCGGCCGCTGGTGGGCCGCCCTGCCCAGCGCCGACCGGCCGCGCAGCGTCTGGTGCTCCCCGTACGTGCGCACCGCCGAGACCGCCCGGATAGCGCTCGCCCAGGCCGCCGGGCTGGGCGCCGTACCCGTCACCCTGGCCGTCCGCTACGACGAGCGGCTGCGCGACCGCGAGCTCGGTGTCCTGGAGATGCTGCCGAAGGCCGCCATCGAGGCCAAGCACCCGGAGGAGGCCGCCCGGCGGCGCAAGATGGGCGAGCTGTACTACCGCCCGCCCGGCGGCGAGTCCTGGGCCGACGTCGCCCTGCGGGTGCGCAGCCTGCTGCGCGACCTCTGCGAGGAGGAGGCCGGACGGCCCGTCCTGCTGGTCGCCCACGACTGCACCGTGCTGATGCTGCGCTACGCCCTGGAGCGGCTCACCGAGGAGCAGCTCACCGGGCTCGGGCCGGTGCACAACTGCTCCACCAGCCTCTGGCGCTCCCAGGAGGGGCGGCTGCGGCCGGACGGCTGGAACGGCGTCGCCCACCTCGGCGCCGGGACGGACTGACCGCCCGTCACCCGCCGCCGAAGCAGCGCCGGTAGGCCAGCGGCGTGGTGCCCAGCCGGCGCCCGAAGTGGTGCCGCAGCGCCGCCGCGTTGCCGAACCCGCAGCGGGCGGCGATCGCGTCCACCGACTCGGTGGTCGACTCCAGCAGCCGCTGCGCCAGCAGCACCCGCTGCCCCACCAGCCAGCGGTGCGGGGTGGTACCGGTCTCCTGCTGGAATCGCCGGGCGAAGGTACGCGGCGACATGTGCACCCGGGCGGCCAGCTGCTCGACGCTCGCCTCCTGGTCCGGGTGGTGGCGCATCCAGTCCAGCAGCGGGGCCAGCGAGTCGCCGCCCTCCGGCAGCGGGCGGTTCACGAACTGCGCCTGCCCGCCCTCCCGGTGCGGCGCGACCACCATCCGGCGGGCGATCCCCCGGGCCACCTCGGCGCCCTGCACCTTGCGCACCAGGTGCAGGCAGGCGTCGATGCCGGCCGCCGTACCGGCCGAGGTGATCACCGGGTCGTCGTCCACGTAGAGCACGTCCGGCTCGACCACCGTCTTCGGGAAGCGCTCGGCCAGCTCGTCGCTGTGCCGCCAGTGGGTGGCGGACCGGCGGCCGTCCAGCAGTCCGGCGGCGCCCAGCACGAAGGCGCCGCTGCAGATGGACAGCACCCGGCCGCCGTCCGCCACCACCGCGCGCAGCGCCTCCAGCAGCGGCTCCGGGTAGTGGGTGCGGATCGCCGAGGCGGTGACCACCGCCAGGTCCGCCCCGGCGAGGCGCTCCGGGCCGTACGGGACGTCCACCGCGAAGCCCGAGTGGGTCGCGTGCGGCCCGGGCCGGGCGCCGGCCAGCGCGAAGTCGTACGCCGGCAGCCCGTCCGTGGTCCGGTCCAGGCCGAAGACCTCGCAGGCCACCCCCAGTTCGAAGGGGTGGACCTCCTCCAGCACCACCGCGACCACGTTCTTCAGCATGCCGCCCAGGATGCCCCGCCGGTCCCGACCCGGGGAAGGGTCCGGGCTGGCAGGATTTCGCGGCAGGACGGCATTCCTGCCACTCGTGGGCCCCCGGGTCGCCCGGCCACAGTGGTGGCCATGGACAGCGACACCCTCGCCGGCGCACTCGGCCTGGTCGGCGCGGTCGGCGGCTTCGGCCTGCTCGGCACCCTGATCGGCCGCGAACTCTCCCGCGGCCCCGCCGCCGGCCGCGACAACCACCACCGCCCCGGCGGCTACCCGGCCGACCCCGACCGCGCCGACCGGCTGTACGGCACCCTGCCGGCCGCCTCCCTGCGCCCCTCCGCCGACCCGGCCACCCTCCCGGCCTCCCCTTCCCGGCACCCCCGAAAGCCCCCCGAAACCAGCACCCCCCACGGCTCCGGCACACTGGCCCGATGGACTACCTCATCCGCCACGCCCTCCCCCAGGACCTCGAAGAGGCCGGCCGGATCACCGTCGACGCCTTCGTCGGCGACGGCTTCACCGACCCGGCCGGCAGCTACGTCCAGCTGCTGCGCGACGCCGAGCGCCGCTCCCGCGAGGCCGAGCTCCTGGTCGCGGTCGACGCGGCGGACGAACGGCTCCTCGGCTGCGTGACCTTCGCCGTCGGCGGCACCGAGTGGGCCGACATCGCCACCCCGCGCGAGGGCGAGATACGGATGCTCGCCACCGCCGCCGCCTCCCGCGGCCGCGGCGTCGGCGAAGCCCTGGTCCGCGCCTCCGTCACCCGCAGCCGCGACCTCGGCCTGGCCGGCATGGCCTTCTCCACCCGCCCCGAGATGACCACCGCCCACCGCATCTACCAGCGCGTCGGCTTCCGCCGCACCCCGGAACGCGACTGGGCGCCCTTCCCCGGAATGGACCTCATGGTCTACACCATGGCGTTCTGAACCCGCGCGTTCCGGCCGCCCGTCACGGCCGCTTGTCGTACCCGGGAGCCACGTAGACGGTGTAGCGGCCGTGCTCGCCGCTCTTCACCACGGTGGCCACCCGGTAGCCGGCGGCCTTCAGTGTCGGCTGGATCGCCCGGTCGATGGCGCCGGTCTGGGTGAAGTCCAGCACCACCACCTTCCACTCGTGCGCCTCGATCCCGGCCTGGATGGCGGGCACCCCGTTCTGCATCTGGCCGGTGGCCGGATCCCGGCGGAACACCGCCACCAGGTCGTGCCACTGCTGCCAGTTGCTCTGCTTGCGCAGGTAGTAGGCGGGGACGTTGTAGTTCTCCACCAGGTAGCTGTCGTCACCCTTGACGATGTAGGGCTCCAGCACTGCGACGAACTCCTTCGAGTTCGACCACTCACCGAACATCTCCCGGCCCTGAGCCGCGCCCTCCCAGGCCAGCGGCCCCACCACCAGCGCGGCGGCCACGATCCCGGCCGTGACGTGGAAGCGGCCCCGCAGCCACAGCACCGCGCGGGCCAGCACCGCGCCCACCACGACGCAGGAGAACCAGGCGCCGAAGTCCACGTGCTTCTGCAGCGACAACCAGGTGTGGATGCGGATCTGGTTCACCGGCGCCAGCAGGCCGGCCACCAGCAGCAGCGCGGCCAGCCAGAACTCCGTCCAGGCCTCGCCGCCGCGCCGGCGCGCCAGCACCAGCTGCGCCAGCACTCCGAGCAGTGCCACCAGCAGCAGCGGGCCGACCCAGCGGGCGGCCTCCCCGGCCACGTAGGAGTAGGCGTCATGGCCCGGGGCGCGCTGGAGCGTGGTGTGGTTGAAGCCGTCGACGTACCGCTGACCGGCCGCCAGGACCGCGGCTCCGACGGCCACCGCGAAGGTGAGCAGGAGCAGCAGTCCGCGCCGCCAGCGCGCCCAGGCGCGCACCGGGCCGCCCGTCCCGGCCAGCACCGCGATGCCGCACACCACCGGCACCCACAGCAGTGCGGCGTATTTGGTCGCGCCGGCCAGGGCCAGCAGCAGCCCGGAACCGACCAGGCTGGGGTACCCGCCCCCGGTCGTCAGCCGCACCGCCAGGTAGCCGGCCCAGGCGAGGACCGCCAGCGCCATCGCGTCGTAGGTGGCCAGGCCGCCCAGGAACTGCGTCGGGCCGAGCGCCGCGAACGCGGCCGCCGCGCAGAAGGCGGCGAGCGAGCCGTGCAGCCGCCGGGTCGCCAGGTGGACGGCCGCGGTCGCGGAGAGCATGAACGCCAGGCTGAGCAAGCGGGCGCCGTTCAACCCGCCGGCGAAGTCCGCCAGGGCGACGACAACCGGATAGATCAGCGGGGAGCCGGAGAAGAAGGTCTCGTACGTCGACACCGGAGTGCCGTGCCGCAGGTGCGCGATCTCCTGGTACCCGGAGTAGATGTAGGTGCCCTCGTCGATGAAGGCGGTGTTGCTGAGGATCAGGTGGTACGAGAGCGCGCCCTGCACCAGCAGCACCGCCAGCAGCGGCAGCCAGTCGGCCCGCAGCGCCGGCCGGGGCGGTTGCGGCACTCGGGGCAGCCCGGGCTTGCGGCGCCGCCGGTCGGTCGAGGACGGCGACGGCACCACCGCGGCCGCACGGTCGGGCTCACCCAGCGCCACGCGTCCGCCGGGACGGGCCCCGGCGGGGCCCAGAACGGGCTTGCGGGTGGACTCGGGCCGGATCCAGCGACCGTCCGCGCTCATCAGTACTGCTCCTATCTGGGGCTCTGCGCCCGGATGCGCCTCAGGGCGCGACACGCTCCGGGGCGTGCGGCAGCCGCCCCGCACTGCCGTGGCGGTGCGGGGCGGCGGCTCGGCGTTCTCGGACCGGACGGGCTCCGGGCCGGTTCAGCCGTTCAGCCAGGCGCCGGCCGGCGGGACCGACGGGGGCGAGCTCGGGCCCGCCACGATCTTGACGATGTCGGCCTCCGGCAGCACCTGGCCCCACACCTGGATGTCGGCCACCGCGCCGTGCCAGGGGTCGGACCACTGCGAGTTCGAGCTCAGCCGGCCGATCTGCAGGTTGTTGTTGCCGGACGGCTGAACCCCGGCCGACTTGGCCGAGGACTGCGGAGCTCCGTTGACGTACAGGGTGAGCTGTTGCGCCGAGTCGTCGTACACCCCGGTCAGCAGCACCCACTGGTTGACCGTCGCGTCGGCCTTGGACCAGGCGATCGCCGAACCACCGCCCGGGATCTGGACCTTGAAGTACCACTGGTCGTGCCCGTTGTTGCTGGCCCGGCCCAGCGAGTACGCGTAGTACTGGCCGTCGCCCTGGCTGATCGCGCTGCGGTTGCCGTCGGGCTTGTCGACCAGCACCCGCGCGGACACGGTGAAGCTCTTGCTCACGTCGACGACCTGCCCCGAGGTCGAGGCGAAGGAGTCCTGGCCGCTGGGCAGTTTGAGGACCTGTCCGGAGAAGCCGCTCATCGTCCCCGGCTTGGCGTCGGCACCCAGGTTCAGCGCCGGGCCCTTCTTGGCCGGCAGGGTGCCGACGGTCGGCGGGCTGTCGATGCCCTTGGCCGGCGGGGCGCTGCTCGCGGAGGAGGACGGGCCGTTCGAGGCGGACGTGCTCGCCGAGACGACGGAACCCGGTTTCTTGTCGCTGTCCTTCTTGTACAGCCAGAAACCCGCACCGGCGCCGGCCACGACCACGACGGCGGTCACCGCACCGATCAGCTTGAGCCGGCGGCCGCGCTTGGCGGCCTTCTCGTTCTGCTCGGCCAGCGCCTCCCAGTCCGGCGTGCCGGCCTGGGAGTTCGGCGACGGGAAGCCGGACTGCTGCTGCCACTGCGACGCGGGCTGCTGCGGCTGGACGGGCTGCGCCTGCGGCGGGAAGGCCTGCGGCGGTTGGAAAGGCTGCGGCGCCGCAGGAGCGGGTGCCACCGGACCCGGCTGCACCGGCCCGGGCTGCACCGGGCCTGCTCCGCCCGGCTGCGGCACCGGCGGCACCGGCTGCGAACGGGGCGTCGTCTGCTGGGGAGGTGGGGCAGGTGCTGCACCGGGCGGTGGCCCGAAGCCGGTCGCGGGGCCGAATGCACCGCTCGGAGACTGCGGTGGCACACCGGTGGCCGGAGCGGCCCCCCCGGCCGGTGCCTGCTGCGGTGGCGGGTAGGGCTGCCCCGGCTCGCCACTCGGTACCGGTCGATCGCTCATGGCCGGAATGCTAGGGCATCGGCCCGGTCCCGCCCATGGGGGGTGCGCGGAGGAACCGTCGGTGCTGCCGGGGCGGCGACGAACCGCCGCCTCACGCAACCCCGTTGTACGGAATCCTCCAGCGCTGCGAGATCACGTCCGCGCACGGGCGCAGCTGCGCCGCCGTACCGTCCGCGAGCGCGCCGCCCGTGGTGCCCAGGCACAGGCCCGAGTCCTGGTGCATCAACCGCCCTCCGGTGGTGGGCGCCCAGCGCTGCCCGGAACCGCCGGTGCAGTCGGCCAGCGTGACCGAGGAGCGGTCGGCACCCGGCGCCAGGCAGGCCGCTCCCCCGCGCAGCGATCCGTCGTTGCCCACCGTCCAGCTGGTCGAGGAGCCCGGGTCGCCGCAGGCCCCGACGCTCACCGCGCCGCCCGCCCCGCCGCCCGCCGGGCCGCCACCGTGCCGCAGGCAGATCCCGGGTGCCCCGGCCGGGATCTCCCCGACCGGCAGGCCGACCCGGTTGTGGAAGGCGAAGGACTCGCTGCGCAGGCCGGTGCCGCCGCTCCACACCTCGAAGCCCGCCTGCACCCGGCACAGGTAGGAGCCCTTGGGGACGTAGCCGCGAGCCATCGCGTCGGCGGTGAACAGCCGCAGGTTGAGGCCCCGGGTGGTGTGGGTCGGCGTGGTGCGCACGTAGCTGATCACGCTGTGCGGGCCGGTGATCGGCGCCTGGAACACGTTGTACGCGGCGTCGCCGAACGGCTGGGCGTCGGCGACCTTGTCCCCGGCCGGGCGCACGCTGTCGGTGGCGTCCAGCCACACCATCAGCTCGGCGCTCTCGCCCGGCAGGCAGTTGTCCGGGCTGGAGCCGTACCAGAGGTCGAAGGACAGGTTGAAGGAGCCGCTCACCCGGCCGTTGGCGTCCCAGTCGGCCGTCGCGTCACCGAGCGCGCTGACCGGAACCGGCAGTCCGCTCGCGCCGGGGGCGGTGGAGACGTTGGGGTAGGCGCCGGGGGCCAGCGGGTTCTTCGGGACGAAGTCGCGGATCCGGGACACCGTGAAGCCGGTGTCGCCCACCGGGTCCACGCAGATGGTTCCGGCGGTGTTCCACGGGTTCGGTTCGAGGATCTTCGACCCGCCGTCCAGCGCCAGCTTGGGGAAGGGGTCCTGCGGGGTCGGGCACAGGCTCGCCGCCGCCGCGGTGGCGGCCGGCGGCTGTTCCACCGCCCCCACCCGGCCGCTGCACCCGGCCAGCAGTGCGGCGACCGCGCCGAACGCGGCGACCGCCCGCAGCCTCCGCGCCGCGCGCCCGGCCCCACCGACCTCGTTGTTCATCACGCTTCCCCGAACCGTCCTCGCCCACCTGGGCGGACAACCGTACACAAGTGCTCCGCAGGCACCTCCGTGCACATCACGATCGGAACTCGATATCGGTTCCGGACGGCCGGTGGAAGAGGGGGGAGCGAATTCGCCGCGATCGGTCCCGTACGATCCTCGCGTCCCCCGCAGCCCGACCGGGCAACGGCCGACACGCGGGGAGGGTTCATCCAATGACGGCTTCGGGGGAGTAGAGCACGTGACTGTCACCGAGAGCACGCGACTCGCGGGCAGCGGTCAACCACCCGTCTCACGTCGCCGGAGCCGGCGCGACCCGGCCGCCCGCAACCAGTGGGGCCTGCTCCCCCAGCCCCCGGACAACACCGAGAAGTACCTGTACGCGCGCACCCACCTGTGGGTGCTGACCTGCTTCTCCCTGGTCAGCTTCGGCTGCATGGTGGCCAGCGAGATCGGTCTGCTCAAGGCGACGCCGTGGTTCCTCGTCTTCGTGCCGCCGCTCGCCTTCACCATCGTCTACTACCTGATATCCCGTTGGGTGCACGGCTTCAACGAGACCTTCGACCTCGCGGCGCACCGCGCCCTGGTCAAGTCCTGGCGGCCCGAGCACTACCCGACCGTCGACATCTTCCTGCCCGTCGCCGGCGAGCCGATCGAGGTCCTGCACAACACCTGGACCCACGTCGCCCGGCTGCGCGACCAGTACCCGGGCGAGGTCACGCCGTACGTCCTCGACGACAGCAACAGCCCCCAGCTCGCGCAGATGGCCGTCGACTTCGAATTCGTCTACGGCACCCGCAACAAGCTCGGCTGGTTCAAGAAGGCCGGGAACCTGCAGTTCGGCTTCCGCAACTCCGACAGCGACTACATCCTCATCCTGGACGCCGACTTCGCGCCCCGGCCGGATCTGCTGGACGAGATGCTCCCCTACATGGCGGCCAACCCCCGCCTCGGCATCGTCCAGTCCCCGCAGTTCTTCCGCATCCTCGACTCGCAGAACTGGATCGAGCGCGGCGCCGGAGCCGTCCAGGAGCTGTTCTACCGGACGGTCCAGGTCTCCCGGCAGCGCAACGACGGCGCCATCTGCGTGGGCAGCTGCGCGATATACCGGCGGGCCGCCCTGGAGGAGAACGGCGGCACCACGCTGATCGGCCACTCCGAGGACGTGCACACCGGATTCGACCTGCGCCGCCTGGGCTGGGACCTGCAGTACATACCCGTCGCCCTGGCCACCGGGGTCTGCCCCGACAACGTCGGCGGCTTCTTCAACCAGCAGTACCGCTGGTGCACCGGCTCCATGAGCCTGCTCGGAAGCAAGAAGTTCTGGCAGGCCAAGCTGCGGCCGGTCACCCGGGCCTGCTACCTGTCCGGGTTCTTCTACTACATCCACACGGCGCTGTTCACCATCGTCTCGCCGCTCGTCCCGATCATCCTGCTGTTCGCCCGCCCCGACCTGGTCCGCTGGCAGAACACCGCCCTGGTGCTTCCCGGCCTGATCTACGCGACGGTCATCTTCCCGCTCTGGCACCGCAACCCCTACCGGCTGGAAGCCTGGGCCGCCCGCATGATGTACGGCTGGGCGCACGTCTTCGCCATCTGGGACATCGTGCGCCGCAACCGGATGGCCTGGCAGCCGACCGGCTCCAGCGGCGCCAAGAAGAACAAGACCCGCCGGTTCTGGATCGGCGTGATCGTCTGGGGCGGCGGGACCGCCCTGCTCTGGGTCGGCACCAGCATCTGGCGGATGCTCACCATGGGCCCGCTGAACTTCGCTCTCGTCCTCGCCTCCGGTCTCTTCTACGCCACCATCGTCGGCCGGGTGCTCGTCCAGCCGCGCCCCACGGAAGCAGGGTGATCGCCATGTCCGCCCATTCCCGACGGGCCGGCCTGCGCCGACTGGCACTCCCGCTGCTCACCGCCGCCCTGCTGCTCGTCACGGCGTGCGGCCCCGCCGACCCGGGCTTCGCGCTGCAGGAGGACCTCGCCCAGCCCGCACCGACCGCCACCGGCCCCGGCGCCGGCACCGGCACGGGCACCCCGGCCCCGAGCGCCCCGGCCACGACCAAGCCCCGGCTCACCGGTGTCCCCTACGACGTCACCCCGCTGCTCAAGCCGGGCCGCAAGTACCTCGGCGCCGCCCTGGCCGGCGTGCCCGCCTCGATGGACGCCCTGCCCGGCTACACCTCCGCGATCGGCAAGCAGCCCAACGTCCTGGAGTACTACGCCCATTGGAAGGGCGGCTTCGACACCGCCGGTGTGCGCAGGATCTACGACACCGGGGCGCTGCCCTTCATGGCCTGGGAGCCGTACGACCACTCGCTGGCCTCGATCGCGGCCGGCGACACCGACGACTACGTGCGCGGCGTGGCCAAGTCCGTCGCCAAGCTCGACCTGCCCATCGCCATCAGCATCGCGCACGAGATGAACGGCGACTGGTACCCGTGGGGCCGAAAGACCGCCAGCCCCCAGGACTTCGTCGCGGCCTGGCGCCGCGTCCACGACATCTTCGACAAGGCCGGCGCCACCAACGTGATCTGGGTGTGGAGCCCCAACATCACCGTCCCCGCGCCCAACACCCGCCTCGCGCCGTACTACCCGGGTGACGACTACGTCGACTGGGCCGGCATGACCGGGTACTTCACCAACGACGGCCCCAAGACCTTCGAGACCCTGTACGGCCCGACCATGGCCGAGATCCGCACCTTCAGCAAGAAGCCCTTCTTCATCAGCGAGACCGCCACCGAACAGGGCAGGCACCAGCGCGACTTCGTCGACCAGCTGTTCTCCGGGATGGAGGCGCACGACGACATCGTCGGCTTCATCTGGTTCAACATGATCAAGCGGGCGGACTGGCGGGTCGAGACCGTTCCGGACACCCTCGCCGCCTTCAAGAAGCGCGTGTCCGCCGCCCGCTACGGCTTCGACATCCGGAACCCATGATGAGCACTGAGCCCGAGTTCTCCCCCGCGCCGAAGATCCCCACCCAGCAGGCCCCCGGCGCCCGGACGCCGGCGGCGGACCCGCCCGCGAATGACCGCGCAGCCGCGGCCGTGGCGGTGGACGTGACCGTGGCCGTGGACAACCCCGACGCCGTTGAGCTGGCCCCGTACACCATCCCGCAGGTACCCGCGATCGGCTGGGACCCCGCCTCCAGCCCCCGGCGCCGCTGGATCGCCCGCGGCCTGCTCGGCGCCGTCCTGGCCGTCCAGGCCGCGCTATCGCTGCGCCTGCTCGCCGCCGCGCACCCCGACGAGGCCGTCGCCATGGTCGCCGGCCGTCAGCAGCTCGCCCACCTCCTGCACGGCACCCCGGTCACCACCGACCTGGTCGACCGCATCCCCGGCTCGCCGTGGCTGTACCCGCCGCTGGCCGGCGCAGCCGCGAACGCCGGGGGCATCTGGGGCACCCGGCTGCTCAGCCTCGGCTTCGGACTGCTCACGACGGTGCTGCTGTACTCGCTGACCCGAAAGCTCTTCAACGAACGGGTCGCCATCTGCGGCATAGCCGCCTACGCCGTGCTGCAGTCCACCGTCGTGGGCGGTTTCTACGGCGCCCCCGAGTCCCTCGCCGTCCTCCTGGTCGCCCTCGCGGCCTGGCTCACGGTGTTCACCGCCCGGCGCTCCCCGGCCCTGGTTCTGACCGCCGCCCCGCCCGTCGCCCTGGCCTGCGCCGTGGCCCACTCGGCGGTCTTCGCGGCCCCCGCCCTGGTCCTCCTGGCCCTGGCCGGTGCCTGGCCGCACCGCCGGCCCGGCCCGGCCGCGCTGCGCGCCCTGCTGCTGGGCGCCGGCACCGTCCTCCTGCTGCTGCCCTACGGCCAGCTGGGGAAGGTCGCCCACTGGTCCCCCGCGCACGGCAACGCCCCCGGCTCGACCGGCTCCATCCTGCTAGGCACCCTCCAGTGGAGCGGCCTGTTCACCCTCCTCGCGGTGGCCGGCACGGTCTCGTACGTCCGCCGCGAGCAGATGAACGAACACGAGTCGCCCGAGAATGACGGCGCCGCCACCACCCGGGGCCAGCGCGTCCTGCTCGGCACCGTCCTGACCTTCACCGCACTGCTGATCCCCGCCGCCCACCTGTGGACCGGTACCTCCGGCGCGCTGTTCCGCCACCTCGGCTACGGCATGCTGCTCGCCGCCCCGCTCGCGGGGCTCGGCCTCACCCGGCTGGTCGGCGCCCACTTCCGCCACCCTCAGCTGGGCATCCTGGTCTGGGTCGCGCTCCTGGCCCTGGGCATGGAGCAGTCCGCCCTGCGCTACCAGAACGGGCCCGATTCCGGCCGCCTGCTGGCCGTCCTGAGGGCGCACGCCGTCCCCCAGGGCCACTACCTCACCGAGGTCGACGGACTCGCCGAGTACTACCTCGGCAGCGTCAGCAAGCCCGAGCAGTGGATCTCGGCGCAGGCCGGGACGGACTACCGCGATGACGCCGGAGTGCAGCACCGCGGCACGGACGGCAGCACGGCCGCGATCCGGAACGGCTGGTTCACCATGGTCGTTCTGGACAGCACCGCGCCGGAGGCCACCGACCGCGCGCTCAGCGCCGCTCTGACCGCCAGCGGGCACTACCGGCTGATCGCCCAATTCACCTCTCCGACGGGTGATTCGAGCACGTACAAGGTGTACCTGAAGCACTGATCGGCCGCCCGGCCCGTCGACACGCGCAACACGACAGGCACAACATATGGTGCCGCCGCAGTCAGCCGGCACTACATGTATGCTCACTCCTGCTGTCGATGCAGGGGAACCCGGTGGGAGTCCGGGACTGCCCCGCAGCGGTGTGCGGGCGGCTCCAGCAGCTGCGCCCGCGAGTCCGAGTACCTGCCGACAGCGTGCGCCACGGCCCTCCCGCAGAGGCCGCGCCGGCACTGAGCACCACCCCTCCGGGCCTCGCGGGCGGGCCGGGGAGACACCTCGCGCGGCGCTGTTTGCGTCCGCGCCGTGCTCCCCTGCCCAGATCGGCCCGGGTGACCCCGATCACGCCGCCGATCGCCGCCAGGAGAGAGCGCCTTGACCACCGCTGCCTCAGCCACCCTGCCCGCCCAGGGCTCCGGTTCCGCCTTCACCGACCCGACGGTCTCCGACCCCGGGGGCGCGCTGCTGCGGCTGCTCACCGACCGCAGCGCCGACCTCACCGAGGTCGACCCCGGCCATGTCGCCGCCGCCGCGCTGCGCGGCCGCCACGCCGGCTCGGACTTCGCCGAGCTGCGCGGGCTGGCCGTGGACGCCGCCGCGTCGATGATCGCCGAGGACCCCCAGTACTCGAAGCTCGCGGCCCGCCTGCTCGCCCTGGAGATCGTCGACGAGGCGAACAGCCAGGGCTCGGTCTCCTTCTCCGCCTCGATCGCCGTCGGCCACGCCGAGGGCCTGATCGGCGACACCACCGCGGCCTTCGTCGCCAAGCACGCCGCCGCCCTCGACGCCCTGATCGACGCCCAGGGCGACGACCGCTTCGAGTACTTCGGCCTGCGCACCGTGCAGTCCCGCTACCTGCTGCGCCACCCGATCACCCGCAAGGTCATCGAGACCCCGCAGCACTTCCTGCTCCGCGTCGCCTGCGGCCTGGCGGTCGGCGACTCCGAGCAGTCGGTGCGCGAGGTGGCCGAGCTGTACGGCCTGATGAGCCGCCTGGAGTACCTGACCTCCTCGCCGACGCTCTTCAACTCCGGCACCCGGCACCCGCAGATGTCCAGCTGCTACCTGCTCGACTCGCCGCTGGACAACCTGGACTCGATCTACAACCGCTACGCGCAGATCGCCCGGCTCTCCAAGCACGCCGGCGGCATCGGCCTGTCCTACTCGCGCATCCGCTCGCGCGGCAGCCTGATCCGCGGCACCAACGGCAAGTCCAACGGCATCGTCCCGTTCCTGCGCACCCTCGACTCCTCGGTCGCCGCCGTCAACCAGGGCGGCCGCCGCAAGGGCGCGGCCTGCGTCTACCTGGAGACCTGGCACGCGGACATCGAGGAGTTCCTGGAGCTGCGCGACAACACCGGTGAGGAGGCGCGCCGCACCCACAACCTCAACCTGGCCCACTGGATCCCGGACGAGTTCATGCGCCGGGTCAACGCCAACGCCGACTGGTCGCTGTTCTCCCCGGCCGACGTGCCCGAGCTGGTCGACCTGTGGGGCGAGGAGTTCGACGAGGCCTACCGCAAGGCCGAGCTGGCCGGCAAGGCCGTCCGCACCATCCCGGCGCAGACCCTCTACGCCCGCATGATGCGCACCCTCGCGCAGACCGGCAACGGCTGGATGACCTTCAAGGACGCCTCCAACCGCGCCGCCAACCAGACCGCGCTGCCGGGCCGCACGGTGCACTCCTCCAACCTGTGCACCGAGATCCTGGAGGTCACGGACGACTCCGAGACCGCCGTCTGCAACCTCGGCTCGGTCAACCTCGGCGCCCACGTGGCTGCCGGCGCCTCGGCCGACGACCTGCTGGGCGCGATGGACTGGGAGCGCCTGGACGCCACCGTCCGCACGGCCGTGACCTTCCTCGACCGCGTGGTGGACATCAACTTCTACCCGACCACCGAGGCCGGTACGTCCAACTCCCGCTGGCGCCCGGTCGGCCTCGGCGTGATGGGCCTGCAGGACGTCTTCTTCAAGCTGCGGATCGACTTCGACTCGGCCGAGGCCAAGCAGCTGTCGACGCTGATCTCCGAGCGCATCATGCTCACCGCCTACGAGCGCTCCGCCGACCTGGCCGAGCAGCTGGGCCGCCACGAGGCCTACGGCGAGACCCGCGCCGCCCGCGGCGAGCTGCACATCGACCACTTCCCGACGGCCGCCCCCCAGTGGGCCGACCGCTGGACCGCCCTGCGCGCCCGCATCGCCGAGACCGGCCTGCGCAACTCGCTGCTGCTCGCGATCGCGCCGACCGCGACCATCGCGTCCATCGCCGGTGTGTACGAGTGCATCGAGCCGCAGGTGTCCAACCTGTTCAAGCGCGAGACGCTCTCCGGCGAGTTCCTCCAGGTCAACCCGTACCTGGTGCGCGAGCTCAAGGAGCTCGGCGTCTGGGACCAGCAGACCCGCGACGCGCTGCGCGACGCCAACGGCTCGGTGCAGGAGCTGGGTTGGCTGCCCGCCGAGGTCCGTTCGCTGTACCGCACCGCCTGGGAGCTGCCCCAGCGCGCGCTGATCGACCTGGCCGCGGCCCGCATGCCGTACCTGGACCAGAGCCAGTCGCTGAACCTGTTCATGGCGGCGCCGACCATCGGCAAGCTCAGCTCGATGTACGCGTACGCGTGGAAGGTCGGTCTGAAGACCACCTACTACCTGCGTTCGCGCCCGGCGACCCGCATCGCCCAGGCCGCCTCCGGCGCCGCGCGCGCGGCCGCGCCCGTGCCCGCCGGCACGATCCCCGTGGGCACCCCCGCCCTCACGCCGGAGCAGGAAGCCGCCATCGCCTGCTCCCTGGAGAACCCCGAGTCCTGCGAGGCCTGCCAGTAATGACCGCCGACGACCGCAAGATGCTGCTCGACCCCGGCTTCGAGCTGACCCTGCGCCCGATGCGCTACCCGTCGTTCTACGACCGGTACCGCGACGCGATCAAGAACACCTGGACCGTCGAGGAGGTGGACCTGCACTCGGACGTCGCCGACCTCGCCAAGCTGAGCGAGGGCGAGCGCCACCTGATCGGCCGCCTGGTCGCCTTCTTCGCGACGGGTGACTCGATCGTCGCCAACAACGTGGTGCTGAGCCTCTACAAGCACATCAACTCGCCCGAGGCACGGCTGTACCTCTCGCGACAGCTGTTCGAAGAGGCCGTCCACGTCCAGTTCTACCTGACGCTGCTGGACACCTACCTTCCGGACCCGGAGGACCGCAACGCGGCCTTCGCGGCGGTGGAGAACATCCCCTCCATCCACCAGAAGGCCCAGTTCTGCTTCAAGTACATGAACGCGGTCGACCACATCGAGTCGCTGCGGACCAAGGAGGACCGGCGGGCCTTCCTGCTGAACCTGATCTGCTTCGCGGCCTGCGTCGAGGGTCTGTTCTTCTACGGCGCGTTCGCGTACGTGTACTGGTTCCGGTCGCGCGGTCTGCTGCACGGTCTCGCGACCGGCACCAACTGGGTGTTCCGCGACGAGTCCATGCACATGGACTTCGCGATGTCGGTCGTCGACACCGTCCGTGAGGAGGAGCCCGACCTCTTCGACGACGAGATGGCCAAGCAGGTCACCGAGATGCTGGAGGAAGCCGTCGCGGCCGAGCTCCAGTTCGCCCAGGACCTGTGCGGTGACGGTCTCGCCGGCATGAACACCGACTCCATGCGCCAGTACCTGGAGGCCGTCGCCGACCAGCGCCTGGCCCGCCTCGGGATGCCGATCCGGTACGGGTCGACCAACCCGTTCGGGTTCATGGAGCTCCAGAACGTCCAGGAGCTGACCAACTTCTTCGAGCGCCGGGTGTCGGCGTACCAGGTCGCGGTCGAGGGCTCGGTGTCCTTCGACGACGACTTCTAGGTCGAATATCGTTCAGCAAAAACAGCGGAGCTGCCGTTCACGGCAGCTCCGCTGTCGGTTCTCGGTGTTCGGGGGAAGCGCAGATATGTCCAAGCTCCAACAGCGTGTGGTCGACGGCCCGTTCGGGCCGATACAGGTCAGTCACGACCGCTGGCCGTCCGTCGTGGCACGGGTCCAGGGGGCGGGGATGCCCACCGTCACGGTGGTGCCCGACCGCGACCACGGCGCGATGAACATCAACGGCCACAACGTGCCGACCACCCGGAAGGCACGCACCCGCACGGCGGTGCTCGGCGACCGCAGCTACGAACTGAGGTCGACCAGCCTGCGCAGGGCGGAGCTGCGCCGCAACGGGACGGTCATCGCCCACGCCCGCGGCACGTTCCGCTCGTACGCCCCCGGCCGCACCATCCCCGGCCTGGACGCGAAGGTGACGTGGTCCCAGGGCATCGACCCGACGGATGTGGCGGTCGGCCAGGCCATGGTGATCGCCTTCGGCGCCGGCGGCCCGGGTGTACTCCTGCGCACGCTCTTCTTCTGGTACGACAACCTCAGCTGAGCGAACAGCGGTGCCCCGCCCGGGGCACCGCTGTTTCATCGGTCGGTCGAGAACACCCCACCCTTGACCCCGGCGAGAAAGTCGGCCCACGCCTCACCCGTGAACAGCAGAACCGGCCCTTGGTGCCGTCGGGGGCGCCTCAGGGGCGGATCGGGGTTGATCCCGATACCGAACCGGCCTGCCACCGAACACGATTGATCATGTCGCTGAGGCCCGCTCAGCCGAGCTGATCCCACGGGGTGCTCCACATGAAGCCGTTCGTCCGTCGTGCCGCCGCCCTCGGGCTGGCCTGTTCCGCCGTCGTCGGCCTCACCGCCGCCGTCGGCGCCCAGGCCTTCGCCGCAGACAGCACAGGCGCGGGCTCCACCGCCGCGACGGCCTTCCCGCCGCTGGATCCCGCCGCGCTGCAGGCCGCCATCGAGACCCGGCCCTCCGACGACTCCGCCGGCGCGGTCGCCCTGGTCGCCGAGCCCGGCCAGATGTGGAAGGGCTCCACCGTGGACAGCCAGACCGGCCGGAAGATCCCGGAGAACGCGCACTTCCACGCCGGCAGCATCTCCAAGGTGTTCGAGACCACCGTGATCCTGCAGCTCGCCGCCGAGGGCCGGATCGACCTCGACCAGACCGTCCAGCACTACCTGCCGGGTCTGCTCCCGGACACCTTCGACCCGATCACCGTCCGCCAGCTCGTCAACTACACCAGCGGCCTGCCGAACGTGGACGAGGGCAAGCCCCCCATGAGCGCCGACGAGACGATCGCCGACCGGTACGACTACCGCACCTTCGACCAGATCATCCAGGACACCCTGCACCCCGACGACGGCCGCCCGGCGCCCGGCCCGCACTTCACGCCCGGCACCAAGCAGGAGTACAACTCCCTCGGCTTCCGCATCGCGGGCAAGCTCATCGAACAGACCACCGGCAACTCCTTCAGGGACGAGGTCACCGCCCGCATCCTGAAGCCCCTGCACCTGAACCAGACGTCGGTGCCGGAGGACGACCCGGTGATGCCCCGCCCCTACCTGCACGGCTACATGACCGACGACAGCGGTCGGGCGGTCGACACCAGCGAGCAGGGCGGCGACCCGTCCAACATGATCTCCACCACGGCCGACCTCGACCGCTTCCTGACCGCGCTGCTCCAGGGCCGCCTGCTGCCCGCCGCGCAGCAGAACGAGCTGTTCACCCTGCCCAAGGACAACGAGGGCAAGCTCGTCCCGTTCATCGGCGGCACCTCCTGCAACAAGGTGGCCTGCTTCGGCGCCGGCCTGATGTCCACCCCGCTGCCGAACGGCACCCTGCTCTGGGGCAAGACCGGCCACGACGACGGCTACGCCAACGGCATGTTCGCCACCCGCGACCTGTCCGTCCACGCCGTGTACTCGACCTCCAACCTCGGCCTCGACTTCGGCGCCCCGACTCCTCTCGCCAACCGCCTGCTGACGGCGGTCCTGGCCCCCTCCACCTCGCACCACTGAACTCCCCCACACGCTGCAGCGGGCGCGGTCCAGTCGGCCCGGAAGCCGAGCCGGAATCAGGGATGGATCGGGGCGAGTTCGGGGGTGATCCCTGATTCCTCGCACCGCGACCGTGCGGCACGGTCATCGGCATGACTATCGAGCCGACTTCCTCCAATGCCCCGACCACGACGGGGGTCCGCCGACGCAGGCGGGTGCCGATGGCGGCGCTCGCCTGCGCCGTGCTCACCGCGGTGACGCTGGGCACGGCCGTCCCGGCGATGGCTGCTCCCGCCGCCCGGCCGGCAGCAGCGGTCGACCGCACCGACGACCGGTTGCCGAAGCTGGACCCGCAGGCCCTGCGGCAGGCACTGGCGAGTGCGCCCGACCGCACCACGGGCGTGCTGGCGCGCGTGAGCGGGCCGGACGGCCACTGGACCGGGACGTACGGGACCGCCGACCTCGCGACCGGGGCACCGGTGCCGGTCGACGGCCGGTTCCGCCTCGGCAGCGTCACCAAGACGTTCATCGCCACCGTGGTGCTGCAACTGGCCGCCGAGGACCGCCTCGACCTCGACCGGCCCGTCCAGCACTACCTGCCGAACGTCCTGCCGGACAGCTACCCGCCCGTCCCCGTCCGCACCCTGCTCAACTTCACCAGCAGCCTTCCCGAACTGACCCCGGACGACCTGCCCACCACCCCGGACGGCATCGTCGAGCACCGATTCGACGACCACCCGCTCGCCGAACTGGTCGCCAAGGCCGTCCGGCACGAGCGCCCCTTCAGCGACCCCGGCAGCACGCAGGTCTACGGCGCCACCGGCTACTACGTCGCCGCCATGCTCGTCGAGAACCTCACCGGACACACCTACCAGCAGGAGATCACCACCCGGATCCTGCAACCGCTGCACCTGCGCGACACCACCGCCCCGGAGCGCGACACCACCATCCCCGGCCCCCACTCCCACGGCTACATCGCCGTGCCGCAGCCGGCCGGCGGGACGCGGCTGGTCGACATCACCGAACAGAACCCGGGCGCCGGCGGCATGATCTCCACCACGGCCGACCTCGACCGCTTCCTGACCGCCCTCTTCCGAGGACGGCTCCTCCCCCCGGCCGAGCAGGCCGAACTGTTCGACGTCCCCGACGTCCCCTACCTCGGCGGCGGCGACCACGACCCGGGCCACGGCCGCGCCTACTACAGCGCCGGCCTGCTGCGCGCCACCCTCCCCGACGGAGTGACCGTCTGGGGCAAGACCGGCAGCACCTTCGGCTACACCGACGGCATGTTCGCCACCCGCGACCTGCGCCGACGCCTGGTGTACTCCTTCAACCCCACCACCGGCGGCGGCAACGACCTCGCCCTGGTCAACCGGATCCTCTCCGGCACCTTCGCCCCGTGAGAGGGACCACCAGGCCGGGGTGCCACTCACCGGCAGGGCTGCGCAGGTCCGGGCCGCCCGAACGGCGCACCGCACCCCGGCCGGCCGCTCCGACAGCGCCCACGGCCGCCAACTCCCCTGTCCCCGACCGGCATTCGAACCGACCCGGGGCGGGCACGCCCGGTCCGCACTCCACCCGTCCGGCTGAACTCCCGAGCCACACCGGCATCACACGCATACGCACGACCCGATCCCCGCTACGGTCCGGCGCACAGCCGAACGGAAGGGGCTCGCCCGTGACCACCGGAATCCTCGACTACGAGAGCGACGCGATCGTCCAGCTCATGAGCATGGCGGAGGAGGACTGGACCGAGAAGGAGCTCAAGGACGCCCTCCAACGGGCGATCATGCTGGAGCTCTCGACCATCCCGCCCTACGCCACCGCGCTCTGGTCGATCACCGACCCCGACAACAGCAAGCCGGTCCGCCACACCATCCGCGAGATCGTCTTCGACGAGATGTCGCACTTCGGCCTGGTCTGCAACATGCTCACCACCATCGGCGGGACGGTCGTCCTCACCGACCCCGCCACCGTCCCGAAGTACCCGGGCGAGCTGCCCGGCGGCGTCAACCCCGGCCTGACCGTCTACCTCAGCGGGCTGACCCGCGAGTCCGCCGCACTCTTCTCCGACATCGAGAAGCCCGAGGACCCGCTCGCCTTCGCCGCCGGGGGCAACACGATCGGCGCCTTCTACCAGCGCATCGCCAATGTCTTCCCCACCTTCGCCCACCTGATCACCGGGCAGCACCAGATCAGCTTCCCGCTCGGGTCCAGCCACGGCGCCGGCAACGACATCGTCCCGATGAACACCATCGACGACGTCCTGAAAGCCATCGACATCATCCGGACCCAGGGCGAGGGCACCACGGCCTCCCCGGACAACCCCTTCCCCGGCGCCCCGGGCGAACTCGCCCACTACTACGCGTTCAAGGAGATCGCCGTCGGCAGGAAGCTCGTCCAGAACCCGACGACGAAGAAGTACGAGTTCACCGGCCCCGACGTCCCCCTGCCGGACACCTACCCGGTCGCCCGCGTCCCCAAGGGCGGCTGGGCCGACGACCCCGGCAACAGGCCCGACCGGGCCACCGCCGCCCTGCTGAACGACTTCAACACGTCCTACAGCGACATGCTGCGCGCCCTCGAAGCGGCCTGGGGCGACGGCGGCGCCGCGTCGCTCGGCGAGGCGATCGGCCACATGGGCGAACTGCGCGGTACGGCGCAGCAGTTGAGCGGCATCAAGCTGCCCGCCGATCCCCGCTTCAGCTACGGCCCGGAGTGGCTGTTCGTCCGGCAATAGCCTCCGAGCAGCACGAAGGCCGGTGCGGTCCACCCGCACCGGCCTCCAACGTGCAAGCGGCCGTTACTCGTTCGGCACGGTCGCGTACTTCGCGGTGCCCTCGGCCATCTGCTTCAGGGCGTCCTTGCGGTCCCGCTTCGACAGCTTGTCGATGTAGAGGGTGCCGTACAGGTGGTCGGTCTCGTGCTGCAGGCAGCGGGCGAAGAACCCGGTGCCCTCGACCCGGATCGGCTGGCCGTCCTTGTCGACGCCGGTCACCGCCGCGTAGTCCGGACGCGGCAGCTCGGCGTAGGCGGTCGGGACGGACAGGCAGCCCTCGTTGCCGTCGTCGAGCACCCGGCGGCGGTCGGCCGGGTACTCCTCCAGCCGCGGGTTGATCACGTGGCCGATGTGGCGCACGCCCTCGTCGTCCGGGCAGTCGTAGACGAAGACCTTGAGGTCGACGCCGATCTGGTTGGCGGCCAGGCCCACGCCCTCGGCGGCGTACATCGACTGGAACATGTCGTCGATCAGCGCGGAGAGTTCGCCGTCGAACACGGTGACGTCCTTGACCTCGCGGTGCAGGACGGGGTTGCCGACCACGGTGATCGGGCGCGCGGTGCCCTTGCTGAGGTCGGGCTCCTCACCGATCACCTTCACGGGGGCCTCGGGCGCCGCCCCCTCCACGTCGTGCTCGTGCTCGTGGTCGTGCTGCTCCGCCATGTCTTCCGCTTCCATAGGTCTACGCGTACCTCACCAGGGTACTCAGCAGACTTCTTCGAGATCCCGGTAAGCCCGGGTTCCAGGGGCGGCCGCGACCCAGCGGTCCAGCAGCACCCGGACCAGGTGCGCCGGGGCCGCGATCCCGCACTCGCGCTCGACCAGCCAGGACATCCCGGCCGCGCCGCCCTGGCTGAGGTGGCTGAGGTGCCCGGGGTGGGCGGCGTCGCCGTCGTCGTGCGGGTCGTGGTGGGCGACGACCCCGTCGTCCGAGGCCATCCGGCTCTCCGAGCAGGCGCGGCACAGCAGCCGCACCGAGGAGGTCCAGTCCTCGGCCGCGTACCCGGCCTCGGCGACCAGCCGCTCCAGGGCGTCCCGGTCGCCGGCGGTCGCGGCCTGCAGCAGCACCACGTACGTCGGCACCGGGGAGGGCGCCCACAGCTCGATCTCGTCGAAGACGGGGTAGGCGACGCCGTCGGTGACCCGCTCGCCGTGCGGGGCGCCGTCGTGCAGCACCACCTCGCCCCAGCGGCGGCCGGAGGAGGGCAGCGGGATGGACAGCACCTCGATCCGGGCGGGGTCGAGCCGGCGGCCCCACACCACCTCGGACTCGCCGTCCGGGGACAGCCGCACCGGGGTGGTGCCGAGGTCCAGGCTGACCGGGCCGTCCCCGCCGGGGCCGCCGGGCAGCTTCAGCCCGTACGCCTGCCAGGCACGGCGGGCCAGCGGCCAGTCCTGGAGGGCGGTGGCGGTGATGCCGAGGTTCCACCAGTCCGGGGCGCCGTGCTCGCGGTCCAGCAGGGCGACGGCGCGCAGGCCGGCCGAGCGGGCCTGCTCCCAGTCGCGGCGGAACTTGTGCAGCAGGGCGAGGTTGAACCAGGAGTCGGACAGCCAGGGCTCCAGGTCGGCGGCCATCACCAGCAGGGCGCCGGCGTCCTCGTAGCGCCCGTCGCCGATCAGCGTGAAGGCCCGGTCGGTCGTCTGCCGCCAGGTGGCGGACGGCCGGTGCCGTGCCCGGTGGAAGATCCTCACGTTCGTCCCTGCCGTCGTCGTCCGCTCAAGTCCCGTACCGCCGGGCCCGTCCCGTCCTCGACGGAGGCCGGGTCCCGGTGTTCCGGGTCGGTGTTCCACGCTACGACCGCATCCAACCACGCCCGCCCCCACCCGCGCTCCCCACCGCCGAGGTTGGGGCCCGCCCCTCCCCAGCCTGCCCGCCGCGGCGCGCCTCCTCAACCCCGGACGGCCGCCGCCCGACCGGCACCCCCGGGCCGGGCGCGAAGGTACCCGCCCGGCCCCGCCGTGTCCCGCCCCGGCCCGGAGGGCCCCCGTCTCAGCCCCGGCCCTGCCCGCCGACCCGGGCGAGCGCGTCCACCACCCGGGCGTCGTAGACCCGCCCCCGCCCCAGGCGCAGCACCTCCAGCGCCTCCAGGCGCCCCACCGCCTCGCCGAGGCCCCGGCCGCGGGCGGCGGTCAGCAGGTCGTCGTGGGCGTTGGCGACCCGGATGATCCGGGCGGCGAGCGGCACCGGCCGCTCGCCGCCGGCCGGCCCCTGGCAGGGGTCGGCCAGTCGGGCGACCTGCTCGGCGACCTGCCGGGGCACCCCGGTACGGCTGATCACCTCGCTGCCGAGCCGGGCGATGCGCTGCTGCTCGGCGCAGGACAGCAGCGCGGTGGCGCCGTCCGGGACCGGTTCGACCAGGGACAGCTGGCCGACGTCGTGCATCAGCGCCGCGTACTCCAGCAGGGCGAGCTCGCGGGTGCCCAGCCCCAGCTCGCGGCCGAGCGCGCACGCCGTGTCCGCGACCCGGCGCGCGTGCCCGTGCGGGGTGTAGCCGGCGACCTCGGTGGCCCGGGCCAGGCTGGCGATGGTCTGCCCGGTGGTGGCCCGCACCGCCGCGGCCCGCCGGAAGGAGATCTGGGCGAGCAGCAGCGGGGTGCAGAACAGCGGCAGCGCCCACAGCCCGACCTCGCCGGCCGCGAGGCTGACCAGCATCCCGGTGGCGACGATCGCCGAGCCGATGCCGAACAGCGAGCGCAGCTCGTCGTCCAGCGCGGCCGGGAACCGCAGCCCCTTGGCGGAGGCGCGCAGCAGCGCGGCCAGGGTCGCGTCGCAGAGCGCGGCCAGCGCGGCGACGGCGGTCAGGAACGCCCCGTACGCCGGGCCCTCGGGCGAGAAGCGGTCGACCAGGCCGCCGTTGTAGAGCGGCTGGAAGACGGCGGCGGCGAAGCCGACCGCGAGCAGCCGGCGGGCGGCGCTGTCGCGGCGGGCCGGGTCGGCCCAGGGCGGGCGCCGGTGGGGGCGCCCCGGGAGGTGCGGGGCGAGGCCGGGCAGCCAGCCCAGCAGCAGGCCGACCCCGGTGACGGCGACCACCTGGAGGGTGCCGTGGGCGGTCGGCACCCCGCGCAGCGGTCCGAGCAGGGCGTACGCCAGCGCGCCGGCGGCGCCGATGGGCGCCTGCTCCCGGTCCCCCGGAAGGGTGATCCGGACGCACTCGCCGAGCGCGATCAGCGCGGCGAAGGCCAGCGCGATCCGCGGTTCGGCGACCCCGCGCTCCGCGACCGCGCCGAGTGCGAGCACCAGCAGCCCGGCGGCGGCCGCGTACACCGCGCGGGCGGTGCTCCCGCGCGGTGCACGGGCGCGGACGGTCCGGCCGACGGGCGGCACCGCGCGCCCGGGGCCGGTCACGACTGCCCGGCCACGGCGGCGGTCCCGCCCTGGGCGGGCACCCGGCCGGGCGCGGCCCGCACCGGCTCGGGCACCCCGAGCGGGATGTCCGGCACAGCCCGTACGCAGTCCTCGGAGGGCACCACGGGCTGCCAGTCGTGCACGGCCAGGGCGTCGATCAGCGCCCGCACCATCACCGGGTCGAACTGGCTGCCGGAGCAGCGCTCCAGCTCGGTGACCGCCTCGGTGACGGGGCGGCCGCGCCGGTAGGAGCGGGTGGAGGTCATCGAGTCGAAGGCGTCGGCGACGGAGATGATCCGGGCGAACTCGGGGATCTGCTCGCCGGCCAGCCCGCTCGGGTAGCCGCGCCCGTCCATCCGCTCGTGGTGGTGCAGGATCCCGGCGTGCGCCTCGCCGAGGAAGTCGATCCCGCGCACCAGCTCGTACCCGTACACCGGGTGGACCTCCACCGCGCGGCGTTCGTCCTCGCTGAGGGGACCGTTTCTGCGCAGCAGCTCGGTGGCCACCCCGAGCTTGCCGACGTCGTGCAGGATCCCGGCGAACCGCAGGGTGCGCAGCCGCTCGGGCTCCATGCCGAGCTGAGTGGCGATCAGCACCGAGGCCCGGCCGACCCGTTCGCTGTGCCCGCGGGTGTACGCGTCCTTGATCTCCACCGCCTGCACCAGCGACTGCACCGTGGCCTGGTGGGCGTCCCGCTCGCGCTGGCCCTGGGCGAACACCCAGGCCGAGATGGACAGCGGCAGCAGCGCCAGCAGCGCGGCGAACGCCCCGTACGGGCCCTGCCAGAGCACCGCGACCATCAGCCCGCCGGCCGCGTGCACCAGCACCGGCAGCCCGCACACCGCGCAGGCGCCGCGCAGCACCTCACCGGCCCGCCGGCCCTCGCTGAGCACCACCATGACGCCCACCACCAGCCCGTTGACCAGGCAGAACGCGGCGACGGCGGCGAAGCCGGGCAGCAGCGCGGCCGGGAAGCGGGAGCCGAGCAGCAGCTGGGGGCCGTGCAGCAGGTGGAAGGCGACGGAGGCGGCGAAGGCGCACAGCGCGAGCTGGGAGCCGTTGAACAGCTGGCGTCCGCGGCAGCCGGGGCCGGTCGGGCCGCCGAGCAGCGCGGCCGGGGCGGCGACCAGGGCGGCGGCGGCCGGCGGCAGCATCAGCACCCCGGCGAACAGCACCGGGAAGAAGGCGTTCACGCCCGGACGGGCGGGCGCCCGTCCGGCGGGCACCGGGCGGCGCAGCAACCGGCGCAGCAGGAGCGAGCAGGGGGTCGGCAGTCCCTGGGCGAGCGACTCCCAGCAGCCGTGCAGGAAGCCCAGCAAGCCGACCTTGGGCCAGTCCACCGGGTGGCCGAGCCAGTGCGGCACCCCGGGCGTGACGGCCTGGGGCAGCAGCGGCAGCAGGCAGCACAGCGCCGCCACCGGAACGGTCGTCAGGTAGCGCGCCGCCCCCCGCGGCAGGGTCGCGCCTCCACTGTCGGTAGCGATCTCGACCTCCCGCGTCCGGGCCCCGTGTTGCCTCAGCGCGCCGGGGGTGCCCGGCGGTGAGCGTCCGTCAGGAGGATAGGCCGCCGCCCGGGTGCGGGGACGCATGATCACGCAATGGCGCAGTTGGCGCACCGCCAACTCACTCGAACGAGTGAGGGCGCATGCGAGCAGAACGGGAGCGGCCCCGGGAGCGCACGCTCCCGGGGCCGCTGAACTCCCGGACCGAACCGTTTCGCCCGCCCTCGTCGGCGGACCGCCCGGGCCGCCCGCCCGACTACTCCGCGGGGGCTCCGGCCTCGACCGGCGCACCGGGGCGCGCGGCCGGTTCCTCGGACGTGTCGTCGTCGTCCTGCGCCGGGGACTGCGCCCCGCCCTGCGACCGCTTCTGCGCTCCGTCCGGCCTGGGCGCCGGACGGGCCGACTCGCCGTGCACCTCGACCGAGGCGTCCACCGCGACGACCACCGGCTCGCCCGAGTGCTGCCCGGACCGGATCGAGTCGATCCTGGCCAGGACCTTGCCGCGCAGGTCCGCCGGGGTGTCGTCGCAGCCGCAGGACCGCTTGATCAGCGCCTTGATCGCCTGCTCCAGCCCGTACTGCTTCAGGCACGGCGAGCACTCCTCGAAGTGCACGCGCAACTTGGCGCAATCGCCCTCGGCCATCTCGTTGTCGAGGAATTCATAGAGGTGGTCGAGGACCTCGCCACACTCGGTTTCGTGCGGATCGCCGCAGCTCATGAGCCCGAGCCCTTCGCTTCCTGCCCTGCCCCGCTGCCGGCCGGGACCAGCCCGCGCTCACGGGCGTAGTCCTCCAGCATGCCGCGCAGCTGCCGGCGGCCGCGGTGCAGCCGGGACATCACCGTACCGATGGGAGTACCCATGATGTCCGCGATCTCCTTGTACGCAAAGCCTTCTACGTCCGCGAGATAGACGGCGATCCGGAATTCCTCCGGGATGGCCTGGAGCGCGTCCTTCACATCGCTGTCGGGGAGGTGGTCGAGCGCCTGGGTCTCGGCCGAGCGCAGACCGGTCGACATGTGCGACTCGGCCCGGGCCAGCTGCCAGTCCTCGATCTCCTCCGCCGCGGTGCGCTGGGGCTCGCGCTGCTTCTTGCGGTACGAGTTGATGAACGTGTTGGTGAGGATGCGGTACAGCCAGGCCTTGAGGTTCGTGCCCTCACGGAACTGGTGGAACGACGCGTACGCCTTCGCGAACGCCTCCTGGAGCAGGTCCTCCGCGTCCGCGGGGTTGCGCGTCATGCGCAGCGCCGCGGAGTACATCGGGTCGAGGTACCCCAGGGCGTCGCGCTCGAAGCGCTCCCGCCGGGTCTCCTCGGACTCCTCGGCCGACACCCGGAAGGTGTCCTCACCGATCGCCTCGGCCAGCTCCTCACCGGTGAGCGCCTCGCCCGCAGGCAGGGCCTCGTCCGGGCCACGGCCCGGATCGGCCTCGTGCTCGGTCCCGACGACCGGACCCACCTCCTCGGCAACACGCGCGCGGCCCACGGCGGGCCGCCCAGAAATGGAGGATATCGGGCTGACGGGCTTCTCGCCCGCGTCAATCCACTCCGGCCAGGAGGGAGCGAACGCCACGGCGGCCTCGCGCTCCTCAGGCCGTTCGGGGCACGCGATCGAACC
The DNA here is from genome assembly GCF_055584725.1 of Kitasatospora sp. NPDC101108. Taxonomy (NCBI): domain Bacteria; kingdom Bacillati; phylum Actinomycetota; class Actinomycetes; order Kitasatosporales; family Streptomycetaceae; genus Kitasatospora; species Kitasatospora sp. NPDC101108. Next base: position 157,573 of record NZ_JBVJLM010000003.1, read on the forward strand.
CATCTGCCCTGCCTCTCACCGGTGACTCGTGCTGACGGACACGACAACCACCCCGGCCCCGCCCGCATTCCCGCCCTGCCCCACCATTCACTCGCACGAGTGAGCGAGTGGAAACGCCCTGCTCACAGCGGGGGACCCGAGCAGCGGATCTCGACGGCGAGCCCACGACGGCAGGTCGCGGCGGCACGGTCGCGGCGGCGCGGTCACACCAGCCCCAGCACCCAGTCCCCCACCGCCGAGCAGATCAGCCCCAGCACCTCGTCCTGCCCCACCGCCGCCCGCTTGGGCACCTCGAACCCGTGGTTCCCGTACGGCAGCCCCACCAGCTCGTGCCCCTCCGGCAGCTCCGGGAACTCCTCCGGCCCGCCGAACGGATCCGCCGCGCCCTGCACCACCAGCGTCGGCAGCCCCGACCCCAGCAGCTCCTCCGCCCGGCTCCTCTCCGGCCTGCCCGGCGGGTGCAGCGGGAACGCCAGCGCCACCACCCCCACCGCACCGCTCGCCGCCCCCGTCCGGCAGGCCACCCGCGCCCCCGCGCTGCGCCCGCCGACCACCAGCGGCAGCCCCTGCCCCGCGAGCAGCTCCGCGACCGGCCGCCAGCCGAGGTCCAGGGTCTTCGGCGCCGGGCCCAGCTTCCGGCCCGCCACCCGCCACGGCTGCTCGACCAGCGCCACGGTGATCCCGCGCGCCGGCAGACGCTCGGCCAGCGCCACCAGGTCCCGCGCCCCGATCCCGCCGCCCGCGCCGTGCCCCAGCGCCAGCACCGCCCTCGCGGCGTCCGACCGGTGGTAGGTGATCCGGGCGTCCCCGGCCTCCGTGGCGACGAGTTCGGAGGTGGTCATCTCAGCGGCTCCCGTGCGGCGTTCAGAAGAGTGTGGTCTCGTACTCGACCTCGACCCACGGCTCCTTGAGCTCCGGGCCGTTGTTGCGGATGTTGCCCACCGCCGGCGACACCGGCGTGGCCAGCAGCGCCCCCGGCGGCGGGGGTATCAGCAGCCGGCGCAGCTCGTCCGGGTCGTCCAGCCCCGGGTCCAGCCACTCGCCCCACGACTCCCGGTCCAGGAACAGCGGCATCCGCTCGTGGATCGGCGCCAGCGCCTCCTCGGCGTCCGTGGTGACGACCGTGAAGGTCACCAGCCAGGCCCGCGGATCCCCCGGCGGCACCGTCCGGTCGCGCCAGAACTCGTACAGCCCGGCCAGCGCCAGCGGACCGCCGTCCACCCGGGAGACGAAGAACGGCTTCTTGCGCGCCTTCCCCCGCTCGCCCGGCACCGTCTGCCACTCGTAGTAGCCGTCCACCGGCAGGATGCACCGGCGCGAGGAGAAGGCCTGCCGGTACGCGGGCTTCTCGTGCACCGTGTCCGACCGCGCGTTGATCATCTTCACCGCCGTCTCGGCGGAGTTCGACCACTGCGGCACCAGCCCCCAGCGCAGCGCCCGCAACTGCCGCACCGGCCGCGCCGCCCCCTTCGCCGGCCGCTCCAGCACCACGAAGGCGCTGTTGGTCGGCGCCACGTTCCAGTTCGGGTCCAGGGACTCCTCCGGATCCCAGAACTCCACGTCGAACAGCTCGACGAGGTCCTCGGGCTTGCTGCTGGCTGCGAAGCGACCGCACATGCGGGCCAGCTTGCCACGCCGCCCGCCCTCACCACTTCCTCATCCACGGACCAGAACCGCCCGCTCCCGCCCACCCGTCCCCGCATGGGAGGCTGCCCCGAACGGCCCAACACAGCGAACGGAGGCGCAGACCCCCCGATGAACCCGAACAACCAGAACCTCGGCGAACTGTGGGACCGGGTCACCGGCACCCAGGCCGCCCCGCCCGGCTGGCTCGTCCTCGCCACCGGCTGCGCCGCCCTGCTCACCGTCCTCGCCCGGCCCCTGTGGCACGTCGCCCGCAACGCCGTCACCATCGCCCACGAGGGCGGCCACGGCCTCGCCGCGCTCGCCACCCGCCGCAGGCTCGCCGGCATCCGGCTGCACTCCGACACCTCCGGGCTCACCCTCTCCTACGGCCGCCCCACCGGCCCCGGCATGATCCTCACCGCCGCCGCCGGCTACACCGCCCCCGCCCTGCTCGGCCTCGGCTGCGCCGCCCTGCTCGCCGCCGACCGGATCACCCTGCTGCTGTGGCTGGCCGTCGCCCTGCTGCTGGCCCTGCTCGTCCGCATCCGCAACGCCTTCGGCCTGTTCGTCGTCCTGATCGCCGGCGGCGCCTTCTTCCTGGTCTCCTGGTTCGGCAGCGCCCAGGTCCAGGCCGGCTTCGCCTACCTCGGCTGCTGGTTCCTGCTGTTCGGCGCGGTGCGCCCGGTCCTGGAGCTCCAGCACCAGCGCCGCATCGGCTGGGCCCGCGACTCCGACGCCGACCAGCTCGCCCGGCTCACCCACGTCCCCGCCCTGGCCTGGGTCACCGTCTTCCTGCTGATCGCCCTCGCCTGCCTCGCCCTGGGTGCCAGCTGGCTGCTCCAACCCCTGTAACCCTCACCGTGCGGCCGTCGCGGGGTCCGTTCCGGTACGGCCCTTCAGGGGTCGTCCCCGGCCTCCCGTCCGTGGGGCGACGCCGGGGCACGCGCCTCGCCGCGTTGTCGCCGGTCGCCGACACTCCGCAGTGGCCCCCTCCTCCGCCCTGCGACGCACGCACCCCGACGCCGCCCCGCCCGCCCTCCGGGCGGACGACGGGAGGCCGAGGACGGCCCCTAGACTGGCCCCCATGACCGAGACCCCGTGGCCCGCCCCCGTCGCCACCGCCCCCGTCGACGCCACCGTCACCATCCCCGGCTCCAAGTCGGTCACCAACCGGGCCCTGGTGCTGGCGGCACTCGCCGACGGGCCCGGCTGGGTACGCCGGCCGCTGCGCAGCCGGGACTCCCAGCTGATGGCCGACGGCCTGCGCGCCCTCGGGGTCACCATCGAGGAGAAGGTCAACAACGACTCCGGCGGCACCGGCGGCGGCGAGGCCTGGCGGGTCATCCCCGCCCCCGTGCTGCACGGCCCCGCCAACGTGGACGTCGGCAACGCCGGCACCGTGATGCGCTTCCTGCCCCCGCTCGCCGCCCTCGCCGACGGCCCGGTCCACTTCGACGGCGACCCGCGCAGCCACGAGCGCCCCCAGCACGGCGTGATCAACGCCCTGCGCGCGCTCGGCGCCCGGATCGACGACGGCGGCCGCGGCAGCTTCCCGCTCACCGTCCACGGCACCGGCGGCCTCGACGGCGGCCCGGTCGAGCTGGACGCCTCCTCCTCGTCCCAGTTCGTCTCCGCGCTGCTGCTCTCCGGCGCCCGCTACAACCACGGCGTCGAGGTCCGGCACGTCGGCGGCCCCGTCCCGTCGCTGCCGCACATCCGGATGACCGTCGAGATGCTGCGCCTGGCCGGCGCCCAGGTCGACGCCCCCGAGGACGGCGGCGAGAAGGACGTCTGGCGGGTCACCCCTGGCGCCCTGCTCGGCCGCGACCTGGTGGTCGAGCCCGACCTGTCCAACGCCGCCCCGTTCTTCGCCGCCGCCCTGGTCACCGGCGGCCGGGTGACCGTGCGCGACTGGCCCAAGCACACCACCCAGCCCGGCGACCAGCTGCGCGACCTCTACACCCGGATGGGCGGCGCCTGCGAGTTCACCGACGAGGGCCTGCAGTTCACCGGCACCGGCCGCATCCACGGCATCGAGGCCGACCTGCACGACGTCGGCGAGCTCACCCCGGTGATCGCCGCCGTCGCCGCCCTCGCCGACTCCGAGTCCCACCTGTACGGCATCGCCCACCTGCGCATGCACGAGACCGACCGGCTCGCCGCCCTCGCCAAGGAGATCAACGACCTCGGCGGCGACGTCAGCGAGACCGAGGACGGCCTGCGGATCCGCCCGCGCCCCCTGCGCGGCGGCGTCTTCCACACCTACGAGGACCACCGCCTGGCCACCGCCGGCGCGGTGCTCGGCCTCGCCGTGCCCGGCGTCGGGGTGGAGAACGTGGCCACCACCGCCAAGACCCTGCCCGACTTCCCGAAGATGTGGGCGGAACTGCTCGGCGAAGGTGAAGGCGACGGCGACGGCGGAGCGGCGAAGGACGCCTGAGCGGAGACTGGAGCCATGCGCCGCTACGGCAAGGACGCCGACGAGGACGACATCCGCAACCGCCCCGCCCGCCGGGGCTCCCGGCCGCGGACCCGGATCCGGCCCAAGCACGAGGACGCCGCCGGGGCGATGGTGCTGACCGTCGACCGCGGCAGGATCACCTGCCTGGTCGACCCGGGGACCAAGCAGGAGCGCCAGGTCGTCGCCATGAAGGCCCGCGAGCTGGGCCGCAAGGGCGTCGTCGTCGGCGACGTGGTCAACCTGGTCGGCGACCTCTCCGGGGACACCGACACCCTCGCCCGGATCGTCCGGGTCGAGGAGCGCAGCTCCGTGCTGCGCCGCACCGCGGACGACGACGACCCGTACGAGCGGATCGTCGTCGCCAACGCCGACCAGCTGGCCATCGTCACCGCGCTGGCCGACCCGGAGCCGCGCCCCCGGCTGATCGACCGCTGCCTGGTCGCCGCCTACGACGCGGGCATGGAACCGCTGCTGGTGCTCACCAAGTCCGACCTCGCCCCGGCCGAACCGCTGCTGGAGTCGTACGCCCCGCTCGGCATCAACTACGTCGTCACCCGCCGGGACGAACTGGAGACCGCCGGCGCCGAGGCCGTCCGCGAGCACCTGCGCGGACTGTCCACGGTGTTCATCGGCCACTCCGGCGTCGGCAAGACCACCCTGGTCAACGCCCTCGTCCCGGACCGCCGGCGGCAGACCGGCCACGTCAACGCCGTCACCGGCCGCGGCAGGCACACCACCGTCTCCGCCCTCGCCCTGCGGCTGCCCCCGCCGCCCGGCGCCAAGGCCGGCTCCCGCAAGGCGCTCGACACCGGCTGGGTGATCGACACGCCCGGCTTCCGCTCCTTCGGCCTCTCCCACATCGACCCGTCCCGGGTCATCCACGCCTTCCCCGACCTGGAGCCCGGCACCGTCGACTGCCCGCGCGCGTGCAGCCACGACGAGCCGGACTGCGCCCTGGACGCCTGGGTCGCCGACGGCCACGCCGAGGCCGCCCGGCTCTACTCGCTGCGCCGCCTGCTGTCCAGCAAGGAGGCCCGCGAGGGCGACTGACGGGCCCGCCGTCCCTCGCGGGTTCGTGGCCCGTTCGAGGTGTCGGAGCCGCCCTCCCTGGTGATCATAGGAAAGTCGGGCCGGGCACGGCCCGTCCGTCGATCGACTGGGAGGGCACGCGATGGCATGGGCCCTGGTGGTCCTGGCCGGCCTGCTGGAGACCGGCTTCGCGATCAACCTCAAGCTCAGCGAGGGTTTCACCAGGCTCTGGCCCACCATCAGCTTCTGCGTGTTCGCGCTCGGCAGCTTCGGGCTGCTCACCCTCTCACTGAAGAACCTGCCGGTCGGTCCCGCCTACGCGGTGTGGACCGGCATCGGCGCGGCCGGCACCGCGATCTACGGCATGGTCTTCCTGGACGAGACCACCTCGGTGCTCAAGCTGGTCTCCATCTCCCTGGTGATCGCCGGCGTGATCGGCCTCCAGCTCAGCGGCACGGCCCACTGACCCGCCGCGCGTTCCGGCACCGGCGCGCCCTTCTGCCCAGGGCGGCCCGGGTCACTGAGCTAGGGTTTCCGACATGGCCGACTACCACGACGATCTCCGACTCGCCCACGTCCTCGCCGACTCGGCCGACTCGGTCACCCTGGAGCGCTTCCGCGCCCTCGACCTCAAGATCGAGACCAAGCCGGACCTGACCCCGGTCAGCGACGCCGACAAGGCCGCCGAGGAACTGGTGCGCAGCGTGCTCCAGCGCGCCCGCCCGCGCGACGCCGTCCTCGGCGAGGAGTTCGGCCTCCAGGGCTCGGGCCCGCGCCGCTGGGTGATCGACCCGATCGACGGCACCAAGAACTACATCCGCGGCGTCCCGGTCTGGGCCACCCTGATCGCCCTGCTGGAGGACGGCCCGGACGGCGTCGAGCGCCCGGTGGTCGGCATCGTCTCCGCCCCTGCGCTGCAGCGCCGCTGGTGGGCGGCCAAGGGCCTGGGCGCGTACGCGGGCCGCAGCCTCGCCAAGGCCTCCCGGATCCACGTCTCCGGGGTCTCCCGGATCGAGGACGCCTCCTTCTCGTACTCCTCGCTCACCGGCTGGGAGGACCGCGGCCGCCTCGACCCGTTCCTGGACCTCACCCGCGCCTGCTGGCGCACCCGCGCCTACGGGGACTTCTGGTCCTACATGATGGTCGCCGAGGGCGCCGTGGACGTCGCCGCCGAGCCCGAGCTCTCGCTGTGGGACATGGCCGCGCCCTGCATCGTGGTCGAGGAGGCGGGCGGCCGCTTCACCGGCCTGGACGGCGTGCCCGGCCCGGGCGGCGCCGACGCGGTGGCCAGCAACGGCCTGCTGCACGGGGAGGCCCTGCGGCGCCTGTCCGTCTGAGCTTCGCCCCGACGCACATGGTTGCGGGCCCCTCGACCAGTGGGAGCTGGTCGAGGGGCCCGCCGCTTTCCCGGTCCGGCTACTGCTTGCGCAGTTCCCGGACCGCCGCCTCCAGCCGCTGCCCGTAGTCGGCGTCGGCCTTGCGGAAGTTGTCGATCGCCCGCTCCACGATGTCCTCGCGGTCGGCCGAGACCTTGGCGATGAAGCCCGCCAGGTTGGCGATCAGGCGCTGCTTCTCCTCCTCGGAGTACAGCCGGTAGAGGTTGCCCGCCTGCACGAAGTCGTCGTCCTCGGCGTGCGAGGGCGCCGCGTGGGTGCCGGTGTACCCGTCGAGCGCGGTCGCCGCCCACAGCGGACGGCCGGTCTGCACCGGGCCGCCGAAGCTGTTCGGCTCGTAGTTCTTCTGCCGCCCGTGCCGGCCGTCGTACAGGTGGCCGTCGCGGCTGTTGGTGCGGGCCTCGGTGGCGTGCGGGCGGTTGACCGGCAGGTGGTCGGCGTTGATGCCGACCCGGTAGCGGTGGGCGTCGGCGTAGGCGAACAGCCGGCCCTGGAGCATCTTGTCCGGGGACGGGCCGATGCCGGGCACGAAGTGCGCCGGGGAGAACACCGACTGCTCGACCTCGGCGAAGACGTTGTCGGGGTTGCGGTTGAGCTCCAGCCGGCCGATCTCGATCGGCGGGTAGTCGGCGTGCGGCCAGACCTTGGTCAGGTCGAAGGGGTTGAAGCGGTAGGTGGCCGCGTCGGCCGCCGGCATGATCTGGACCTGCACCGTCCAGCTGGGGAACTCGCCGCGCTCGATCGCCTGGCGCAGGTCGCGCTGGTGGCTGTCCGGGTCCTCGCCGGCGAGCTTGTTGGCCTCGGCCTGGGTGAGGTTGCGGATGCCCTGGTCGGTCTTGAAGTGGTACTTGATCCAGAAGTGCTCGCCGGCCTCGTTCTGCCACTGGAAGGTGTGCGAGCCGAAGCCGTCCATGTGCCGGTAGCTGGCCGGGATGCCGCGGTCGCCGAACAGCCAGGTCACCTGGTGGGTGGCCTCGGGCGACAGGCCCCAGAAGTCCCAGACGTTGTCGGCCTCCTGCGAGCCGGTGTACGGGTCCCGCTTCTGGGTGTGGATGAAGTCCGGGAACTTGATGGCGTCCTTGATGAAGAACACCGGGGTGTTGTTGCCGACGAGGTCGTAGTTGCCCTCCTCGGTGTAGAACTTCAGCGCGAAACCGCGCGGGTCGCGCACCGCGTCGGCCGCGCCGAGGTTGCCGGCCACGGTGGAGAAGCGCAGGAAGACCTCGGTCTGCTTGCCGACCTCGGACAGGAAGGCCGCGCGGGTCCAGGGGGTCACGTCGGCGGTCACCGTGAAGGTCCCGTACGCGCCCGCGCCGCGGGCGTGCACCACGCGCTCCGGGATCCGCTCGCGGTTGAAGTGCGCGAGCTTCTCGAACAGCAGCTGGTCCTGGATCAGGGCCGGGCCGCCGACCCCGGCGGTCTCGGTGTTCTGGTTGTCGGCGACGGGGGCGCCGGCCTCCGTGGTGAGGGTCGGGCGCAGCTCGTCCTGCGTGGTCATAGCGGGTCGCCTCCGAGGGATCCGGTCGTGATGACACGATCCTAACTTGGACTTTGTCTAAGTCAACACTGGCACCAATCTCAGAGCGTGACTTACTCTGATTCCATGAGTGACCTGCTGGAGAGACTGCGCGGACGCGGCTGGCGGCTGACCTCGCAGCGCCGGGTGGTGGCCGAGGTCCTCGACGGCGAGCACGTCCACCTCACCGCGGACGAGGTGCACGCCCGCGCGGCCGGCCGCCTGCCCGAGATCAGCCGCGCCACCGTCTACAACACGCTCGGCGAGCTCGTCGCCCTCGGCGAGGTCCTTGAGGTCGCCACCGACGGCCGCGCCAAGCGCTACGACCCCAACGCCCACCGCGCCCACCAGCACCTGGTCTGCTCGGGCTGCGGCACGATCCGCGACGTCCACCCCCACGGCGACCCGCTCGCGGCCCTGCCCGCCGCCGAGCGCTTCGGCTTCGCCGTCGCCACCGCCGAGGTCACCTACCGCGGCCTGTGCCCCGACTGCCGGCCCTGATCAGCCGCGCCCTGGCCCACCGATCCTGACCCGCCGGCGGCCGGACCGCCGCCCCTGAAGCCCCGGGAGCCCGGAAACCCCGCCCGGGGACCGGCTACGCGCTCAGCTCCGCGTGCAGCGCGCCCAGCAGCCGCCCGGCCCGCTCCGCGACCTCGGCCGGCCCGTAGTCGATCGCCCGCCGGCACCAGTTCTCCGCCTGCACCGGCTCGCCCCGGCGCAGCGCCAGCAGCGCCAGCCGCAGCGCCGCCCGGCCGTGCCCGGCGTCGGCGGCCCGGGTGTACCAGAGCATCGCCTCCGCCTCACTGTCCTGCCGGGCCAGCAACAGCCCCAGGTTGAACGCGGCGCTGCGGCTGCCCGCCTCGGCGGCCCGCCGGTACCAGCTCTCGGCGATCTCCAGCGCCCCGCGCTCGGCCGCCCGCACGCCCATCCGCACCTGCGCCCGCCGGTGCCCGGCGTCGGCCGCCAGCGCGTACCAGTGCTCGGCCTCCGCGTCCGCGTCCCCGCGCCGGTCCAGCACCGAGGCCAGCCGGAACGCGCCCTCCGCCGAACCCCCGGCCGCCGCCTGCCGGTAGCGCTCCAGGGCGCCCGGCAGGTTGCCGCGCTGCTCCTGCGCGACCGCCAGCTGCAGCGCCGCCTCGCCGTGGCCCTCGGCGGCCGCCCGCGCGTACCACTCCTGGGCCTGCCGTGCCTCGCCGCGCCCGGCGTGCAGGACGCCCAGGTTGAAGGCGCCGTCCACGCTGCCGGCCTCGGCGGCCTTGGAGAACCACGGTTCGGCGCCGGACTCGTCGCCGCGCTGCAGCAGCACCACGGCCAGCGCGTTGCAGGCCTCCCGGTGCCCGGCGTACGCGGCCCGGCGGTACCACTGCTCGGCCTGCTGGTCGCGGCCGGTCCCGGCGCAGAGCAGGCCGAGGTTGAAGGCGCCGTTCTGGTCGCCCGCGTCGAGGGCGGTGCGGTACCAGTGCTCGGCCTCCTTGGCCTCGCCGCGGCTCGCGTGCAGGGCGCCGAGCGCGTTGGCGGCGTTGCCGTCGCCGGCCTCGGCGGCCTGCCGCCACCACTCGGCGGCGGCGGCGACCTCCCCGGAGTCGCGCAGCAGGAAGCCGAGCGCGCAGGCCGCGCGCGGCTCGCCGTTCTGGGCGGACTGCCGGTACCACCGGGCCGCCTCCTCCAGCAGCGACCGGTCGGTGCGGGCGCGCTCCTCCAGCAGCACGCCCAGGCGCAGCGCGGCGCGGGCGTGGCTGCGGGCCGCCGCGGTGCGGTACCAGGCCTCGGCGGTCTCCTTGTCCCCGGCGGCCTCGCGCATCCGGGCCAGCCGGTAGGCGGCCTCCCGGTGCCCGGCGTCGGCGGACACCTTGAACCAGCGCTCGGCCCGCACGTCGCGCCGGTGCTCCATCAGGTCGCCGAGCGCGTAGGCGCCCAGCGGGTGCCCGTGGTCGGCGGCGAAGTGCAGCCAGTACTCGGCGGCCTCCTCCTCGCCCTGGTCGCGCAGCTGGAGCCCGAGCGCGTGCGCGGCGGGGGCGCTGCCCGCCACCGCCGCCTGGTGCCACCACTGGCCGGCCTCGGCGCGGTGCCCCTGCTGGTGCAGCAGGACGCCCAGGTTGTTGGCGGCGGCCCGCACCCCGGCGGCCGCGGCGGCGCGCAGGTAGGGCTCGGCGTCCTCCAGGTCGCCGCGGCGCAGCAGCAGGGTGCCGAGCCGGCCGGCGGCCTCCGCGTCCCCGCCGTCGGCGGCCTGCCGGTGCCGGGCCTCCAGGGCGGCGGACTCCCGGGCGGCCAGCGCGGTCTCGAAACTGGTCGGGTCCAGCCCGGCCGGGTCCAGCGCGGCGCCGGAGGGCGCTTCCTCGCCGCCCGCCCCGTACGCGCCGACGGCGGCGGAGAACTGACGGGTGGACACGTGGACGAGGCTGTCGGGGCCGAAACCGCCGGCCGCGGGGCGCTCGGACAGTCCACTGGTGCGCTGGGCGGGCAGGGCCCCGAGCCGCTCGTCGGGGCTCTCGGCGCTCTCCGCCCAGGCGTCGGTGTCCGCCTCGACGGCCGCACCGGACTTGGTGCCTGACTTGCCGATCAGCCTCATGCCGACTCCCGCTCCCCCAGAGTGTCGCGGCATCGTGCCCCGGCCGACGGCCGGGGGGACTTCTCCCAGGAGAGGCGCCGGACCCGACGGCCCATCAGCGGCCGTGCACCGTCCCCCGTGTGTCCCATCGTCGCATCACCCGCTACCCGCGTACACCAGCCCCGGCCGAATTCGAGCGGGGCAGCCTTGAAGCCGACGAAATTGCTTCGGCGCTTTGTCGATTTCCCGACACTTCAACCCCACAAACCCCGGTGCCGTCCCCGTTGGCGACGGTCGATAGTACCGGAGCGGTTCCCCCCGCTTCCGGACGGAAACCTGACCGGAAACACCAGAGGCCCGGAGGAATGATCCTCCAGGCCTCTGACACTGAGTAGCGGGGACAGGATTTGAACCTGCGACCTCTGGGTTATGAGCCCAGCGAGCTACCGAGCTGCTCCACCCCGCGTCGGTGATCAAACAATAGCACGAAACACCAGGGGCCCGGAGGAGTGATCCTCCGGGCCCCTGGCACTGAGTAGCGGGGACAGGATTTGAACCTGCGACCTCTGGGTTATGAGCCCAGCGAGCTACCGAGCTGCTCCACCCCGCGTCGGTGAGTGAACCGTAGCACGGACACGGGGTGGAACCAAAAACGGTTACCGCAGCTCAGCGGGGACTACGGGCGCGGACTGGGCGCCCCCGACCCGGTCGGCGCCGCCGTCGGCACCGGCGCCGGGCTGCCGCCGCGGGCCGCGTCGGCCGCCTTCAGGGCGTCCCCCAGCGCCTTCTGGGCGTTGCCGTAGGCCACCCAGTCGCCGTTCTTGAACGCGGTCTGGCTGTCGTTGTACGCCTTCTCCGCGTCCGACAGCGCCTTCTGCAGCTCCGGCGAGATCGTCCCGCCCGGCGCCGGGGTGCCCGGCCCGGTCGGCGCGGACGTGGGCGACGGCGCCCCCGGCGCCGGCGTCGCCCCGCCGCCCGGCGTCGCGCCGCTCCCCGGGGACGTCCCGTTGCCGGGGGCCGTCCCGCCGCCCGGGCTGGACGGCGCCACCGGCGTGGCCGGCGGGGCCTGCCCGGCGAACAGCTTCTTCAGCGCGTCCTCCAGGGTGTTCTCGAACGCCACGTTGTCGTCCCCGTACACCGCCAGGACCTTCTGCAGCGTCGGGTACTTGGCGCCGCGCCCGCGCACGTACACCGGCTCGACGTTCAGCAGCCCGCCGCCGACCGGCAGGGTCAGCAGGTTCCCGTACTCCAGCTCGGTGTCACCGCCGGTCTTCAGCGCGTAGATCTGCGAGGCCACCTCCTGGCGGGAGTTGAACTTCGACTGCACCAGGCCGGGGCCGGGCGCCCCGCTCTCGCCCGTCATCTTCAGGATGCGGATCTTCCCGTAGTCGTCGCCCGGGTCCGCGTTGACGGACATGAAGGCCGCCAGGTTGGGCCGCTGGTTGGGCACGAAGGTGCTGGTCAGCGAGAAGCTCGCGGCGGCCGCGTCCGGCGTGCGCACCGTCACGTAGTACGGCGGCTGGACCTGCCTGGTGTCACTGGTCGGGTCCACCGGGACCTGCCAGATGTCACTGCCGTTGAAGAAGGAGTTGGCGTCGGTCACGTGGTACTGGCCGAGCAGGTCGCGCTGCACCTTGAACATGTCCTGCGGGTAGCGCAGGTGCGGCAGCAGCGACGCCGGGATGTCCGCCTTCGGCTCGACCGTCCCCGGGAAGGCCTTCATCCAGGTCTTCAGCACCGGGTCCTTCTCGTCCCACTGGTAGAGCTTCACCTCGCCGGTGTAGGCGTCCACCGTGGCCTTGACCGAGTTGCGGATGTAGTTGACCTGGTTGGCGACGGTCAGCAGCTCACCGCGCTGGTTGGTCAGCGAGTCCTTGGTCGCGGTGCCCAGCGTCGTCTTCGACGAGAACGGGAAGCCGTCCGAGGTGGTGTAGCCGTCCACCACCCAGACCACGCGGCCGTCCTGCACCACCGGGTACGGGTCGGCGTCGATCGACAGCCACGGCGCGACCTTCTCCACCCGCTCCTTCGGCGTCCGGTTGTAGATCACCTTGGCGCCGTCGGTGATCGCCCCCGCGTACAGGATCTGCGGCTCGGCGAAGCGCACCGCGTACGCGGCACGGGTGATCGGGTTGTCCAGCGAGACTCCGCTGTCACCGGTGTACGTGTACTCCACGTTCTGACCGGTCTTGACGTCGGTGTAGTCGATCTCCTTGTTCGAGCCGCCGACGATCGAGTACGTCGACGTCTTCTCGCCGTAGTAGATCCGCTGCTCGTAGTCGCCCAGCGCACCGGTCGTCGGCAGGCCGGACTCGGTGAACACCGGGCCGCCCTTGTCGTCGACCTGGTTGCCCTTGGCGACCGCCGCGCCGTAGCCGTGGGTGTACTTGAAGTGGTCGTTGATCCAGTTGCGCTGCACCCCGTTGAGGTCCAGCTCGCGCAGACCGATCACGGTGTCCTGCTTGTCCGCGCCGGTGCCGTACCGGTCCACCGACAGCGTGCTCGGGAACGCGTAGTAGTTGCGCTGCTGCTCCAGCGACTGGAACGTCTGCGAGACGATGTTCGGGTCCAGCAGCCGCACGTCCGCGATGGTCCGCGCGTCCGGCTTCAGCGCGTCACCCGTGGTCGAGCCCTGCGGGCTGTACGGGGTGGTCTTCGCGTCCGCGATCCCGTACGCCTGCCGCGTCGCGTCGATGTTCTTCTGGATGTACGGCGTCTCCTTGGCCTGCTCGTTCGGCTTGACCTGGAACTGCTGCACGATCGCCGGGTACAGGCCGCCGATCAGCACCGCCGACAGCACCATCAGCCCCAGCCCGATCAGGGCCGGCGCCCAGGTGCGGCGGATCGGCGTCAGGAAGAACAGCACCGCGCAGATGATCGCGACGAAGAACAGGATCGTCTTGGCCGGCAGGAACGCGTTGGCGTCCACGTAGCGCAGGCCCGTCCAGCCCGACACCCCCTTGTAGGAACCGGTCTTCACCGCCAGCGCGTACCGGTCCAGCCAGTACGCCACCGCCTTCAGCAGCACGAACACGCCCAGCAGCACCGCCAGATGACCCTGCGCGCCCGCACTCGCCCGACGGCCCGGACCCTGCAGCCGCAGCCCCCCGTACAGGTAGTGCACCAGCGCCGAGGTCAGCAGCGAGACGATCACCGCACTGAACGCGAAGCCCAGCACGAACTCGTAGAACGGCAGGTCGAAGGCGTAGAACGAGACGTCCATGCCGAACTGGGCGTCCTTCTCGCCGAAGGACGTCGCGTTCGTCCACATCAGCCACGTCCGCCACTGGCCCGACGCCGCCGCGCCCGCCACCAGGCCGATCACCAGCGAGACCCCGATCAGCGCCCAGCGCTTGAACGGCGCCAGCCCCGCCCGGTAGCGGTCCAGGCTCTGCTGCTCCACCGACATCGCCGACAGCGGCGGCCGCAGCCGGTGCGCCAGCCAGACGTTGAAGCCGACGATCACCGCCATCAGCAGGCCGAACACCCCGAACAGCCCGATCTTCGTCCACAGCTGGGTGGTGAAGACCGAGGAGTAGTGGACCGACCTGAACCACAGCCAGTCCGTCCAGAACCCGGCGAACATGACGAACAGCAGGAACAGCACCGCGAGTACGCCCAGGGTCAGCAGGGCCACCCGCGCCCGCCGGGAGGGCGGGCCAACCCTCCGCCGGAAACCCGGCCCTGAGCGTTCCGGCATCTGGAATACCACGGTGGCACCTCAGCTGTGTCGTCTGGATTCGGTCGGTCGTCAGAGAAACTTAACCAGGCTTTGGTCGAGTTCCCACCGTTAGCAGACGGTTACTCCGCCGCCCCCACCGCCCCCACCCGCGCCTTCCCCCCGGCCGCTCCGGCGAGCGCCCGCCGCCCGGCGTGTGAGGATTGAGTCATGTCCGACGCGTCTGATCTGAACAACTCCCCCGACGACGTATCCAAGCTCCCGGCCGCCACCCCGCTCACCCGGGCCGCGCTGGAGATCGACGAGTACGCCGCCACCCTCGGCTGGGACCTCCCGGCCCGACTGTTCGCCCTGGTGGACAGCGCCGCCCTGCTCAAGGCCGACCCCCGGGTCGCCAAGCAGCTCGGCCTCTCCGAGGGCGACGAGCCCGGCCTCACCCCGGTCGAGCAGGACGAGATCCCGGCCGGCACGGAGCTCGACAAGTTCCTCGGCACCATCGCCTGGCCCGACTCGGTGGCCGGCTGCGCCCTGGTCGTCGAGCGGCTGATGCTGCCGCCGGGCGCCGAGCAGTCCCGCCCCCGCGGCGCCTCCGACGCCCAGCTCGCCGAGTGGGTCGCCAACCACCCCAAGCGCGAGGAGGTGCGGATCACCGCCGCGGTGCTGCGCGACGGCCGGAAGGAGATCGCCCTGCGGCTGCGCTCCAAGGACGTCGCCCGCGAGGTACTGACCGGCCCCGACCTGGTGCCCGGCCTGACCGACGCGCTGCTGGCGACCTTCTCCTGACGCCCTCCCGCTGACGCCTTTCGCTGGCGCCCTTCCCTGGCGCCCTTCCCCCTGATGCCCTTACTTCGGGCAGGACGGCAGCGCGGAGGTCTGCCCGGAGCGGATCTGCTCCAGCGACTTCAGCGCGCCGTCCAGGGTGTCCGTCTTGATCAGGGTCAGCCCGGACGGCACGTTCTTGGTGGCCTCGGCGCAGTTCGAGGACGGGGTGAAGAAGTACTCGGCCCCGGCGTCCCGGGCGGCGATCAGCTTCATCGATATCCCGCCGATCGGGCCGACCTTGCCGTCGTCGTCGATGGTGCCGGTGCCGGCCACGAACTTGCCGCCGGTGAGGTCGCCGCCGGGGGTCAGCTTGTCGACGATGCCGAGCGAGAACATCAGCCCGGCGCTGGGGCCGCCGACGTCCTGCAGGCCGATGTCGATCTGGAACGGGTAGGTGTGCCGGATCCCGGTGCCGATGCCGACCACCGCGAGCTCGGCCCGCTCGGCCGGGGCCTTCGGGTCGAGGTCCTTGGCCCGCACGGTCGGGACGGTGACGTCCGTCTTCGTGCCCGGGGCGGCCGAGCCGTTGCCGGAGGTGTCCTTGACCCGGGGCACCACGGTGAAGACCACCGACTCGCCGGGCTTGTGCTTGGTGACGGCGGCGACCACCTGGTCGACCGAGTCGACGGCGGTGCCGTCCACCGCGGCGATCTGGTCCCCCGCGTGCAGCCGGCCCTCGGCCGGGGCCCCCGCGGTGACCGACTTGACGATCAGTTCGTTGCCGACCGGGACGCCCAGCTGCTTGAGCGCGGCGGTGCGGGCGCTGTCCTCGGAGGAGGCGAACTCCTCGGCGTTCTGCTTCTTGGCGTCCGCGTCCGACTGGCCCTTGGGGTAGACGTTGTCGTGCGGCACCACCAGCACGTCGTCGCGCATCCAGCCGATCACCGCGTTGACCAGGCTGGGCTCGTACTTCGCCCCGGTCACCTGCACGGTGGTCATGTTGAGGTGCCCGGAGGTCCGGTACGAGTCGTGGCCGGTGACGGTGATCACCGGCTTGCCCCCCTGGTCGCCGAGCGTGTTGTACGTCGGGCCCGGGCTCATCTCCGTGTACGGCACCTTCATCAGCACCGAGACGCAGAGCAGCGCTATGAGCAGCAGGGTGGCAGCGAGCATCGTCGCGGAGCGGCGTGGCATGCCTCGACAGTACGGGACGCGGATGAAGCGGCGCCCGCCGGGCTACCGCCCGCCGGGCTACCGGCCGGAGCGCTCCCCCGGGGCGGCGGTGCCGGCGGTGGTGCGTTCCATCGCGGCCATGAAGCGACGGTGCTCGGCGAGGGAGGCCGGGTCCCCCGTCGCCTTCGGAGCCCGCTGGGCCCAACCCGCCCAGGCGGCGGCGACCAGGACGGCGACAACCGGAATGATCAACCAGGCGAGCGCACCCATATCAGTACTCCCAGCTCGTCGTGTCTATGAGCAGATTAACCACTCCGGCGGACAACGCGATCGGCGCCGTCCGGGTTACGGGACGGCCGATCGGCTCACTTCCAGGGAGTATTCGGCCCACCGCGCCGGACCCTTTCGGGTGAGGCCGCGGCGCGCCTGACCCGAGGGACGCGCTCCGTGTGCGGCCGGTTCCGCCGCACCCGGCCGGGGTCGGCGGGCCGTGGCGGTGACGGGCGCGATCGCGGTCGCGGTGACGGGGTGCGGGGATGCCGGGCGCCGGAATGCCGGGTGCGGGGATGCCGGGCGCCGGATTGCCGGGTGCGGGGATGCCGGGCGCGGGGCGGGGGTCAGCAGCCGCCGGCGCCGACCCACTCCTCGTCGCCGTCGGCGAAGACCTGGTGCTTCCAGATGGGCACCTCGTGCTTGAGGTCGTCGATCAGCCGTCGGGCGGCCGCGAAGGCCTCCCCGCGGTGGGCGCAGGAGACGGCGACGATCACGGCCTTGTCGGTGATCTCCAGCCGTCCCACCCGGTGCACCGCGGCGAGCGCCTTGACCGGGAAGTCGGCGACGACCTTCTCCGCGATCCGGCGCATCTCCTCCTCGGCGGTGGGGTGGCAGCTGTACTCCAGTGCGGAGACCGACTTGCCGCCGTCGTGGTCCCGGACCGTCCCGACGAAGACGGTGGTGCCGCCGGCCGCGTCGTCGCCGACCGCCTCGTACACCTCGTCCAGGGAGAGCGGGGTGTCGCGGATGGCGAGCAGGCGGATGGGGTCGTGGTTCTCGGACATGACCCCATGATTGCCCATCCGGGGCCGACCACGACAAGAGCCTTCCACATCACGATTGCGAAATTTCGCATCGTGAGAATCGCACCGGCCGGTCCCCTGCTCGCCCGTCCTGCGGACCCCTCGGACCGGAGGCGCCGAACCCCGGATCAGAAGCGGCGCCGCTTGCGGGCCCGGCGCACCAGCGCCGCCGTACCGACCAGCGCCACCGTCGCCCCGGCCGCCCCCAGACTGGTCGCCGCCTCCTTGCCGCCCAGCCGCCGCCCCGCCACCGCGTGCTTGCCGGACACCTGTGCCAGCAGCTCCGCCAGCACCTGCTCATTGGTGAACTCCGGCCGCCAGCCCGCCTCGTGCAGCCGGCTGCCGGACACCACCCACGGGTACATCGTGTACGCCAGGTCCCCCGCCGGAGCCGGGGTCAGGCCCAGCCGGTGCAGCCGGGCCGCCGTCCCCAGCGCCAGCGCGGCCGGCAGCTCCATCCGCCGGATCCCCGACAGCCGCTCCACGTCCTCCTGCTCCAGCCAGCCGTCGCAGCCGACCGTCACCTCGCCCTCGACCAGGCCCAGCGCCGCGTACTCCAGCGCCGTCGCCAGGTCCTCCACGTGGCAGAACTGCCAGCACGGGCGGGAACCGGCCACCACCAGCAGCCGGGGCGCCTCGAAGTGCCGGGTCAACACGGTGTCCACCCCCGGGCCCACCACCACCGCCGGGCGCAGCACCGTCACCTGCAGCCCCGGGTGGGCCCGCGGCGCCCGCCGGGCCAGCCGCTCGATCTCCAACAGGTCCCCGACCAGCGAGGCCTCCTCCGTCGCCCGCAGCTCGGAGTCCTCGGCCAGCGGCACCTCGTTGTCGGCCAGCGCGCCGTAGACCATCGCCGAGGTGCACAGCACCACCCGGTGCACCCCGGCCGCCGCGGCCGCGGTCAGCACCGTCTGGGCGCCGCGAACGTTGTAGGCGCTGCGAGCCCGCGGATCGGACTCCATGCCGAAGTCCATCGCCAGGTGCACCACCACGTCGACCCCGGCCAGCCGCTCGGCCACCGCCGGATCCCGCACGTCCAGCACCCGCCACTGCACGCCCGCGACCTCACCGCGCCGGTCGTCCACCGCCAGCACCCTGCGCACGTGCGGCGAGGCCACCAGCCGGGCCGCGACCCGCTCGCCCAGCACCCCCGCGGCGCCGGTGACGGCCACGGTCAGCGGCCGCCCGCCGTAGGCTGGAGGCGGCGACACCGTGGTGTCCGGGTCGTCCTCTCCTGCGGTCAGCCCAGAGCGAACGTCCGAGGGCGGGGAACTCACCGGCCATCCTCCACGGTTAGCTTATGTGCGTACGGACGTGTGTCACGTACGTCCATCCTGCCCGAGGCGAAGGCCCGGCGGTGCACCCGGCGCGGGCCTTGCGCGCGGGAGCCGCCCACGAGTCCCCCGCTCCACCGGACCCCCGGGCGGCAGCACTTCCCGCCACACCCGTATGACGGCCGACCGGATCGAGGACCCCGTGAGCGACCTTCCCTTCGGATTCGGCGTTCCGCCCGAGGAGCCCGAGGACGGCAAGGCCAAGCCCGACGACGCGCAGAAGAAGAAGGAGCCGGGCCAGGAAGGCACCGGCCCCCAGCCGTTCGGCTTCGGAACCGGCAACCCCTTCGGCGCGATGTTCGGCATGCCCGGCGCCCCGGGCGGCCCCGGCGGCGCCGGAGCCGACAACCCCTTCGCCGCGATGTTCGGCGGCCTGAACCCCGGCGACCTCGGCGCCGCCTTCCAGCAGCTCGGGCAGATGCTCTCCTTCGAGGGCGGCCCGGTGAACTGGGAGCTCGCCCAGAACATCGCCCGGCAGACCGTCGTCGCCGAACCCGCCGAGGGCAAGAGCAAGGACCGCTCCGTCGGCGCCGCCGAGCGCGCCGCCGTCGAGGAGGCCGTGCGCCTGGCCGACCTGTGGCTCGACGGCGTCACCGAGTTCCCCTCCGGCGCCGGCACCGCCGTCGCCTGGAGCCGCGCCGAGTGGATCGAGGCCACCCTCCCGGTCTGGAAGGACCTCGTCGACCCGGTCGCCGAGCGCGTCGGCACCGCCATGGGCGGCGTCCTGCCCGAGGAGATGCAGGCCATGGCCGGCCCGCTG
Source organism: Kitasatospora sp. NPDC101108 (assembly GCF_055584725.1). NCBI lineage: Bacteria > Bacillati > Actinomycetota > Actinomycetes > Kitasatosporales > Streptomycetaceae > Kitasatospora > Kitasatospora sp. NPDC101108. Next base: position 176,931 of record NZ_JBVJLM010000003.1, read on the forward strand.
ATGGGCATGATGCGCTCCATGGGCGGCGCCATGTTCGGCACCCAGATCGGCCAGGCCCTCGGCGCCCTGGCCGGCGAGGTCGTCGGCTCCACCGACGTCGGCCTGCCGCTCGCACCCGCCGGCAAGGCCGCCCTGCTGCCGCAGAACGTCGCCGAGTTCGGCGAGGGCCTCAACGTGCCCGCCGAGGAGGTCCGGCTCTACCTCGCCCTGCGCGAGGCCGCCCACCAGCGTCTCTTCGCCCACGTACCGTGGCTGCGGGCCCACCTGCTCGGCGCCGTCGAGGCCTACGCCCGCGGCATCAAGGTCGACACCTCCCGCATGGAGGAACTCGTCGGCCAGCTCGACCCGAGCAACCCGGAGGCCCTCCAGGAGGCGCTCGCCGGAGGCCTGCTCCAGCCCGAGGACACCCCCGAGCAGAAGGCCGCGCTCGCCCGCCTGGAGACCGCGCTCGCCCTGGTCGAGGGCTGGGTCGACGCCGTCGTCCACGCCGCCGCCGCACCCCACCTGCCGCAGGCCGGCGCGCTGCGCGAGACCGTCCGCCGCCGCCGCGCCGCCGGCGGGCCCGCCGAGCAGACCTTCGCCACCCTGGTCGGCCTGGAGCTGCGCCCGCGCCGGCTGCGCGACGCCGCCCGGCTGTGGGCGCTGCTCGCCGACGCCCGCGGCGTCGAGGGCCGCGACGCCCTCTGGGGGCACCCCGACATGCTGCCCACCGCCGCCGACCTGGACGACCCGGACGCCTTCGTGCACCGCGGCAGCGGCGACCTGGAGGGCGGCTTCGACTTCGACGCCCTCGACAAGCTGCTCGGCGAGGCCGCGGCCGGCAAGCCCGACCTCACCAAGGACGACCACCCGAAGGGCGACCCGTCGGGGAGCGACCAGGACGGCACCGACGGGAAGGGCGAGCCCACCGCATGACGGCCACCGGGACGGGCACGTCCACCCTGCACGCGGACGCCGTCCGCACCCTGACCGACTGGCGGCCCGCCGACCAGGACCAGGAACAGCTGCGGCTCGACTACCTCGCACACCTCGCCGAACAGCCCGAGGGCGTGTACCGGTCCTGCCTGCCCGCCCACCTCACGGCGAGCGCGGCCGTCATCGACCCGGCCGCGGGGCGGGTGCTGCTCACCCTGCACCCCAAGGTCGGCAGGTGGCTGCAGATGGGCGGGCACTGCGAGCCCGGCGACGCCGACCTCGCCTCCGCAGCGCTGCGCGAGGCCGTCGAGGAATCCGGCATCCCCGACCTCACCCTGCTGCGGGAGAACGGCGCCCCCGTGCCCGCCAAGCTGGACCGCCACCAGGTCCGCTGCACCGGCAAGGACCGGCCGGAGAACACCCACCTGGACGTCCAGTACATCGCGCTGGCCCCGGCCGGGGCCCGGGCGCTGATCAGCGAGGAGTCACTCGACCTGCGCTGGTTCGACTTCGACCGGCTGCCGGAGCTCACCGACCACTCGGTGCGCGACCTGGTCGCCCGGGCACGGCGGTTGACCGCCTGACCGGTTGAGGTGAGACACGCCGAGGGGGCGCGGGCCGATACGGCCCGCGCCCCCTTTTCGGTCGCTCTTCCGCGCTCCTCGCGCTCTTCCCGCTCTGCCTCAAGCCGTCTTAGGGCCGCCTTCGGGCCTTCTTCGCACCGTGCTCAGCCGCAGGAAGCCGCCGGATCCGGACCCGGCGTGCCGTGCCGGGCACCCGGAATGTGCGGCAGCCGCGCGGCGGACACCACGCCCTCCAGATAACCCCGGGCCCGCTCCGTCCGGGGATAGGCCTCCAACAGCGCCCAGAACGCCGGGCCGTGGTCCGGCACCAGCAGGTGCGCCAGCTCGTGCAGCAGCACGTAGTCCAGCACGTACTCCGGCATGCCCTGCAGCCGGTGGGACAGCCGGATCGTCCCCTCACTGGGGGTGCACGAGCCCCAGCGCGAATTCTGGTTGGTCACCCAGCGGACCTGGACGGGCTGGGCGCGGCCCCCCAGGTAGGCCGCCGACAGCTCCCGCGCCCGGGCCATCAAGGCGTCGTCCCCGAGGATCCGCCGACGCTCCTGGGCGGCGAGCTTCTCCAGCATCTGCGCGACCCAGCGCTGCTCCTCGGCGTGCGACATCCGCGCCGGGATCAGCACGACGGTGCGATCGCCCTCGCGGTACGCGGAGACGGTACGGCTGCGGCGGGCGCTGCGTCGCACCTCGACCCGGCTGCGGTCGTGCGCCTCCGGGGGCACGGCGCCGGAGGGCGGGTGCTGCGGCCTCGCCTGCTGCTTCTCGTGCCGGCTCTCGCGCTGCTGCTCGCGCTGGTTCTCGTCCGGGCGCCCGCGCGTGCTCGGCGCCGCCAACTGCGACCCGTTCGCTGCACGGGCACGCCGACGCGACGCCGGTGGATGGGAGTCCCGCTCGGCTGCCATGGCACACGACGTTACCCGGTACAGCTGACAGAAGTCCGGTGCCGTGGCCGAAATCTTTCATGGAGCGATCGGGAACGAAAGACCGACGGGGGGTGTCCGGAAACCGACGTCGGGGAGGATGGGCAGTTATCCACAGGGCCTGCGAACAGATGGTGTGATCATGCGCCTGGACCTGTGGATAACTTTCTGCGCGCGGTCGGCGCGATGGGGCATGCTGCGGTCAGCCGTCCGGAAACGATCGGAAGGGAGATCGTCGTGCGCCTCGTCCTGAAGCCCGCTCTGTCCCGCAGCTGGCGGGACTCCGAGACCCTGCAGTTCGGCACCATCACCCGGTACGCCGGGGTGCTCGGCAACGCCGACAAGTCGCTGTGCGAGTTCCTCGAACTCGTCGACGGAACGCGCGACCGACCCGAGCTGCTCTCCGCCGGTGAACGGATCGGGTTCGGCCGCGAACCCGCCGACACGCTGCTGAGCGAACTGGAGGAGACCGGGCTGCTGGACGACGCGGAAGCGACCGACCGGGCGCTCGCCCGCTTCCCCCGGCCGCACCGGGACCTCCTCGGGCCCGACCTCGCCTCGCTGTCCCTGGTCCACTCCGGCCCGGGCGCCGCACCGGCGGTCCTGGCCCGACGGGCCGAGACCCGGATCGAGGTCCGCGGCGCGGGCCGGGTCGGCGCGGCCGTGGCGGCGGTGCTCGCCGCCGGCGGCACCGGCACCGTCACAGTGGCCGACAGCGGGCGGGTCCAGCACAGCGACTGCTCCCCCGCGGGTCTGCCACCGGCGGACGTCGGGCGGCTGCGCTCGACGGTCGCCCGGGAGGCGGTGCAACGGGCCACGGGTCGACCGCTGGTCCCGGTGCCGCGGCGGAAGTCCGACGACCCGCCGCCCGACTTCGTGGTCCTCGCCCCCAGGGACGGCAGCGCCGCCTTCGCGGGCGGGACGTACGAGGCCCGGCTACTGCTCCGGGCCGGGGTGCCCCACCTGTACGTGGGGGTGGTCGAGGAGTTCGGCATCATCGGGCCGCTGGTGATCCCGGGGCGCTCGGCCTGCGGGCACTGCCTGGTGCTGCGGCGGGAGGACGAGGACGCGGCCTGGCCGCGGGTGCTGGCCCAGCTGGCGGACAACGGCCCCGGCCGGGCCCGAACCCCGGCCTGCGACACCGCACTGGCCACGGCCGTCGCCGGCCTGGCGGGACTGCACGTCCAGGTGTACCTGGACGGCGGCCGGCCGCCGAGCGTCGACGGCTGGTGCGAGATCTCGGCGGGCGACGGGATGGCTCGCCGCCTACGGCTACGAGGACACCCGGACTGCGGCTGCCTGTGGCAGCCACTGCCGCCGGGCTGAGGAGGGAGGGAGGAATCAATCAGGACGGCACCGGGCCCGGGCCCGGCGGCTGCGGGGCTCAGCAGCCGCCTGACCTGGCGCCGGGGCCGACCCGGGCGGAGCGCCCGGCCAGGTGAGCCCATGGCCAGGTGAGCCCATGGCCAGGTGAGCCCATGGCCAGGTGAGCCCATGGCCAGGTGAGCCCATGGCCAGGTGAGCCCATGGCCCGCGCCCAGGCTGGGGCCGGGCGCGGGGCGGGTGGATGGGGGGGCGCCGGTACGAAGGAGCGGGGCGAGGGCCAGAGGTGGGTGGGTGGGCAGCGGGTGAGGTGGAGGAGGAGGGCGGGTGGGGGGAGGGGGCGGGCCCCCAAAGCGTCAACAATGTGAGAAGGATCACTACTTGCGGGCAATGAGTCTCGCCCGATCCCGCGGTCTTCACTGCACAACCCCGAACAAGCAAGCCACCGAAGGAGCACAGCACCCCATGCGCATCGTGATCAGCGAGTTCGTCAGCCTCGACGGCGTCGTCCAGGCCCCCGGCGCTCCGCAGGAGGACACCGACGGAGGCTTCGCCCACGGCGGCTGGTCCCACCCGTTCTTCGACCCGGAGACCATCGGTCCGTTCATCAACGAGGCGATGAGCAGCGCCGACGCCCTGCTCTTCGGCCGCCGCACCTGGCGCACCATGGCCGCCGCCTGGCCCGAGCGGGCCGGCGACCCGTTCGCCGACCAGATGAACTCGATCAAGAAGTACGTCGTCTCCGACACTCTCGCCGAGGCCGACCTCACCTGGACGAACAGCACCCTCGTCCCCGGCACCGGGGCCGTCGAGTGGGCCCGGCAGCAGCGTGCGGCCGACGGCGGGGATCTTTTGGTCATGGGCAGCCCGACCCTCGTCCGCACCCTCCTCGGCGAGGACCTGGTGGACGAGCTCCGGCTCATGGTGATGCCCGTGCTGCTGGGCGGCGGCAAGTCGCTCTTCCCGGCCGACGGCGTGCTGCGCACCCTGCAGCTGACCTCCACCACGGTCGCCAAGACCGGCGTCCATCTGGCCACTTACCGCCGCGCCACCGAAGCCGACGCCTGAGCTCCCACCCGCGCAGGAAGTCGGCCCAGCCGACTTCCTGCGCCCGCCTCCACGACAGCACCGCCCCGGGCCCGACCCGCGTCCGACCACCGGCCGCATCAGCGTCAACGCCCCGCCGGACCGAACCTCCCAACTCCCGGCAAAGAGAAGCCACCGCCTACCGGCCCCCGTGAAATACCGGCGGAAGCTGCCCGGGGAGCGGGCACAATGGCCTAGTGATGGTGAGCCGTCCGGTGTCGGGGGGCCAGGGGATTGGAGGCCCGGGTGAGCGATCTTCCGCGCAAGGCAGTGACCCGCACGGCACGGCTCGCCGCCCTGCCGCTGGGGATAGCCGGCCGCGCCACGCTCGGACTGGGCAGGCGCATCGGCGGCCGCTCCGCCGAGGTGGTGACGGCGGAGCTCCAGCAGGCCACGGCCGACCAGCTGTTCAAGGTCCTGGGTGAGCTCAAGGGCGGAGCCATGAAGTTCGGGCAGGTGCTGTCCGTCTTCGAGGCCGCGCTTCCCGAGGAGGTCGCCGGGCCGTACCGGGCCGCGCTCACCAAGCTGCAGGATGCCGCTCCCCCGATGCCCGCCGCCAAGGTGCACGCCGCGCTGGCCCAGCGCCTCGGGAACAACTGGCGCGAGCTGTTCCTGGAGTTCGACGACCGCCCGGCGGCGGCCGCCTCGATCGGCCAGGTGCACCGGGCGGTCTGGCACGACGGCCGGCAGGTCGCGGTCAAGGTGCAGTACCCGGGCGCGGGTGACGCGCTGCTCGCGGACCTCTCCCAGCTGAGCCGGGTGGCCTGGCTGCTCGGTCCGCTGATCCCCGGGCTGGACATCAAGCCGCTGATCGCCGAACTGCGCGAGCGCGTCTCGGAGGAACTGGACTACGAGTTGGAGGCCCAGGCCCAGCGTCGGCACGCCGAGGAGTTCGCGGGCGACCCGGACATCGTGGTGCCGGTCGTGGTGGCGCAGGCCGACCAGGTGCTGGTCACCGAGTGGATGGACGGCACCCCGCTGGCCGAGGTGATCGCGAACGGCACCCAGGAGGAGCGTGACCGCGCCGGGCAGCTGCTGGCCCGGTTCCTGTTCGCCGGCCCGTCCCGGACCGGTCTGCTGCACGCGGACCCGCACCCGGGCAACTTCCGGCTGCTGAAGGACGACGGCCCGGCCGAGGGCTGGCGGCTGGGGGTGCTGGACTTCGGCACGGTGGACCGGCTGCCGGGCGGGCTGCCCGCGCCGATCGGGGCCTCGCTGCGGATGGCGCTGGCCGGGGACGCGGCGGGCGTGCTGAAGATGCTCCGCGAGGAGGGCTTCGTGAAGCCCTCGATCCAGCTGGACCCGGATGCGGTGCTGGACTACCTGTTGCCGATCATCGAGCCGGCCGCCGTGGACAGCTTCCACTTCACCCGGGCCTGGATGCGCGCCCAGGCGGCCCGTATCGCCGATCCGCGCTCGCCCGCCTACAACCTGGGCAAGCAGCTGAACCTGCCGCCCGCCTACCTGCTGATCCACCGGGTGACGCTGAGCACCATCGGAGTGCTGTGCCAGCTGGGAGCCAAGGCGCCGTTCCGCGCCGAGATGCTGGAGTGGCTGCCCGAGTTCGCCGACGAGCCACCCGCGAAGCCCGCCAAGCGGGTCGAGCCGGCCGAGCCGGCCGAGCCGGCCAGGAGGAGCAGCGGGCCCGCCCGCCCCTGACCTGCCCCACACAGCCGCCCCCTAATACCCGCCCTACAACGGCCGCAGGCCGCTCCCCGAGAACGGGGGGCGGCCTGCGGCACGACGGGGGTCAGTCGGATCGGCGTCGGTGCGCCTACATCAGCGCGACGGCGAGCGCCTTGCGGGCCCGCATGGAGGCGCGCTCGGCCCGCTGCCGGAGCTTGCGCGCCCGGACGACCCGGCTGACGAGGCGTTGTTCCTCGGCCTCGTGGAGCCTGTCTTGCATATGGGCACGGGCCAGGGATTCATGCAGGAGTTGCATTTCGAGGGTCCTGTTCTGGATCTGAAGTTCGGTGGTCTGCTCGGCGCGGACGGTGGGATCGATGGCGGCGGGGGTCATGTCGTGGTCCTGCTCGTGGTGCGTGCTCGGGAATGGGCGGGTACTGGCCGCTGAGTCGGCCTTGGCGGCGGCGATCCGTACGGACCGGCGGAGGGCGGTGTCCAGCGGGGGCTGCTCTCCCCGGCGGACGGCCCTGACGTGGTCGGCGGGGTTCACGCCATGACCTCGGTCTTGCGCGGACGGCCACGCGGCCGCTTGCGGGCCACGACCACACCCTGGACGAACAGCTCGCCGCCCCAGACGCCCCACGGCTCGCGGCGCTCCAGGGCGCCGGCCAGGCAGGCCTCCTTCACCGGGCAGGTGCCGCAGAGGGACTTCGCGTACTCGACGTCGGCGGGCGTCTCCGCGAAGAAGACCTCGGGGTCGAAGGCGCGGCAGGGGATGGGGAGACCGAGCGCCTCGGCCTGCTCGATCGAGTTGAGCTGCATGAACGGAACCTCCGGGAGGTCGGCCTGGTCGGCCTTGGTGATCTGGCTTGTCGGCGGTACGGACGGGATGGGCGGCGTGATGACCGTGGACACTGTGGGCGTCTTCCTCGTCTTCTCAGTGGTTCCGGCCCAGTGGACTGGTGGTGCTGGGCCGGAGGCCCCGGGGGGCCTGGGTGGTCTTGCGTACCGGACAAAACAGAAGGGCCGCGGATCCCGGTGTGACGGGTTCCGCGGCCCTGGAGGTGCCGACCTGAGGCTGACTCAGGTTCGTTCTCTCCAGGGTTCAGGCCCGCGGAAGGCCCGCATCCGGATGGCCTCGGCGCCGATAAAGGCGGCCTTGGCCTGGTTGATCTGCTGCTCGTTCTGCTTCTGGGCGTTTCCGGCACCGATGACCTGCGCATAGCCGCCATGCATGGCGGCGGCTACGGCCGCCTTCGGTGCCTGGGTCGGTCGCACATCGCGCTCAGGGCGCGAGGCGTCGACCGACGCCCAGTCACGGGACAGACCGGTCTCGACAACGGTGCCTTCGACACTCCTGCCGCCCGTGAGGCACAGATCAGTGTGTCCAAGACCACTGACAGCGGAGGCGACGGAGACACCGGTGGCGTCGAGACCCAGACCGGTTCCACCGAGCTCGGCGAGCGCCCGCAGACGGGCGGCACGCAGGGAGGCAGCGACAACGGTCTGGCCAGTCATTTTGGTGATCATGATGTTTCCCACTGTCTTCGCCTCCTCTCGGCGTCTCGCGGAGCCTGGTTCCCCTGGCTCCGAATGTTCGGATGTCTGTCTCGATCTGTGGGCGAGGGGGAATCGGCACAGGTTTCACCCCGTGCGACCGCGTCCCCTTGACCGCTCCGGCAGGCTATTGCGCTCCCGGTATGCCGCGCAAACTATTTTTCACGCGAGTTCACGCGACGCCGTCCGCGGCACGATCCGCGCGACGTCCCGCGGCGGTCGCCACGACGTCCCGCGGCGCTCGCCACGACGTTCCGCAGCGGTTGTGAAGTCCCCCGAGCAGTCCCCTGGACCGCGCCCGTGCCGGCTCACGCCGGATCGACCGGACCGTCGTCCTCGACGCCGTCCGGATCCTCCTCGGGCTCCTCCCCCGCGCACAACGAGAGCACGGCGGACCCGTACTTGTCCAGCTTCATGGCGCCGACCCCCGAGATCAGGGCCAGTTCCTGGCGGCTGGCGGGCACGTCCTCGGCGATCGCCATCAGGGTCGCGTCGGTGAACACCACGTACGCCGGGGCACCCTGCGCCTTCGCCTGCCGGGCGCGCCACTCGCGCAGCCGCTCGTACAGCGCCTCGTCCATCGTGGACGGGCAGTCCTCGCAGCGGCGCAGCTTGCGTTCGACGGCGTCGGTGAGCGGCTTGTCGCAGACCCGGCACTTGACCGGGCCGCGGGCCCGTCGGGCGGCCGAGCGCTCGCCGAGCTCGACGCTCCCCCGCCCGCCCCGCGCGCCGGTGCGCGCGCCCGGGGCGGAGGAGCCGGGACGCAGCCCGTCCATGAAGCGGCTGGGCTTGCGGGAGGCGCGGCCGCCCGGGGAGCGGGAGAGGGCCCAGGAGAGGCTGAGGTGCTTGCGGGCGCGGGTGACGCCGACGTAGAGGAGGCGGCGTTCCTCCTCGATCTGTTCGTCGGTCTTGGCGTAGATGATCGGCAGGGTGCCCTCGGTGAGGCCGACGAGGAAGACGGCGTCCCATTCGAGGCCCTTGGCGGCGTGCAGGGAGGCGAGGGTGACGCCTTCGACGGCGGGGGCGTGCTGGGCGGCGGCGCGGGCGTCGAGTTCGGCGACGTAGGCGGCGAGGTCGGTGCCGAGGCCCTCGGCGGTGCGGGTGCGCTCGAACTCCTCGGCGAGGCGGACGAGGGCGGCGAGGGATTCCCAGCGGTCGCGGACGGCGCCGGAGCCGGCGGGCGGTTCGGGGGTGAAGCCGCGGCTGGCGAGGACGGCGCGGACCTGGCCGGCGAGGTCGGGGGCGCCGGCGGTGAGCGGGTCGGCGGCGGCGCGGGCGGCGCCGCGCAGCAGGACGCCGGCGTCGCGGACCTCGGGGCGTTCGAAGAACCGTTCGGCGCCCTTGAGCTGGTAGGGGACGCCGAGGTCAGCGAGGGCCTGTTCGTAGACCTCGGACTGGCCGTTGGTGCGGAACAGGACGGCGATCTCGCTGGCGCGCACGCCGGTGGCGAGGAGGTCCTTGATCCGGCGGGCGGTGGTCTCGGCCTCGGTGGGTTCGTCCTCGTACTCGGTGTAGACGGGTTCGGGGCCGGCCTCGCGCTGGGAGACGAGTTCGAGGCGGTGGCGGGCGGCCTCGCCGCGGGCCTGGGCGAGCAGTCCGTTGGCGAGGTGGACGACCTGGGGGGTGGAGCGGTAGTCGCGGACGAGTTTGACGACGGTGGCCTCGGGGTGGCGGCTGCGGAAATTCAGCAGGTAGTCCGGGGTGGCGCCGGTGAAGGAGTAGATGGTCTGGCTGGCGTCGCCGACGACGCAGAGGCTGGCGCCGCCGCCGGGGCCGGTCCACTGGTCGAGCAGGCGCTGCTGGAGCGGGGAGACGTCCTGGTACTCGTCGACGGTGAAGTGCCGGTACTGGTTGCGGACCTGGTCGGCGATGTCGGGGCGGTCCTCCAGGATGGCGGCGGTGAGGAGCAGGACGTCCTCGAAGTCGATGGTGCCGCGGCGGCTCTTGGTCTCCTCGTAGACGCGGTAGACCTGGGCGGTCTCGGCGGGGTCGCGGGGGGCTTCGCGGCCAGACTTGGCGACGGCGGCGGGGTAGTCGTCGGGGCCGGTCTGGGTGACCTTGGCCCATTCGATCTCGGCGGTGAGGTCGCGCAGTTCGGTGCGCTGAACGCGCAGTCCGCAGCGGCCGGCGGCTTCGGCGACGAGCTGGACCTTGCGTTCGAGGAGCTGGGGCACGGGGCCGCCGACGGCGCGGGGCCAGAAGTACTGGAGCTGGCGCAGGGCGGCGGCGTGGAAGGTGCGGGCCTGGACGCCGTCGGCGCCGAGCTGGCGCAGCCGGCCGCGCATCTCGCCGGCGGCGCGGGCGGTGAAGGTGACGGCGAGGACCTGTGCGGGCTGGTAGACCCCGCTGCGCACGCCGTAGGCGATGCGGTGGGTGATGGCGCGGGTCTTGCCGGTGCCGGCGCCGGCGAGGACGCAGACGGGGCCGTGCAGGGCGGTGGCGACGGCGCGCTGTTCGGGGTCGAGCCCGGCGAGCACGGCGTCGGGGCCGGTGGCGGCGCCGGGGTCGGCCCAGGGGGAGCCGTGGGGGGCGTCGTACGGGCTGCCGCTCAAGAGGTCTTCCTGCATGCGTTCCATCCTCTCAGCCCGCTGGGACAACGACGGCGGGGTTGTCCACAGGCCCGGTGTGATCGCAGGATGATCCCTCCGCATCGCCCCGTCCGTTTCCGCGTCGGCCCGGTGGTCGCCCCGGTGGTTGCACCCGGTACCCCGGTGGGGTTGCCGGAATGCCGGCCGCCCGGTGGACGTTGCGGCTGTGAGAACGTACGAACCCCTCTTTCGAAGGAGCTCCCTCGATGTCCGGCAGCGTGACGATGTACAGCACGACCTGGTGTGGGTACTGCAACCGACTCAAGAGCCAGCTGGACCGTGAAGGCATCGGCTACACCGAGATCAACATCGAGGAGGACCCGGCGTCGGCCGCCTTCGTGGAGTCGGTGAACAACGGCAACCAGACGGTGCCGACGGTGCTGGTCCAGCCGGTGGGCGGCGGCGAGCAGGTCGTGATGACGAACCCGAGCCTGATCCAGGTCAAGAAGGCCCTGGCCGCCTGATCTGGCGCCGGGACGGCCGGCCGGCGTCGGCGCGCCTCACGGCGCGTCGGCCCGGGCCGGGTCGACGGGAGCGGCGGGGGCGGGCAGGGTGGTGCGCGCGCCGAGGTCGCCGATGCCGTAGACGAGCCGGCTGCGGTCGGCCGAGTAGCGGGTCTCGATGACCCGGACGGGGCCGCGCCGGTCGTAGGTGACCCGGGTCTGGACCATGAGCGGGACGCCGGGGCCGCCCTGGAACCACTGGGCCTCCTCGGGGCCGGGCATCCGGGCGACGAGGTGGTCGACGGCGCCGATCTCGGTGCGGCCGAGGGCGGCGAGGACGGCTTCGTCCCCGCCCTCGACGGGGTCGGGTTCCATCAGCGGAGTGCCGGCGGCGAGGCCGGCCCGGTAGTGGCTCTCCTCGATGGAGTACGGCTCGCGGTCGAGCAGGCGCAGCTGGCGGCGGACGACGATGGCCTCGCCGGGGCGCAGTCCGAGGCGTTCGGCGATGTCGACGCGGGCCCGGACGATCATCATCTCGAAGTCGGTGCTGAGTTCGCGCCCGGCTTCGTCGGCTTCGCCGAGGTAGACCGCGGAGGGCGCGGCGAGGCAGTCGCGGGGCGCCGGGGGCAGGGTGGGCCCGTAGGCGTGGTGGTCGAGGACCGGGTGTTCGCGCAGGTAGGTGCCCTTGCCCTGGAGGCGGACGAGGCGGCCTTCGTTGACCAGGACGTCGACGGCGAGCCGGACGGTGTTGCGGGCGACGCCGTACTGGCGCTCCAGTTCGCTCTCGACCGGGAGGGCGGCGTCGGAGGTGAACTCGCCCTCGGCGATCCGGCGGCGCAGGTCGGCGGCGAGGCGCTGGTATTTGGGGGATTGGGCGGTGCCCCGGGGGATTGTCACCCGAGTGAATGTAGCGAGCGCGGTGACGCGGTTTCAGCCGTTTCCGGCAATGTCGTCCGCGCGGGTCGGCGGTGGGGGCCTCGGAGGGTCCGGCGGTAGCAGAACTGGCCCGTCCGGCCACGAACAGCCGGTCGTGGTGGATTCGGGACGGGCGGGGAGGGAAAAGCGGGGGCGCGCGGCATAAGCCACGCGCCCCCCTGCATGCGGAACCGCACCGAACTCACCGGAACCGCCCGGGACTCCCCGCGGCCGCCCGGGAATTCGTACGGAACTACCAGCGCGCCGCCGACGGCAGCCGCTCGCCGTACCAGAGTTCGACCAGGTGGCGGGCGATCGAGATGCCGGAGGGCGGCAGGATCTCGCCCGCCTCCATCCCGGCGCGCAGCTCCTCACGGGAGAACCAGCGCGCCTCGGCCAGCTCCTCGCCGTCCACGGTGATGTCGGTGCCGCCGGGCAGGGCCTTGCCCGTGAAGCCGAGCATCAGGCTGGACGGGAACGGCCAGGGCTGGCTGGCGACGTAGCGGACCTCGCCGACCCGCACCCCCGCCTCCTCCTGCACCTCGCGGGCCACCGCCTGCTCGATCGACTCCCCCGGCTCGACGAAGCCGGCCAGCGTGGACCAGCGGCCCTCCGGCCACAGCGCCTGGCGGCCGAGCAGGCAGCGGTCCTGCTCGTCGGTGATCACCATGATCACCGCCGGGTCGGTGCGCGGGTAGTGCTCGGCCGCGCAGGAGGTGCAGCGCCGCACGTGCCCGGCGCCGGCCTTCTCGGTCGGGTGGCCGCAGCGCGAGCAGAAGCTGTGCAGCCGGTGCCAGTGCTCCAGGGCGACGGCGTGCACCAGCAGGCCGGCGTCGCGGTCGGACAGCAGCGCGCCGACCTCGCGCAGTCCGGCCGGGCGGGCGTCTCCGTCCAGCCGGCCGGGCAGGCTCTCGCCGGCCAGCGCGAAGTAGGAGACGCCGTCCTCGTCGGTGCCGAGGAAGTAGCGGTCACCGGTCTGCGGCGCCTCGAAGGACGGCAGCAGGACGAGCTCGGTGCCCTGCGCCGTGTCGACGACGAAGGCCTCGCCGCCGGCGATCGGCAGGACCCGGGTGGCGGGGTGGCTCCAGGCGGCGGCCAGCCAGGGCTCGTCGAACCGGTGCTCGGCGGCCCGGTCCACCCCCGCCCTGGCCAGGGCCAGGGCCTGCGGGCGCTCGGTCTCAGGCACGGTGCTCACTTCGTTCCATCCCCACGTGGTGAATCATCCGGATGAGTGATCTGACTGCGATGTGCGCGAAAGGGCCCGGAGCGGAAGGGGCCCGCAGCGCGCGGGTCCCCGGCTCGGGGGGCCCGACTCGCGGGCCCACAGCGCGCGGGCCCACAGCGCATGGGCCCACAGCGCATGGGCACAGCCCACGGGCCCACAGCGCGCGGGCTCACGCGCCGGGCCGGAAGTTCTCGGCCAGGTCGCCCCACAGGTACGCGGCGGTCTCGACACCCTTGGCCAACAGGTCCAGCTCGACCTTCTCGTTGACCGAGTGCCAGCCGTCCGAGGGCACCGAGATGCCGAGGAACAGCACCGGCGCGCCCAGCACGTCCTGCAGGTCGGCGGCGGGGCCGGAGCCGCCCTCGCGGGTGAAGAGGATCTTCTGCCCGAAGGCGCGGCCCATCGCGCGGACGGTGGACCGCAGCGCCGGGTGGTCCAGCGGGGTCAGGCAGGGCCGGGTCGCGCCCGGGAAGACCAGCTCGTACCGGATGCCCTCGGGCACCCGCTCGGCGACCCACGCCCGGACGGCCTCGCGGACCTTCTCCACCTCCTGCCCGGCGACCAGCCGGAAGGACAGCTTGAGGTGGGCCGAGGACGGCACGATGGTCTTGCCGCCGGGGCCGGTGTAGCCGCCCCAGATGCCGTTGACCTCGGCGGTCGGACGGGCCCAGACCCGCTCCAGGGTGGAGTAGCCGGCCTCCCCGCGGGTGCCGTACGACTTGGCGACGCGCAGCCACTGCGCCTCGTCGAAGGGCAGTTCGGCGAACAGTTCGCGCTCGCGCTCGGTCAGCTCCACGATCCCGTCGTAGAAGCCCGGGATCGCGACCCTGCGGTCGTCGTCGTGCAGGGCGGCGGCCAGTTCGGCCGCGACCTGGGCCGGGTTGGGGACGGCGCCGCCGAAGGAGCCGGAGTGGATGTCGGTGTCCGGCCCGTACAGGTCGAGCTGGGCGTCCGCGAGGCCGCGCATGCCGGTGCACACGGTCGGGGTGGTCTCGGACCACATGCCGGTGTCGGAGATGATCACCACGTCGGCGGCCAGCCGCTCGGCCTCGCGCCGGACCAGGTCGGCGAAGTGCGGCGAGCCGGACTCCTCCTCTCCCTCGATCAGCAGCTTGAGGTTGACGGCCGGCGCGGTGCGGCCGGTGGCGGCCAGGTGGGCGCGCACTCCGAGGGTGTGGAAGAAGACCTGGCCCTTGTCGTCGGCCGCGCCGCGCGCGTACAGCCGCTCGCCGACCACGGTCGGGGTGAAGGGCTCGGTGTCCCAGCCGTCCTCCTTGGCGGCGGGCTGCACGTCGTGGTGCCCGTAGACCAGGACGGTCGGCGCGGACGGGTCCCCGGACGGCCACTCGGCGAACACCGCGGGCAGCCCGTCGGTCTCCCACACCTCGGCGACCGGGAAGCCGGTCCCGCTCAGCTTTGCGGCCAGCCACTCGGCGGAGCGGCGCACGTCGCCGGCCAGCTCGGGGTCCGCGGAGACCGAGGGGATGGCCAGCCACTCGGAGAGGTCGGCGAGGAAGGCGGCCTGGTGCTGGTCGATGAAGGAGCGGACGGCGCTGTCCGGGGTTCTCGTCATACCGACGACTGTAGTTCGCCCGTGTGGGTGCCCGCCCCGGCCCTGCGGGTGCCGGACGCCGTTGGGGGCTGTAACCTCCGTCACCCCCGCCGCTTCCGCCGCTCCCGCGACGGCCGTCACCCCCGCCGCGACGGGTCGCGCCGGCGGGGGTGCCGGAGGGTGACGGGCGACGGGGGTGACAGGGGTGGCGGGGCACACCCGGCGGCGGCCGCCGCCCTCAGCCGGTGCGGCGCAGCAGCGACATCCGCGAGCGGGTGAGCAGCGCGGCCAGGGCCGCCGCGAGCAGCGGCAGCACCACGACGGTGGCGGCGATGGTGGGCCAGGGCAGGACCACGGACGACTTGTCGGCGAGCTCCTCGGGGCTGAGGCCGGGGTAGTCGGCCGCGAGGCCCTGGACCTTGCGCAGGGCGACGGCCGGCAGGAGGCCGCAGACGACGCCGAGCAGGGTGCCCATGGCGGCGATGACGCCGCACTGGAAGCCGGACAGCGAGCGGCGGATGCGCGGTTCCGCGCCGACGGCGGCGAGGGTGGTGAGGTCGCGCTGGGAGTCGGCGGCGGCGAGTCCGGTGGCGATGCCGGCCGCGCCGAGGGCGACGAGTCCGGCGAAGCCGGCCAGGCCGAGGCCGATGAGTCCGGCCCTGGACTGGTAGCCGCGTTCGACGCTGAGGACGGTGTGGTCGGTGAGCTTGCCGAGGGCGCCGTCGGCCTTCTGCTGCTCGCTGTCGGAGGGCGCGGCCCCGGGGAGCCAGACCGAGCCGGCCGGCCGGGTGGTGAAGCCGAGCCGGGTGGCGGTGTCCGGGGTCACCACGATCTGCCCGGGGGCCGGCACCGCGGAGGGGGCGAGGACGGCGTCGACGGTGGTCTCGACGGTCCTGGGCTTGGCGCGGGTGCCGCCGGCGCCCGTGGTGGTGGGCTCGCTGAACCGCAGGACGACCTTGCCGTCCTTGAAGTAGCGCGGGTCGAAGACCACGGCCTTGCCGGCGGTGAGGGCCTGGCCGGCGGCCGGGTCGGTGACGCCGTACAGGTTGCGCAGCAGGGTGGCGTCGCCGGCGGTGAGGTCGCCGTACTGGCTGCCGCGCCGTTCGTGGATCTGGCAGCGCGGGTCGGTACTCATCGCGCGCTTGATCTCGTCGGGGCCGGCGGGGACGTCGCGGTCGAAGACCGGACAGCGCCGTTCCTTGGGCGGCAAGACCTCGACGTAGCCGCAGGAGTTGCCGTCCTGGCAGTCGCCCTTGTAGTCGACGTGGGAGACGTCGGCCCGGGGGCCGAGGCCGGAGATGCTGCGTTCGACGGTGTCGCGCATCTGCGGCAGCAGTTTGGTCTCGGGGCCGGTGCCGTAGCCGGTGCCGAGGATGACGGCGCCGGGCGGGCCGGCGGCGACGTACTCGCGGCGGTACTGCTCGTCGTAGCTGGCGATGTAGACGTTGACGGCGACGGAGCCGGCGACGGCGGCCATCACGGCGGCGACGGCGGGTGCGGTGCGGCCGCGGTGGCGGACGGAGTCGCGCAGGGCGAGCCGGGGGCCGAGCGAGAGCCAGCGGCCGAGCTTGCCGAACAGGCCGACCAGGTAGGGGGTGAGGGCGACCATGCCGAGTTCGGCGAGGAGCGAGCCGCCGAGGACGGCGAGGGTGCGGCTGGAGAAGCCGCTGGTCGCGCCGATGAGGGCGAGGGCGGCGCCGGCGAGGAGCATCAGCAGGCCGAGCAGGGCGAGTTTTCGGCTCGGCGGCTTGAGCGAGTCGCGGCCGGTGAGGGCGGAGACGACGTCCTGGCGGGAGGCCTGGACGGCGGGTACGACGGCGGCGAGCAGTCCGGTGACGAGGCCGACCAGGAGCACGCCGAGCAGGTCGAGCGGTTGGAGGTTGAAGTGGCCGAAGCGGGCGCCGGAGTACTCCTCGGCCCGGGTGCGCAGCAGGGCGACGAGGCCGATGCCGAGGGCGAGGCCGATGGCGGCGCCGGTGAGGCCGAGGACGACTCCGCCGCCGAGGACGACCGCGCGGACGTTGGCGCGGTCACCGCCCGCGGCGGCGAGCAGGCCGAGCTGGCGCCGTGAGCGTCGGGCCCCGACGGCGAAGGCGGGGCCCGCGAGGAGGACGATCTCCAGCAGGGCCATGCCGACGACGGTGGCGAGGATGACGACGTAGGTGCGGTCGAGCAGGGCGGTGCCGCTGTCGCTGCGGATCCGGTCCATCTCGACGTAGTAGGGGACGTCGGCGCGGGCCGGCGGGTCGAGGATGACGCTGCGGGAGGCCAGGACGAAGCCGTAGCCGTTGAGTTCGGTGACCTTCGCCCAGTCGAGGGTGGCGCCGGCGGGGAGCTTGACCAGCCAGCGGGTGGTGGAGGCGGTGCCGTGGCCGGAGGTCTCGGGGAGCTTTCCGATCAGGGTGCCGGGGCGGGCGATGAGTTCGGTGCCCTTGAGGTCGTCGGGGTGCTCGACGACGGCGGTGATGGTGAAGGGGGTGGATTCCAGGCCGCGGACGGTGGTGCGGTCGCCGATCCGCAGGCCGGAGCGGTTGAGGAACTCGCGGGTGACGGCGGCCTGTTGGTCGTTGGTGGGGGCGCTGCCCTCGACCACGTCGAGCCGGCCGTGCCAGACGGGGTCGGTCAGGTCGGCTTCGCCGGTGCGGGTGGTGAGCAGGCCCTCGGTGCTGCTGGCCGCGGTGTCCGGGCCTTGGGGTTCGGGCACCAGGGTGCTGCCGGGCGGCAGCAACTGCCGGGCGAGCAGGGCGGGTTCGGTGTCGCGGGAGCGCTGCTGCGCGGGGGTGTACTGCGGGGCGGCGCCGTCCTTGGCCTCGTACTTGGGGTCGAAGACCATGTAGGCCTGGTCACCCGGGTCGGGGGCCTGTTTGACGGAGGCTCCGCGCTCGACCATCTGGAGTTGGCCGTCGGCCCGGCCCATGGTCCGCACGACGCGTTCGGCGGGTTCGAGGGTGGCGCTGCGGAAGAACACGTCGGCGCCGGTGACGCCGAGGACGGGCAGCGCGACCATGGCGATCACCAGGGCGCTGCGGCCCTTGGCGCGCAGGGCGTCGCGGCGGGCGATGCGCAGGGCGAGCCGCCAGGCTCCGGGCTTCACTCGTCCACCTTCCTGCTGTTGGCGGCGGCGCTGACGAGGAGGCTGGCGGCGTCCTGGCTGACGGACTCGTCGACCATGCGGCCGTCGCGCAGGAAGACGACGCGGTCGGCCCAGGCGGCGTGGCGGGCTTCGTGGGTGACCATCATGGCGGCGGCGCCGGCGTCGCAGCGGGCGCGCAGGACGGCGAGGACGGCTTCGCCGGTGGTGGAGTCGAGGGCGCCGGTGGGTTCGTCGGCGAGGACGAGGCGGCGGTCGCCGATCAGGGCGCGGGCGATGGCGACGCGCTGCTGCTGGCCGCCGGACATGTCGTCGGGGAAGCGGTCGGCGAGTTCGGGGATGCCGAGTTCCTCCAGGGCGGCGAGGGCCTCGCGGCGGGCGGCGCGGGCGGAGACGCCGTCGAGTTCGCGGGGCAGTGAGATGTTCTCGGCGGCGGTGAGGGCCGGTATCAGGTTGTAGTCCTGGAAGACGTAGCCGATGGAGCGGCGGCGGACCTGGGCGAGCTTCTTGCGGGTGAGGGTGCCGAGGGCGACGCCTTCGACCAGGACCTGGCCGGTGGTCGGGGTGTCGAGGCCGCCGGCGAGGGTGAGCAGGGTGGACTTGCCGGAGCCGGAGGGGCCCATGACGGCGACGAACTCGCCGGGGTGGACCTTGAGGTCGACGCCGCGCAGGGCCTGGACCTCGGCGGCGCCCTGGCCGTGGACGCGGGTGACGTCCTCCAGGTGCAGTACCGGCGCCTGCCGGGACTGGTCGGTGTGGGACACGGTTCCCCCCTAGTACTGGGTGCGGGCCGGGCGTTCGGGACGCCGGGCCCTTGTGGATCGGGTGGTTGCCCGAGGGCCGGTCTCAGGCGCGGGTGCGGCGGCCGAGCCGGCCGGGCTTCTTGGCGGCGCCGTCGCGGGCGGCCTCGGCGGCGCGGGTCTGCTGGAGTTCGGCCTGCTGGGCGAGCCGGGTCTCGCAGTGGTCGAGCCAGCGGATCTCGGCCTCGGTCTGGAAGATCAGCTGGTCGAGGACGAGCAGCCAGGCGAGGTCGTTGCCCTCGGAGGGCACGGTGCCGGGTCCGGTTTCGCCGGCGAGGGCGCGGCCCTTGAGCCGGGTGTAGTCCTGGAGGGCCTTGATGCTGTGCCGGCGCTGGCCCTGGACGACGGCGGAGACGTCCACTCCGGGGACGGTCACGGCCATGGCGAGCTTGATCGCCAGTTCGTCGCGCGGGGGGCTGGTCCGGGGCACCGGGGTGTCGAACCAGGCGCGCAGTTCGGCGCGGCCGGCGTCGGTGACGGCGTAGAACTGGTGGCCCTCCTCGTCCTCTCCGGCGGCTTCGACCAGGCCGTCGCGTTCCAGCCGAGACAGCGTGGTGTAGACCTGTCCGACGTTGAGCGGCCAGGTGGCGCCGGTGCGCGCCTCGAACTCGGTGCGCAGTTGGTAGCCGTAGCGGGGGCCCTGGTCGAGCAGGGCGAGCAGACCGTGGCGGATGGACATACTCAGTATGTATACCCGGTATGCCCTGCGGCCTCAAGCCGCGCCCCCTCGGGTACCGTCGTGCGGTGTGAGCCAGTTGCGCATCGCCACCTTCAACCTGTTGCACGGTCAGCCGCTCGCCGCGGACGGCGCGCCGCGGCCCTACCCGGCCGACGCGGGGGCCCCGCTGGCCGAGGCGATCGCCGCGCTGGACGCCGACGTCCTGGCCCTGCAGGAGGTGGACCGGCACCAGCCGCGCTCGGGCGGCACCGACCAGGCGGCGGTGGCGGCCGGGGCGATGGGCGCGGGCGACTGGCGCTTCGCCGCCGCGCTGCACGGGCGCCCGGCGCCGGTGGCGGGCTGGGTGCCGGACCCGTCCGGGCCGAACGGCCTGCGGGTGTACGGGCCGGGCGAGGTCGGCGACGGCGCCCCGCCCTCGTACGGGACGGCGCTGCTGACCCGGCTGCCGGTGCGGCACTGGCGGGCCCGGCGCTTCGCGCCGGCGCCGTTCGGGCTGCCGCTGCGGGTGGCCGGGCGGCGGGGGCTGACCCCGGTGCCGGACGAGCCGCGGGCGGCGCTGGCGGCGGTGCTGGAGGGCGAGCGCGGACCGTTCACCGTGGTGGCCGCGCACCTGTCCTTCGTGCCGGGCTGGAACATGGCGCAGCTGGCCGGGATCCGGCGCTGGATCGCCGACCTGCCGCAGCCGCACCTGGTGCTGGGGGACTTCAACCTGGTGGGCGCGGTGCCGCGCACGGTGCTCGGCGGGGCGACGGCGCTGGAGCGCACGGCGCCGCGGGTGCGGGTGCGGGAGCTGCGGGCGGTCCGGCGGGCCAGGCGGGCGGCGGTGGAGCCGCGCCGGCGGCGGGTGCGCGAGCCGCGGACCCGGCTGCAGGGCTGGTACGACCTGGCGAGCACGCCGACCTATCCCTCGCACCGGCCGGCGGTGCAGTTCGACCACGTGCTGGCGGTGGGGGTGCCGCGCGCGGCGGTGGGTCCGGCGGCGGCGCCGCGCGCCGCGGTGTCGGACCACCGGCCGCTGCTGGTGCGGGTCTCGCTGTAGTCCCAGGCGGCCCCAGGTGGTTCCGGGGGTGGTTCCGGGCGGCCCGGGGGCGGTCCCGGGCGGTTCTAGTGGTTCGTCAGGACGCCCGCCTGCTCGGGCAGGTGGGCGATCGCGGGCGGGGTGGGGTCGTACTGCAGCAGCAGCATCGCCGCGTCGTCGCCGAGCTGGCGGCCGACGTGGCGCACCACGTCCTCGTGGAGGCGCTGGAGGACGTCGGCGGGGCGGCCGTCGGCGCACCGCGGGAAGCGGTCGGCGAGCGGGTAGAAGGCGCCGGAGCGGTCGCGGGCCTCGATCACCCCGTCGGTGAACAGCAGCACCCGGTCGTCGCCGTGCAGCGGGACCCGGTGCACCGGGGGGTGGACGTCGGCCGGGTCGAGGACGCCCAGCGGCGGTACGGTCTCGGCGAGTTCGAGCGGGCGGACCAGTCCGCCGCGCAGCAGCAGCGGCGAGGGGTGGCCGCAGTTGACGAGTTCGGCGGTGCCGTCGGGCCGCACCCCGATCAGGACGAGGGTGACGAACTCCTCCTCCACGCCGGGGTGGTCGTTCTCGTGCAGGGCGCGGTCGAGGCTGTCGGCCAGCCAGCCGGCCACCCGGTCGAGGGCGGGCTCCTGGTGGGCGGCCTCGCGGAAGGCGCCGAGGACGGCGGCGGCGGTCTCGACCGCGCCGAGGCCCTTGCCCCGCACGTCGCCGACCACGGCCCGGACTCCGTGCCGGGTGTTGACGACCTCGTACAGGTCGCCGCCGATGCGGGCGTGGGCGGCGGCGGCCTCGTAGTGGACGGCGGCGCGCACGCTGCCGACCCGTTCGGGGACGGGCCGCAGCAGCACCCGGCGGGCGATCGAGGCGACCAGCTGGGCGTCGGCCAAGGCGCGTTCCTGGCGCAGTCTCAGGGTGGCGCTGACCCAGCCGATCGTGGCGACCAGCAGGATCGCGATGACGCTGGCGGCGTGCACGGACTCGCCGAGCGTGTCACTGCGGAAGGCCATCAGGAACGCCGCCGCCTCGGTGCACAGGCCGATGGCGAGCGGGTACCAGGTGCGGTGGCTGACCACGGCGGCCAGCGCGGGCACCGCGGTGAGGGCGGGTTCGACCGTCACC
Organism: Kitasatospora sp. NPDC101108; assembly: GCF_055584725.1. Lineage (NCBI taxonomy): Bacteria > Bacillati > Actinomycetota > Actinomycetes > Kitasatosporales > Streptomycetaceae > Kitasatospora > Kitasatospora sp. NPDC101108. Next base: position 198,369 of record NZ_JBVJLM010000003.1, read on the forward strand.
CCGGTGCCGCTGAGGTGGTCGAGGGCGACGATCAGCGCCATGCCGATGAAGGGCAGCGCGAGCGCCGTCCTCGGCCAGGTGCCGGTCGTGCCCGGTGCGGGTCCCGGGGTCGGCCCGGTGAACCGCTCTCTGATCCATCCGGTCGCGCTCAACTTCGGTCTCTCCAGCAGAAGGCGCCGATGCCCGGGGGGCACCTGCGGTGATGACTGAGGGTCAGGGAATACGGGCCTCGCTGGCGGCCGGAGCACGGGGGTTGACCGGTTACCGACCCCACAATAGGCGCGAAACGTGCACGACGCACAGGTTTCGGGCGTCGACGTGATGACTTGGATGCTCTGCGTGACTCATTAGTCACTGTTCCCGATCAGGAGCCGTTCCAACTCTTTTCGGTCGGGAAGTCGTTCCGGACGCACGATCCGTCCGCTGCGGACGTACAGGAACGAAGCCGTGACCTGCTCGGGATCGACGCCCGCCTGCTCGGCCCAGGCGAGCCGGTAGACCGCGAGCTGCAGCGGGTCGGCGGTCTCCTCGCGGTGGGTCTTCCAGTCCACCACTTCGTAGCGTGACGCACCGCCGGATTCCGTCACCCCGTCACCGTCCCGGTAGACCGCGTCGATCCGGCCGCGCACCACCCGCCCCGCGAGCACCAGTTGGAACGGCGCCTCCACCCGGTGGGGCCTGCGCTGGGCGTACGGGGTGCGCAGGAACGCCTCCTTGAGCCGCTCCAGGTCCTGCTCGTCCTCGATGCCGTCGTCGTCGGCGCCGGGCAGCGCGTCGGGCTCGATCAGCAGCAGCGGCTCGATCCGGGACTGCACCCAGGCGTGGAAGCGGGTGCCGCGCCGGGCGGCGGGCTGCGGGGGGCGCGGCATCGGGCGGGCCAGGTCGCGGGCGAAGCCGTCGGGGTCGGCGGCCAGCCGCAGCAGCTGGGTGGCGGACAGCGCGGGCGGCAGCGGAACCTCCCGGGCGGTGCGCCGGGAGCGCTCCAACTCGCCCAGCAGCGCGGTGAGGTCGCGGTCCCAGGAGGCGACCTGGCGCTGGTCCTCGGCCGCCATCGGCTCCGGTTCGGGGGCGGGCGCTCCGGCCGCCCGGGCGCGCACCACCTCGGCGACCCGGCGGCGGGCGTGCTGGGCGGCCGGGTCCAGCGGCAGCGGCCAGGGGCGTTCGACGGCGGTGGCCAGCGCCGGGTTCACCGCGCCCTTCTCCGGCTGCTCGGCCCAGTGCTCGACCTCGCCGGCGCCGGGCCGCTCGCAGTGGGCGCGCAGCTGCTCCAGGAAGGCGGACGGGCCGCGGACGGTCTTCTGGCTCGGGCCCCACCAGTGCCCGGAGGCCAGCAGCAGGGAGCGGGGGCGGGTGAACGCGACGTAGCCCAGGCGCAGTTCCTCGGTGCCGGAGTGCTCGGCCAGCTCCTTCTTGAACGCCGCCATCGACTTGCCCGTCCAGCCGCCGCGCACGTCGGGCAGGGTGGCGGCGTCGCCGCGCAGGGCGTGCGGGAGCACCCGCTTGGTGCTGGTCCAGCGTTCGCGCGCGGTGCCGGACGGGAAGGCGCCCTTCACCAGGCCGGGGACGGCCACCACGTCCCACTCCAGGCCCTTGGACTTGTGCGCGGTGAGCACCTTCACGGTGTCCTCGCCGCCGGGCAGGCTGCTGTCCAGGCCGCGCTCGTACTCCTGGGCCGCCCGCAGGAAGCCGAGGAAGGCGGCCAGGCCCGGGTCGCCGTCCAGGTCGGCGAAGGAGGCGGCGACGTCCAGGAAGGCGTGCAGGGTCTCCCGGCGCCGGGCGGCCAGGGCCCGCGGGGAGGCGGCGAGCTCGACCTCCAGGCCGGTGACGGTCAGCACCCGGTGCAGCACGTCCATCAGCGGGTCGGCGAGCGAGCGGCGCAGCTCGCGCAGTTCGGCGGCGAGCCGGGCGAAGCGCACCCTGGCCTCGGCGGAGAACGGCAGGTCGTCCGGCTGGTCCCCCTGCTCACCGGTCGAGGAGGTCAGGAAGGTCTCCACCGCGTCGGCGAGCGACACCACCTCGGTCGGGTCGGCCTCGGCGACGGCCGCGGCCAGCGCCTCCACGCCCTCGGGGCGCTCGGTGCGCACCAGTTCGGCGGCCCGGCGGCCGAGCAGGGCGAGGTCGCGCGGGCCGATCCGCCAGCGCGGGCCGACCAGCAGGCGCACCAGGGCGGCATTGGCGGTCGGGTCCTGCAGCACCTCGCAGACCGCCACCAGGTCGGCCACCTCGGGCAGGTGCAGCAGCCCGCCGAGGCCCACCACCTCGACCGGCACCTCGCGGGCGACCAGCGCGGCGTGGATGTCCGGGAAGGCCGCGCCGCCCCGGCACAGCACGGCGATCCGGCCGGGCGCGGTGCCGGTGCGCACCAGGTGGGCGATCGAGTCGGCGAGCCAGTCGACCTCCTCGGCGTGGGTGGGCAGCAGCGCGGCCCGCACGTAGCCGTCCTGTTCGGCGCCGGGGGCCGGGCGCAGCGCCTCGACGCCCTCGTGCACGGCCCGCAGCGGGGCGGCGAGTTCGTTGGCGAAGGCGAGCAGGCGTCCGCCGCTGCGGCGGTTCTCGCTGAGCGCGTAGCGGTCGGCGGGGCGGCCGTCGGCCTTCGGGAAGTGCCGGGGGAAGTCGTCGAGGTTGGCGACGGAGGCGCCGCGCCAGCCGTAGATGGCCTGGCAGGGGTCGCCGACGGCGGTCACCGGGTGGCCGGTCCCGGTGCCGTCCGGGCCCGCGCCGAAGAGGCCGGCGAGCATGAGCCGCTGGGCGACGGAGGTGTCCTGGTACTCGTCGAGCAGGACGACCTTGAACTGGCCGCGCAGCAGGGCGCCGACCTCGGGGCGCTGCTGGGCGAGGCGGGCGGCGGCGGCTATCTGGTCGCCGAAGTCCATCAGTCCGGCGGCCTGCTTGCGGCGGCGGTAGTCCTCGACCAGGCGCAGCAGTTCCAGCCGGGCGCGGGCGGTGGCGGGGACGGCCCGCAGGTCGTCGTTGCTCAGCTTGACGGTGGCGAGGGTGTCGAGCAGTTCCTCGTCGTACGCGCGCAGCGCGGCGGGCTCGACCAGGTGCTCGGCGAGTTCGCCGTCCAGGGCGGTGAGGTCGGCGACCAGGTTGGTGAAGGTGCCGGTGAGGGCGGGGAAGGGGCCGCGGGCGGTGCGCAGCACCTTGGCGGCGAGCTGGAAGCGGGTGGCGTCGGCGAGCAGCCGCACGTCCGGTTCTATGCCGATGCGCAGGCCGTGTTCCTTGAGCAGGCGGCCGGCGAAGGCGTGGTAGGTGGAGATCTCGGGTTCGCCGAGGGGTTCGGCGTCGTCCCGGTCGGCGACTCCGGCGCGCAGCAGCGCGGTGCGGACGCGTTCGGCGAGTTCGCCGGCGGCCTTGTTGGTGAAGGTGAGGCCGAGCACCTCCTCGGGGCGTACGGCGCCGGAGCCGACCAGCCAGACGACCCGGGCGGCCATCACGGTGGTCTTGCCGGAGCCGGCGCCGGCCACGATGACGGCGGGGGCGAGGGGGGCGCCGATGGCCGCCATCTGTTCCCGGTTGAACGGGATGCCCAGCAGCTCCTTGAGCTGGTCGGGATGGCTGAGCACGGCGGTCACCCCGCAACGTTAACGGGCGGGACCGACGCTCCGGGCGCCCGGCGGGCGTGACCCCGGCTACTCCACCAGCTGGGCACCGTCGCGCTGGGCGGAGCAGCTGCGGCGGAACGCGCAGCGGTCGCAGCCGCCGCCGGTCTGCGGGACGAAGCGTTCGGCGAGGACCTTGCCGGCGGCCTCGGCGAGCAGGTTCTCGATCCACGGTTCGCCCTCGGGCGGCTCCTGCCGCTGCACCTTGGGGGCGTCCGGGGCGGCCTTGGCGGCGGCCTCGCGCAGGTGGACGAGTTCGGCGCCGCCGGTGGCCGGGGGCCGTTCGGTGAAGCCGGGGAGCTCGTTGAGGGCGCCGGCCCGGACGGCGAGCTGGTAGACGGCGAGCTGCTTGTGCTCGGGCAGCGACTTGTCGGTGGGGATCTGTTTGCCGGTCTTGAAGTCGACGACGTAGGCGCGTCCGGCGTGGTCCTTCTCGATCCGGTCCATGGAGCCGCGGATGCGCACCGAGACGCCGCCGACGTCGAGGGTGACGTCGAAGCCGTGCTCGGTGGCGACGAGGTCGCGGCCGCGTTCCAGGACGTGCCAGTTGAGGAAGCGCTCCAGGGCGGCGCGGGCCTCGGTCTTCTCCTGGTGGGACTTCCAGGGGGCGTCGAAGGCGAGGGCGTCCCAGACGGTGTCCAGGCGGGCCATGAGGACGGCGAGGTCGGCGGGGGTGCGGCCGGAGCCGACCTCGTCGGCGAGGGCGTGCACCACGTTGCCGAAGCCCTGGGCGGCGGTGCCGGCCCCGCGGGCCCTGACCTCCTTGTCCAGGAACCACTGCAGCGAGCAGTTCTCCAGCTGCTCCAGGCCGCTGCCGGACAGCCGTACGGGCGCGTCGGCGCTGCGCAGCGGCTCGGGGGCGGCGGTGGGGTCGTCCAGGCCCCACCAGCGGTCGGGGTGGGCGGCGGGCACCAGCGGCAGGCCGTCCTCGTCGGCGGCGCAGGCGAGGACGGCGAGGCGTTCGGCGGCGGCGCGGCGCAGTTCGGGCGAGCGGGCGGGGTCGACGGTGACGGCGCGCAGTTCGGCGACCAGGGCGGCGACCGAGAGGGGGCGGCGCGGGCGGTGGGTGATGTCCTCGACGGTGACGGGCGGGGTTCGGCGCACGGTCTTGCCGGTGCGCGGGTCGACGTCCTCGCGGTAGAGCTCGCGCAGGAAGCGGGAGGGTTCGTCGCCGTCGTCGGCGGGGGCCTTGACGGCGGTGACGATCAGCCGTTCCTTGGCGCGGGTGGCGGCGACGTAGAAGAGGCGGCGTTCCTCGCCGAGCAGGGCGGCCGGGGAGAGCGGTTCGGCGAGGCCGTCGCGGCCGATCCGGTCGGCCTCCAGCAGGGAGCCGCGGCGGCGCAGATCGGGCCAGAGGCCGTCCTGGACGCCGGCGACGACGACCAGGCGCCATTCCAGGCCCTTGGAGCGGTGGGCGGTCATCAGCCGTACCGCCTCGGGGCGGACGGTGCGGACGGTGAGGGTGTCGGCGGCGATGTCCTGGGCTTCGAGTTCGGCGAGCAGGTCGAGGGCGCTGCGGTGCCCGGTGACCTGTTCCTCGGCGCGGGCGGCGGTCTCGAACAGGGCGCACAGCGCGTCCAGGTCGCGGTCGGCGTTGCGGCCGGCGGCGCCGCCGCGCAGGGCGGCCCGCTCCAGGCGTTCGCGCCAGCGGCGGCTGCCGTCCCACAGTTCCCAGAGGGCCTCCTCGGCGGTGCAGCCGCCGGCCAGCAGTTCGCGGACCTTGCGCAGCAGCGTGCCCAGGTCGCGGGCGCGGCGGGCGATCGCCGGGTCGAGGGCGATCAGGCGTTCGGGTTCGGCGAGGGCCTCGCGGATCAGCTCGCCGGCCGGGCGCGGGGCGGCGGGGCGGTCTTCGACGCCCGCCGAGACGCCTGGGGAAGCGCTCGGGGAGGCGCCCGCCCGGGCGCCCGGGGAGCCGCTCGGGCGGGCGCGCAGGGCGGCCCGCTCCTCCTCGCGCAGGGCGCGGCCGAGGCGGCGCAGGTCGGAGCCGTCGAGGCCGCCGAGCGGGCCGGTCAGCAGGGTGTGGGCCAGGTCGGTGGTGAGCGGGTCGGGGGCGTCCGGGTCGCCCCGCTTGTCGCGGGCGGCCTGCTCGGCGCAGACCCGCAGGGCGAGCAGCAGCTGGGCGACGGCGGGTTCCTCGCGCAGCGGCAGGTCGTCGCCGTCGATCTCCAGCGGGACGCCGGCCGCGCCGAGGGCCCGGCGCACGCCGGGGATGGAGCGGGCGCCGGCCCGGACCAGGACGGCCATCTCGCCCCAGGGCACGCCGTCCTCCAGGTGGGCGCGGCGCAGCAGGTCGGCGATCGAGTCGAGTTCGGCGCCGGGGGTGGGGTAGGTGTAGACCTCGACCCGGCCGCCCTCGCGGGAGGGCAGCAGGGCGCGGTGCTGGGCGAGCTTGTCGGCGGGCAGCCGGCCCATCGGCATCCGGCGGGCGAGTTCGCGGGAGGCGGCGAGCAGGACGGCGCCGGAGCGGCGGGAGACCCGCAGCACCTTGACGTCGGCGGGGCTGCCGTCGGCCTGCCGGAAGGTCTGGGGGAAGTCGAGGATGCCGTTGATGTCGGCGCCGCGGAAGGCGTAGATCGACTGGTCGGGGTCGCCGACGGCCACCAGGTCGCGTCCGCCGCCGGCGAGCTGGCGCAGCAGCCGGACCTGGGAGGGGTCGGTGTCCTGGTACTCGTCGACGAAGACGACCTGGTAGCGCTCGCGGAGCCGTTCGCCGACCTCGGGGCGTTCGGCGAGCAGGACGGCGCGGTGGACGAGTTCGGCGTAGTCGAGGACGCCGCGCAGGTCGAGCACGTCGAGGTAGTCGGCGAGGAAGTGCGCGGCCGCGACCCAGTCGGGGCGCTGGACGCGGCGGGCGAAGCGTTCGAGTTCGGCCTCGCCGAGGCCGAGTTCGCGGCTGCGGGCGAGGACGGCGCGGACCTCGTCGGCGAAGCCGCGGGTGGTCAGGCAGGCGCGCAGGTCGAGCGGCCACTGGATGCGGGTGCCCGCGGCGGAGCCGCCGGTCGACTCCGCGCGCCTGGCGTCCTCGGCGCCGCCGGCCAGCAGTTCGCGGACCATGACGTCCTGTTCGGGGCCGGAGAGCAGCCGCAGCGGTTCGGCGTAGTCCTCCGGTTCCTGGTGGGCGCGCAGCAGGGCGTAGCAGAAGGAGTGGAAGGTGGTGGCCTGCGGGGCGGCGGCGGAGCCGCCGAGCCGGCCGGACATCCGGTCGCGCAGTTCCACGGCGGCCTTGCGGCTGAAGGTGAGGACGAGGATCCGCTCGGGGTCGGTGCCGTCCTGGATGCGGCGGGCGACCGCCTCGACGAGGGTGGTGGTCTTGCCCGTGCCCGGTCCGGCGAGGACGAGCAGCGGGCCGCCGGTGTGCTCGACCACGGCGCGCTGGTAGTCGTCCAGCACGGGCGGGTCGGGCTGGACGAGCGGGCTGCGCACGAGCCGGTAGGGGGAACTCACGAACAAGGTCCTGGGTGGAGCGGAGGGGCATGGCCGGGGCGGGCCCGTCGGGGCCCGCCCGCATCGAGCCTACGATCCTGCCCCGTCAATCACGTCGGCGCGCGGGGTTCGGTGAAATCTCCTCGCCGTCCCAGCGGGCCCGCCCCAGGTCCACCCGGGGCGGGTCGGCGAGTTCGCGCAGCGGGGTGCCCTCCTCGCCGTAGTGGGCGAGGGCGCGGTGTTCGTGCCCGGGCAGGAGGCGGCCGTCGGCGCGGACGACCCGCCACCAGGGCACCGAGCCGCCGTACAGGGCCATCACCCGCCCGACCTGCCGGGGGCCGCCCTGGCCGAGGTACTCGGCGACGTCGCCGTAGGTCATCACCCTGCCGGGTGGAATCCGCTCGGTCAGGTCGAGCACCAGTTCGGCGAACGGTGGTAGGGCGCCCGGGACGCCGTCGTCTGTTACGTCCGTCACCTGCGGCATTCTTCCTTACAGGGACGTGTGCGCGGCCCCGTACGAACAACCCGCCGCGCCCGATCCGGCCCCTGTCCAGCACGGGGGGCCGGGGCATGCCACCATCTTCGGGGCGGTGAGTGGTGATACGAGGACAAGACCAGATGACCGGGACGGCTGACGTGGGCGTGGACAGGGACTCCGACGAGTCCGGCTCCGCCGTGCCTCCGGCTCCCGGTGACGAGTCCGAAGGGCGGCCCGGGGACGGGCCGACGCCGGAAGTCTCCCTGATCAAGGACCTGACGATCAAGACCCCCACGCCCGAGAAGGCCCCCGAGTCCCAGCCGCAGCCCCCCGCCGCGCCGCCCGCCCCGCGGACCGAGTACCACGACCCGCTGGACGACGCCCCGCACCTGGACGTCGACGAGCCGCTGCTCGCCGCCCGCGCGCACCGCCCGTCCGACCTGATCCGCTTCCTGGCCGGAGTCCTCGGGATAGTCGCCGTCTTCGTCCTGGCCGGCATCGCCACCTCGACGACCACCGGCATCGAGCAGGACATCGCCACCAACGCGCCGCACTTCTCGGCGGTGCTGTCCACCATCACCGGCCTGGTCTCCAGCGTCGCGGTGCTCGCCGTGCCGCTGGCCTTCGCGGTCGAGCGGCTGATCAAACGCGACGGCCTGCGGGTCGCCGACGGCGTGCTCGCCTCGGTGCTCGCCTACGGCGTCTCGCTGGGCATCGACTGGTGGGTGGCCGAGGGCGCCTCCATGCACATCCGGGACGCGCTGACCCGGCTGCCGCTGGACAGCAACAGCACCCTCACCGACCCGGTGCACGGCTACCTCGCCCCGGTGATCGCCTACATGACCGCCGTCGGCATGACGAGCAGACCGCGCTGGCGGGTGGCCCTGTGGGTGGTGGTGGTCTTCAGCGGGGTCACCGAGCTGCTCGGCGGCTACACCACCCCGCTGTCGCTGATGCTCACCGTGCTGATCGGCTGGTCCGTCGCGTACGGCACCCTGTACGCGATCGGCTCCCCCAACATCCGGCCCACCGGCCAGCACCTGATGATCGGCCTGCGCAAGGTCGGCTTCACCCCGGACGCCGCCCACCGCGCCCCGGACGCCCCCGGCGGCACCCGGCGCTACTACGTCACCCAGCAGGACGGCCCGCCGCTGGACGTCCACATCATCGACCGCGAGCAGCAGGCCTCCGGCTTCTTCTACCGGGCCTGGCGGCGGCTGCGACTGCGCTCGGTCGCGGTGCGCCGCAGCCCCCAGTCGCTGCGCCAGGCGCTGGAGCAGGAGGCCCTGATCGCGTACGCGGCGGCCGCCTCGGGCGCCCACGCGCCGCAGCTGGTGGCCACCTCGGAGCTGGGCCCGGACGCCGCGATCCTGGTGTACGAGAACGTCGAGGGCCGGACCCTCGACGAGCTCGCCGACGAGGAGGTCACCGACCTGGTGATGGCCTCGCTGTGGCGCTCGGTGGCGGCCCTGCACGAGCGCCGGATCGCCCACCGCCGGCTGACCGGCGAGTCGCTGCTCGTGGTGGACGAAAAGGCGGCCTGCCTGGTCAACCTCTCCGGCGGGGACATCGCCGCCACCGACCTGACGCTGCGCATCGACGTCGCCCAGCTGCTGACCACCTTCGCGCTGCGGATCGGCCCCGAGCGGGCCGTCGCCACCGCCAACGCGGTGCTCGGCGCGGACCGGGTCGCCCAGGCGCTGCCGCTGCTCCAGCCGGTCGGGATGAGCCGCTCCACCCGGATCGACCTCGCCAAGCTCACCAAGGAGCGCAAGGCCGCCGCCCGAGCCAGGGCCCTGGAGCAGGTCGCGGCCGGCGAGCGCACCCAGGAGCAGGCCGAGGAGGACATCGCGGCGGCCGGCGAGGACCTGCTCAGCCGCATCCGCGGCCAGATCCTGCAGATCGCCCCCGAGGCGCCGATGGAGCCGGCCAAGCTGGAGCGGCTGAAGCCGAAGAGCCTGATCATGGTGATCGCGCTCACCTTCGCCGCCTACCTGGCGCTGACCACCATCAAGCCCGCCCAGCTCAAGCTCTCCCAGATGAACTGGGCCTGGGCGGCGGCGGCCCTGCTGGCGGCCGCGTTCAGCTACGTCGCCGCCGCGATGAGCCTGACCGGCTTCGTCCCCGAGCGGCTGCCGTTCCGGCGCACCGTCGCGGCCCAGCTGGCCGGCTCCTTCGTGAAGCTGGTCGCCCCCGCCGCGATCGGCGGCATCGCGCTCAACACCCGCTACCTGCAGAAGGCCGGCATCCGCTCCGGCCAGGCGGTCGCCTCGGTCGGCGCCTCCCAGCTGGCGGGCCTGGCCGGGCACCTGCTGCTGCTGTTCAGCTTCGGCCTGATCACCGGCAGCCAGACCAACGGCGACCTCTCCGCCTCCCGGGCGGTGATCATCGGGGTGCTGACCGCCGCGGTGCTCGCCCTGGTGGTGGCCGCGGTCGCACCGCTGCGCCGCTTCGTCCTGGGCCGGCTGCGCTCGCTGTTCTTCGGCGTGGTGCCGCGCATGCTCGACCTGATGCAGACGCCCAGCAAGCTGGTCACCGGCTTCGGCGGCATCCTGCTGCTGACCCTCTCCTTCACCGCCTGCCTGGACTTCTCGGTGCAGGCCTTCGGCGGCGACGTCAGCTTCTCGGCCGTCGCGGTGGTCTTCCTGACCGCCAACGCGGCCGGCTCGGCGATCCCCACCCCGGGCGGCATCGGCCCGGTCGAGGTCGCCCTGATCGGCGCGCTGACCGTCGCGGACGTCTCCCCCGCGGTCGCCACCCCGGCGGTCTTCCTCTACCGGGCGCTGACCTTCTGGCTGCCGGTGCTGCCGGGCTGGATCGCCTACAACGTGCTGCAGCGCAGGCACGCGCTCTGAGCCCCGTGCCGGCACGGGGGTCGAACGGAGGAGGGCCCCACCGCCGAGCGGTGGGGCCCTCCTCCGTGCAACGGTCGCCTAGTAGACCGGCTTGTGCGGCTCGATCTGGTTCACCCAGCCGAGCACGCCGCCGCCCAGGTGGACGGCGTTGGCGAAGCCCGCGGCCTTGACCACGGCCAGCACCTCGGCCGAGCGCACGCCCGACTTGCAGTGCAGCACGATCTTCTTGTCGTGCGGCAGCTTCTCCAGGGCGTCGCCCATGAGGAACTCGTTCTTCGGGATCAGCACCGCACCGGGGATGTTGACGATCTCGTACTCACCGGGCTCGCGGACGTCGATGAGGTAGATGTCCTCCTCGTCGTCCTGCCACTGCTTGAGCTGCTGCGAGGTGACGGTCGACCCGGCGGCGGCGGCCTGCGCCTCCTCCGACACGACGCCGCAGAAGGCCTCGTAGTCGATCAGCTCGGTGACCGTCGGGTTCTCGCCGCAGACGGCGCAGTTCGGGTCCTTGCGGACCTTCACCTGGCGGTAGTTCATCTCCAGGGCGTCGTAGATCATCAGCCGGCCGACCAGCGGGTCGCCGATGCCGGCCAGCAGCTTGATCGCCTCGTTCACCTGGATCGAGCCGATGGACGCGCACAGCACGCCCAGCACGCCGCCCTCGGCGCAGGAGGGCACCATGCCCGGCGGCGGGGCCTCCGGGTAGAGGCAGCGGTAGCAGGGGCCGTGCTCGGCCCAGAACACGCTGGCCTGACCGTCGAAGCGGTAGATCGAGCCCCACACGTACGGCTTGCCGAGCAGCACCGCGGCGTCGTTCACCAGGTAGCGGGTGGCGAAGTTGTCGGTGCCGTCCACGATCAGGTCGTAGCCGGAGAAGATCTCCATCACGTTCGAGTTGTCGAGGCGCTCCTCGTGCAGCACCACGTCGACGTAGGGGTTGATCTCCTTGACCGAGTCGCGGGCCGACTCCGCCTTGGAGCGGCCGACGTCCGACTGGCCGTGGATGACCTGGCGCTGCAGGTTCGACTCGTCGACCACGTCGAACTCGACGATGCCCAGCGTGCCGACACCGGCGGCGGCCAGGTACAGCAGCGCGGGCGAGCCCAGGCCACCGGCGCCGACGCACAGCACCTTGGCGTTCTTCAGCCGCTTCTGCCCGGCCATCCCGACGTCCGGGATGATCAGGTGGCGGGAGTACCTGCGGACCTCGTCAACGGTGAGCTCGTCGGCCGGCTCGACCAGGGGTGGCAACGACACGGGGACTCCGATGGGTGTCTTGTTCAGGTGGCCAAGGGCCAGCCTCGGACGGGGTTGAAGCTCCGCCACGCGGGTGGCTCTCTGGGCCAACAGTGTCACGCCCCTCCGGTATTCCGAGACAGCCCGTCCGAAGGGCGAGACGGGCCGCGCCGGATCGTGGAACCGGCCGCCGGGCCGCTCAGGGCGCCCCCGGGCCCGGTGTTTCCGGGGCCCGGGGCGCCACCGGGCGGCGACCGGCCGGCCTCAGACCCGGCAGGCCGTCTCCAGCCAGACGTCGCCGAGCGACTCCTCCAGCGGCACCTGTGTCCGCCAGCCGAGACGGTCCCGGGCGGTGCGCACGTCCGCCTGCCGCCACGGCACCGGCTCGCCCGGGGCGGGCCGGCCGTCCGGGCGCCGCTCCTCCGCCCGGTGGCCCGGCAGGTACTGCCCCGACTGGTGACCGTGGCCCGGCAGGTGGTCGCCGCCCTGCCCGCCGACCTGCGCGGGCAGCAGGACCTGCCGGTTCTCCTCCACGATCGACCCCTCGAAGCCCGACGCCCGGACCAGCAGCTGGGCCGCGTCCCGGGCCCGCACGGCGTGCCCGCTGCCCACGTTGATCACCCCGGTCGCGGCCGAGACCGCCGCCGCCTGGATCGCCCGCGCGACGTCCCGCACGTCCACGAAATCCCGGTATCCGGACAGGTCCGGCATCCGCACCTGGTTCTCGTCCCGCTCCAGCGCCCGCCGCAGGCCCTCCGCGAGCCGCCCGAACAGCGAGGCCGTCGGCGCCCCCGGGCCCACCACGTCGAACACCCGCAGCACCGCCGCGTCCAGCCCGGAGGCCAGCACCAGCTCCGTCCCGGCCAGCTTGGACACCCCGTACGGGCCGACCGGCCGCGGCTCGGCCTGCTCGGACACCGGCACCCCGCCGGGGACCGGCCCGTACTCGGCGGCCGAGCCGACGTGCACCAGCCGGGCCGGCTCCCGGCTGCGCCGGATCGCCTCGCAGACCGTCGCGACGGCCAGCGTGTTCGACCGGATCAGGGTCCGCGAGCTGCCGTAGGTGGCGCCCGCGCAGTTGATCACCACCTGCGGCGCGACCGCGTCCAGGAAGCGGGCCAGCGCGCCCGGGCTCCCGGTGGTCAGGTCGAAGCGGATGTCGGCCGAGTCGCGCCGGCCGAGCACCGCCACCTGCAACTCCTGGTCCATCAGCAGACGATCGGTCACCCGGCGGCCGATGAAGCCGTCGGCGCCCAGCAGCAGCACCCTCATCGGGGGCGTCCTTCCACGAAGCGAGGTCGGGGACGACCTGGCGGACTGAAAACAGCGAGAACAGCGAACGAGATCGGACAGGGGTTCACCGGGCCGGGCTCACCGGTGCGAGCCGGCCCGGCCGAGCACCGCCCAGCCGTGGGCCAGCAGCACCGCCGCGACCGCTCCACCGCCCAGCAGGACGGCCGACGGCCAGGGGCGGCCCAGCGCCAGCAGCACCGCCGCGGCGGCGGGGCCGGCCACGGCGCCCAGCGCGGCAGCCGCCGACCGGCCGCAGCGCGCCAGCAGCGCGGGCAGCACCAGCAGCAGGCCCAGCACGCCCTGCGCCGCCCACGCCGTGGCGCCGGCCCGTTCGGCGGCCAGATGCAGCAGCCCGCCGCCGTGGCCGGGCCCGGGCCGCGGCGCGACGACCGCGAGCACGGCCAGCGCGGCGTAGGTCAGCACCCCGAGCACCGCCAGGTGCAGCGCCACCGCGACCGGCAGCACCGGCCGCATCCGGGCCCGGAACTCGGCCAGCGTGCGGGCCGCCCCGAGGTGCCCCAGGCCGACCCGGCGGTACCAGCGGGCCGCCCGCTCGGCCGCGCCCGCCGACGCGGCGGCGGCCGGCACCAGCGCGGCGGCCAGCGGCCGGTCCGCGCCCGGCGCCACCAGCGGGAGCAGCAGCAGCGCGGCCAGGCCCAGCCCGTACCCGAGCGCGGCGGGACGCCACCGGGAGCCGGCCGGCCCGACCGGGGCGCGCAGCGGACCGAGCTCCGCCGAACGGGCCGCTCCGCACGGCGCCGGGCCCGGTTTGGCCGGGGGCGGCGCGGTCAGCGCCGGCAGCAGCACCAGCGGGACGGCGGCGGGCAGCAGCACCGGCCAGCGGGCGCCCAGCGCCACCACCCCGGCGCAGGGCAGCACCGCCAGCGCGGCGGCGGTCAGCGCCGCCCGTCCGGCGGCCCCGTCCCGCCGCTCCTCGGACGGCTCCGGCCCCGGCGGCCGCCGGGGCACCCGCGCGTACAGCTCCTCGGCCAGCGAGAACAGGTCGGTGTGCCGGCAGCGCGCGGCGGCCTCGGGGCCGAAACCGGCCTCCTCCAGCCCGGCGGCGATCTCCAGCGGGTCGACGGCGCGCTCGCACAGCTCCCGGTGCTGGGCCATCACCTCGCGCACCGGGTCGGCGCTGGCGCCGCCGACCGCCGGGCCGGGCATCAGACGGCCTCCGCGAAGGCCGGGCCGGCGGGTCTCGTCGGCCCGGGCCGGGCTCCGGCGGTGGTCCCGAGGCCGACCGGCTGCCCGGGCCCGTCGTCGGGCGGCCCGGAGTCCCCGGCGTCCGGGTCGGCCCGGTCGTCCCGGTCAGCCCGGTCAGCCCGGTCGTCCCCGTCGGCCCCGTCGGTCGGCTCGTCCTGCCCGTCCCGGCCGCGCGGGCCGTCGGCGAGCCAGTACTCGGCGGGGCGGGCGAACGGGCGCGGGGTCCGGCCGCCCTCGCCTGCGCCGCCGCCCTCGGGGAAGGCGGGATACTGCGAGACCAGCTCCAGGTAGATCTCCCGGAAGGCGCCGATCACCGGCTCGACGGCGAAGCGTTCCTGCGCCCGCAGCCGTCCCGCCAGGCCGAGCCGGGAGCGCCGCTCCTCGTCGCGCAGCAGGGCCAGGCAGGCCCCGGCCAGGGCGCGCGGGTCGCGGGCGGGCACCAGCAGTCCGGTCGGGCCGACCACCTCGCGGGCCACCCCGACGTCGGTGGCGACCACCGCGCGGCCGCTGAGCATGGCGTCGACGAGCAGCCGGGGGCTGCGCTGGGAGAGCGCGGAGAAGACGGCGAGGGTGCCGCCCTGCCAGGCCTCGGCGAGCGAGCCGGGCCGCCCGGCGAAGTCGACCGCCCCGGCCACCCCCAGCCGCTCGGCGACCGCCGCGCAGTGCGCGAGGTAGCCGGGGGCGGTCTCCTCGCCGTGCACCACCAGGCGCGCCGCGGGCAGTTCGGCCCGGACCCGGGCGAAGGCGTGCAGCATCAGTTCGGTGTCGCGCCCGGGCTCCAGCGCGCCCGCCCAGACCAGGGTCGGCCGCGCGGGCTCCGCTCCGGCCGCCGGGCGGTCCACGGCCGGGGTGCCCTCGTACACCACCCGGGTGCGCGCCGGATCGGCCCCGCAGCGGCGCTGCCACTGCTGGTCGTGGGCGCTGCCCGGGGTGAGTATCGCGGCCTGCCGGTAGGTCTCCTCGGTGAGCGCCCGGAAGAAGGACAGCAGCAGCGCCCGGACCGGCGTGGGGGTCCCCCCGGCCGAAGGCTGGGGGAGGTACGGCGCCTCGTGACTCGCCCGCTCGCCTCCGGGCGCGCGAACCCGATGCCGACGGTCGTCGCTCCGGCACTCGTCCCTCGCTTGTCGCTCCTCGCTTTCGGCACCGGCGCCCCCTTCGGCTCGGGGCGGGTAGCCGAGGTACTGCTCGCGCAGGTGCAGTCCGTGCTCGGTGAGCACGAACGGCACCCCGTGCAGGTGCCGGGCGACCAGGGCGGGCAGCGCGGCGGGGCCGCCGCCGACCACGTGGCAGAGGTCGGCGCCGCCGAGGCCGCCGGGCCCGGTGCCGTACCAGGGCGCGGACAGCGGGCGCAGGCACTGCTCCAGCAGGTCGGCGGCGACCAGGACGTCGCGGACCAGCGGCTGTCCGGCCGAGGTGTCGGCGCCGGGCAGCCGCCAGCTCCGCTCCAGCACGCGGCGGGCGTGGTCGGAGGCGAGGAAGGCGGGCAGGGTGCCCCCGTCCTCCCGGGCCAGCGCGGCCAGCCGGTACAGCCCGGCCCCGAAGCCGGCCCGCTCCCCCGGCAGCACCAGGGCCCGCACCAGCTCCTCGTACGCCCGGGCGTACTGGCGTCTGCGCAGCGCCCCGGGGGCCCGGCCGCGCGGGCGGGGGCCCCACAGCGCCAGGTCGTGGGCGCCCCGCCAGGCGGGCGAGAGCCGCCGGACGGGCCCGAGGCCGGCCGGGCCGGTCAGCAGGTGGAGCTCGAACTCGTGCTCCGGCATGCCCTCGGCCAGCCGGTCGCACCAGGCTCCGGCGCCACGGTCGGGATGCGGACGGGCACCCTCGGTGAGCAGGGCGACGCGCACGGGAGACCTCCTCTGGTTGCTACCCCCTCCGAGGGGCTACCGGAGCCGCGGGGCCGTACGCCGGGACCCGTGCTGTTGCCCGCCACCCACCGAGTGGTCCGGTGTCTGCGGCTCTCCCCCACACCTGTTCGGTCCGGCAGCAGAACGGTAGGACCGGCCTCCGGTCACCCATCGCTCACATGCCTGCGTGCCACCTGAACGAGTGAACCGCCGTGACCTCGCCCGGAACCGGGGCGTTAGCGGGCGCTATACGCGGAGGTCTCCCCGCCCGCTCGGCGGGCGCCGGCCGCGATCAGCTCGCGCACGGCCCGGGCGACCGCGTCGGGGTGCTCCATCATCGCGACGTGCCCGGACTCGGGAAGCACCAGCAGCCGGGCGTCGGCGAAGGCCGCGCAGGCCCGGCGGGCGGAGCGGTAGGCGACCAGCTTGTCGCGCAGCCCGTACACCAGCAGCACCGGCGCGGTGACCTGCTCGGCCTGGCGCCACAGCGCCTGGTCGCCGCGCTCGGTGTACGCGGAGACGATGCCGCGGGCCGAGCCGACCAGGGCCGTCATCGCGTGCGGCAGCTCCGTCCGGCGCCGGTACTCGGCCACCGCCTCGGCCCGGGCGACCGCGCTCAGGCCGGCCGGGTCGCCGTAGACCAGGCGCAGCAGGTCCTCGGCGGCCGCCTCGGCGTCGCGCCGGCCGCCGGGCAGTCGGCGCAGCAGCGCGGGCACGCCGGGCACGGCGAGCAGGGCGGTGGACCAGGCGGTGCGCTGCGGGGGCAGTTCGGGCAGGGCGGGCGAGACCAGGGTGAGGGTGCGGACGAGGTCGGGGCGCAGCGCGGCGAGGCGGACGGCGACGGCGCCGCCGAGCGAGTTGCCGAACAGGTGGACGGGGCCGCGGCCGGAGGCCTCCAGGTAGCCGATGACGGCGCGGACGTGGCCGGAGAGGCTGAGGTTGCCGTCGGCGGGCGGGTCGGAGTGGCCGAAGCCGGGCAGGTCGACGGCCTCGCCGTCGACGAGGCCGGAGAGCCGGTCCATGAGGGCGGTCCAGTTGGCGGCCGAGCCGCCGAGTCCGTGCACGAAGAGCCCGGGCTCGCGCCCGTCGGCGCCGTCGGCGGCGATCCGGGGCGCCCCGGCGGGCCGGTGCACCGCGAGCACCGCGCCGGGGACCTCGACCGTTCGTACCTGCTGCTCAGCGCTGCTCATGGTGGACGATGGTAGTGAGCCCCGGACCTGGGGCGGTGCGGGGTGGTGCGGCTGTCCCATCCCTCGTCACACCACTGCCGAGGCCGAGGTCAGCGCCGTATTGTGGGCTCCTGACAAGGGGCCGGGCAGCTTTTCTCGCCTCCGCGGGACGCGGACGCGATGACCGAAAAGTAGAATCGGCCCTCTTGCCAGCCCCGAAAAAGTCCGAAGTGAGGAGCGCCGTGACGGCCATCCAGGAGGCGCAGGAGCGCCCGCGCGGTGCCCGCCTGCCGCGAAGCGCCCGCCGTGAACAACTGCTCGGTGCCGCCCAGGAGGTGTTCGTCGCGCAGGGCTACCACGCGGCCGCCATGGACGACATCGCCGACCGCGCCGGGGTGAGCAAGCCGGTGCTGTACCAGCACTTCCCCGGGAAGCTGGAGCTCTACCTGGCGCTGCTGGACAAGCACTGCGACGCCCTGGTCGAGTCGACCCGCGAGGCGCTGGGCACGACCACCGACAACAAGCTGCGGGTGGCCGCGACGATGGAGGCGTACTTCAACTACGTCTCCAGCGAGTCGGGCGCCTTCCGGCTGGTGTTCGAGTCGGACCTGACGAACGAGCCGGCGGTGCGCGAGCGGGTGGAGCGGGCCTCCGAGGCGAGCGCGACGCTGGTCAGCAAGGTGATCCAGGAGGACACCGACCTGCCGGAGGCGGAGTCCAAGCTGCTGGCCGCCGGGGTGTGCGGCCTGGCCCAGATCACCGCCCGGTACTGGCTGTCGCAGGGCCGGGAGATCCCGCGCGACGAGGCGGTGCGGCTGGTCGCCAGTCTGGCCTGGCGGGGCCTGAAGGGCTTCCCGATGCACCCGGGCGACGCCGCCGCGGACGGTTCCGCTCAGCGCTGACGATCCGCTGACCTTCGCCGGAGCGGTGATCGGGTGCTCTATGGTGAAGCCGTACGGCGCGGTCGCCGCGAACGCTTGTTCCAGGCGGTCGGGTGCCCGCGCGTGGAGGCTGCAACCCCGGAGGGACGGAAGCCGTGGAGGTCAAGATCGGCGTGCAGAACGCGCCGCGCGAGATCGTGATCGAGAGCTCGCAGACTGCCGATGAGATCGAGAGCGCGGTCGCGAAGGCGCTGGAGGGCTCCAGCAAGCTCTTCTCGCTCACCGACGAGCACGGCCGCCGCGTCATCGTCCCGGCCGAGCGCCTGGCGTACGTGGAGATCGGCGAGCAGGCCGCCCGCAAGGTCGGTTTCGGCACCCTCTGAGGCGCCGCCGCTCATCCTTCGGTGCCCCGTTCCCTCCCGGGAGCGGGGCACCGTCGTGTGTACGGGCGGATCGGCCGGGGTACGGCGAACAGGGACGGCACCGGTGCCGTACGCCCGTCCCCCCGGGAGGCCGCCTTGCTGGTCGAAACGATCGTCTTCGCGCTGGTCGGACTGGTCGCGGCCGCGGTCGCGCTGCTGGCCCTGCCGGGGTACTTCCGGGCCTCCCGCCCGGCGGTGGCGGGGACGGCGCTGGCGGCGGCGCTGCTGGGCGGGGCGGTCGCGCACTTCTGTCTGGGCGGGCGCCACCCGGTGGTCGCGGTCGCGTTCTCGGCGCTGGCCGCGGGTGTGCTCACCTCGCTGCTGGCCCGGCCGGACCTCGCCGCCGGGCGGGCCCCGGCGCACCGGCACCACCCGCACCGGCCCGGTGCCCACCGCGCGCCGCGGCGGCACCGGCCGGCCTGAGGCCCGCCGCTCGGCGGACCCTGCGCCCGGTGCGCCCGTCGCTCAGGAGGCCAGGCCGAGGGCGGCCATCCGCTTGGTGTGCGCCTCGGTGATCCGGTTGAACATCTTGCCGACCTCGACCAGGTCGAAGCCCTGCACGTGGACGCCGCCGACCAGCAGGTTGGACAGCGCGTCCCGCTCGGCGACGACCCGCTGGGCCTGGCTGAGCGCCTCGCCCATCAGCCGCCGGCCCCACAGCGCGAGCCGGCCGCCGGCCCGCGGGTCGGCCTCGATGGCCCGGCGGACCTTGTCGACGGCGAACTGGCCGTGGCCGGTGTCGGACATGACGCCGAGGACCAGCTCGCGGGTGTCGTCGTCCAGCCGGACGGCCACCTCGCGGTAGAAGTCGGTCGCGATGGCGTCGCCGACGTAGGCCTTGACCAGGCCCTCCAGCCAGTCCGAGGGCGCCGTCATCCGGTGGAACAGCTCCAGCGGCTCGACGAAGGGGCGCATCGCCTCCTGCGGGTCGGCGCCGATCTCGGCGAGCCGGTCGTGCAGCCGCTGGTAGTGCTGGAACTCGGCGGAGGCCATCCGGGCCAGCGCCGCCTTGTCGGCGAGGTCGGGCGCCAGCTTGGCGTCCTCGGCGAGCCGCTCGAAGGCGCTGAGCTCGCCGTACGCGAGCGCGCCGAGCAGATCCAGCACCGCCGCGCGGTAGCCCGGCTCGGCCGAGCACGTGGCCCAGTCGCCGATCGAGCCGGCGCCGTCCTGCGTCTCACCATGGGTCTCCATGACCCGCCACCTTAGTCCCGCCCGGCCACCCGCCCCGCCACCCGGCACACCCGGGTGACCTGCCGGATCGGCCGGTCCCGGGCCGGTCGCCGGGGGCGATGTCAGACGCGTCACGTGTTCGAGTCGTCGCCTGACTGTATGGTGGTACGGAGCCCCGTCGTGTTCGCACGGTGTCGCCGCCGTCTCGGTGACCCGCACGAGCCCGCTCCGAAGCGGCGCCGTCCCCCCGGGACGTGTCCGCACCGGAGGCACGGGTACTCACGTACGCGGATGCCCGGTCGGAGAGCCGATCGGCTCCGACCATGGCTTGGACCCCAAGCCTTGGCACCGCATCAGTGGCCGAGCGAGGGCCGCCGAGACCACGCCCACCTGGCGGAGGTCCCGCGCAGGTCCCTCACGGGAACCCTCCCCGACGCCGCCGGCGACGCGCCCCGCCATCGGGCCGCGCGCACCGGCCGGCCGCAGGGACCGGCGCGGTTGTGCGTCCGCGCAGCTGTCATCAGGGCCGCCAGGCCCGTATTGCAGCCGCGCGGCTGCCCGCCCGCCGCTCGCTCTCGGCCCCTCCGAAAACGGAAGAGGCAGCACCCTGTCCACCACCGCTGAACCCATCAAGACGACGTTCCGGGAACTCGGGATCCTCCCGGAGACCGCCGAGGCGCTCGAATCCGTCGGCATCGTCCATCCCTTCCCGATCCAGGAGATGACCCTCCCGGTCGCGCTGACCGGCCACGACGTCATCGGCCAGGCCAAGACCGGCACCGGCAAGACCCTCGGCTTCGGCCTCCCGCTGATCGAGCGGGTCACCGTGCGCGCCGACGTGGACGCCGGCCGGGCCACCGAGGAGCAGCTCACCGACTTCCCGCAGGCGCTGATCGTCGTCCCGACCCGCGAGCTCTGCACCCAGGTCACCAACGACCTGCAGACCGCCGGCAAGGTCCGCAACGTCCGCGTCCTCGCGGTCTACGGCGGCCGGGCGTACGAGCCGCAGGTCGAGGCGCTCACCAAGGGCGTCGACATCGTGGTCGGCACCCCGGGCCGCCTGCTGGACCTGGCCGGCCAGAAGAAGCTGAACCTGTCCAAGGTCCGCGCGCTGGTCCTGGACGAGGCCGACGAGATGCTCGACCTGGGCTTCCTGCCCGACGTCGAGAAGATCATCACCATGCTGCCGGCCAAGCGGCAGACCCTGCTGTTCTCGGCCACCATGCCGGGCCAGGTCATCAGCCTCGCCCGCCGGTACATGAGCCAGCCGACCCACATCCGGGCCACCGCCCCGGACGACACCGGCACGACCGTCGCCAACATCGAGCAGCACATCTTCCGTGCGCACTCGCTGGACAAGGTCGAGATGGTCTCGCGCATCCTGCAGGCCGACGGCCGCGGGCTGGCGATGATCTTCTGCCGCACCAAGCGCACCGCCGCCGACGTCTCCGACCAGCTGACCCAGCGCGGGTTCGCGGCCGGCGCCGTCCACGGCGACCTCGGCCAGGGTGCCCGCGAGCAGGCGCTGCGCGCCTTCCGCAACGGCAAGGTCGACGTGCTGGTCTGCACCGACGTGGCCGCCCGCGGCATCGACGTCGAGGGCGTCACCCACGTCATCAACTACCAGTGCCCGGAGGACGAGAAGACCTACCTGCACCGGATCGGCCGCACCGGCCGGGCCGGCGCCTCCGGCACCGCCGTCACCCTGGTCGACTGGGACGACATCCCGCGCTGGCAGCTGATCAACAAGGCGCTGGACCTGCCGTTCAACGAGCCGGAGGAGACCTACTCCACCTCGCCGCACCTGTACGAGCTGCTGAAGATCGCGCAGGGCACCAAGGGTGTGCTGCCGCGCTCGGAGCGCACCCGGGCCGGGCTCGGCGCCGAGGAGATCGAGGACCTCGGCGAGACCGGCGGACGGGGCTCCCGCTCCGGCCGTGGTGGCCGTGGCGGGCGCGACGGGCGCGACGGCTCGGGCCGCCCGGCCGTCGAGGCCCCGGCGGCGGAGGAGAAGCCGCGCCGCACCCGTGAGCGCCGCCGCACCCGCCGTGGTGCGGAGGTCGCCGAGGGCGCGGCCGCCGCGGTGACCGAGGCGGCCCCGGCCGTCGAGGGCGCCGAGGGCGACACCGCTCCGCGCCGCCGTCGCCGCCGCTCGC
The DNA here is from genome assembly GCF_055584725.1 of Kitasatospora sp. NPDC101108. Classification (NCBI taxonomy): domain Bacteria; kingdom Bacillati; phylum Actinomycetota; class Actinomycetes; order Kitasatosporales; family Streptomycetaceae; genus Kitasatospora; species Kitasatospora sp. NPDC101108. The sequence continues at coordinate 220,101 of NZ_JBVJLM010000003.1, forward strand.
GCGGTGGCGCCGGGGCGGGCGAGACCGCCCCGGTGGCGACCGAGGCCGTGGCGACCGGGTCCGCGGCGGAGGTCGTGGCCGAGGCTGCCGCGGTCGTCGCGGCCGCCGTGGTCGCGGCGGAGCCGGTGGCCGAGGAGAAGCCGCGCCGGACCCGCACCCGCAAGCCCAAGGCCGAGGCGGAGGCCGTCGAGGCCGCCGCGGTCGTCGAGGCTCCCGCCGAGGCCCCGGCCGAGGAGAAGCCGCGCCGGACCCGCACCCGCAAGCCCAAGGCCGAGGCGGAGGCCGTCGAGGCGGCCGCGGTCGTCGAGGCTCCCGCCGAGGCCCCGGCCGAGAAGAAGGCCACCCGGACGCGGACCCGCAAGCCCAAGGCGGAGGCCGTCGAGGCCGCCCCGGCGACCGAGGCCCCGGCCGAGGAGAAGCCGGCCACCCGGACCCGCACCCGCAAGCCGAAGGCCGTCGCCGAGACCGCCCCGGAGGCCCCGGCCGCCGAGGCCCCGGCCGCCGAGGTGCCGGCCCCGCGCAAGCGCACCCGCGCCCGCAAGGCCGCGGCCACCCCGGAGACCACTCCGGAGGGCTGACACACCCCACCCCCGAGGGGGCGGACCGGGTTCGGACGACCCGCTCCGCCCCCTCGGGCGTTTCCGCCCCCGGCCGCCCCCGGCCGCCCCGGGGCGACCCTCCGCCGCGACACGGGCCCCGGTGCCGGCATCCCGGCTGGCGGGGCACGGCGCCGGGACGGCATAGGCTCGGGACGTCACCTGTCGCGGGAGGAAGCCGTCCATGAGTACTCCGCCGTTCCTGACCCTGCCCGACTGCGCCCGGGCGGAGCGCGTGGTGACGGCGCGGGGCGGGTTCGCCGCGTTGCGGGCGGAGCCGGCCGGGCCGGTGCGCGGGTCGGCGCTGCTGGTGCCGGGGTTCACGGGCAGCAAGGAGGACTTCATCGCGCTGCTCGAACCGCTGGCGGCCGCCGGGTACCGGGTGACGGCCGTGGACCAGCGGGGCCAGTACGAGACCGGCGGGCCGGACGACCCCGCGGCGTACACCGTCGACGCGCTGGGCGCCGACGTCCGGGCGCTGACCGACGTGCTCGCGCAGGACGGCCCCCTGCACCTGCTGGGGCACTCCTTCGGGGGCCAGGTGGTCCGGGAGGCGGTGCTCGCGGCGGCCGCCGAGGGCCCGCTGCCGTGGCGTTCGCTGACCCTGATGGCCACCGGCCCGGGGCCGATCGACCCGGCCGAGGCGGCCCGGACCAAGTTGCTGCTGGACGTCCTGCCGGTGATGAGCCTGGAGGAGATCTGGCAGGTGATGCGGCAGATGGACGAGAGCGGCGGGGAGCCGAAGCCCGTCCTGGAGCCGGCCGTCGCGCAGTTCCTGCACCGCCGCTGGGTGGCCAACGTGCCCCGGGCGCTGGCCGTCACCGGCGGGCACCTGGTGGCCGCGCCGGACCGGGTGGACGAGCTGGCCGCGGTGACGGCCGGGGCACTGCCGGTGCTGGTGCTGTCCGGGGAGCGGGACTACGCCTGGCCGGTGCCGGAGCAGAGCGGCATGGCGCAGCGGCTGGGTGCCCGCCGGGTGGTCGTCGCGGACGCGGGCCACTCCCCCAATGCCGAGCAGCCGGCCGCCACCGCGGAGGCGCTGGCCGCGTTCTGGGCCTGAGCGGCGCCGCCCGACCGCAGACCCACCCGGAGTGGTCTCTACCACTTTCGGCAGTCCGACCGGTCCTGGCGCAGGACAAAATTCGTTAGTTACGGTAATCTTTGATTCTGTCCGGGAATCATCGCCGGCCCGCACCCGGGTACCGATCAGCGAAACCCGGACGTTACGGACGGGCAACGGCCCAGTAGCACCGCCACGGCACCGTGGTTCACGAGGCATTGGACGCACCAGGCAAGCAGGGGGAGCCCTTGCCGCAGCAGACCGCCGCACGTACGACCCGCCCGGTCCGGCTCCAGCGCCGGATCCGCAGGACCCCGAAAGGGCTGATACCCACTCAGCCGCAATCGCCCCGCACGCCGGGGCCCGGAAAGGAGACGCCCATGACCAAGCCCATGCGCTTCGAGATCCTCCGACTGGACGACGCCGACGGCTCCGCGACCGACCGCGTGATCGCCGACGCCGAGACCGTCCGCGAGTTCGTCCAGGACGCCGCCCGCACCGGCGAACGCCTGCTCATCCGCCCGTGCCCGACCGTCTGACCCGGCGCGGCGCCTCCGACCGGGAGGCCTCACCCGCCGCCGACGAACCGGGCGCGTCCGATCCGGACGTACCGATACCCGACTGACGCCCCGTCACCGCGATCGCCGATGACGGGGCGTCAGTGCGTCCGGCCCCGGGCCGAACCCGGCACCGCCCCGATCCCCGGACGTTTGCCGCCACCCGCCACGGGACATCCCCCAACGGGAACCGCCGCCCGCGCGCACCCCACCCGCGCCGGCCGGTCGTCCAGCACCGACAGGTGCCGCCGAGCCGTCCGTACGGGTGATCGTCCTTGACGCGGCGGTCCGGAGGGAGGAGCGTTGTCGGCTATGAGGGGCGAGCCAAGCTGCCCGAGGTGCGCCGGTCGGGTCCGCGCCCCCGGTCTTTTTTCGGACACCTGGCAGTGCGACCGGCACGGAGCCGTGCACCCGATGCAGCCCGTGCTGCCCCCGAGCGTGGAAGCCCTGGGTGTCGCCGTCGCCCGCTCGCAGGTCCCCGTCTGGCTGCCCTGGCCGCTCCCGGTCGGCTGGCTCTACACCGGCATCGCCCACGTCGGCGACGACGTCTCGGGTGCCCGGGCCACCGCCGTCGCCTGCTCCGGGCCCGCCCCGCTCGGCGGCTTCGGCGAGCTGGTGCTGGTCGCCGAGGAGCTCGGGGTCGGGCTCGGCGCCCGCTACGCCGGACTCCCCGGGCCGGACCCGGGCGATTCGGTCGGCCTGTACAAGCCCGCCGACGCCAAGCTGATGGCCGCCGGGCGGCCCACCCCGATGTTCCACGTCCCGGACGCCCCGGTCGACCGCGCGGTGTTCGTCGGCGAGGCCCGCGGGCTCTGGCTCTGGGCGATCGCCTGGCCCGAGCAGTCCGCCCTGGTGATGTACGACGAACTGGTGCTCACCGACCTGCGCGAGGCCGGCGCCGAACTGGACCTGCTGCCCTGCGGGGCGCTCTCCCCCCGGCTGCTGGGCTGACCGCGGGAGACCCGGACGGCCTATCCTGGGCGGCACCCACGAGCTTCCAGGAGTCCGCCCCGTGCGCATCGACCTGCACGCCCACAGCAACGCCTCCGACGGCACCGACAGCCCGGCCGAGCTGGTCGCGGCGGCGGTCGCGGCCGGCCTCGACGTGGTCGCGCTGACCGACCACGACACCGTCGCCGGCCTGGCCGAGGCCGCCGACGCGGTGCACGCGCTGGCGGACGGCGCCCGGCTGGCCGTCGTCCCGGGCGCCGAGCTGTCCTGCGTGGTGGACGACGTCAGCATGCACCTGCTCGCCTACCTGTTCGACCCGGAGGAGCCGGAGTTCGCGCGCGAGCGGGAGCTGGTGCGCACCGACCGGTTCCGGCGCGGCCGGGCGGTCGTCGAACGCTGCCGGGAGCTCGGGGCGGACATCAGCTGGGAACAGGTGCAGCGGATCGCCGGGGCCGGCTCGGTCGGGCGTCCGCACATCGCCAGCGCGCTGGTCGAGGCGGGCCTGGTGGCCACCGTGTCGGACGCCTTCACGCCGGACTGGCTGGCCAACGGCGGCCGGGCGGACGTCCGCAAGCACGAGACCGACCCGGTGGCGGCCGTCCGGCTGGTCCGGGCCGCGGGCGGGGTGCCGGTGTTCGCCCACCCCGGCGCGGTCAAGCGCGGCCGGACGGTCCCGGACCAGGTGATCGCCGACCTCGCGGCGGCCGGGCTGGCCGCGCTGGAGGTGGACCACACCGACCACGACGAGGGGACCAGGAGGCGGCTGCGCGGTCTGGCGGGCGACCTCGGTCTGCTGGTCACGGGCTCCAGCGACTACCACGGCGGCCGCAAGACCGTCCGGCTCGGCGAGCACACCACCGACCCGGAGGTGTACGAGGCGCTGCTGGCCCAGGCCACCGGCGCGAAGCCGATCGTGCGCTGACGGCGCGTGGGGCGGCGCTCCGGCGTACCGGAGCGCCGCGAGGGCGTGCCGACGGGGCCGTACGCCCCACCCCGGACGGGCCCGGGGTCAGTCGAGCTTGACGCCCCGGCGCTGCGGGTCGCGCAGGTCGGTGCCGTGCTCCAGCCAGCGCTCCTGGAGCGCGGCCGCGCCGTGCACCCGCTTCCAGCCCGCCTCGTTGGGCGTCATCGGCAGCAGCGGCAGGAAGCGCACCGGCTCGGCGGGCTCGGCCAGTTCCAGGTCCTCGACCAGGCCGCCCGGCTCGGCGGCCAGCACCGAGGTGAAGGGGGCGCCGTCCCACAGCGGGGCGCCGAGGTCCAACGAGCCGCCCGGGGCCACCACCAGGCCCTCGACCTGGGGGGTCGCGGCGAAGGTGGCGAGGCTGCGCAGCACGCCGTCGCGTCCGCCGCGCACCGTCAGCACCAGTTCGGCGCGCGGTCCGCGCAGCTGGTCGGCGACCGGCGAGGTCGGGTCGGCCATCGGGGCGGCGGACATCCCGAGCGTCGCGTAGCGGACCAGGCCCTCGGCGTCCGGGCCGAAGCGCAGCACCTCGATCCGGTCGGTGCCGAGGAAGGTGACGGCGGCGCGTCCGCTCGGCTCACCGAAGGTGGTGATCAGCCGGGCCTCGACGGCGGCCAGCACCGCCTCCCGGGAGAGTTCCGGGGAGCTGCCGCCGTGGGGGTCGCCGAAGGACGGGAAGTCGTGCGCCATGCCGGTGAGCGTAACCCGCGCGGCCCCGGCGTCCGCGCGGGGGCGTACGGGCGAAGGGCCGGGAAACCCGGGGGTGCCGATGCTCGGTCAGATGTTAGGGTGAGTGATTGGCCACCGGGATCGTTCGTCCCGGGGCGGCGGCGCGAAGGAGGTGGTTGCGGTGGATACCGGCCGACCATGCAGTACCGGCAGCTCTGCCCGGCCCCGACTTCCCCGTATTCCTCGCCTCGCAGGCCTCGGCGGCTGATCCAGCCGTAGTGGCCCGGGCGCGGCTCGGCGGCGGACGGACCGGCCGGGAGAGCACCCCTCGTCCCCTTCACCGGTGTTCCGCGCCGTCGCACCACGGCTCTGCCCCGCGGCCCCTCCGCGCCGCCGTGCGACGGCTCCTTCCCAGGGAGCCTGCCATGTCGATGATCAACAGCCTGCGTGCCGCCGTCCGCACCAACCGCCGCCGGGGCGCCACCGGGGCGTACGACGCCGTGCCGGAGGGCAGCGGCTCGGCGGTCGTGGACTGCGCGGTGTACCAGCACGGCCGGCGCAACGGGGAGTCCTGCAGCCCGCGCGAGGCCGCCCGCCGGGTCAAGGCGGCGCACCAACTCCCGGACAGTGAGGGGTCGTTCAGCTGGATCGGGCTGCACGAGCCGACCGAGGCCGAGTTCGAGGGCATCGCCCAGCGCTTCGGCCTGCACCCGCTCGCGGTGGAGGACGCGGTGCACGCGCACCAGCGGCCCAAGGTGGAGCGCTACGACGACGTCCTGTTCGCCGTCTTCAAGACCATCCGCTACGTCGAGCACGACCAACTCACGCCCACCAGCGAGGTGGTGGAGACCGGCGAGCTGATGGTCTTCGCCGGGCGGGACTTCGTGATCACCGTGCGGCACGGCGGCCACGGCTCGCTGCAGGAGCTGCGGCACCGGCTGGAGGCGGACGCGGACGAGGCCGGGCTGCTCGCCAAGGGGCCGGCCGCGGTGCTGCACGCGATCGCCGACCACGTGGTGGACAACTACCTGCTGGTCGCCGAGCGCCTGCAGAACGACGTGGACGAGATCGAGTACGGCGTCTTCTCGGCCAAGGGAGCGCGCAGCGCGGACGTCGGCCGGGTGTACCAACTCAAGCGCGAGGTGCTGGAGTTCAAGCGCGCGGTGGTGCCGCTGCTGCGTCCGATGCAGCAGCTGTCCGAGCCGTTGCAGCGGCTGGTGGACCCGGAGATGCAGAAGTACTTCCGGGACGTCGCCGACCACCTGGCCCGGGTCACCGAGCAGGTGCACGGCTTCGACGAGCTGCTGAACTCGCTGCTGCAGGCGAACCTGGCGCAGGTGTCGGTGGCGCAGAACGAGGACATGCGCAAGATCACCGCCTGGGCGGCGATCTTCGCGGTGCCCACCATGATCACCGGCGTGTACGGCATGAACTTCGACTACATGCCCGAGCTGCACCACAAGTACGGCTACCCGATGGTCCTCGGCGCGATCGCGCTGATCTGCGTCGGGATGTACCGGGGCTTCCGCCGCAACGGCTGGCTGTAGCCGGCCGCTGTCCGGGCCCCGGCACCCGTCCACCGGCACCCGTCTACCGGCGCCCGCCGCGGGCGACCAGGACCAGGCCGAGCAGGATCAGCACCACCGCCGGGTAGGCGGCCGCCGGGGGCCACTGGCCGAGCCACAGGGCGGCGATCAGGGCCGCGCCCGGGGTCTCCAGCAGGATCGCGGTGGAGGTGATCGACGGGCCGAGGTTGCGCACCACCCGGTTGCTCAGCGAGTGCCCGAGCAGCTGCGCGGTGACCATCAGCAGCACGATCTGCCACCAGGCCCCGGCCGACCAGCCGGACAGCCGCGTCCCGGTGGCCACGCAGATCACCAGCAGGCCGACCGCCGTGGTGGCGTAGCAGACCAGGGTGTAGGCGGTGGTGCTGACGGTCCGGCGGACCTCGGCGCCCAGCAGCATGTACCCGGCCGCGGCCAGGCCCGCGGCGAGGGCGAGCGCGTCGCCGAGCAGCGCGCGCGGGGACATCGAGAGGTCCACGCCGGTCAGCACCAGCACGCCGGCGAAGGCGACGACCGTGCCGAGCCAGACCATCCGCGGCGCGCGGACACCGAACAGCCGCATCAGCAGGATCGTCCACAGCGGCGTGGTGGTGACCAGGGCGGTGGCGGAGGCGACCGAGGTCATCCGCAGGCTGGGCATCCAGAGCGCGAAGTGCACCGCGAGCAGCGCCCCGGCGGCGACCGCGAGCAGCAGCGCCCGCCGGCCGATCCCGCGCAGTTCGGCCCGGTGGCGCAGCAGCGCGTACGGGCCGAGCGCACCGACCGACATGACGTTGCGCCAGAAGGCGATGGCCAGGGCGGGCGCGGCGGTGGCGGAGATCAGCGGGCCGGAGAGCGAAATGCCGCCGATGGAGACGGCGAGCAGCAGCAGGTCGAGGGTGGGGAGCGGCTGAGCGGGCCGCGGGTCGGCGGCGCCGGCAGGGGCAGGGGCAGGGGCGGTCGCGGGCCGGGCGGCGGGCACGGCGCTCCTTAGCTGGTCGCGGGGGCGGGCGGTCATACGGTAAGGCCCGTGGCCCGCCAATGGAACTGTCGCCCGGAGGTTGAGACGTCCACCGGGGCTTCCGTGGACACCCGAGGGGGCTTCCGACGGGTGTCCGACGGCCCTTCGCCGGGCGTCCGGCGGCCTGCGCGGACCTCCGCCCGACGGGCGGGGCCCGGAGCCCGTACGCTGTGCGCCATGGACCGCAACTCCGCCGCCACGACCGCCGACGACTTCCTCGACCAGGCCCTCCTGGAGGAGGCCGCGAAGAAGTCCGGACTGCTGTGGGTGCGCGCGGACGGCGAGTCCGAGGCCCGCCCGCTGTGGCACGCCTGGCACGACGGCGCGGTGGTGGTGGTCGGCGGGGGCGCCGAGCAGCCGCTGCACGGCCTGACCGCCGGCGCCGGGGCCGTGGTCACCGTGCGCAGCAAGGACAAGGGCGGCCGGCTGACCGGCTGGAGCGCCGAGGTCGTCGAGCTGGCGCCGAACGGCGAGGCCTGGCTGGGCGCCGTCGAGGAGCTCAAGGGCAAGCGGCTGAACGCGCCGGACACCGACGCGATCGCCGAGCGCTGGGCGCGCGAGTGCCGGGTGCTGCGGCTGCAGCCGGCCGGTGCGCTGACCGAGCGCCCGGGCGCGATGCCGGACGGCTCGCACGCCGCCCGGCCGATGCCCACCCCGGCCACCACCCGACGGCCGATCCCGGCCGGGCTGCCCAAACTGCTCTTCAAGCGCCGCTAAAGGTTCACGCCCGGGACGCCTGCCGCCGCTAACGTGCCCCACCGGGCCGGGAGTACCCCGCGCGGGTAGCCTTGGCCGAACGTGCGCCCCGGCGCATGCCGGACGGAGTCGAGCGAGTCGAGGGAGTTCATGGCAGGGCCAGGCACCCGGGTCTTCATCTCCCATCTCTCCGCCGTCGCGGTCTTCGACCCGAACGGCGACCAGGTGGGGCGGGTCCGGGACGTGGTCGTCTCGCTGCGCCTGGGCGGGCGCCCGCCGCGGGTGCTCGGTCTGGTGGTCGAGGTCGTCGGCCGGCGCCGGATCTTCCTGCCGATGACCAGGGTGACCAGCCTGGAGTCCGGTCAGGTGCTCACCACCGGCCTGATCAACCTGCGCCGCTTCGAGCAGCGCCCGTCCGAGACCCTGGTGCTGGCGGAGCTGCTGGACCGCACCGTCACCTGGACCAAGACCGGCGAGGACGTCACCGTGCTGGACGTCGGCATGGTGCAGACCCGGCTGCGCGAGTGGGAGGTCAGCAAGGTCTTCGTCCAGGTCGGCCGGGCCTCCCGGCTGCGCAAGGGCAAGGGCGAGCGGCTCACCCTCGACTGGCAGGACGTCACCGGCTTCTCGCTGCCCGAGCAGGACCAGGGCGCGGCCAACCTCCTCGCCACCTTCGAACAGCTGCGCCCGGCCGACCTCGCCAGCGTGATGCACCACCTGTCCGCCAAGCGCCGCGCCGAGGTGGCCGCCGCGCTGCCCGACGAGCGGCTCGCGGACGTCCTGGAGGAGCTGCCCGAGGACGACCAGGTCGAGATCATCGGCAAGCTCCAGGAGGAGCGGGCGGCGGACGTCCTGGAGGCGATGGACCCGGACGACGCCGCCGACCTGCTCTCCGAGCTGCCCGGCGACGAGGCCGAGCGGCTGCTCGGGCTGATGGAGCCCGAGGAGGCCGCGCCGGTCCGCCGCCTGCTGTCCTACGAGGAGGACACCGCCGGCGGTCTGATGACCACCGAGCCGATCGTCCTGGAGCCGGACGCGACGGTCGCCGAGGCGCTGGCCCGGATCCGGATCCGCGACCACAAGCCCGCGCTGGCCGCCCAGGTGTACGTCTGCCGGCCGCCGAACGAGACCCCGACCGGCAAGTACCTGGGCGCGGTGCACTTCCAGCGGCTGCTGCGCGAGCCCCCGTACGTCCTGGTCGGCGAGCTGGTGGACGACGACCTGGACGCGCTGCCGCCGGACACCCCGCTGTCGCTGGTCACCAGCTACCTGGCGACGTACAACCTGGTGGCCGCGCCGGTCGTGGACGAGGCCGACCACCTGCTCGGCGCGGTGACCGTCGACGACGTGCTCGACCACCTGCTGCCCGACGACTGGCGCGACGCCGCGCTGCAGGCCGGGGACGACGACGGAGAGGAGCTGCACGGTGGACGGTGACCGCAACGCACGGCCGAGCGACTCCGCGCGCCGGCGCCTGCAGGGCGAACTGCGGGAGCTGCGCCAGCTGCGCGAACTGCGCGCCCGCGAGCGCGGCGGCGGCCGGGACCGCCTGGAGACCTCCCCCATCACCGGCTCCAACCGCGCCCGGCTCGACCAGCCGCGCACCGCCCGCCCCGGCCTGATCACCCTGCCGTCCTACGACCCCGAGGCCTTCGGCGTGCTGTCGGAGCGGATCGCCCGCTTCCTCGGCACCGGGCGGTTCATCGTCTGGATGACGGTGTTCGTCGTCGTCTGGATAGGGTGGAACACCCTGCTGCCGGCCGGTGTGCGCTTCGACGAGTACCCGTTCATCTTCCTCACCCTGGCGCTGTCGCTGCAGGCCTCGTACGCGGCGCCGCTGATCCTGCTGGCGCAGAACCGGCAGGACAACCGGGACCGCGTCAACATGGAGCAGGACCGGGCCCGCAGCGACCGCAACATCGCCGACACCGAGTACCTGGCTCGCGAGGTCGCCGCCCTGCGGCACGGGCTCGGCGAGGTGGCGACCCGCGACTTCATCCGCTCCGAGCTCCAGTCGCTGCTCAAGGAGATCGACGAACGACGGGACGCCTCCGAGTCCTTGTGACCGGCGGCACGCTACCGACCGGTTAAGCAGTTCGCCCGGCGCCGTACCATCAAGGCATGGCCAACGAGACAGAGGTCGCGGCCGGCGTCACGGAGGACTCCGTACGCCAGGCGCTGGCGACCGTCAACGACCCGGAGATCAACCGCCCGATCACCGAGATCGGCATGGTGAAATCGGTCGAGATCGCCGAGGACGGCGCGGTGCGCGTCGCGGTCTACCTGACCGTCTCCGGCTGTCCGATGCGCGACACCATCGTCACCCGGGTCCGCGAGGCGGTCGGCAAGGTCGCCGGCGTGACCGGCGTCGAGGTCGAACTCGACGTGATGAGCGACGAGCAGCGCAAGGAGCTCTCCCAGCTGCTGCGCGGCGGCGCCCCCGAGCGGGAGATCCCGTTCGCCAAGCCGGGCACGCTGACCCGGGTCTACGCCGTCGCCTCCGGCAAGGGCGGTGTCGGCAAGTCCTCGGTGACGGTCAACCTGGCGGCCGCGATGGCCGCGGACGGGCTGAAGGTCGCCGTCGTGGACGCCGACATCTACGGCCACAGCGTGCCCCGCATGCTGGGCGTCGAGGGCCGGCCCACCCAGGTCCAGGACATGATCATGCCGCCGCAGGCGAACGGCGTGAAGGTCATCTCGATCGGCATGTTCACCCCGGGCAACGCCCCGGTGGTCTGGCGCGGCCCGATGCTGCACCGCGCGCTCCAGCAGTTCCTCGCCGACGTGTGGTGGGGCGACCTGGACGTGCTGCTGCTGGACCTGCCGCCCGGCACCGGCGACATCGCGATCTCGGTGGCGCAGCTGGTCCCCAACGCGGAGATCCTGATCGTCACCACCCCGCAGATGGCCGCCGCCGAGGTGGCCGAGCGGGCCGGCACCATCGCGGTGCAGACCCACCAGAAGATCGTCGGCGTGATCGAGAACATGTCCGGCATGCCGTGCCCGCACTGCGACGAGATGATCGACGTGTTCGGCACCGGCGGCGGCCAGACCGTCGCGGACGCGCTGACCCGCACCGTCGGCGCGACCGTGCCGGTGCTCGGCTCGATCCCGATCGACGTCCGGCTGCGCGAGGGCGGCGACGACGGCCGTCCGGTCGTGCTCGCCGCCCCGGACTCCCCGGCCGGCGCCGCCCTGCGCGCCGTGGCCGGCAAGCTCGGCGGCCGCCAGCGCGGGCTGTCGGGGATGTCGCTCGGGCTGACGCCCAAGAACAAGTTCTGACGGACGCGCCGAGGGGCCGGGTGGTGACCACCCGGCCCCTCGGCGCGTCCGCAGGCGGCAGGGCGCGTCGGGCACGCCCTACGGCCGGGTGTAGCCGCCCAGGTCCGGGACGGTGGAGAAGCCGATGCCGTAGGCGCTGACGCCCCGGCCGTAGGCACCGAGCAGCACGCCGGGGGCCTCGCCCGCGAGCACCCAGCCGTACTCGGACTCGCGGTAGCGGAAGGGCTGCGGCAGGCCGTTGACCGGCAGGCTGAGGGTGGACCAGCCGGGGCCGGCCAGGTCGTCCGCGAGGTCCCACGCGAGGGTGCTCTGCTGGTCCAGCCAGTCCTGGCGCAGCGTCCGGTCCAGTTGGCCGGGCCAGGTCGCGGCGAGCAGGCCGGAGCCGGCCAGCCAGGCGGCGGAGGAGGCGGAGGTCGCCTCCAGGGTGCCGGTGTTGTCGGCGCTGCGGCGGCTGTCCCGGCGGGCCACGGTGACCACGACGGCGAACTTCCGCACGTCGCGCGGCTCGAACTGCTTGGCCGGCTCGTCGCCGTGGCCGAGGGTGCCGTAGTCGACGCCGGCCGCCCCGGCGCGGGGGCCGCCGACGCCGGCCTGCATCAGGAAGCGGCGGCCGGTCCAGCCCTCGTCCAGTCCGTACCAGGGGAAATCGGCGGACAGGTAGGGCAGCAGCGGGTCCGCCGGGCCGGCCTGCCCGCCGACCACCGGGCCGCCGGCCGTGGCCGTCGCCCCTCCCGCCTGACTCGTCGCGTCCATCCCCGGGCCTCCTCAAACGCACGTGTGCCTGCCGTGGCGCGCTCCCATGGTGGCGCACCTCGGCGTTCCCGGGGGCCGTTCCTGGTCCGCGCGGACGCGGATGTGACGGACGGCTCAGCGGGAACAATCAGCACAATAGCGGCGCACACGCCGCCGCCCCGCTCAGCCGGGCGGCCGGGCGGGGCGGCGGCGTCGGGTGCGCACCCGGTGCGCTCAGGTGGCGTCGGGATCGAACGGGGGCCGCTCGCCGGGCTGGAGGGGGGCGCCGGCGGAGGCGGGCGCCGGGGCGGCCTTGTCGAAACTCACGCTGCCCGCACGGCCGTTCACCGGCGCCGCGGGCTTGTCGTCCAGGACGGAGCGGATGTCGAGCGACTCCTTCATGCCCTTCAGGCCCAGCGGGTCCTGCTCGTCACCCATCAGCTGCTTGCGAACGAAGGTCTTGGGGTTGAGGTCCTCGAACTCGAAGTCCTTGAACTCCGGGCCCAGCTCGCTGCGGATGTCCTCCTTCGCGTTGTCGGCGAAGGAACGGACCTTCCGGATGAAGCCCATGGTGTCCTGGATCAGCTTCGGCAGCTTGTCGGGGCCGAAGATGATGATCGCCATCACGATCAGGGTCAGGATCTCCAGCCCACCTACATCGCTGAACAACCTCTGCTCCCTAGCTCGTCGGACGACGGTTCCTACAGGGTAATGGCCACCGGCGGGTCCCTGGTCCACGGCGGGATGAAACCGTGGTAAAGACCGGCCGATGGCCCGGGGCGGAAGCTGTTCTAGCGGATCTGCTGGCGCAGGGCGGCGACCTCGCCCGGGAAGCGCTCCGGCGAGGAGGACGGGTTCGCCGCGCGGGTGGCGGCCACCGGACGGGCCGGGAAGTCCACCGGGATCGGCGCGGTCATCGGGACCAGGCCGGCGCGGCCGCTGGTGCCGCTGCCGCCGACCGGGCTGACCGTGGTGCCGTGCTGCTCCTCGCCCTGGGTGAGGCCGCCGACGCCGCCGAGGGTCACCGCGGCGACCGAGAAGGCGCCCGCGGCGGCGAACACCAGCCGGCGCCCGCGGGCCGCCGAGGGGCGGACGGCGGCCACGGCGGGCTGCGGCCGCGCCGTGGCCTCGGGACGGGCGGTGCGCCGCCCCATCAGCGGCCGCAGCACCGAGCCGCGGCCGAAGGCGCGCGGGTCCACCCCGGGCACCGGGGCGTCGGCGCCGAGCGCGCCCGCGCCGAACGAGGCGCCGGCCCCGCGGCCGAAGGAGCCGCCGGTGAGCCGGCTGCCGCCGAAGGTGCCGGCGGAGGGGACCCCGCCGCCGGGCAGGTCGTCGTCGTCGCGGCCGCGCCGGGGCGGCCAGCCGGCGTCCGCCGGGGCGTCCTCGGGCAGGTTGCCGACGGCCATCAGCCGGGCCATCAGCGCGGAGGAGGGGCCGGGGGTCTCGGTGCGGGTCAGCAGGTGCTTGACGGACCGGCCCTCGTCGGCCTCGGCCTTGCACTGCGGACAGGTCGCCAGGTGGGCCAGCACCCGCTCGCGGGAGTCGTGGCCGAGTTCGCCGTCCAGGAAGGAGGACAGCCGGTCGCCGAGGTGGTGCTCCTCGGCCGGGGGTTCGGCGGGCCGTACGGGCACCGGGCGCAGTGCCGTGTCGGCGGGCAGCGGGACGGCGGGCAGCACGGGGTCACCGGGTTCACCGTCCGCCGGTTCCCCGGCGCCGCGGCGGCCCGGCAGGGCCCAGCCCCGCCAGGTCGAGGACCGTTCGGACGCATCCGAACGGTCCGGACCGGACCGGCTGGTTCCGCTCACGATCGCCTCCGTCCGCGCCCGCCCGGTGCGGCCGCGACCTCGGCGACGGCGCCCACCGGCACCGGCTCCTCCGAGCCGCCGCGGCGCTCGCGGCCCGGCGCCGAGCCGGGGGCCCGGTGCTTGAGCGCGGCGCGCAGGTGGGAGCGGCCGCGGTGGATGCGGCTGCGGACGGTGCCGAGCTTGACGCCCAGCGTGGCGGCGATCTCCTCGTAGGACAGGCCCTCGATGTCGCAGAGCACCACGGCGGCGCGGAACTCCGGGGCGAGGGTGTCCAGGGCCTGCTGCACGTCGGCGTCGAAGTGGGTGTCGCTGAAGTGCTGGGCCGGGCTGGGCTCGCGGGAGGCGAGCCGCTCGGCCGCGTCCTCGCCGAGCGCGTCGAAGCGGATGCGCTGGCGGCGGCGGACCATGTCCAGGAACAGGTTGGTGGTGATCCGGTGCAGCCAGCCCTCGAACGTGCCGGGGGTGTAGGTGGACAGCGAACGGAACACCCGGACGAAGACCTCCTGGGTGAGGTCCTCGGCGTCGTGCTGATTGCCCGTCAGTCGGTAGGCGAGGCGGTAGACGCGGGCGCTGTGGGCCTCGACGATCTCCTCCCACGTGGGAGGGGTCCAGGTCTGCGCGTCGGGACCCTCGGCGAAGGTCGCGAGGACAGGGGCCTCGGTGGTACCGGCGGCCGGCGTCTCGGCGGCGGGCTGGTCCAGGTCGGAGTGCGCAGGCTGGTTCATCACGGGCTTCGGCGTACGGGCCGACGAGGTGCCGCGGAAGTGCCGCCGCACAGGGACGTCGCCCTCGGCCACACCTCCTCGGTCGGCTCTTCTGCCCAGCAGGGCCACCACCATATCCACCTCACCCGTCAAGCCCGGATAAAAGTGCCCGGGAGGCCTTGTGCACCCGGTCCTCAGTGACAACGGCCCGCCGCCGTACGCGGTTCCCGCCCGGCCAGTAATCTGTGGCAGGAAATATCGACATCCCTCCGCGCCGGGCCGCCGCCCGGGGCTCCGAAAGAGGCAGCCATCAGCGAGTTCGGGCCCGCGCGCGCGGCCCTCGCCGACACCTACGTGGGCGAGGACGCGGTGCTGACCTACGCCCGGGCGCAGTCCGCGCGCACCGGCATACGGGCCATCGGGCCGAGCGGCGGGGCGTGCCTGCGGCTGCTGGCCGCGGCGCTGGACGCCAAGGCGGTGGCCGAGATCGGCACCGGCACCGGGGTGTCCGGGGTCTACCTGCTGCGCGGGATGCGGCCCGACGGCGTGCTCACCACGGTGGACTCGGAGCCGGTGCGCCAGCAGCTGGCCCGCGAGGCGTACCAGGCGGCCGGGTTCGCGGCCAACCGCTCGCGGTTCATACCGGGCCGGGCCCTGGAGGTGCTCCCCCGGCTCGCCGACGGCCAGTACGACCTGGTGTTCTGCGACGGGGACCCGGCCGAGTCCCGCGAGTACCTGCTGGAGTCGCTGCGGCTGCTGCGGCCCGGCGGGATGGTCTGCTTCGAGGGGGTCTTCCAGGAGGGCCGCCTCGCCGAGCCGGAGCTGCAGGACCCGCAGACCGGCGCCGTGCGGGACCTGGTCCGGGACGTGCGGGAGAGCGAGGCGCTGCTGCCCGCGCTGCTGCCGGTCTCGGACGGGCTGCTCTGCGCCGTCAAGCGCTAGGACAGGCCCTGGCCGCACCGTCCGCGGAGAACGCGCGGGCCCGGGCCGACATGACGTCGTACCCGGGCCCGGCGGTACGTCTCCAGGAGACGAGCACCCGCTGCGGTCAGCCGGTGACCTCCATCAGGGCATCGCCCAGGGCTTTGGCCTCGTCAGGCGTGAGCTCCACCACGAGGCGTCCGCCGCCTTCGAGCGGAACGCGCATGATGATGCCCCGCCCCTCTTTGGTGACTTCGAGCGGGCCGTCACCCGTCCGCGGCTTCATGGCCGCCATGCTCGTTCCCCTTCCTGCAACCGCTCAGCTACGCACCGGCAGTCCGTCCACCGCCGGTATCGAACGCATTGATCGGAAGCCATTATCCCGCATGCCACGGCCTGATGACCAACATCACTCTCGGTGCAACCACGGCCGGACCGGCCGCAACCACCGCAATTGGCGTCATAAGCCCCGGCGTGGCGGCGGTCCGGGCGAGGCCGGAGGGTGCGATACCTCACACTCCCCACGCCGCCCCGGACTCCGGCATCCTGGCACCACCACCCACGCGACGATCACCGAGGGAGCCCTCGCGCATGTCGGATTCCGTGCTGTACGAGCTGGACGGCGGCCTGGCCGTCATCACCATCAACCGACCGGAGGCGATGAACGCCCTCGACGTCGCCACCAAGGTGGCGCTGCGCGACACCGTGATCGAGGCGGCCGGGGACCCGGCGGTGCGCGCGGTGCTGCTGACCGGCGCGGGCGAGCGGGCCTTCTGCGTCGGGCAGGACCTCAACGAGCACCTGGCGCTGCTGAAGCGCTTCGAGGAGACCGGCGAGGGCGCGCTGCGCACGGTCGCCGAGCACTACAACCCGCTGACCCGCGCGCTGGCCGGGATGCGCAAGCCGACCGTCGCCGCGGTCGGCGGGGTGGCGGCCGGGGCGGGCGCCTCGCTCGCCTTCGCCTGCGACTTCCGGATCCTCTCCGACCGGGCCGGCTTCAACACCGCCTTCACCGGCATCGGCCTGACCGCCGACTCGGGCGCGTCCTGGACGCTGCCCCGGCTGGTCGGGCACGCCAAGGCCACCGAGCTGCTGATGCTGCCCCGGACGGTCAAGGCCGTCGAGGCGATGGAGCTGGGCCTGGCCACCAAGGTCGTGCCGGCCGACGAACTCGCCGCCACCGCACGGGCCTTCGCCCGCGAGCTGGCCGAGGGCCCGACGGTGGCCTACGGCGCCGTCAAGGAGTCGCTGGCGTACGGCGCTTCGCACTCGCTGGACGAACTGCTCGACAAGGAGGACGAGTTGCAGACCCTGGCCGGGGAGAGCGAGGACCACCGGATCGCGGTGCGCGCCTTCATCGCCAAGGAGAAGCCGAAGTACGTCGGGCGCTGACGCCGCCCCGGCGCCCGGCGCCTCCTACCGCTTCCCGCCGCCGGTGCGGACGTGGCAGTCCGCCAGGTGGTCGTCGACCAGGCCGCAGGCCTGCATCAGGGCGTACGCGGTGGTCGGGCCGACGAAGCGGAAGCCCGCCTTCTTCAGCTCCTTCGCGAGCGCCGTCGACTCGGGGGTGACGGCCGGCACCTCGCCCAGCGTGCGCGGGGCCGGCCGGTCCGGGTCGGCGGCGAACCGCCAGATCAGCGCGTCCAGTCCGCCGTCCAGGTCGCGGGCGGCCCTGGCGTTGGCGATCGCCGCCTCGATCTTGGCCCGGTTGCGGATGATGCCGGTGTCGGCGAGCAGCCGCTCCTTGTCGGCCTCGCCGAACTCGGCGACCTCGCCGATCTCGAAGCCGGCGAACGCGGCCCGGAAGCCCTCCCGGCGGCGCAGGATGGTCAGCCAGGACAGGCCGGACTGGAAGGCCTCCAGGCAGACCCGCTCGAACAGGGCGTCGTCGCCGTGCACCGGGCGGCCCCACTCGGTGTCGTGGTAGACGCGGTAGTCGTCGGTGGAGTCGCCCCAGCCGCAGCGGCGCAGGCCGTCCGCGCCGAGCACGGCGCCTCCGGGGGCCTCGGTCACCGGTCCTCCACCGGCTTCGCGTCCTCGGGGGCCGGCTCCTTGCCGAGCACCACGGTCGGCTTGACCACCTCGGCGAAGGACTCCAGGCCGGGCAGCGGTTCGGCGGCCGGGTCGGGGGCGGTGGTGGCCTCGACCGCGCCGCGCAGGTGGGCGGCGGCCTCCAGCTCGGCGATCCGCGAGTCGCGGTAGGCGAGCTCGGCGCCGAGGCGGTCCAGGACGTCGTCCACCTCGTCCATCCGGTAGCCGCGCACCGCCATCGGCAGGCGCAGCTCGTCGACGTCCGCCTTGTTCAGCGGGCGGTCCTGCGGCAGCCGCGCGGCGATGCGGTCCGGCACCGCCTCCGGCATCGAGCCGCCCCCGCCGAGCGCCACCAGCGCGGCGCCGCCGACCACCACGGCCATGGCGACCACGATCACCCAGAACACGAGCTGTCCTCCCGAACTCCCGGTCGGCCTCCTCCGAGGTGCCAGGGAACCGGGCCGATCATGACAGCATGGTCCCTGGTGAGGCCGGGGGCCATCATCGCACCCGTAGGAGCTGTGGAGGAGACATCGGTGGCACTGCGCCTGGGACCGCGGGAATTCGGTGACGACGAGCTGGTGATCATGGCGATCGTGAACCGGACCCCGGACTCGTTCTTCGACCGGGGCGCGACCTTCGCCGACGAGGCCGCGTTCGCCGCCGCCGACCGCGCGATGGCCGAGGGCGCGGCGATCCTGGACATCGGCGGGGTGAAGGCCGGCCCGGGCGACGAGGTCACGGTCGAGGAGGAGCTGCGGCGCACCGTGCCCTTCGTGGCCGAGCTGCGCAAGCGCCACCCCGAGGCGGTGATCAGCGTGGACACCTGGCGGCACGAGGTCGGCGAGGCGGTCTGCGAGGTGGGCGCGGACCTGCTGAACGACGCCTGGGGCGGGGTGGACCCGAAGCTCGCCGAGGTGGCCGCCCGCCACGGCGTCGGGCTGGTCTGCACCCACGCGGGCGGCGCCGAGCCGCGCACCCGGCCGCACCGGGCCGGGTACGAGGACGTGATGGCGGACATCCTGCGGGTCACCGTGGGGCTCGCCGAGCGGGCGGTGGAGCTGGGCGTCCGCCGGGACGCGGTGATCATCGACCCGGGGCACGACTTCGGCAAGAACACCCGGCACTCGTTGGAGGCCACCCGGCGGCTGCCGGAGATGACCGCGACCGGCTTCCCGGTGCTGGTCTCGCTCTCCAACAAGGACTTCGTCGGCGAGACCCTGGACCGCCCGGTGGACGAGCGGCTGCTCGGCACCCTGGCCACCACCGCGGTCTCGGCCTGGCTGGGCGCCCGGGTCTACCGGGTGCACCAGGTCGAAGAGACCCGCCAGGTGCTGGACATGGTCGCCTCGATCCGGGGCACCCGCCCCCCGGCGGTCGCCCGCCGGGGGCTGGCGTAGCGCGCGCCTCCCGACGGCGCTCGGCCCGCCCCCGGGGCGCCCGGCTAGATCCCGTTCGCGGGCCGGCGGGCTTCGGCGAGGATCTTCAGGACCTCGTCGATCTCGTCGGTGATGTGGAACAGTTCCAGGTCGTGCGCGGCCGCTTTGCCCTGCGCGACGAGGGTGTTCTTCAGCCACTCGTAGAGGCCGCCCCAGTAGGCGCTGCCGTAGAGGATCACCGGGAAGCGGGTGACCTTCTTCGTCTGCACCAGGGTGAGCGCCTCGAACAGCTCGTCCAGCGTGCCGAGTCCGCCGGGCAGGACGACGAAGCCCTGCGCGTACTTGACGAACATCGTCTTGCGGACGAAGAAGTAACGGAAGTTCAGCCCGAGGTCGACGAACTCGTTGAGGCCCTGTTCGAAGGGCAGCTCGATGCCGAGTCCGACGCTGAGGCCGCCGGCCTCCGAGGCGCCCCGGTTGGCGGCCTCCATCGCGCCCGGGCCGCCGCCGGTGATCACCGCGTAGCCGGCCTCGGCGAGGGCCCGGCCGATGGCGGTCCCGGCCTCGTACTCGGGGGAGCCGACCGGGGTCCGGGCCGAGCCGAAGACGCTGATCGCGGGCGGGAGTTCGGCGAGGGCGCCGAAGCCCTCGACGAACTCGGAGGTGATCCGCAGCACCCGCCAGGGATCGGTGTGCAGCCAGTCGGTGGGGCCCGTGGTGTCCAGCAGGCGCTGGTCCGTGGTGCTGGTTCCGACCTGGTCCCGGCGCACCAGCACCGGGCCCTTCTGCTTCTCGGGCCAGGCCTTCTTCTTCCGCGGCACGCCGACCTGCTCGGGGCCGTGTCCGTAGTGCTTGTCGTCTCCTGTGCCTGTCATGACGAAACCCTACGCCCGCCTTCCCCCGTTTTCAGGCAACGGGGGAAGGTCGGTCTGGCAACCGGAAGGTGGAGTTCGACCGCCGGTTCGACCGGCCCTGAACGTCCCCGACTCAGCTGGTCAGCCAGGCGCGCAGCCGGTCCTCGGTCTCGGCGATGGCGGTCAGCGAGCAGTGCTCGTCCCGCTTGTGGGCGAAGTTCGGGTCGCCGGGGCCGTAGTTGACCGCCGGGATGCCGAGGGCGCTGAACCGGGCGACGTCGGTCCAGCCGAACTTGGCGCGGGCCCGGCCGCCGGTGGCCGCCAGGAAGGCCTTGGCGGCGGGCTGGGAGAGGCCGGGGAGGGCGCCGGGGGCGAAGTCGGTGACGGTCAGCTCGAAGCCGTCGAAGACCTCGCGGACGTGCTTCTCCGCGTCGGCCTCGCTGCGGTCGGGCGCGTAGCGGAAGTTGACGGTGATCACGCACTCGTCCGGGATCACGTTGCCGGCCACGCCGCCGTCGATCCGCACCGCGTTGAGGCCCTCCCGGTACTCCAGGCCGTCGATCTCCACCCGGCGGGGCTCGTACGCCGCGAGCCGGGTGAGCACCTCGGCGGCGCGGTGGATGGCGTTGTCGCCGAGCCAGCTGCGGGCCGCGTGGGCGCGCACGCCGGTGAGTCGGATCTGCGCCCGCAGGGTGCCCTGGCAGCCGCCCTCGACCATGGCGTCGCTGGGCTCCATCAGCACCGCGAAGTCGGCGGCCAGCCACTCCGGGCGGTCCTTGGCGAGGTGGCCGAGGCCGTTGCGGTGGGCCTCCACCTCCTCGCAGTCGTAGAACACGTAGGTGAGGTCGCGGTTGGGCTCGGTCAGGGTGGCGGCGAGCCGCAGCGCGACGGCCACGCCGGACTTCATGTCCGAGGTGCCGCAGCCGTAGAGCAGGTCACCCTCGACGTACGACGGCAGGTTGTCGGCGATCGGTACGGTGTCCAGGTGCCCGGCCAGTACGACGCGCTCGGCGCGGCCCAGGTTCGTCCGGGCCACCACGTTGTTGCCGTAGCGGTCCACGGTCAGGTGCGGGTAGCCGCGCAGGGCGGCCTCGACGGCGTCGGCGAGCGCCTGCTCGTCGCCGCTCACCGAGGGGAAGTCGACGAGGCGGGCGGTCAGCGCGCCACCGTCGAGGGTCAGGTCCAGGGGCGTCGGGTTCGGGCTGCTCATGGCGTCAGCCTAGCCGGGCGGCCGTGTGCCCTGGGTGGTCGCGCTGTGACAGGGAACGCCTCCGGTTCGGCAACCGGAGTGCGCCGTACACCCGTCCGAGTGGGTACGGTGTCGGATCAAGACGGCGGGCGCGAGAGGGGCGAGGGTGGCCAGGAGAAGGCGCGGCGAGGAGCTGGGCGAGGAGCAGGGCGACGAAGTGGCGCCCCGCCGCCGCGGTCCGGTGCGCGCGCTGCTGCTCGTACTGGTCGGACTGCTCGGTCTGGCGATGGTCGCGGGCCTGGCGGTGGTCGGGATCTGGTGGTTCGGGTTCCGGCAGGGCGCCTCGGAGGAGTGCACGGTGAAGACCGCGGCGGGCAGCGGCACGCTGGAGCTGCCGCAGGCCGCCAACGCCGCGACGATCGCCGCGGTGGCGCGCTCGCGCGGGCTGCCGGACCGGGCGACCGCGATCTCGCTGGCGACCGCGATGCAGGAGTCCAAGCTGCGCAACCTCGCGGGCGGCGACCGGGACTCGATCGGCCTGTTCCAGCAGCGGCCCTCGATGGGCTGGGGCACCCCGGAGCAGATCGCGGACCCGGTGTACGCGACCAACAAGTTCCTGGACGGCCTGGTCAAGGTCCCGGGCTACACCCGGATGCCGCTGACCGACGCGGCCCAGTCGGTGCAGAAGAGCGGCTACCCGCAGGCGTACGCCAAGCACGAGACCAAGGCGACGCTGCTCACCTCGGCGCTGGCCGGCCGTGAGCCCGCCTCGTTCAGCTGCGTGGTGCACGACTACGCCAAGCCGGACCCGGCCGACTCGCCGTCGCCGACCGCGGGCGCCTCGGCGACCCCGGTCGCGCTGCCGGACCGCACCCAGGTGCTGTCGGACCGGGTGCGCCGGGAGTTCGGCCGGACCGTCACCCCGGCCGCCGGCTACGCCTCGACGATCAAGGGCGCCGAGAACGCCGTCGCGCTGACCCCGGACCCGGCCACCGCCGCACTGACCTCCTCGGCGGACTCCGGGTCCGACGCCGGGGCGAGCGCCGAGCGGGCCAGCGGCTGGGAGGTGGCCCACTGGGCGGTCGCCCAGGCGCAGCAGCTGGGCATCGCGACGGTCGCCTACGACGGGAAGATCTGGCGCAAGTCCGAGTCCGAGGACGGCTGGCAGACCCAGACCTCGGGGACGTCGACCAAGCTCGTCCAGGTCACCCTGGCGCCGTCCGGGAAGGGCTGACGTACAGTCGTTCGGGTTGCCGCCGGACGGGTGATTCCGGTCAACTCCGGTGGACCGACCGCCCGTTCCGGCGAACCCGGGTGGCGAACCGTCACTCCCCTTGTCCCGGACCGGTTCGGCGGTGCCCGGCGGGGCCCGGCAAGCACCCTCGCTGCGGTCGTACGATCCGATGATCGGTCGGGCACTTTCCCGCCCAGGCCGAAACCTTCCGGCTCCTCAAGCGGTAACAACATCGTCCGCCAGGTCCCGTCCGCGCTCGGATCGTCCACCCGGCGGACGGGACGGACCCAGACCCCTTCGAGGAGCCCCATGTCTCACCCCCTCACGCGCCGGATCGCCCAGGCCGCGCTCGTCGTGGCGGCCGGAGCGACCCCGCTGGTCGCGGCCGGCTCCGCGTCCGCCCTGGGCGGGGACGCCCTGCTTCCCAAGAGCGACCTCGCGGCGCCGCTGGGCCAGCTGACCAACACCGACACCGGTTCCACCCTGCAGCACACCACCCACCAGCTCGGCCAGGCCGCCGGCACCACCGGCGCGGCCACCGTCGCCGCGGGCGTGCCGGCCTCCGCCGACGCCGCGGGCAACATCGTCGCCCACCAGCTCCCCGAGGCGAACGAGAAGGCCAGCTCGCTGACCGCGCCGGTCGACCAGACCGCCGCCACCACCGGCCAGCTCTCCGCCGTCACCCCGAAGGTCGCCTCGACCCTGGCCGGCAAGCTCGGCGAGGCCGTTACCGGGAAGGGCATGGGCACCCGCAGCGCCACCGCCGGCACCGGCCCGGTCGCCGGGCTCCCCCAGACCGGCGCCCTCACCCAGGCCCTGCCCGGCGGCGACCGGCTCTCCGGCGCCGTCCCCGGCACCAACGCCGTCACCGACGCGCTGCCGACCAGCGCGGTGCAGCGCGCCCTGCCGCTCGGCCCGGTCGAGCACGCGGTGCCCGGCGGCGTGCCCGCCACCGACGTGCTGGGCCTCGCGGAGCACGGCTCGGCCAACCGGCTCGGCGGCGCCGACCTCGGCCCGAACAACCCGCTGGCCGGCCTGACCGGCGCCCTCGGCCCGGTCGGCGGCCTGCTGAACGGCGTCAACGGCGGCAACCTCGGCGGCGGCCTGCCGCTGTAACCCCCGGGTACGTCGAAGGGGCCGGCGCCTCGGGCACCGGCCCCTTCGACGCGTCGTCAGCGCGCCGCGGTCAACCGCTCCACGGCCGCGGCGACCCGCTCGTCGGTCGCGGTGAACGCGACCCGCACGAAGCGGTCGCCGGACGGCCCGTAGAAGTCACCGGGCGCCACCAGGACGCCCAGCGAGGCCAGTTCGGCCACGGTCTCCCAGCACGGGCGGTCCTGGGTCGCCCACAGGTACAGGCTCGCCTCGGAGTGCTCGATCCGGAAGCCGTACGCCTCCAGCGCCGCCCGCAGCGCCGAGCGCCGGGCCGCGTACCGCTCCCGCTGCTCGGCCACGTGGGCGTCGTCGGTCAGCGCCGCGATCGTCGCCGCCTGGACCGGCGCCGGCACGATCATGCCGCCGTGCTTGCGCAGCCCCAGCAGCTCCGCCACCACGACCGGGTCGCCCGCCACGAAGGAGGCGCGGTAGCCGGCCAGGTTGGAGCGCTTGGAGAGCGAGTGGACGGCCAGCAGGCCCTCGTGGTCGCCCCCGCAGACGTCCGGGTGCAGCACGGAGACCGGCTCGGCCTCCCAGCCCAGCTCGAAGTAGCACTCGTCGCTGACCAGCAGCACCCGGTGCTCCCGGGCCCACTCGACGGCGCGGCGCAGCTCGTCCGCGCCGAGCACCCGGCCGGTCGGGTTGGACGGCGAGTTCACCCAGAGCAGGCGCACCCGGGAGCCGTCCAGCTCGTCCACCGAGTCGTACTCGACCGGCTCGGCGCCGCACAGCCGTGCGCCCACCTCGTAGGTCGGGTAGGCCAGCCGGGGGTAGGCGACCTGGTCGCCGGGGCCGAGGCCGAGCTGGGTGGGCAGCGAGGCCACCAGCTCCTTGGAACCGACGGTCGGCAGGACGGCCCGGGGGCCGATCTCGGCGCCGCAGCGGCGGTGCAGCCAGCCGGCGATCGCCTCGCGCAGCTCCAGCGGGCCCCAGACGGTCGGGTAGCCGGGGGTGTCGGTGTGGGCGGCCAGCGCCTTCTGGATCACCTCGGGGACCGGGTCGACGGGGGTGCCGACGGAGAAGTCGCAGAGGCCACCCGGGTGGGCGAGGGCGGTGGCCTTGTAGGGCTCCAGCTTGTCCCACGGGAAGACGGGCAGCCGGTCGGAAACGCGGCGCGCCGCCCCCGGGTGACCCGGGAACGGCGCGCGCGTGCTGTTCGTGCTCACAGCTCAGTAGCCACCGATCGTCAGTGGTCGGCGTTCTGCGGCGGCAGGGCCGCGATGAACGGGTGGTCCCGCTCGATCAGGCCGAGCTTCGAGGCGCCACCGGGCGAACCCAGGTCGTCGAAGAACTCGACGTTCGCCTTGTAGTAGTCCTTCCACTCCTCCGGAGTGTCGTCCTCGTAGAAGATCGCCTCGACCGGGCAGACCGGCTCGCAAGCGCCACAGTCGACACACTCATCCGGGTGGATGTAGAGGGAACGCTGGCCCTCGTAGATGCAGTCAACCGGGCACTCTTCGATGCACGCCTTGTCCTTCACGTCGACACAAGGCTGCGCGATGACGTAGGTCACGCTGTCGTTCCTCCTCGGAAGGGCCTGGCGGCCCGTTCTGTTCTGCTCGCGTGCGCGGTGAGCGCGGCGTCGTCGATGCCCGCCCCTAGTATCGCGGGTCGGGGACCGCAAATGCACAGGAGGTGGCCGGATCATGACCCGAGACGCGCTGGAGAGCCGTCCAGAAGTCCGGATAGATCGCTCTGACGTGGGACTTCGCGTGTCCGTCCGACGCCTCTCCGAGTTCGTCGACGACCGGCCGGTGTTCCGCGATGTGATCGGCGTTCTCACATCGTGGGACGACGAGGGCCTGGTGGTCGAGCCGCGCTCGGGCGGGCCGGTCGCCTTCCCGGAGAAGCTGCTGGTCGCGGGCAAGGTCGTGCCGCCGTTCCCGGCCCGGCGGGCGCCGCTGCCCGCCGCCACTCCGGTCGAGCTGCAGCGGATCTCCGCGCTCGGCTGGCCGGCCGTCGAGCAGGAGCCGCTCGGCGAGTGGACGCTGCGCGCCTCGGCCGGATTCACCCGGCGGGCCAACTCCGCCCAGGCGCTCGGCGACCCGGGACTGCCGCTGCCTCAGGCGCTGGCCGCCCTGCGGGCCTGGTACGCCGCGCGGGGACTGCCCGCCTACGTCGAGGTGATCACCCCCGGCTCGCCCGGGGACCTGCGCGCCGAACTCGACCGGCTGGGCGCCGGCTACGCGCCCACCCTGGTGCTGACCGCGCCGCTGGCCGCGGCCGCCCGGGCCGGCACCGGGCGCGAGCGGGTACGGCTCTCCCGGACGGCGGACGCCGGCTGGATGTCGCTGTACCGCCGGGTGGGCGCCGACCCGGCCGTGGAGGAGGCCGCCCGGCAGGTCCTGCACGGCGGCCCCTCGGTCTGGTTCGCCACCGTCCCCGGCGCCGAGGGGCAGCCCCCGCTGGCGATCGGACGATGCGTCGTGGACGGCCCGTGGGCCTGCTTCGGCGCGATCGAGGTCCAGCCGTACGCCCGGCGGGCCGGACTGGCGACGGCGGTCATGGCGGTGCTCGCCGCCCGCGCGGCGGAGGAGGGGGCGAGCGGCGCGTACCTGCAGGTCGAGGCGGAGAACGACGGTGCGATCGCGCTCTATGACGGACTCGGCTTCACGACCAGTCACACTTACCACTACGCGCTCCTTCCCCAGGAGTAGCCGCCCGACCGTTCCGCCCTGGTATGTCCGCTTGTCCGTCCGTCGTACGAAGGCCGCCGCCGTCACCGTGACCGAGCAGAGCAGAGACCGCTTCCGGACCGCCGCCCGCGCCGAGCAGCCCGACCCGGTGCTGCTCTGCCTGCTCGCCGCCGCCGAGCACGACCCCGTCCTCGACCCGGGCGATCCGGGCGAGCCGCCCGGCGTGGACGCCCTGCTGGCCGCCTGCTCGGCCGCCTTCGACCGGCACGCGACGGCCGTCCGGGTCGCCGTCGCCGAACGCTCGCCCTCCGGGCCGGAGGAGACCGCCGCCCTGCTCGCCGCCGTGCTCGGCGGGCGGGAGCGGTTCCACGGGCGCCAGTCCGACTACCGGCGGCTGGAGTCCTCGCTGCTGCCCGACGTGCTGCGGCGTCGGCGCGGACTGCCGATCACGCTCTCGCTGGTGTGGATGGAGGTCGGGCGGCGCGCCGGGCTCACCGTCCACGGCATCGCGCTGCCCGGCCACTTCATCGTCGCGGTCGGCGGCCCGGCCGGCGGCGAGGAGTACGTCCTCGCCGACCCCTTCCACGGCGGACGGCTGCTCGACCCGGCCGACGTCGAGCACCTGGTCGCCGCCGCCGGGCACGACTTCACCCCGGCCCTGCTCACCCCGGCCCAGCCGCTGGACATCGTGCTGCGGGTGCTCGGCAACATCCGGGTCTGGGCCGCCGACCGGCCCGAGCACGCCCGCACCCAGCTGTGGGCCACCGAACTCGCCCTGCTGCTCCCGCGCCACCCGGCCCAGCTCCGGCTGGAACGGGCCGAACTCCTGGTGCGGATGGGCGACTTCCTCCGCGGCTCGGCGGAGATGGACTCCTACGCCCAGATCCTGGACGCCTTCGACCCGGACACCGCCGCCAAGGTCCGCCAGGAGGCCCGGGCGGCCCGCCACCGGCTCAACTGAGGACCCGGGGCCTAGAGCCAGCCCTTCTCGCGGGCGATCCGGACCGCCTCGGTGCGGTTGCGCGCCTCGGTCTTCTGGATCGCCATCGAGAGGTAGTTGCGGACCGTCCCCTCCGACAGGTGCAGCCGCCTGGCGATGTCCGCGTTCACCGCGCCGTCCGCGGCCGCGCCCAGCACGTCCCGCTCGCGCGCGGTCAGCGGGTTGGCACCCTCGGCCAGCGCGGCCGCCGCCAGCACCGGGTCGATCACCCGCTCCCCGCGCAGCACCCGGCGGATCGCCTCGGCCAGCTCGGACGCGGGCGCGTCCTTCACCAGGAAGGCGTCCGCCCCGGACTCCATCGCCCGGCGCAGGTAGCCCGGGCGCCCGAAGGTCGTCGCGATGACCACCTTCGTCCCGGACGCCTGCCGGTGCAGCTCGGCGGCCGCCTCGATGCCCGTCATGCCCGGCATCTCGATGTCCAGCACGGCGACCTGCACGTCGTTCGCCAGCACCGCCGCCACCACCTCGTCCCCGCGGCCCACCTGCGCGACGACGTCGATGTCCCCCTCCAGCCCGAGCAGCGCCGCCAGCGCCTCCCGGACCATCCCCTGGTCCTCGGCGAGCAGCACGCGGATCGAGGGGCTGTTCTCTGCGTTAGCCATGGCCACGACCTTAGAGGTGAGCCGACCTGACCCTCCGCCAGGGGCAGGAGCCGCCGCTCCGCCCGCCGCGGACCGCGGTCGAGCGGTCAGCGTCAGGAGACCACCTTGGGCGGCTCGGTGGGCACCGGGGCCGTTCGCAGCGGGACGGAGGCCCGGAGGCGGAAGCCCTTGCCGCGTTCGCCCGGCCCGGTCTCCAGGCGGCCGCCGACCAGGGCGAGGCGCTCCTCCAGGCCCGAGAGGCCGTTGCCCGGCTGGGACTTGCCCGGTCCGCGCCCGTTGTCGGTGATCTCCAGGACGGCGTAGCGCTCGCCGCTGCCCTCCCAGGTCTCGTCCGCCGTCACCGTGCAGACGGTGGCGCCCTCGCCGTGCCGGACGATGTTGGTGACGGCCTCGCGCAGCGCCCAGGCCAGCGCGCCCGCCTCCTCGTTGGCCAGCGACGGCCAGGCGTCCACCAGCTCCGGCGCGGCCTCCAGCCGGACCTGCGCGGCGGACAGGGCGGTCCGGGCGGCGGCGAGCTCGACCGGCAGGGTGGGGCGGCGGAAGCCGGTCACGGCCTCCCGCACGTCGATCAGCGACTGCCGGGCGACCTGCTCGATGTCGGCGACCTGGGCCCGCGCCGCCTCGTCCTTGCCGGCGTCCATGAACCGCCCGGCCAGCTCGCTCTTCAGGGTGATCAGCGAGAGCGAGTGCCCGAGCAGGTCGTGCAGGTCGCGGGCGAGCCGCAGCCGCTCCTCGGAGGCGGCCAGGTGGGCCACCGCGGCCCGGGCCTCGCGCAGTTCCTTCATGGTGGCGACCAGCCGCTGCAGGCCGGTCATCGCGACGCCGGAGAGGAAGGCGCTGAGCGCGAAGGTGGAGATGTTGTCGTTCCCGGCGTGGATCAGCAGCCCGGTCGCGGCGGTCAGCGCGGCCATACCGATCAGCGCGCGCAGTGCGATGTTCGGCGGGCTGATGACCGCGAGGCACACCGAGGCGTAGATGAACATGGTCAGGAACGCGGGGCCGAGCAGGAACGAGGAGGCCACGGCGAGCACGATCATCGTCCCGACGATCACCTGGCAGGCCCGCGGCCTCATCCCCGCCTGCGAGCGGAAGATCACCAGCAGGACGTACGAGACCACGAAGACCGCCAGGCAGGCCCAGCCGAGCACCTGGCCGGTCAGGCTGTGGCCGCCGTTGACCAGGTCACCCGCCGGGTAGGCCAGGTAGGTCATCCACAGCAGCATCCAGGCGACCTTGACCAGCAGCTGACGCCGGGTCTCCACCGGACCGCCCGGGACGTTCATGAACTGCGCGCGCGCCACACCCGTCTCCGGCTGCTCGTCGGATCGGCGGGTCTGGCGCGCGTCACTCATACGGATCATCATGCCTGTCGGGTGTCGCGCCGGTACAGCGCCGCTGCGGCGGTGGCGAACACCGCGAAGAAGGCGGCCAGACCGGCGACCGCGACCAGGTCCAGGGAGTGCCCGGGCTGGGTGAAGGTGGCCAGCTTGTTGTACAGGAACACCGGGTTGAACCGGGCGAACTTCTCCAGCGACCCGCTCACCGGGAACCAGGTGCCGCCGAGCAGCGCCATCGCCATGTAGGTGATCATCACGATCGGCTGCACCGCGTCCGGTGCCGCCGCGTAGCCGAGGGCCACCCCGAGCGCGGCGAAGACGAAGCTGCCCAGCCACAGCGCGGCCGCCAGCCCGATCCACTGCGGCACACTCAGCGAGACGCCCTGGGTGGCACCGACCACGAAGACCACCAGGATCGCCGGCAGCGTGGTCACCGCCGTCGACGCGATCTTGCCGACGGTGTACGCCCGGCCGGGCAGCGCGGTCAGCCGCAGCTGCCGCACCCAGCCGCTCCTGCGCTCCAGCGAGATCCGCTGGGCGCTGCCGGAGAGCACCGCGCCGACCGCGCCGAAGGTGGCCATCGAGACCATGAAGTAGGTCTTCACGGGCAGCCCGCCGGCCTGGTTGCCGGAGCCGTAGGCGTTGATGAAGAAGACGTACATCAGCGCCGGGTAGACGACGGTGAAGAACAGGTAGCGCCGGTTGCGGAGGGTCCGCAGGATCTCCAGCTTGATCAGGGTGGTCATCGCGCGCTCTCCTCCGCCCGGTCCTGCTTGTCCAGTTCGCCGGTGATGGTCAGGAAGGCCTGCTCCAGGCCGACCCCGGTGACCTCCAGGCCGCGCGGGTAGAGGCCCGCCCGGTAGATCCCGGCCACGCCCGCGTCGGCGTCCGCGGTCCTGATCCGCACCGTCCGCACCCCCGGGACGCGGGCGGTGACGTCCAGCGACTGCACGCCCGGCAGGGCGCGCAGCACGGCCTCGTCGAACCGGACGGCGGCCGGGGAGAGGTCGGCGTCGTGGATCTCGAAGGCGATCCGGCGGGCCCCGGCCCGCGCCTTGATCTCCGCGGAGCTGCCGTCGGCGATCAGCCGGCCCCGGTGCAGCACCAGGACCCGGTCGGCGATCGAGTCGGCCTCCTCCAGGTAGTGGGTGGCGAACAGGACCGTGCGGCCGGCGTCGGCCTGGGCGCGCATGCTCGCCCAGAACCCCTGCCGGACGCTGACGTCCATACCGGTGGTGGGCTCGTCCAGCACGATCAGGTCGCTGTCGCCGGCGACCGCCAGGGCGAACCGGACCCGCTGCTCCTGGCCGCCGGACAGCTTGTCCACCCGGCGTTCGGCGATCTCGGTGATCCCGGCGTCGGTCAGCACCCCCGTGACCGACCGACCGCGCGGGTGCACCTTGCAGGCGAGCTCGACCAGCTCGCGGACCTTGACGTCGGTCATCAGCCCGCCGCTCTGCAGCATCGCGCCGACCCGCCCGTCCGCGATCGCCGCCCGCGGGGTGCCGCCGAACAGCGTGACGCTGCCCCGGTCGGGCTCGCGCAGGCCGAGCAGCAGGTCCAGGCTGGTGGACTTCCCGGCGCCGTTCGGGCCGAGCAGGGCGACGGTCTCGCCCGGCCGCAGCACCAGGTCCAGGCCGTCCACGGCGCGCACCCGCCCGTAGCTCTTGCCGACGCCGCGGAAGGCGGCCACCTCGGAAGCCATCGCCCGGCCCCTCTCCTCTGACGGTTGTCGCGTGCGGTCCTGTCCGCACCACCTCAGAGTCCCGCGCGGGCGGCGACCGGCGGCAGTGTCGGCCGTCGTGCCTTCGGTATGACGGATGTCATGCCGGCGGCCGGCACCCCGCCCAGGGGGTACCGGCCGCCGGTCGCGCCGGGCAGGAGGCTGCTACAGGCCCAGCGAGCGCTTCACGAAGTCAACCTGGAGCAGCAGCAGGTTCTCCGCGACCTCCTCCTGCGGGGTCATGTGGGTGACGCCGGACAGCGGCAGCACGGTGTGCGGGCGCCCGGCGGCCAGCAGGGCCGAGGAGAGCCGCAGGGTGTGGGCGGCCACCACGTTGTCGTCCGCGAGCCCGTGGATGATCATCAGCGGGCGCTCCAGCCCGGCCGCGTAGCCGGTCAGCGAGTTGGCCTCGTACACCTCGGGCCGCTCGGCCGGGTGGCCCAGGTAGCGCTCGGTGTAGTGGGTGTCGTACAGCTCCCACTCGGTCACCGGTGCCCCGGCCACCGCCGCGTGGAACACGTCGGGGCGGCGCAGCACGGCGAGCGCGGCGAGGTAGCCGCCGTACGACCAGCCGCGGATGGCGACCCGGTCGAGGTCCAGGGGGAACTCCTCGGCGAGCGCCCGCAGCGCCTCCACCTGGTCGTCCAGGGTGGCCCCGGCGAAGTCGAAGGCGATGGACTTCTCCCAGGCCGGCCCGCGCCCGGGGGTGCCGCGCCCGTCGGCGACGACCACCGCGAAGCCCTGGTCGGCGAACCACTGCGAGTTGAGGTGCGGGTTGTGCGCCTGGACGACGCGCTGGCCGTGCGGGCCGCCGTACGGGTCCATCAGGACGGGCAGCAGGCCGTCGCGCTCGCGGTCGTAGCCGGTGGGCAGGAAGACCGCGGAGGGGATGCGGCGCTCGCCAGCGAAGCGGAAGACCGGGCGGGCGGTGATGACCGGGGTCTCGGCGTACGAGGCGATGGTGGCGACGTCGTCGACCACCACGCCCTCCGGCAGGTCGCGGGCGACCTGCACCAGGGTGCCGGGCAGGGTGTGCTCGGCGGTGGCCCGGACGGTGATGCCGCCCGCGTGCACCGCGCTGGTGACGGAGGTGAACGGGCGGCCGTTGGCGGACTCCCAGGCCAGTTGCTTGCCGTCGTGGCTGATCCGGCCGACGGCGATCCAGCCGGGCTCGGGGTCGGTCTCCCCGGCGCCGCCGGAGGCGCTGAAGAACACCTCCCGCTCGGTGACCGCGACGACCGAGCGGACGTGCAGGTCGGCCCCGGTGACGGTCTGGTCGCCGACCACCAGGGCCCGCACCCCTCCCTCGTCGGAGATCCGCACCAGCTTGCCGTCCGGGGTCCAGGCCGGCACGCCGGGGAAGGCCTCCAGCCAGACCTCGTCGCGCTCCTCGAACAGCACCTCGGTGCCGCCGGTGGCCACGTCCACGCCGAGCACCTGCTGGGCGCGCTGGTCGCGGGACTGGACCAGCAGCAGCGGCACGCCGCCCTGGGACCAGTGCACCCGGGCCAGGTACGGGAAGGCCTCGTGGTCCCAGGAGACCTCGGTGCGTCCGCCGTGCAGGTCGATCAGCCAGAGGCCGACCTCGGCGTTGGCGGTGCCGGCGGCCGGGTAGGCGACCTCGGCGGGCTCGCGGTCCGGGTTGGCCGGGTCGGCGATCCACCAGCGGCGCACCGGGCTGTCGTCGGCGCGCTCGACCAGCAGCCGCTCGCCGTCCGGGGACCACCAGAAGCCGCGGTCGCGGTCGATCTCCTCCTGGGCGATGAACTCGGCCTGCCCCCAGGTGACATCGGGGCCGTCCGGCTCGGCGAGCGCCCGGTCCTCGGTGCCGTCGGTACGGGTCAGCCGCAGTTCGCCGGCGGTGTTGGCGTAGGCGACGTGGGTGCCGTCCGGGGAGAGCCGCGGGTCCAGCAGCGGGCCCCGGGCCGGGAGTTCGCGGGCGTCGCCGGTCAGCAGGTCGGCGGTGAACAGCCGGCCGGACAGCGCGAAGGCGGCCAGCCGGCCCTCCGCGTCGAGGGCGTAGCCGACGATGCCGGCCGAGCCCTCCCGGCTGCGCTCGCGGCGGGCCTTCTCGGCCGGGGAGAGGTCCTCCTCGCCACCGCCGAGCAGGACGGCCGGGTCGGCGGCGATCCGCTCCTCGCCGGTGGCGGTGTCGAGGGTCCAGAGCAGGTTGGCCCGGTCGCCGCCGGAGCGCGAGCGGAGGAAGACGACCCGCGAGCCGTCCGGTGCGACGGAGAAGGAGCGGGGGGCGCCGACCGTGTAACGCAGGGTCCGCGCGTACTGCCGGGGGAAGGTGTCCGCAGGGGTGTGGGAGGTCATGGCACCAGACCCTACGACGGCGGACTCCGACTGCCGGGTGACTGACGATCACTCGTTCGGAGCACCGCCCCCAGGTACGCCCCAAAGGAGTCCAAACCCCCTCCGACCGGCCCATGCGCCCCTCCGGTGCCCCGGTGCCGCGGCACGCGGGGACTCACTGAATGTAATGCTCCCCTTACCCATCGGGTATGACTGGTCAGGCGAGTGATCGTCGGACCCCGTCCCGGGCCCCCGGTCACCCGACCCCGGTTCCCGTTCGCTCCCACCGCCGCCCTCCCCAAGGGGCGGCGCCCGAGAAGGGGTATGAGCCGACATGGCCATGAACATCTCCGCAGCCGTGCTGATGCTCGTCATCGTGGTGGTGCTGATCCGCCGCTCCGGCCTCAAGCTCTCGCACGCCATCGTCTGCGGGTTGCTCGGCTTCTACCTGGCCTCCAGTTCGATCGCCCCGTCGATCAGCCAGGTCACCAGCAACCTCGCCGGGATGATCAACGGCCTGAAGCTCTGAGGCCCCGGCCGCGGTCGTTAGGCTTCCTCCCATGACCGCGACTACCGGCCGCCGCCTCCTCCTGGTGCACGCCCACCCCGACGACGAGTCGATCGGCAACGGCGCCACCATGGCCCGGTACGCCGCCGAGGGCGCCCTGGTCACGCTGGTGACCTGCACCCTCGGCGAGGGCGGCGAGGTGATCCCGCCCGAGCTGGCCCACCTGACGGCCGATCGGGACGACACCCTCGGCGCGCACCGGATCGGCGAGCTGACCGAGGCGATGCGCGCCCTCGGCGTCACCGACTTCCGCTTCCTCGGCGGCCCGGGGCGCTACCGCGACTCCGGGATGATGGGCGTGCCCGACAACGACGCCCCCGGCTGCTTCTGGCGGGCCGACGTGGACGAGGCGGCGGACCACCTGGTCGCGGTGGTCCGCGAGGTGCGGCCGCAGGTGCTGGTCACGTACGACGAGAACGGCGGCTACGGGCACCCGGACCACATCCAGGCGCACCGGGTCGCGATGCGCGCGTACGAGCTGGCCGCCGACCCGGCGCACCGTCCGGAGCTGGGCGCCCCCTGGCGGATCGCCAAGGTGTACTGGAACCGGATGCCGCGCTCGGTGCTCGACGCCGGGCTGGCCGCGACCGCCGCCGAGGCGGCCTTCCCGGGCACCGCCCAACCCTCCGACGTGCCGGGGGTGGTGACCGACGAGGTGGTCACCACCGTGGTGGACGGCACCGCCCACGCCGGGCGCAAGGCCGCCGCGATGGCCGCGCACGCCACCCAGATCACCGTGGACGGCTCCTCCTTCGCGCTGTCCAACCACCTCGGCCAGCCGCTGTTCGCCACCGAGTACTACCAGCTGGTGCACGGCCAGGCCGGGCCCGAGCGGCCCGAACGCGACCTGTTCGCGGGCCTCGACACCACCGACCCGACTCCCAGCGAGGGGAACGCCCGATGACCGCGCCCGCCGCCAAGCCGAAGCGCCGTTCGATCGCGGTGACCGCCCTCGGCACCCGCGAGCAGCGCCTGGCCGAGCCCCAACCCCCGCGCGCCGCCCGGATCACGGCGTATGTCCTGTTCTTCCTGCTGGGCATCGTGGTGTCCGTCTGCGGATCCTTTGTGCAGGCCCTGTGGCCGCCCGTGGGAGTTCTGCTGGCGCTCGCCGCCACCGCCGCGACCTTCTACGCGGGCCTGCGGGTCACCGGCACCCGACTGGGCGCCGCGCTGCCCGCGGCCGGCTGGTTCCTGGCGATGCTGCTGCTGATGGTGCCCCGGCCGGAGGGCGACAACGTGCTGTGGTCCAACGCCACCTCGCTGGCCTGGCTGTTCGTCGGCTCGATCCTGGGCGTGATCTGCGCCACCCTGCCCACCCGCACCAGCTGGTTCCCCGGGGTGCCCAACCCCCCTCGCTGACCCCGGTGGGCAGCCGCGTACGGTAGCGCACACAACGCGCAGTCAGGACCACTCCGCCGTACTCTCATACCGGAGGAACCGGACGTATCAGGATCTGTCCGAAGCCGTTCACCGCTCAGTTCTTCCCAGTATGGTGGTCCCGCAGTACGTCGTACCCGACCGCCGTTTGCCCCAGGCCCGGCGACCACGAACCGCGGTCGCGCCGCACGGCCCGCCCGCGAACCCGGAGCAGAGCAGCATTGAGCAGCCGCGAATCTGACAACGCCAACCCGACGCCCCGGCGCACGGGTCCGGACGCCTACCCGTCGGGCACGCCGCCCTACGGCACCCCGGGCCTCCCCGGCGGCGACCGGGCCGGCACCGACGCCGGGTCGGGCGGCGAGGACGACGGTCCGAAGACCGAGACCACGCTGACCACCCGGGTCCGGATCAACATCCCCGGTTCGCGCCCGATCCCGCCGGTCGTGGTCCGCAGCGCCGTCAAGAACGAGACCGCCAGGGCCGACGAGGGGCCGGCCGAGCAGGCGCCCGCCGAGCCGGGCGGCTCCCGGCACCGCTCCGCGGCCGCCTCGCCCGTCCTCGGCGTGATGGAGGGCGGCCCCCGCTCGGCCACCCCGCCGGACCTGCCGCCGGAGTGGCAGATCCCGCCGATCCCGGCGGCCACCTCGGAGTCCGAGTCCACCGGTGCCTGGTTCCGGCCGCGGCAGAAGAAGGCCCCGGCCGCCGAGCCCGCCCCGGCCGCGGTGCCGGCCGGCGCCCCGAGCGCGCCGGAGGTCGCGGCCGTGCCCGGCAACGCCGCCGAGGCCCGTCCGCAGGCCGCCCCGAACGGCGCCCGCCCGGCAGCGGCCGGCGGCGCGGCCCGCCCCAACGGCCGTCCGGTGCCCGCCCAGGGCAAGGCGCCCAACCAGGGCGCCGCGCCCTCCCCCGCTTCGCCGTACGGCGCCGGGAACCCGGGCGACGAGCCCGGGGTGTACGAGGCAGCCGACCCGTTCGCGCCCACCTTCGACCCGTTCGCACCGGCTGCCGACCCGTTCGCCTCGGCCGGCCCCGACACCGGTGCCC
Source organism: Kitasatospora sp. NPDC101108 (assembly GCF_055584725.1). Lineage (NCBI taxonomy): Bacteria > Bacillati > Actinomycetota > Actinomycetes > Kitasatosporales > Streptomycetaceae > Kitasatospora > Kitasatospora sp. NPDC101108. The sequence goes on from NZ_JBVJLM010000003.1 coordinate 256,027, forward strand.
GCGGTCCGCGCGGCAACCGCCCGCAGCGGCAGGCGCCGCAGCAGGGCGCGCCCCGTACGAACGACGCCCGCCCGAACGGCGCCCGTCCGAACGGCCCGCAGCAGGGCGGGCTCCCGGCCGCCCCGCAGTCCGGGTCGAACCCGGAGGACACCTCGGTGGACGGCTTCGCGCCGATCCGCGAGAACACCCCGCCGTCGGCCGCCATACCCGGCACGCCCCGGAACGGCGCCCCGCGCGGCGCCGACGACCGTCCGCAGCCGGGCCTGTTCGCCTCGGCCCCGACCGGTGCCGACCCGTTCGCCACCCAGCGCCCGGGCTCCCAGCGCCCGGCCGCCCCCGGTCAGGACCCCTTCGCCACCCCGGCGGCCCCCGGCGGGCTCTTCCCGGGCGCGCCCCAGCCCGCCCCGCAGCCGGGCGCGCGGCCCGTCGCCGGCGGGCCCCGGCAGGCCGGCGACCCCGAGGCCACCGAGGTCACCCCGCTGCCGACGCCCCCCGGCCCCGGCTCCCAGGCCGCTCCCGGCGCCCCGGGTGCGCCGGGCGTCCCCGGCGGTCCCGCCGCCCAGTCCGGCCCCGGCCCCGGCCCCGGGCCCGTTCCCGCGCCCGGCCCGGCCCCCGCGAAGGGGAAGACCGAGCCCGCCGCCCCGGCCAAGGCCAAGCGCGGCGGCGCCAAGAAGCTCGTCAAGCTGGGCGTCTACGCCTTCGGCGGCGTGCTGTTCCTCGGCGCCGCCGCGTACGGCACCGGCCTGATGCTCAACCAGTCGGACGTCCCCAAGGGCACCGTGGTGCTCGGCACGGACATCGGCGGCAACAGCCGCGACCAGGCGATCCACGCGCTGGACGCGTCGGTCGGCAAGGCCGGGCAGCAGCCGCTGAAGCTGAAGATCGGCGACCAGACGGTCGACCTCGACCCGACGGTCGCCGGGCTGACCTTCGACACCACCGCCACCGTGGACGGCCTCGCCGCCCACGACTACGACCCGGTCGCCGTGATCAAGTCGATCCAGGGCGGCACCAAGGCCGTCGCCCCGGAGGTCCGGGTCGACCGCGCCAAGCTCAAGGCCGCGCTGGACTCCCTGGCGGCCGGCTCGGGCCAGGGCCTCCAGGAGGGCTACGTCAAGTTCGCCGACAACGGCGACCCGGTCGTCGTCCCCGGCAAGGCCGGCCAGGCGGTGGACTCCAACGCCGCCCTGGACGTGGTCGAGCAGGCCTACCGGGACCGCGCCGCGGGCAAGCCCGACCAGCCGGTCGCGCTCGCCGTCACGGCCGCCCAGCCGAAGGTCTCCACCCAGGCCCTGCAGGCCGCCGCGGACAGCCTCGGCAAGCAGGTGACCAACGGGAAGATCCACATCGTGGCCGGCGCCAAGTCCTGGGACTTCGGCCCGAAGACCGCCGCCAAGACGCTCACGCTGACCCCGGACGCCTCCGGCAAGATCGCGCCCAAGTGGGACCTCGACGTGCTGGGCTCCCAGCTGAACGGCCTGTTCGACAAGGTGAAGGTCAAGAAGAACGGCCAGACCTCGACGATCACCCCGCAGGACGTCGCGGACGCCGTCGGCTCGCTGTTCGACAAGACCGGCGACAAGGAACGCACCTACAAGTTCACCGTGGCCTGACGAACCGGGCACGAACGAGGGGGCGGGCCCCGCACCGAACGGATGCGGCGGTCCCGCCCCCTCGACAACTCCCCCTCCCGGTCAGCAAGATGTGACGCCACACCATCCGCCACAGTCACCCCGGGAGCCACGCCGATGGGCCGCCGCCTCCAGCACCACCGGACGGCGCTGCTCGCCGGTCTCACCGTCCTGACGCTCTCCCTCACGCTCTGCTCCTGCGCCTCAGGGCAGGACGGCGCCGCCTCGGACGCGCTGCCGAGCGCCGCCGCCGGGGTGCCCAAGCTCACCTCGGTCGACATCAACGCCCACGACCGCGGCCAGCTGCGCCAGGGCGGCACCCTGAACCTGGCGATCGCCCAGTTCCCCCACCAGTGGTCGCCGATCCACACCGACGGCACCGAGTCCTCCACCGTCGCGGTCGGCAAGCCGCTGCTGCCGACCTTCTTCCGCTCGGACGCGGCCGGCACCCAGACCGTCAACCCGGCCTACCTCCAGGAGGCCCACGCCGAGGTCAGGGACGGCCACCAGGTGGTCACCTGGACGCTCAACCCGAAGGCCCACTGGTCCGACGGCACCCCGATCACCTGGCGCGACATCGAGGCCGACTGGCGTGCCCTGAACGGCAAGGACCCGGCCTACCGGCCGTCCAGCACCTCCGGTTTCGAGCTGGTCACCTCGGTCGAGCGCGGCAAGGACGACTTCCAGGCCGTGATGACCTTCGACCGGCCGTTCTCCGAATGGCAGTCGATGTTCAACGGCGCCGCCAACGCCCCGCTGCTGCCCGCGAGCAAGGTCTCCACCCCGGACCTGTTCAACACGGCCTACCTGGACGCGATCCCGCTCACCGCCGGCCCGTTCAAGGTCGAGCGGCTGGACCCGGCCGCGCAGACCGTCACCCTGGTCGCCGACCCGACCTGGTGGGGCGACAAGCCGATGCTGGACCGGATCGTCTTCCACGCCATGCTGCCCGACCAGATGGGCGCCGCCTTCGCCAAGGGCCAGATCGACCTCCTCAACAACGGCCCGGACCTGGCCGGCTACCAGGTCATCAAGAACACCAAGGGCGCGGCCGTCCGCCGGGCCGGCGGACCGGACTTCCGGCAGCTCACCCTGAACGCCCGCAGCCCGCTGCTCAGCGACGCGACCGTCCGCCAGGCCGTGTTCCAGGCGATCGACCGGGACACCCTGATCCGCGCCGACCTCAACGGCCTGGACTGGCCCGCCGTCCCCCTCAACAACCACCTGCTGGCCGCCAACCAGAACGGCTACCGCGACAACTCCCTCGGCCTGTCCCGCTTCGACCCGGCCGAGGCCGCCCGCAAGCTGGACTCGGCCGGCTGGAAGCTCGACGGCGACGTGCGGAAGAAGGACGGCCACGAGCTGAACCTGCGGATGGTCGTCCCGGCCGGGGTCGCCGTGGCCCAGGGCGAGACGGCGTCCGTCTCCAAGATGCTCAAGGACGTCGGCATCAAGGTCACCCCGGTGACGGCCGCCCCCAACGAGTTCTTCGACAAGTACGTCAACCACAACGACTTCGACATCGCCGTCTACGCCCTGCTCGGCACCCCGTTCCCGGCCAGCGGCAGCCGCGCCTCGTACGCCCAGAACAGCGCCACCAACCGCGCCGGCGCGGGCAGCGCGGCGGTGGACGCCGCTCTCGACCGGGCGGGCGCCGCGTCCGACGCCGGCTCCGCCTCCGAGGCGATCAACCAGGCCGACGCAGAACTCTGGAAGGTGGCCGGCGTGCTGCCGCTCTACCAGCGCCCGCAGCTGTACGGCGCGCGCGCCGACCTCGCCAACATCGGCGCCCAGGGCCTGTCCGACATCGTCTGGGAGAACGTGGGCTTCACCAAGTAGGCGTCCGAGCCCGGCCGTTGGGGCGTGTCCGACACGCCTAGCCGTGCAGGGTCTCCCGCCAGTAGTGGCAGGCGCTGCGGCGGCCCGGCAGTTCGGCGCCCTCCTCGTCCGCCACCGGCACCAGCGGCGGGAGTTCGGTCCGGCAGACGTCCTGCACCCGGTCGCAGCGGGGGTTGAACGCGCAACCCCCGGGGATCCGCAGCAGGTTGGGCGGCAGGCCCTTGATGGCGTGCAGGTCCTGGCCCTTCTGGTCCAGCCGCGGGATCGAGTCCAGCAGGCCGCGGGTGTACGGGTGGGCCGGGCGCGCGTACAACTCGTGCACGGGTGCGGTCTCGACGATCCGGCCCGCGTACATCACCGCGATCTTGTCCGCGACGTCGGCGACCACACCGAGGTCGTGGGTGATCAGGATCAGCCCCATGTTGAACTCGGCCTGCAGCTCCGCCAGCAGGTCCATCACCTGGGCCTGGACGGTCACGTCCAGCGCGGTGGTCGGCTCGTCCGCGATGATCAGGTCCGGCTCCAGGGCCAACGCCATGGCGATCATGATGCGCTGGCGCATCCCGCCGGAGAACTGGTGCGGGAAGTCGCCGACGCGCTGCTCGGCCGCCGGGATGCGCACCCGCTCCATCAGCTCCACGGCCCGCTTCCTGGCCTCCGCCCGGGAGAGCCCCTGGTGGACCCGGAACATCTCGCCGAGCTGGTAGCCCACGCTGAGCACCGGATTGAGGGCGGACAACGCGTCCTGGAAGATCATCGCGATCCTCCGGCCGCGGACCGTCCGCCGCAGCTTGGGGCTCATGGTCAGCAGGTCCTCGCCGCGGAACAGGATCCGTCCGGCGGTGATCTTCCCGGGCGGCATGTCCAGGATGCCCATGACCGCCTGCGCGGTCACCGACTTCCCGGAGCCGGACTCACCCAGCACCGCCAGCGTCTCCCCCGCCGCCACCGAGTAGCTCACCCCGTTGACGGCCTTGGCGACGCCGTCCTGGGTGTGGAACTCGATGTGCAGGTCCTCGACCTCCAGCAGCGGGGTCCCGGGCACCAGGTTCTCCCGACCGCCGCCGGTCACCTCCACCATGTCCATCCGGGCAGCCCTCCTCGGCACAGCGGCGAGCATCGACAGGCGCAGTGCAACTATCAAGGAACGGCGTGCACTTGGGGAGTGCGTGGGAGATCTCGGTTCCATCACGGCGAAGGGCGCGCCCCGCGGGGCGCGCCCTGACCGCGGAGCGACCGCTACGACGGGCCGCCGGCGCCCTGCTCGTCACCCCGCTCGGCCGCGAAGTGACAGGCGGAGTCGTGGAACGCCGGCCCGCTCAGCCAGCTCGGCGAGGCCAGCAGCGGCACCTCCACCGCGCACCGCTCCTGCGCCTTCCAGCAGCGGGTGCGGAACCGGCACCCGGAGGGCGGGTTGGCCGGCGAGGGCACGTCGCCGGTGAGCACGATCCGGTCCCGCGACTCGCGCGCCGTCGGGTCCGGCACCGGCACCGCCGAGAGCAGCGCCTGGGTGTACGGATGGGTCGCGTGGTCGTAGATCTGCTCGTCGGAGCCGATCTCGACCATCTTGCCCAGGTACATCACCCCCACCCGGTCGGAGATGTGGCGGACGATGGAGAGGTCGTGGGCGATGAACATGTACGACAGGTTGAACTCGCCCTGCAGCTGCTCCAGCAGGTTGATCACCTGGGCCTGCACCGACACGTCCAGCGCCGAGACCGGCTCGTCGCAGATGATGATCTCCGGCTTGAGCGCGAGGCCGCGGGCGATGCCGATGCGCTGGCGCTGACCTCCGGAGAACTGGTGCGGGTACCGGTTGATGTACTCCGGGTTGAGCCCGACCACGTCCAGCAGGTCCTGGACGGCCTTGCGGCGGTCGCCCCTGGGCGCCACCTCGGGGTGGATCTCGAAGGGCTCCCCGATGATGTCGCCGACCGTCATCCGCGGGTTCAGCGAGGTGTACGGATCCTGGAACACCATCTGGATGTTGCGGCGGACGGCCTTGAGCGCACCCCCGGACAGCCGGGAGATCTCCTCCCCCTTGTAGCGGACGGACCCCCCGGTCGCCGGTTCCAGGTTCATCAGCACCTTGGCCAGCGTGGACTTGCCACAGCCGGACTCGCCGACGATGCCCAGCGTCTCGCCCTGCATCAGGTCGAAGCTGACCCCGTCCACCGCCTTGACCGCGCCGACCTGCTTCTTGAACAGGACGCCCTGGGTGAGCGGGAAGTGCTTGACCAGGTCCCGGACCTCCAGGATCGGCTCGCCGCGCGGCACCTCCTGGTCGAACGCGGCCTCCTCCGGCACCGCCGCGCCCGTCGCGCTGGCCCCGTCAGCGGTCATGGAGGGTCTCCTTCCAGAAGAAGCAGGCGCTGCCGCGCCCCTCCAGCGGCGTGCCGTCGTCCTCGGTGACCTGGAACAGTTCCGGCACCTCGGCCCGGCAGACGTCCCGCGCCCGGGGACAGCGCGGGTTGAAGGCGCAGCCCGGGGGGATCCGCAGCAGGTTGGGCGGCAGGCCCTTGATCGCGTAGAGCTCCTGGCCCTTCTGGTCCAGCCGCGGGATGGAGTCCAGCAGGCCCCGGGTGTACGGGTGGGCCGGGCGCGCGTACAGCTCGTGCACGGGTGCGGTCTCGACGATCCGGCCCGCGTACATCACCGCGATCTTGTCGGCGACGTCGGCGACCACGCCGAGGTCGTGGGTGATCAGAATGAGCCCCATGTTGAACTCGGCCTGCAGCTCGGCCAGCAGGTCCATCACCTGGGCCTGGACGGTCACGTCCAGCGCGGTGGTCGGCTCGTCCGCGATGATCAGGTCCGGCTCCAGGGCCAGCGCCATGGCGATCATGATGCGCTGGCGCATCCCGCCGGAGAACTGGTGCGGGTAGTCGTTCACCCGCTGCTCGGCCGCCGGGATGCGCACCCGGTCCATCAGCTCCACGGCCCGCTTCCTGGCCTCCGCCCGGGAGAGCCCCTGGTGGACCCGGAACATCTCGCCGAGCTGGAAGCCGACGGTGAGCACCGGATTGAGCGCGGACAGCGCGTCCTGAAAGATCATCGCGATCTTCCGGCCACGGATCCTCCGCCGCTCGTCCTTGCCCATCTTCAGCATGTCCCGGCCGCGGAAGCGGATCTCCCCGCGCGGGATCCGGGCCGGCGGCATGTCCAGGATGCCCATGACCGCCTGCGCCGTCACCGACTTCCCGGAGCCGGACTCACCCAGCACGGCCAGCGTCTCGCCCGCCCGGACGCTGTAGTTGACCCCGTTGACGGCCTTGGCCACGCCGTCCCGGGTGACGAACTCGACGTGCAGGTCCCGTACGTCGAGCAGCGGCCCCTGGTACGGCGTCCCCGCCTCGCGCCCGGCCCTGTCCACAGCGGTGTTCACGTTGCGCTCCCCTCGCTCAGCGAAGCTTCGGGTCGAGGGCGTCGCGCACCGCGTCGCCCAGCATGATGAAGGCCAGTACGGTGACGGAGAGCGCCGCGGCCGGGAAGAACAGCACGTACGGCGCCGTCCGGATCACCTTCTGGGCCGAGGAGATGTCGATGCCCCAGGAGATGGTCGGGTCCTGCAGACCGATGCCGAGGAAGCTCAGCGTCGCCTCGGTGGCGATGTAGCCGCCGAGGGCGATGGTGGCGACGACGATCACCGGGGCGATCGCGTTCGGCAGGATGTGCCGGAACATCAGCCGTCCCGTCCCGGCGCCGAGGGCCCGGCCGGCCACCACGTAGTCGGACTGCTTGACGGTCAGCACCGCGCCGCGCATGACGCGGGCGATCTGGGTCCAGCCGAGGACGGCCAGCGCCAGCACCACGGTCCACACCGTGCGGACGGTGAAGGCGTTCAGCAGCACCAGGGCGCCGAGCAGCAGCGGGATGCCGAAGAAGATGTCCACGATCCGGGAGATCACCGCGTCGACGGCCCCGCCGTAGTACCCGGCGACCATGCCGGTCAGCCCGCCGAGCACGGTGACCGCGGCGGTCACGAAGACGCCCACGGTGATCGAGGCGCGGGCGCCGTAGACGACCCGGGCGTAGATGGACCGGCCCTGGGCGTCGTAGCCGAACCAGCCCGCGCCGAAGAAGTCCGTCCAGTCCGGCCGCTTGAGGTAGTCGTGCACCAGGTCGGCCTTGCGCGGGTTGGCATCGGTGAACGCCCAGGGGAAGACCGCCATCACCACCAGCAGCACGATCAGCACCGCCGACAGCAGGAAGATCGGCCGCCGGCGCAGGTCCCGCCAGGCGTCGCCCCAGAGACTGCGGGCCTCCTCCCGCTTCTCCACGTCGCGTTCGACCAAGGTCTCCTGCTCGACCGCCATGCCCTGCTCCCCGGCGTAGTCCAGGCGCGAGACACCGGGCTTCGGGTGCGGTTCGTACGAGTCCTCGTCATGGATGTCAGGCATAGCGGATCCTCGGGTCCAGGACCGCGTAGAGCAGGTCGACGAGCAGGCTGGCGACCAGGTAGATGATCACCAGGACGGTCACGATGCCGACCACGGTCGGGCCTTCCTTCTGGTTGATCGCCCGGTACAGGACGTTGCCGATGCCCTGCACGTTGAAGATGCCCTCGGTGACGATCGCCCCGCCCATCAGTGCGCCGAGGTCGGTGCCGAGGAAGGTGACCACGGGGATGAGCGAGTTGCGCAGCAGATGACGGGAGGTGACTGTCCGCCGGGGAAGCCCCTTGGCGGTCGCGGTACGGATGTAGTCGGCCCGCAGGTTCTCGCCGATGGAGGTCCGGGTGAGCCGCGCGACGTACGCGAGTGAGAGCGAACCCAGGACGACCGCCGGAAGGATCAGCTGCGAGAGGTCGTAGCTGTCCTGCACCGTCGGCGTGACCCAGCCGAGGTTGGTGGCGAACACGGTCTGCGCGATGTAGGCCAGCACGAAGACCGGGATCGAGATCACCACCAGGGTGAGGACCAGCACCAGGGTGTCCGACATGCTGCCGCGCTTGAGTCCGGAGAGCACCCCGAGTGCCAGGCCCAGCACCATCTCGAACACGAAGGCCAGCAACGCGAGCCGGATGGTGACCGGGAAGGCGTCGGCCATGATGTCCGAGACCGGCCGGCCGGTGAAGCTGGTGCCGAAGTCGCCCTGGAACAGGTTGCCCATGTAGTGCAGGTACTGCTTCCAGAGCGGCTGGTCCAGGAAGTACTTGTGCTTGATGCTGGCCACCACCGCGGGGTCGGCCGCCTTCTCGCCGAACAGCGCCGTCACCGGGTCGCCCGGCAGCGTGTAGACCATCACGAAGATCAGCAGCGTGGTGCCGAAGAACACCGGGATCATCTGCAGCACCCGCCGAAGCACGTAACTGCCCATCCGAGCCTCCTTCCAGGGCGTGACCGACCGGGGCCGGTCGGCCGAGAGGACCGGGCCCCGCCCTCCGTGCGGGAAGGGCGGGGCCGGTGTGGGGGGCTGGGCCCCTCCTGCCCTATGGCGGGCGAGGAGGGCGTCAGCCCTTGACCTCGACCTGGGTCCAGGCCGGGTTGCCGAAGGAGTCGAACTTCACGTTCTGCACCTTGGTCGAGTAGCCCGAGTTGGTGCGGTAGTACCAGAGCGGGATGGCCGGCATGCCGCTCGGCAGCACGGCCTCGGCCTGCTGGTAGCCGGTCACCGTGTCGGCCACGCTGGGGGCCCCGTCGGCCTTGGTGGCCGCGTCGTCGAACTGCGGGTTGCTGTAGCCGAAGTCGTTGGAGGCCGCACCGGTGCGGTACACGTCGGACAGGAAGTTGGCGTTCAGCGGGTAGTCCTGCACCCAGCCGGTGCGGAAGGCGCCGTTGAGCTGGTGGCTGGTGATCGCCGCGCGGGCGGTCTTGAAGTCGGGCTTCGGGTCGCCCAGGCAGTCGACGCCGGTGTTCTGCCGGATCGAGTTGCAGACCGCGTCCACCCACTCCTTGTGGCCGCCGTCCGCGTTGTAGGTGATCAGCAGCTTGTTGCCGGGGACGCCGCCGCCGTCCTGGATCAGCTGCTTGGCCTTGGCCGGGTCGAACTTGCAGAAGTCGCCGCAGGCGCCGTCCTTGTAGCCCTCGACGCCCTCGGCGACCCAGGCGGTGGCCGGCTTGCGGGAGCCCTGCAGCACGGTCTTGGTGATGATGTCGCGGTCGATCGCCATCGACAGGCCCTGGCGCACCTTGGCCTTGTCCGGCGAGGACCAGTCGCCCTGGTAGAGCGTGAAGCCGATGTTCTGGATCGCGCCCTGCGGGGCGTCGACCGCCCGGTCGCCGAGGTCGTTCTTGTAGTTGGCCAGCGCGGACGGCGGCACCTGGTCCATCACGTCCAGGTTGCTGGACTGCAGGTCCGCGTAGGCGGCCTCGGACGTGGTGTACATCTTGAAGACCACGCCGCCGTTCTTCGGCTTGTCCACGCCCTGGTAGTCCGGGAAGGTCTTGGTGACCACCTCGGTGTTGTGCGACCAGCTGACGAACTGGTACGGGCCGTTGCCCACCGGCTTCTGCCCGTACCCGGCCGGGTCCTTGAAGAAGCCGTCCGGCAGCGGCGAGAAGGCGATGTAGCCGAGCTTGTACTCGAAGTACGAGACCTTGTGGCTCAGCTTGACCGTGAAGTGCAGGTCGTCCGTGACGGTCAGTCCGGACATCTTGTCCGTGGTGGGCTTCCCGCCGGCCGGGTGGACGTCCTGGTAGCCCTCGATGTCGGAGAACCAGGAGCTGTTGATCTGGTTGTTGGCCGGGTTGGCGCCCCAGTTCCAGGCGTCCACGAAGTTCTTGGCGTGCACCGGGGTGCCGTCGTGGAACTTCCAGCCGTCCTTCAGCGTGACGTTGAAGGTCTGCGAGTCGCTGGTTTCGATCTTGTCCGCGACCTGCATGCGGATCTTGGCGTTGCCGGGGTCGTAGTCCACCAGCCCCTTGAAGAGGTTCTGGATGATGCGACCGCCGCCGACCTCGTTCGCGTTGGCGGGCTGCAGCGGGTTCTGCGGCTCGCTGCTCTGGTAGCTGAAGGGCTTGCCGGCGTCCGACGAGCCACCGCCGCCTCCTCCGCCGCTGCTGCTGCACCCGGTGGCCACCAGGACCACGGACGTCGCAGCGGCGAGGACCAGGCGGGCGCGGGCGGCTACGGGCATGGAGGTCCCTCCTCAGGGGGTGTGTGTCGCATCACACCCCATGAGAAGCGCGCCCCGGCGACGGCGCGAGCCGGGTACACCCGGACGGGTGCGCGGACCCGCCGCGGAGTTGACGCGGCGCCGGTTCCCGGAAACGCCGGAAGGGCCCGTGGCGGGAAGCCACGGGCCCTTCCGGGTGCGTACGGGGCGTCAGGCCGCGGCCGACTCCCGGACCTCGGCGAAGTGGCAGGCCGACTCGTGCGCGGCCGGGCCCTCCAGCGTGGTCGGGATCGCCAGCAGCGGGATCTCCTCCGCGCAGCGGGCCTCCGCCTTCCAGCAGCGGGTGCGGAAGCGGCAGCCGGACGGCGGGTTGGCCGGCGAAGGGATGTCCCCGCTGAGGATGATCCGCTCGCGGGACTCGCGCGCCGTCGGGTCCGGCACCGGCACCGCGGACAGCAGCGCCTGGGTGTACGGGTGGGTGGCGTTGTCGTAGATCTGCTCGTCGGAGCCGATCTCGACCATCTTGCCCAGGTACATCACGCCGACGCGGTCGGAGATGTGCCGGACGATGGAGAGGTCGTGCGCGATGAACATGTACGACAGGCCGAACTCGCCCTGCAGCTGCTCCAGCAAGTTGATCACCTGCGCCTGGACGGACACGTCCAGGGCGGAGACCGGCTCGTCGCAGATGATGATCTCCGGCTTGAGCGCGAGGCCGCGGGCGATGCCGATGCGCTGGCGCTGGCCGCCGGAGAACTGGTGCGGGTACCGGTTGATGTACTCCGGGTTCAGACCCACGACGTCCAGCAGGTCCTGGACGGCCTTGCGGCGGTCGCCCTTGGGCGCCACCTCGGGGTGGATCTCGAACGGCTCCCCGATGATGTCGCCGACCGTCATGCGCGGGTTCAGCGAGGTGTACGGGTCCTGGAACACCATCTGGATGTTGCGGCGGACGGCCTTGAGCGCGCTGCCGGACAGCTGGGAGATGTCCTCGCCCTTGAACAGCACCTGGCCCGAGGTGGCCCGCTCCAGGTTCATCAGCACCTTGGCCAGCGTGGACTTGCCACAGCCGGACTCGCCGACGATGCCGAGGGTCTCACCCTTCTTCAGCTCGAAGGAGATGCCGTCGACGGCCTTGACGGCGCCGACCTGCTTCTTGAACAGGACGCCCTGGGTCAGCGGGTAGTGCTTGACCAGGTCCTTGACCTCCAGGATGTTCTCAGCCATGGAGGGTCTCCTTCCAGAGGTGGCACGCGCTGCGGCGGCCGGTGAGCTCCTTGCCGTCCTTGTCCGTCACGTGGTGCAGCTCCGGGATGTCCGTGCGGCACAGGTCGGTGGCGACATCGCAGCGGGGGTTGAACGCGCAGCCGGCCGGAACCTTCAGCAGGTTCGGGGGCAGGCCCTTGATCGCGTACAGCTCCTGGCCCTTCTGGTCCAGGCGCGGGATCGAGCGCAGCAGGCCCTTGGTGTACGGGTGCGCGGGGTTCGCGTACAGGTCGTGCACCGGGGCGGTCTCGACGATCCGGCCCGCGTACATCACGGCGATCTTGTCCGCGACGTCGGCGACCACACCGAGGTCGTGGGTGATCAGGATCAGGCCCATGTTGTACTCGGCCTGGAGCTCCGCCAGCAGGTCCATCACCTGGGCCTGGACGGTCACGTCCAGGGCGGTGGTGGGCTCGTCGGCGATGATCAGGTCGGGCTGCAGCGACAGCGCCATGGCGATCATGATGCGCTGGCGCATGCCGCCGGAGAACTGGTGCGGGTAGTCGTTGACCCGCTCCTTGGCGGCGGGGATGCGCACCCGGTCCATCAGCTCGATGGCCTTGGCCTTGGCCTCGGCCTTGGAGGCGCCCTGGTGCACCCGGAACATCTCGCCGAGCTGGTAGCCCACGCTGAGCACCGGGTTGAGGGAGGACAGCGCGTCCTGGAAGATCATCGCGATCTTCCGGCCACGGATCTTGCGCCGCTCCTCGTTGCTCATCTTGAGCATGTCCTGGCCGCGGTACAGGATCTCGCCCTGGGTCACCTTGCCCGGGGGCATGTCCAGGATGCCCATGATGGTCTGGGCCGTCACGGACTTGCCGGAGCCGGACTCGCCGAGCACGGCGAGGGTCTCGCCGGCCGCGACGGAGTAGTTGACGCCGTTCACGGCCTTGGCGACGCCGTCCCGGGTGTGGAACTCCACGTGGAGGTCCTTGACCTCCAGGAGCGGGGTTCCGACTTCGAGACGGTCGCTCTTCTGGTTGTTGTTCTCGATCACGGTGGTCATCGGGTCGTCACCTCTTCTCTCAGCGGAGCTTCGGGTCGAGGGCGTCGCGCACCGCGTCGCCGAGCATGATGAACGCGAGCACCGTGATGCTCAGCATTCCGGCCGGGAAGAACAGGGCGAACGGAGCCGTACGGATCACCTTCTGGGCCGAGTTGATGTCGATGCCCCAGGAGATGGTCGGGTCCTGCAGACCGATGCCGAGGAAGCTCAGCGTCGCCTCGGTGGCGATGTAGCCGCCGAGGGCGATGGTGGCGACCACGATCACCGGGGCGATCGCGTTCGGCAGGATGTGCTTGAACATGATCCGGCCGGTGCCGGCGCCGAGCGCCTTGGCGGCGGTCACGAAGTCGGACTGCTTGACCGTGATCACCGAGCCGCGCATGACACGGGTCATCTGGGTCCAGCCCAGGGCGACCAGGGCGAAGACCACGCTCCAGATGGTGCGCGAGGTGAAGGCGTTGAGGATCACCAGCGAGCCGAGCAGCAGCGGGATGCCGAAGAAGATGTCGGTGACCCGGGAGACGATCGTGTCGATCCAGCCGCCGAAGTAGCCGGCGACCATGCCGGCGATGCCGCCGAGGATGGTCACGCCGAGGGTGACGCAGATGCCGACCACGACCGAGGCACGGGCGCCGTAGATGGTGCGGGCGTAGATGCTGCGGCCCTGGAGGTCGTAACCGAACCAGTCCGCCTCGAAGAAGTGGCTGTAGTTCGGCTTCCCCAGGTAGTGCAGGCGCAGGTCGCCGGCCCGCGGGTCCACCGAGGTGAACAGGCCCGGGGCGATCGCGATGACGACCAGCAGCACGATGAGCAGCGCGGAGATCACGAAGATCGGCTTGCGGCGCAGGTCGTGCCACGCGTCGGAGCCGAGGCTGCGGGCCTTCTCGGGCTTGGCGGCTGCCGGGACGGCGGCCGGGGCCGGGGTCTCCTCGGCCATCTTGGTCAGATCAGGCATAACGGATCCTCGGGTCCAGGACCGCGTAAAGCAGGTCGACGATCAGGCCGGCGGCCAGGTACACGATCACGAGGAAGGCGACGAAGCCGGAGACGGTCGCGCCCTCCTTCATGTTGATCGCGTGGTACAGCGCGTTACCGACACCCTTGACGTTGAAGATGCCCTCGGTGACGATCGCGCCGCCCATCAGGGCTCCGAGGTCGGTGCCGAGGAAGGTGACCACCGGGATCATCGAGTTGCGCAGCAGGTGGGTGCCGATGACCTTCCGGCGCGGCAGGCCCTTGGCCACCGCGGTGCGGACGTAGTCGGCCTTGATGTTCTCGGCTATGGAGGTGCGGGTGAGACGCGCGACGTAGGCCAGCGACAGCGAACCGAGGACGAAGGCCGGCAGCACCAGCTGGGTGATGTCGTTCGAGTCCTGGACCGTCGGGGTGACCCACTTGAGGTTGTCCGCGAAGATCGTCTGGAAGATGAAGCCCAGAACCGGGACCGGGATCGAGATCAGCAGCAGGGTGAGGACCAGCGCGCCCTTGTCGAACGACTTGCCGCGACGCAGACCGGCGAACAGACCGATCGCGATGCCCAGCACGACCTCGATGCCGAACGCGAACAGCGCCAGCCGGACCGTGACCGGCAGCGCCTCGGTGATCTTGTCGATCACGGGCCGGCCGTCCAGCGCGGTGCCGAAGTCACCGGTGACCAGCTTCCCCATGTAGTCGAGGTACTGCTGGACCAGCGGCTTGTCGAATCCCTGCTGGTGCCTCAGGGCGGCGAGCTGGACCGGGTCCGGCGCCTTGTCGCCCCACATCGCCGCCACCGGGTCACCCGGCAGCGCGTGCACCATGAAAAAGATGAGTGCGGTCGTTCCGAGGAACACCGGGATCATCTGGAGCAGTCGCCTCGCGACAAAGCGCCCCATCGTGCCTCCATGTATGGCTCTGCCGGGCCCGTCAACCCGGCAAGAGATAAGTCGGCGTGCCAACGGCCGGTGCCAGTCCTCGCCCTCGTGGGGATGGGACGGGCACCGGCCGTTGTCACCGGGTCAGGCGGTGCCGACCGATTACTTCTTCTTGACCTCGACGTCGGTGTAGACCGGGTTGCCGAAGGAGTCGAACTTCACGTTCTGGACGTTGTTCGAGTAGCCCGAGTTGGTCTTGTAGTACCAGAGCGGAATGGCCGGCATGTCCTTGGCCAGGACGGCCTCGGCCTGCTGGTACAGGTCGGCGGTCTTCTCGACCGAGGTGGCCGCGTCGGCCGCGTGCGCCAGCTTGTCGAACTCGGGGCTGGAGTAGCCGGCGTCGTTCGCGGCGGCACCGGTGCCGTAGACGTCACGCAGGAAGTTGGCGTTCAGCGGGTAGTCCTGCACCCAGCCGGTCCGCATCATGCTCGGGACCTGCTTCTTCGTGATGATGTCACGAGAGGTCTTGAAGTCCGGCTTCGGGTCGCCGAGGCACTCGACGCCGGTGGCCTGGCGGATCGAGTTGCAGACCGCGTCCACCCACTCCTTGTGACCGCCGTCGGAGTTGTAGAGGATGGTGATCTTGTTGCCCGGAACGCCGCCGCCCTCCTGGACGAGCTGCTTGGCCTTGGCCGGGTCGTACTTGCACGCGTCGCCGCAGGTGCCGGCCTTGTAGCCCATGACGCCCGGCGCCACGAACGCGTCGGCGGGCTGACGGCTGTTGTTCAGCACGGTCTTGGTGATGGTGTCGCGGTCGATCGCCATCGACAGACCCTGGCGGACCTTGGCCTTGGCCGGGTCGTTCCAGTCCGTGTTGTACATCGCGAAGGAGATGTTCTGGATGGCGCCCTGCGACTGGTCGATCGCGCGCTTGCCCAGGTCGTCCTTGTACTTCGGCAGGTCGGTCGAGTCGACCTGGTCCAGCACGTCCAGCGTGTCGGACATCAGGTCCTTGTACGCGGCCTCGGACGAGGTGTAGTTGCGGAAGACGATTCCGCCGTTCTTCGCCTTGTTGCTGCCGGTGTACTTGTCGTAGGCCTTGAGCGTGATGGCCTTGTTGTGCTCCCACGAGACGAACTGGTAGGGGCCGTTGCCGACCGGCTTCTCGCCGTAGCCCTTCGGGTCCGCGAAGAACCCGGTGGGCAGCGGGTAGAAGGCCGAGTAGCCCAGCTTGTACGTGAAGTACGAGACGGGGGCGGTCAGTTCGATCGTGAAGTGGGTGTCGTCGACGACCTTGAGGCCGGACATCTCCTTGGCGGTCGGGTCGCCCTTGTCCGGGTGGACGGCGTCGTAGCCGGCGATGTCCGAGAACCAGTCGGAGTTGATCTGGTTGTTGGCCGGGTTGGCGGACCAGTTCCAGGAGTCCACGAAGGACTTGGCGGTGACCGGGGTGCCGTCGTGGAAGGTCCAGCCGGACTTCAGCGTGACGGTGTAGTTCTTGGCGTCGGTGGTCTCGATCTTGTCGGCCACCTGGTTGCGCAGGGCACCGGTCGCGGGGTCGTAGTCGACGAGGCCCATGAAGAGCTGCTTGACGATGCGGCCGCCCTGGTTCTCCATGGCGTTGGCCGGCTGCAGCGGGCGCTGCGGCTCACCGCTCTGGAAGCTGAACGTGCCCGCCGGGTCGGCCGCGGCGCTGTTCGAGCTCCCACCGGAGGAGTCGCTGCTGCCACCACTGCTACAAGCAGTCGCGGCGAGCGCGACAGCGACAGCTGCGACAACCCACTTGGCCTGGCTCACACCACGCATCGGTGTGCCTCCTGAATTCGACGTTACGACGAGGAAGGCACCACGGAACGGTTGTCACCGGGCCCGCAATGCCGTCCGCGCTCGTGGTTTCGGCGCGCACCCCTGCGCGTTAACCCTTGACCCGAGCCTGACTGGCTCCACTATCCGTCACGCACGGACACGAAAGTGACCAGTGACGATCTCAATTAGGTCACATGAACAGTCGGTAAGTTTCGAAAACCGGACATTTGAGACATAGCCAGACAGGCACCAAACGGACAGTCGTCACGGATGACGAACTGTCACGTTCGCTCAGCGGACACCCGGGTGTGATGAGCGCTATTCCGTTAATAGCGGCTCCGACAACTTGGAGTAGTTGAAAAAGTTCGCCCCCCTCTCCATCGGAAAGGGGGGCGAAGCATTCCGGCCAAAGGCCGATCAAGCCGTCCGGATCACGCCTTCTTGGCGCGCGAGGCAGTGCGTCCGCGGTCCTTCTGGTCCAGGACGACCTTACGGATGCGAACCGTCTCCGGGGTCACCTCGATGCACTCGTCCTCGCGGCAGAACTCCAGCGACTGCTCCAGCGAGAGCTTGCGCGGCGGGACGATCGACTCGGCCACATCGGCGGTCGAGGACCGCATGTTGGTGAGCTTCTTCTCCTTGGTGATGTTCACGTCCATGTCGTCGGAGCGCGAGTTCTCGCCGACGATCATGCCCTCGTACACCTCGGTGCCCGGCTCGACGAACAGCACGCCGCGCTCCTGCAGGTTGGTCATCGCGAAGGCGGTGACCACACCGGCCCGGTCGGCGACCAGCGAGCCGTTGTTGCGGGTGGTCAGGTTGCCGAACCACGGCTCGTGGCCCTCGTGGATCGAGTGGGCGATGCCGGTGCCGCGGGTGTTGGTGAGGAACTCGGTGCGGAAGCCGATCAGGCCGCGGGACGGCACGACGAACTCCATCCGGACCCAGCCCGAGCCGTGGTTGGACATGTTGTCCATCCGGCCCTTGCGGACGCCCATGAGCTGGGTGACGGCACCCATGTGCTCCTCCGGCACGTCCACCGTGAGGCGCTCGACCGGCTCGTGGACCTTGCCGTTGACCTCCTTGGTGACCACCTGCGGCTTGCCGACGGTCAGCTCGAAGCCCTCGCGGCGCATGGTCTCGATCAGGATGGCCAGCGCCAGCTCACCGCGGCCCTGCACCTCCCAGGCGTCCGGGCGCTCGGTGTCCAGCACGCGCAGCGACACGTTACCGATCAGCTCGCGGTCCAGGCGGTCCTTCACCTGGCGGGCGGTGACCTTGCGGTCCACCTTGGCGCCGGACTTGGCGTCCGCGCCCTTGCCGCTGCCGCCGCGGCCGACCAGCGGGGAGGTGTTGGTGCCGATGGTCATCGAGATGGCCGGCTCGTCCACCGTGATCAGCGGCAGGGCGATCGGGTTCTCCGGGTCGGCCAGGGTCTCGCCGATCATGATGTCGGAGATGCCGGCGACGGCGCAGATGTCACCGGGGCCCGCCACCTCGGCCGGCTTGCGGGTGAGCGCCTCGGTCATCAGCAGCTCGGAGATGCGGACGTTCTGGATCGAGCCGTCACGCCTGATCCAGGCCACGGTCTGGCCCTTGCGCAGCTCGCCCTGCTCGACGCGCAGCAGCGCGATGCGGCCGAGGAAGTTGTCGGCGTCCAGGTTGGTGACGTGGGCCTGGAGCGGCGCCTCCTCGTCGTAGCTGGGGGCCGGGACGTGCTCCAGCAGGGTGGAGAAGAACGGCTCCAGGTTGGTGCTGTCCGCGGGAACGGTGCCGTTCTCCGGCTTGGTCAGCGAGGCGACGCCGTCACGGGCGCAGGCGTAGACGATCGGGAACTCGATCTGGTCCTCGTCCGCGTCCAGGTCCAGGAACAGGTCGTAGGTCTCGTTGATGACCTCGTCGATCCGGGAGTCCGGACGGTCCGTCTTGTTGATGCACAGGATGACGGGCAGCCGGGCGCTGAGCGCCTTGCGCAGCACGAAGCGGGTCTGCGGCAGCGGGCCCTCGGAGGCGTCGACCAGCAGGACGACCGCGTCCACCATCGACAGACCGCGCTCGACCTCGCCACCGAAGTCGGCGTGGCCCGGGGTGTCGATGATGTTGATCGTGATCGGCGCGCCACCGTCCTTCGGGTGGTACTTGACCGCGGTGTTCTTCGCGAGAATGGTGATGCCCTTCTCGCGCTCCAGGTCGTTCGAGTCCATCATGCGGTCGTCGAGCTGCTGGTGGGCGGCGAAGGCGCCGGCCTGCTTCAGCATGGCGTCGACCAGCGTGGTCTTGCCGTGGTCGACGTGGGCGACGATGGCGACGTTACGGATGTCGTTGCGCGTGGGCATGCCTAGCGGATTCTCCCGGAATCGTGGGTTACGGCGGGCCCGGCCGCGAGACGCGCATCCGCGGCCCTCGGCCGCCGTCACTCGTTCCGCCTGCTACTACCGGTCCACCCGCCGGGCATCTGGACATGCCTCGGCTTTTCCCTATGGTACGGGGAAGCGCCCAAGGGGGCAGAAACGAGCAGGTCGGGCGGGACCAAGATCACAGGTGGGTCACACCCGCGGCAGGCCGCTGTCCCTCACCTGTCGCCCGGAAGGAGGCCCGGGCGGCACTCGCCCGGGCCCGCGCGCAGTGCGCCGGCTAGCGCGTCCAGCCCAGGTCCTGGAAGCGCGGCCATCCGAACCCGAACGCCCCGGCCCCGGCGACTCCGGTCCGGACGGCGACCAGCTCGGGCCGCTGGTAGAGCGGAACGGAGTGGCCGAGCTGCCAGATCCGTACGTCCGCCTCCTGGAGCAGGTCCAGCCGGGCGGCCGGGTCGAGTTCGGCGGCCGCCCGGTCGAACAGCCGGTCGATCTCCTCGGTGCCGCTGCGCCCGTAGTTGCCGTCGGAGGCGAGCGCGCCGTCGGCGTCCGGCCGGGGCTTGGCGTACGCGGCGCGCTGTTCGGCGGCCGGGCTGGGGCCGGCCGGCCAGGAGAAGAGCGCCAGGTCGTAGTCCCCGACGGCCAGGTGGGCCTGGACGAAGGACTCGGCGGGCACGGTCTGCGGCTTCACCGCGATGCCGGACTCGGCGAGCTCCGCGGTGAGCGCGTCGGCGGTGCGCTGGGCCGTCGCCGAGCCGGCCGGGAGGAGCAGGGTGAGGGCGAGCTCCTTGCCGTCCTTGGTCCGGGTGCCGCCGTCCAGCCGCTTCCAGCCGGCCCGGTCCAGCAGCTGCCCGGCGTCGGCCGGTCCGGCCGCGCCGCTGTCGTCGCGGTAGCCCTCCTGGTCCCCGGCGAGCAGGTGGCTGCCGAGCGGGGCGCCGGGCAGCCCGAGCGGGCCGAGCGCGGCCTCGGCGATCCGCCGCCGGTCGACCGCCCGGCCGACCGCCCGCCGGACCTCCGGGTCGGTGAGCGGGCTCCGCCCGGCGTTGAGGGTGAGCTGGGTGAGCGAGGCGGCGGCCGCCCGGTGCACGGTGATCCCGGGCAGCGACTCGGCCCGCCGCAGGGCGAGTTCGGCCGCGGCGGCGGGCGGCGCGGCGGGATGGGCGGCGGACTGGGCAGTGGGTGACGCGCCGCCCGCCGAGGCACTGGCCGTGGGTGCGGGCGTCACCGCCCGGTCGACCGCCGCGGTGAGCGCCGCGACGTCCAGCCGGCCCTGGTCCAGCGCGTCCAGCCGACGCTCGGGCGGTGTGGCCAGGAAGTCGATCCGGTCGGTCTTGGGGAAGTCCCCCCACCAGAGCGGGTTGCGTTCCAGGGTGACCCGCCCGCCCTCGGCGTCGTACCCGGTGAGGGCGTACGGCCCGGCGCTCAGGTGGCCGGTGCCGGTCAGCGCCCGGTTGAAGGCGGTCGCCCCGCCCGTCTCGGCGGCCGGGTAGAGCGGCCCGAACAGCGCGCGCCACTCGCCGTACGGCCGCCGGAAGGTCACCTTGACCTCGTGCGGGTCGGCGCCCTGGGTGATCGCGTCCACGGCGTCGTAGCCCGCCGCCCGGGTGCCCTGGTAGGCCGGGTCCAGCCCGGACAGGGCGGCCCGCTGGGCGGCCAGGTCGGCGGCCGACAGCGGGGTGCCGTCGCTCCAGACGGCGTGCGGGTTCAGCCGGTAGGTGACCACCTGGGGCTGCTGCCCGGGCGGGGTGGACTCCGCGTCGACCAGGTAGTCCGGGTCGGGGACGAGCCGGCCGTGCTCGTCGGGCCGGAACAGCGAGGGGTACAGCGCGTGCGCGAGCAGCGCCGAGTCGGCGTTCGCCGCGCGCTGGTAGACGTTGAGCGTGGCCGGGACGCCGTCCAGCGCCCAGCGCAGTGTGCCGCCGTCCTGGACGTCGTCCCGGTCCACCGGCCGGACGTCGCCGGTGCCGGCGGTGGGGGCGGCCGGGGCCGGGGCGGGCTCGGGGCCGCGGGCCGGGTCCGGGTCGTCGGAACAGCCGCCGAGACCGGCGGCGAGCAGCAGCGCGACGGCTGCGGCGGTGAGCTGGCGGACGCGCATGGCGGCCATCGAACGCCGCCCGCCCACCCCGCGCCCCGCCGACACGGCGGGCCGCCGGGCTAGTGCACCCGTACGGCCCAGGCCCCGGTCGCGGCTACAGGCCGAGCTCGAACCAGACGATCTTGCCCTTGGGCGTGCGCCGGCTGCCCCAGCGCTCCGCCAGCAGACTGACCAGCTGCAGGCCGCGCCCGCCCTCGTCGGTCTCCTGGGCGCGCCGCTGCCGGGGCTGGGCGTAGCCGTCGTCCCAGACCTCGCAGACCATGCTGCGCTCGCGCAGCAGCCGCAGCCGGATCTCGCCCCGCCCGTGCTTGAGCGCGTTCGTGACCAGCTCGCTGACCAGCAGCTCGGTGGTGTCGACCAGCTCCTCCAGGCCCCGGGAGAGCAGCCAGCTGCAGGCCAGCTCGCGGGCCTTGGCGACGGAGGTGGGCTCGGGCGGCAGGAACCAGTTGCCGACGGCGTCCTCGGGGAAGGCGTGCACCTTGGCCATCAGCAGCGCGATGTCGTCCTCGCCGTGGTGCGGGTCGAGCTCGCCGAGGACGTGGTCGCAGAGGTCCTCCAGGCCCTTGCCCCGGTCGGCGAGCGCGGCCCGGAAGGCGCGCAGGCCCTCGTCCAGCTGGTGCTTGCGGCTCTCCACCAGGCCGTCGGTGTAGAGGCCGAGCACGGCGCCGTCCGGGAGGGTCAGCTCGACCTCCTCGAAGGGCTCCCCGCCGACGCCGAGCGGCAGGCCGGGCGGCACGTCGAGCATCCGGGCGGGCTCGCCCGGGCTGAGCAGGACGGGCGGCAGGTGGCCGGCGTTGGCGAAGACGCAGCGGCGGGTGACGGCGTCGTAGACGGCGTAGACGCAGGTGGCGAGGTAGACCTCGCGGGCCTCCTCGTCGGCCGTCGAGGTGAGCCGGCCGTACGGGGTGGGCGGGCCGACCGGGACGGAGTCGTCGCCGAGGCCGCGGGCGATCTCGTCCAGCGCGCCGAGCACCTCGGCCGGGTCCAGGTCGAGCATCGCCAGGGTCCGTACCGCGGTGCGCAGCTGGCCCATGGCGACGGCGGCGCGCAGACCGCGGCCCATCACGTCGCCGATGACCAGCGCGGTGCGGTTGCCGGGCAGCGGGATGACGTCGAACCAGTCGCCGCCGACCTCGGTGTTGTTGTTGCTGGGCAGGTAGCGGCAGGCGATCTCCAGACCGCTGGCCGCCGGGTTGCCCGGGGGCAGCAGGCTGCGCTGGAGGATCAGCGCCCGCTCGTGCTCGCGGCGGTAGAGCCGGGCGTTGTCGATGCAGACGGCGGCCCGGGCGACGAGTTCCTCGGCGATGGCCACGTCGCGGGCGTCGAAGGGCTCGCTGCCGATCGCCCGGGAGAGCTGGACCAGGCCGAGCACCTGGTCGCGGGCGACCAGCGGGACGATCAGGGTGGAGCGCAGCAGCGGGTCGCGGCCGGGCTCGGGGACGACACTGCGGCCGGTGCGCAGCGCCCGGGCGTGCGGGGAGCGGCGGGGGTAACAGAGGGTGCCGCCGGCCTCGGCGATGGGCAGGCCGGTGACCGAGCCGAGCACCGAGGAGGCGCCGCCGATCACGCTGGAGACGGCGACCCGGCGCAGTTCCCCGCTGCCGTCGGTGAGCACGGTGTCGCCGAGCCGGCCGGCGCTGGGGACGGTCTCGCCGGAGAGCAGCGCGGTGTACAGGTCGACGGTGGCGAGGTCGCAGAACGGCGGGACGACGACGTCGAGGAGTTCCTTGGCGGTGGTCTCCAGGTCGAGGGTGGAGCCGATGTGGGCGCTGGCCTCGTTGAGCAGGGCGAGGTTGCGGCGCACGCCGTCGGCCTCGCGCTCGGCGACGTGCCGGCTGGTGACGTCGGAGACCTGGCCGGCCACGCCCATCGGCTGTCCGGCCGTGCCGTTGAGCCGGTACAGCGAGACGGCCCACAGCCGGTTGCCCTCACGGGTCGGCACGACGCCGTGGAAGCGCAGGTCGAAGACGGGTTCGCCGGTGGCGAGGACCTTGCGCAGGGCGGCGCTGAGCCGGTCGGCCTCGGAGGACGGGAAGAGGTCGTGCGGGGTGAGGCCCTCCAGGTCGGTGGGGACGAGGCCCATGCCGGAGGCGAAGGCGTCGTTGACCCGCTGGAGCCGCAGCCGGTCGTCGAAGAGCACGAAGCCGGTGGGCGTCTGGCCGAAGACGGCCTCGGAGGCGGCGAGGTCGGTCTCGATCCGGCGCAGTCGGCCGAGGTCGACGGCCAGGCAGGTGGCGCCCGCGGTGGGCAGTGCGCTGTCGGGCATCAGGTAGAGCTCGGCGAGGCCCTCGCCGCCGCCGGCGTCCCGGTAGGGGGTGGTGCCGACCCACTCCTCACCGGCCAGGGTGCGCTCCAGCCGGGTGCGGCCGCGCTGCCAGAGCTCCCGGGGGACGAAGGTGGTGATCGGGTCGGCGCCGACGGCCTCGACGGCGGGGACGCCGAAGAACTCGGCGGCCCGCTCGCTCCACTGGCTGATCCGCCCGTCGGGGCCGATCGCGAAGGTGGCGACCCGGATGTAGTCGTAGATCGAGCCCGGGTCGCCGGCACCCCACGGCCTGGCCGCGGCGTCCGGGTGGGCGCCGCGGACCGTCCCCGCGGGCCCGGTGCCCGGCGGGGCCGCCGCTGCGGGCAGGTGCGGGGAACCGGCCTGCCCGGGTACAGCGGCATGACCGCTGCTGCTCGGCGCGTTCCGCGCCGGAGTGCTGTTCAACGGACCGACCCCTCCAACCCGCGACCGTCCGGATGTCGAGAAGACCGAGTATTCATCATCGAGGGGTGCGTTCACACGCCCTCAACATCACAACATCAGATCGGGCGAAGGTTTTTGTCCTACCGCCCGCGCAACCACAATGCCACGCCCGCGCCCCCTGCCGGAGCGCGCGCTCCCCCGGAGCGCCCGTTGGCATATGCAGCACGGTCCTCCTGCGGCTCTACTCGCGTCGCTACTCGCCAGCGTCATTACCCGACAGCGACAGCTCGAACCAGACGACCTTGCCGATCCCCTCGGCCCGGGCGCCCCAGTGCAGCGCCAGCCGGTGGACCAGCTCCAGTCCCCGGCCGCCCTCGTCGGCCTCGGCCGCGTGGCGCTCCCGGGGCGGGTCCGGCAGCGGGTCGGAGATCTCGACCAGCAGCGTCTCGCCGAGGGTCAGCCGGACCCCGATCGGGGCGCTGGCGTACCGGACGGCGTTCGTGACCAGCTCGCTGACCAGCAGCTCGGCGGTGTCGGTGAGTTCTTCGACGCCCCACTCGGCGAGCGTGCCGCGGACCAGCCGGCGGGCCCGGGAGACGGCGGTGGGCTCGGCCGGCAGCGTCCAGCCGGCCGTCGGGGTGCCGGCCTGGCCGTGCCCGAGCCGGGCCAGCAGCAGGGCGACGTCGTCCGGCTCGCGGCCCTGCTCCATGGTGTCGAGCACCGCCTCGCAGGCGGCCTGGATCGAGGCGTGCGGCTCCTGGAGCACGGTGATCAGCCGGCCGAGGCCGACGTCGAGGTCCTTGTCCCGGGACTCCACCAGCCCGTCGGTGCACAGCGCGAGCAGGCTGCCCTCGGGGATCTTCAGTTCGACGGATTCGAACGGAACTCCGCCCACGCCGAGCGGGGCGCCGGAGGGCAGGTCGAGGATCCGGCCGGCGCCGCCGGGCAGCGGGCCGCCGGTACGGGTCGGCTCCCCGGTCTCCTCGCCCGGCACCACCAGCACCGGCGGGATGTGCCCGGCCTTGGCCACCGTCAGCTTCGCCGTGCCCGGGTCGAAGACCGCGTAGACGCAGGTGGCGAGCAGCGCCTCGTCCGGGCCCTGGGCGAGGTCGTCGGCCAGCTCGTGGACGTGCCGCAGCAGGACGTCCGGCGGCAGGTCGAGGGCGGCCAGCACCCGGACGGCGGTGCGCAGCCGGCCCATGGTGGCGGCGGCCCGCAGGCCGTGGCCCATCACGTCGCCGACCACCAGCGCGGTGCGGTCGCCGGGCAGCGGGATGACGTCGAACCAGTCGCCGCCGACCTCGGTGCCGCTGCTGCCGGGCACGTACCGGTAGGCGACCTCCACGCCGGTGGGCTGCGGGACCTGCTGCGGGAGCAGGGTGCGCTGGAGGGTGAGCGCGGCGGTGCGCTCGCGGGCGTACAGCCGGGCGTTGTCCAGCGAGCTGCCGGCCCGGTCGGCGAGTTCGACGGTGAAGGCGAGGTCGTCGCGGTCGAAGCCCTCGCGGTAGCCGGCCCGGCTGACCAGCAGCAGGCCGATCACGATGCCGCGGGCGCGCAGCGGGACGACCAGCATCGAGTGCACGCCCAGGTCGTGGGCGGCCTGCATCTTGGGGTCGCCGGGGTAGGTGACGTCCTCCAGCTGGTCGGCGCCGGAGAGCAGCTCGGGCACGCCGGTGCGCAGCACCCGGCCGCAGGCGGAGTCCTCGGCGAAGGTGATCCGGGCGCCGCGCCGGAGCATCACCTCGACCTCGGGGCCGTCCTGGACGGAGGCGGTGCCGAGCTGGAGCAGCGAGGTGCGCCGGTCGTGGCCGTGCCGGGGCAGGTCGTCGCCGTGGGCGACGGCCTGGAGCAGGATCACCGCGGAGTGGTCGGTGAGCCGGGGGACGACGGAGCTGGCGAGTTCCTGGGCGATCCGGGCGGCGTCCAGCAGGTCGCCGACCCGGGAGCCGAACTCGTTGAGCAGCGAGAGCCGACGCCGGGCGTGCTCGACCTTGGCCACCGCCCGGTAACGCTCCGTCACGTCCATCACGGTGCCGGAGATGCCGAGCACCCGGCCGGAGCGGTCGGTCATCCGGCTGTAGGAGATCGAGCGGTAGCCGGGCCGGGTGGTGACCGGGGAGGCGAGGGTGACGTCGATGACCGGCTCGCCGGTGGCCAGCACCTGGCGCTGGATCGCGGTGATCTCGTCGGCGGCCCGCTCGGGCAGGGTCTCGCCGGTGGTGCGGCCGACGTGGTCCTCCAGGGCGACGCCGTTCATCTCGGCCAGGGTCTGGTTGACGGCGGTGTAGCGCAGGTCGCCGTCCAGGATGGCGATGCCCAGCGGGGACTGCTCGAACAGCGCGTCGCGCACGGCGAGGTCCCGCTCGACGGCCCGGACGGCGGCCGCCTCGGCCAGGTTGACCTGGAGGAACGGGGTGCCGTCGCCGTCCACCAGGAGGGAGATCCGGGCGTCCACGGCGACCGGCAGGCCGTCCCGGTCGCGCAGCTCGGCGTTCCCGGCCCAGCGGCCGTTGCGCAGGGTGTCCTGGACCGCGGCCCGGATCCGGGCGACCTGCTCCTGGTCCGGGATCAGCTCGTCGATCCGGCGGCCGACCAGCAGCTCGCTCGGCCAGCCGAGCAGTTCCTCGGCGGCCGGGCTCCACAGCACCACCCGGCCCGAGGTGTCCAGGATCGCGATGGCGACCCTGAGCATGTCCAGCAGGCTGCCCTCGGGCGGCGCGGCGAGCCCGGGCCCGGCGTCGGCCGGGCCGCCGGGGAAGGGCCGGCCGGGGCGGCTGCGCAGCCCGGCCTGGACGCCGGACGCGGGGGTGGCCAGGGTCGGCGCCGGCTGGACGGGCTGTGCGGACCCGGGATCGGCGGGGCCGCCGCGCCGGCGGCCGGACGCCGGCTGCGGGGCGGCCGCCGGGGCGGCGCGGCGCAGCCGGGCGCGGGCGGCGGCGCCTCCCGCGGTGCCTGTCCGCCGCGCTCCCCCGCCGCCGTTCCCGGTAGTCGACACCGACGGGGCCTCCGGCTCTGGTCGGGATCGGCGGCGCCGGCTGGGGCGGCTCACCGATGGTGACGAATAGTGCCGAAAAGTGACATACCCAGCAGGACCCAGGCTATCCCGGTCGGCGGGTCGTCTTGTCCGATTGACCTATCCGGCGGCTTGCGCGTCGTCCGCCGGCGCGAGCAGCCCGGCGACGTGCGGCAGCACCTCGCGGTCGTGCTCGATCCAGTCCACCGAGTCCAGCTCCGCCGCGCCCAGCCAGCGCAGCTCGTCGTGGTCCGCCAGCGGGCTCGGCTCACCGGCCAGCAGTTCGGCGGCCCAGAAGCGCAGCTCAAGCCCCGGGCGCACGGTCCACGCGCCGGGCAGCCGCCGCAGCGCCCGCGCCCGTACGCCCAGTTCCTCCAGCAGTTCGCGCTCCAGCGCCTGCGCCTCGGTCTCCCCGGGCTCGGCCTTGCCGCCGGGGAACTCCCAGCGGCCGGCCACCGGGGCGGGCGCGCTGCGCCGGGCGGCGAGCACCCGGCCGTCGCGGACCAGCGCGCCGCCGACGACGATCCGCGGCGGGGTGGCATCGGGGGTCCGGGCGGTCTGTTCCATGCCGCGACCCTACGGGGCGGGGTCGGCGGACTCGGACTCGACCCAGTACAGCTGTTTGTGGCCGCGCGCCTCGAACTCGGCGGCCAGGCGTCGCGCCTCGGCCTCGGCCAGGCCCTTGGCGACCAGGAAGCGGTTGCCGTTGTCGTCCTGTCGCATCACCCGGAAGGTGCCCATGCGCGGAGCGTACCGGGCGGCCCGCCGACCTCGGGTGCCCGGCCGGTGTCCCCGGCCGGCGTGGGGGTCGGGCCGGGGACACCAGGTCACCGTAGGGGCCGTACGCTACCGGCAGGTACGGTCGGTGTTAACGCTGCGTAACCGACCCAGGGGCTCAGACCGGGGTCGAGGACGGGCTCAGGCCCGGAGGTCGGGCACCTGCTCGCCGGTGGACAGGCCGAGCGAGCGCCGGATCTCCACGCTGATCGGTACCGTCTTGGCGTTCAGCGCCCGGGCCCGGCGCAGGTCGCCCGACACGTCGTCACCGGAGGCCGCCGCGTCCCAGGCGGTGGCCGCCTGGGTCTGGGTCGCGGCCAGCTTGTCGACCTTCGGCTGGATGTCGGTCGGCCACTCGGCGGTCGGCTTGGCCAGCGCGGCGGCCTCGGCCCGGGAGGCGGCGGCCATCCGCCGGGCCCAGGACCGGTACTCGGCCTCGGCGACGGCCACGTCCTTCTTCGGCTCGTCCGCGGAGACCGCGCCGAAGCCCCGGACGGCGTCCAGGTAGGCCAGCTGGACCGAGGTCAGGGTGCGGCGGTCGGTGCGGACCGTCCCCAGGTGCTGGTCGTCGCGGTCCTCGAAGGCGCAGGTGACGAACCGTTCGCCGGCCGCCCAGTTGCCCGCGCTCGGGTAGAGGTACACGTCGTCCATGCCGTCCGGGACGGCCCACTGGTCCAGCGCGTAGTCGTCGAGCACCGTGCGGCACAACGTGGTGGCGCGCTCCCGGACGACGGTCGCACCCGGGTACGGGCCACTGCCGTCGGGGATCCTGGCGGTGCCGGCCACCTCGCCGTGGTGCGGGTCCGAACAGGCCACCCGGCGCACCCAGTAGACCGTCTCGTCGCCGTTCTCGTCCGTCCTCCCGACCGGATCGGGCGAGTTGTAGCAGTCCCCGGCCTTCAGCGCGGACCAGCGGACGGATCCGGCCGGCTTCTGGGCGTACCCGCCGCGCCCGTCCCGCGCGGGGCCGAAGTTCCCGGCGCCGAGCGCGAGCGACAGCAGCAGCGTGCCCGCCACACCCAGCACCAGACCGGTCACCGCCATGCCGCGGCCGCGCTGCCCACGGCGGTTGATCTGGACCAGCGCGACGATCCCGAACACCAGGGCCACCGGTGAGAGCAGGCTCAGGCCGGTCGCCAGGGAGCCGACGGCGAAGCCGTTGGTGCGCGGCTCCGGCTGCGGGTGGTACGGGGGGAGGTACTGGGCGTGCTGGGCGTGCTGGGCGTACGGCGGGGGCTGGTTCGGGTCCGGGGACGGGTGGCCGGGCCGGAGTCCGGACTCGCCGGAGGGCGCCACCGAGGCCCAGCCGCCGGCGGGCAGCGGCGGGGGCGGCGGCTGGGGCGGGGCCTGCACGGAGGCCGGGGCCACCTGCGCGGGCCCGTCGGCCGGCGGGGCCCAGGGGTCGGCGGGCTCCTGCGGCTCCTCCGGCTCCGGGTCCTCGGCCTTCAGGCCGTCGGCCTGCGGCGTCTCGGGCCGGAAGTCCCCGGCCGTCGCGGCCGCGGCGTCCGGCTCCTTGCGGAAGTCCACCCGCGGGTCCGGCCCCGGAGCGGCGAGCAGCTCGGACTCAGGCTTGGACACGTGGACTCCCCCGGCCCGCCGGGGCGGGCCTCGACTCGGTGTTTCGGCTTCGACACCGCCGCCGGGCCGGACGGGCCCGATGCGAACGGTCGCGCGACTTTACCCGATCTTTCCGAACGCCCGCCCCGGCGTGAGCGCCCGCGCCCGCCCCGGGGTGAGCGCCCCCACCGCCCGCTCAGACCTGGGCCAGGATCTCGCCGTGGATCATGGAGAACCACCCGTCCTCGGCGGCGCTCCACTCCCGCCAGCCGTCCGCGATCCGCTCCAGCTCGGCCCGGTCCGCGAAGCCCCGTTCCACCGCCGTCCGGCCGAAGGCCGTACCGGTCACCCGGTCCGCCCACATCCCGCCCCACCAGGCGCGCCGCTCGGGCGTCGCGAAGGTCCAGGTGCCCGCGCCGACGGTGACGTCGGTGAGGCCGGCCGCGCGGGCCCAGGACAGCAGCCGGCGCCCGGCGTCCGGCTCGCCGCCGTTGGCGCGGGCGGTCCGCCGGTACAGCTCCAGCCAGCGGTCCAGCGCGGGCGCCTCCGGGTACCAGGTCATCGAGGCGTAGTCGACGTCCCGGGCCGCGACCACCCCGCCGGGCGCCGTCACCCGTCGCATCTCGCGCAGCGCGGCCACCGGGTCGGCCAGGTGCTGCAGCACCTGGTGGGCGTGCACCACGTCGAACTCACCGTCCCGGTGCGGCAGCCGGTGCACGTCCGCGAGCTCGAACACCACGTTGGACAGGCCGCGCCCGGCGACGTACCCGGCGGCCTGCTCCAGCACCTCCGCGGAGGTGTCCACGGCCACCACCCGGCCGCCGGGGCCGACCAGCTCGGCCAGGTCCGCGGTGATCGTGCCGGGGCCGCAGCCGACGTCCAGCAACGCCTGCCCGGGCCGCAGCCGGCCCAGCAGGTAGGCGGCCGAGTCGGCCGCGGTGCGGGAGCGGTGCGAGCGCAGCACGGCCTCCTGGTGGCCGTGGGTGTAGGCGGCGGCGGGCTGTGATCCGGACATGGGTCCCCCTCGGGCGTGGTCGGTCTTCCGTTTCCGCGGTGCCCCCGACGCTACGCCTCGTCCCGTATGTCGAGAAGAACCGTCTCACCTGTCGACCGATGGTCGGTCCGGCCGCACCCCGCCGCCGTACCGTGGAGGCGCCCCGACCGAACCGCCCCGACCGAATCGCCCCGTCCCACCGAACTGCCCCACCGAACCGCCCCGACAGAACGGCCCCGCCCATGCCCGGCTCCGGCCAGCGCCCCTTCGTCCTGCTGAGCGCCGCCGTGTCGCTCGACGGCCACCTCGACGACGCCTCCCCCGACCGCCTGCTGCTCTCCAACGCCGCCGACTTCGACCGGGTCGACGAGGAGCGGGCGGCGGCCGACGCGGTCCTGGTCGGCGGCAACACCCTGCGCGCCGACAACCCGCGGCTGCTGGTCAACGACCCCGCGCGGCGGGCCGCCCGGCTGGCGGCCGGCCGGTCCGAGTACCCGCTGAAGGTGACGCTCAGCGCGAGCGGCGCGCTCGACGCCGGGCTGCGGTTCTGGCACACCGGCGGCGCGAAGCTCGCCTACACCACCGAGGAGGGGGCGACCGTGCTGCGGCCCCGGCTCGACGGACTGGCCGAGGTGGTCGCCCTCGGCGGCTCGGTGGACCTCGGCGCGGTGCTGGACGACCTGGGTGCCCGCGGGGTGCGCCGCCTGATGGTCGAGGGCGGCGGCGGGGTGCACACCCAGTTCCTCGCGCAGGGGCTGGCGGACGAGCTCCAGCTGGCCGTCGCCCCGCTGCTGGTCGGCCAGGCCGAGGCGCCGAGGTTCGTCCGCCCGGCCGGGTTCCCGGGCGGCCCGGGCCGTCGGATGCGGCTGCTGGAGGCACGTACGGTGGGCGATGTCGTCCTGCTCAGGTACGCCCCGAAGGAGCCCGCGCCGTGAACCGCCCCGCGACGAACCACCCCGCGACCGCCGACCTCGACCACCTGCGCCGGGCCGTCGAACTGTCCCGCCGCTGCCCGCCCTCCGGAACGGCCTTCTCGGTCGGGGCGGTGGTCGTCGGCGCCGACGGCGAGGTGCTGGCCGAGGGCTTCAGCCGGGAGACGGACGCGCACGACCACGCCGAGGAGGCGGCCCTGGCCAAGCTCCCGGCGGGCGACCCCCGACTGCGCGGGGCGACCGTCTACAGCAGCCTGGAGCCCTGCGGTCAGCGCGCCTCGCGGCCGGTGCCCTGCGCCCGGCTGCTCATCGCGGCGGGTGTGCCGCGGGTGGTGGTGGCCTGGCGCGAGCCGGACCTGTTCGTCACGGACTGCCAGGGCACGGCGCTGCTGGAGGCGGCCGGGGTCGAGGTGGTGGAGCTGGCGGAGCTGGCGGAGGAGGCCCGGGCGGTCAACGCCCACCTGCTCGGATGATCTTTTGTATCATTTAGAAACAAAGGGCTCGTCTTCGTCGACGCCGCCGCCATTCTCCCTCCCAGGAGCCGCCCCGTGCCCGCCACCCCCGTCCGGTTCACCGCCCGCGCCCTCCTCCTCGACATGGACGGCACCCTGGTCAACTCCGACGCCGTGGTCGAGCGCTGCTGGAGCCGCTGGGCCGAGCGGCACGGCCTCGACCCGGTCGCGGCACTCTCCGTCGTCCACGGCCGCCAGGGCCACGCCACCATGGCCGTACTGCTCCCGGACCGCCCGGTCGAGGTCAACCTCGCGGAGAACGAGCAGATGCTCGCGGAGGAGCGCGCCAACGTCGAGGGCGTCGTCCAGGTCCCCGGCGCCGACGCCTTCCTCGCCTCGCTGGCCGGCCTGCCGCACGCCCTGGTCACCTCCGCCGACCTGCCGCTCGCCCGGATCCGGATGGACGCCGCCGGTCTCGCGATGCCGCCCGTCCTGGTCACCGCCGAGTCCGTCGGCGCCAGCAAGCCCGACCCCGAGGGCTTCCTGAAGGGTGCCGCCGCCCTCGGCTTCGCCCCCGCGGACTGCCTCGCCTTCGAGGACTCCGGCGCCGGCATCGCCGCCGCCCGCGCGGCCGGCATGCGCGTCATCGGCATCGGCCCCCGCGCCGCCGCCCACCACCCCGACGCCCTCGCCCCCACCCTCGAAGCCGTCACCGTCACCACCGCCCCGGACGGCACCCTCACCCTCACCGTCCGCGCCTGACCGGAAACGCCGCAGGGGCCGGACTCCGCGAGGAAGTCCGGCCCCTGGCACGGGAGTTGGGCGGTCCGGTCAGACGTTGAAGCGGAACTCCACGACGTCGCCGTCCTGCATGACGTACTCCTTGCCCTCGATGCGGGCCTTGCCCTTGGCGCGGGCCTCGGCGGTGGAGCCGGCCTCGACCAGGTCGGCGAAGGCGATCACCTCGGCCTTGATGAAGCCCTTCTGGAAGTCGGTGTGGATGACTCCGGCGGCCTCGGGAGCGGTGGCGCCCTTCTTGATGGTCCAGGCGCGGGTTTCCTTGGGGCCGGCCGTGAGGTAGGTCTGCAGGCCCAGGGTGTCGAAGCCGACGCGGGCGAGGGTGGCGAGGCCGGGCTCCTCCTGGCCCATGGACTGGAGGAGTTCGAGGGCCTCGGCGTCGTCGAGCTCGATCAGCTCGGACTCGATCTTGGCGTTGAGGAAGATCGCCTCGGCCGGGGCGACCAGCTCGCGCTGGGCGTTCTTGAACTCCTCGTCGGCCAGCTCGTCCTCGTCCACGTTGAAGACGTAGAGGAAGGGCTTGGCCGTCAGCAGGTGCAGCTCGCGGATCGGGGTGGTGTCGAAGCCCGCCTCGAAGAGGGTCTTGCCGGTCTCCAGGATCGCCTGCGCGGCCTCGGCTGCCGCCAGCACGGGGGCGGTCTCCTTCTTCAGGCGCGCCTCCTTCTGGAGCCGCGGCAGGACCTTCTCGATGGTCTGGAGGTCGGCCAGGATCAGCTCGGTGTGGATGGTCTCGATGTCGTCCTTGGGCGACACCTTGCCGTCCACGTGCACCACGTCCGGGTCGGTGAAGGCGCGCACGACCTGGCAGATCGCGTCCGACTCGCGGATGTTGGCGAGGAACTTGTTGCCCAGGCCCTCGCCCTCGCTGGCGCCGCGCACGATGCCGGCGATGTCGACGAAGTCGACCGTGGCCGGGAGGATGCGCTGCGAGCCGAAGATCTCGGCGAGCTTGGCCAGCCGCTCGTCCGGGACGCCGACGACGCCGACGTTCGGCTCGATGGTGGCGAACGGGTAGTTGGCCGCCAGCACGTCGTTCTTGGTCAGGGCGTTGAACAGGGTCGACTTGCCGACGTTCGGCAGGCCGACGATTCCGATCGTGAGCGACATGAAGCGCAGTCCCGTGGGCTTGGAGGAGTTGGGTCGGCACCGTACGGGCCGACCCCCAAGTCTACGGGCAGCTCCTCCGCTCCCTCACGCCTCGGTCGGGGCCGGCAGCGGCTCCAGGAACTCCAGCCGGTTGCCCAGCTTGTCGGCGGAGTAGAAGCGGCGGTGGCCGGGGTGGTTGTCGTCCCAGATCACCTCGTGGCCGTGCGCGGTGAGCCGCTCGGCCAGGGCGTCCAGCGAGCGCACCAGGATGCCGGGGTGCCCCTTGCGGGCCGGCCGGAAGTCCGGGGTGACACCGAGGTGCACCTCGACGCCCCCGCCGCGGAACCAGCAGCCGCCGCGCGCCGCCAGCACCGGCGGCTTCCGGAGTTCGGTCATGCCGAGCACGCCGGACCAGAAGGCCCGGCACTCGTCCTCGGCGCCGGCCGGGATGTCGAGCTGGAAGTGGTCGAGGCGTTCGAAGGTGAAGTCGGCGGTCATGCCAGTCCCCCTGCGGTCATCGGATGATCATCGCGTCGACTCGGTCGCGCAGGTCAGCGCCCCGAGCGGCGATCACAGGAGTACGCCATCCGGTGACACGGGACAAGCCCTGAACGGTCCATTACACAGTGTGGCGATGATCGGACCGTACGTTGGGCGGGTGGAGCAGAGCATCCGTACCCAGCCGCCAGGGCCCAGACGCCGTCCGCCGAACCGCGCGGCCCCGGCCGCCGTCCCCGGTCCCGGCCGGGCTCCCGAGACCGGCCGGAGCCCCGGCACGCCCCCCACCCGGCTGCGCCCGGTGGCCGACCGGCCCGCGGCGGCGCGCCCGTCCGACCGGCACCGGCTGCGGGTGTACGGGCGGCGGCGGAGCGGCCGGCCGACCCGGCTGACCGCGATCGGCGCCGGCGTGGCCGCGGTGCTGGCCACGCTGGCGGTGGCGGGCCTGGACCGGCTGCTCTTCGGCGACCTCGGCTGGCTGTTCGGCCTCGGCTACCTGGTGGTCTGTTTCCAGCTGGCCGTCCGGGTCCGCTACGCCGACCTGCTGGCCGCCCCGATCAGCGGGCCGATCGCCTTCGCGCTGGCCCTGCTGGTGCTCGCGCCGGTCGGTTCCTCGGGCATCACCGCCGAGCTGGTGGGGCTGGCGACCGGGCTGGCGATGCGGGCCGGCTGGCTGTTCTCCGGCACCGGGCTGGCGGCGCTGATCGTGCTCGCCCGCTTCGTCGCCCAGCGCCGGATCCACCGCTCCCGCTGACCCCCCGGGCCTCCCGGGCCTCCCGGACGGCCGCCGGTGCGGGGCCGTCAGCGCGCCGCCCGGGCCGCCGCCATGGCGGCCCCGACGATCCCCGCGTCGTTGCGCAGCTCCGCCGGCACCACCCTCGCCTCGCGGGCCTTCAGCAGCGGCAGGAACTTGTCGTGCTTGCGGCTCACCCCGCCGCCGATCACGACCAGCTGCGGCGAGAACAGCATCTCCACCAGGTCCAGGTACTCGTCGACCCGCTGGGCCCACTGCTCCCAGCTCAGGTCGTGCCGCTCCTTGGCGGCCGAGGAGGCCCGGCGCTCGGCGTCCTTGCCGCGCAGCTCCAGGTGGCCCAGCTCGGTGTTGGGCACCAGGGTGCCGTCCACGAACAGCGCGCTGCCGATGCCGGTGCCGAAGGTGAGCACCAGGACCACGCCCGGCTCGCCCCGGCCGGCGCCGTGCACGGTCTCGGCCAGGCCGGCCGCGTCGGCGTCGTTGAGGACAGTCGCGGGCAGGCCCAGCGCGTCGCGGAAGAGACCCACGGCGTCCAGGCCGATCCAGCCCTTGTCCACGTTGGCCGCCGTCCTGGTGTGCCCGCCGACCACCACTCCGGGGAAGGTCAGCCCGACCGGGCCCTGGTGGTCGAAGTGCCGGACCACCTCGCGGACGGCGGCGACCACGGCCTCGGGCTCGGACGGCTGCGGGGTGAGCACCTTGTACCGCTCCTGGGCGAGCACGCCCCGGGCGAGGTCCACCGGGGCGCCCTTGATGCCCGAACCGCCGATGTCCACGCCGAATACCGCCGTCATCGCTCCACCCTCCGCCGTCCGGCCGCGGACCGGATCGTCCACAGCCTGTGCATGAAAGCAGCCTGGGCACCAAACTACGAGAGCCCGGGCGGGCACGCACAGCAGAGGACCCGGCGCCCGCACCGGGCGCCGGGTCCTCCGGGGAACGGCCTACAGCTTGCCGGCGGCCTCGGCGCGCAGGTCGCGGCGCAGCTCCTTGGGCAGCGAGAAGGTCAGGTGCTCCTCGGCGGTCTTGACCGTCTCGACCGTGTCGTAGCCGCGGGCGGCCAGGAACTCCAGCACGCCGTCGACCAGGATCTCCGGCACCGAGGCCCCGCTGGTCAGGCCGACCGTGGTGACGCCCTCCAGCCAGGACTCCTGGATCTCCTCGGCGAAGTCGACCAGGTGGGCCGCCTTGGCGCCGTACTCCAGGCCGACCTCGACCAGGCGGACCGAGTTGGAGGAGTTCTTGGAGCCGACCACGATCAGCAGGTCGGTCTCCGGGGCCAGCTGCTTGACCGCGACCTGGCGGTTCTGGGTGGCGTAGCAGATGTCGTCGCTGGGCGGGCTGACCAGCGCCGGGAAGCGCTTCTTCAGCTCGCCGACGGTGGCCATGGTCTCGTCCACCGACAGCGTGGTCTGGGACAGCCAGACGATCTTGGACTCGTCCCGCACCTGCACGTTGGCGACGTCCTCGGCGCCGTCCACCAGGTGGATCCGGTCCGGGGCCTCGCCCATGGTGCCGATGACCTCCTCGTGGCCCTCGTGGCCCACCAGCAGGATGTCGTAGCCCTCGTCGGCGAAGCGCACGGCCTCCTTGTGCACCTTGGTGACCAGGGGGCAGGTGGCGTCGACGGTGGCGAGCTTGCCGGCCCGGGCCTCGTCGTGGACGGCCGGGGCGACACCGTGCGCGGAGAACACGACGATCGAGCCCTCCGGCACCTCCTCCGTCTCGTCGACGAAGATCGCGCCCTTCTTCTCCAGGGTCTGGACCACGTACTTGTTGTGGACGATCTGCTTGCGGACGTAGATGGGCGCCCCGTACTGCTCCAGGGCCTTCTCCACGGCGATCACGGCGCGGTCGACACCCGCGCAGTAGCCCCGGGGGGCGGCGAGCAGGACACGGCGCTGCGCGGTGTTGGACATGGCTCCATCGTACGGGCGACCGGGAGGCCCGCCTCCCCGGGCGGGGAGCCGCGCCGACGGCGGGCACTTTCCGGTCGCCATGGAGCGCCGGTGCTCACATGGGGTGGCTATGAGCGCTGTGATCGATCAGCCGCCCCCGAGCGGTCTGCGCCGCACGCTGGGTGTCCGCGATCTGATGGTCTACGGGCTGCTGTTCATCGCCCCGATGGCCCCGGTCGGCGTGTTCGGCGTGCTGGACGCCAAGGGGCGGCCGTCGCCGAGCCCGTACGGCGAAGGTGTCGGCGGGCGCCGCTAGCCTCGTACGCATGGCCAACACCAGCTCCCCCGAAGCCCCGCTCCCGGTCGGCAAGGTCTCCGCGCTGATCGGCGGCTGGATCGACCGGCTCGGCGCGGTGTGGGTCGAGGGGCAGATCACCCAGCTCAGCCGCCGCCCCGGGGCGGGCGTGGTGTTCCTGACCCTGCGCGACCCGCAGGCCGACGTGTCGCTCACGGTGACCTGCTTCCGCTCGGTGTTCGACCAGGTCGCGGACGTGGTGCAGGAGGGCGCGCGGGTCGTCGTGCACGCCAAGCCCGAGTGGTACGCGGCCCGCGGGCAGCTGTCGATGCGGGCCTCGGAGATCCGGCCGGTGGGCCTGGGCGAGCTGCTGGCCCGGCTGGAGCAGCTGAAGCGGCGCCTCGCCGGGGAGGGCCTGTTCGCGGCCGAGCGCAAGCGGCGGCTGCCGTTCCTGCCGCAGTGCGTCGGACTGGTCACCGGGCGCGGCTCGGCGGCCGAGCGGGACGTGCTGGAGAACGCCCGGCGGCGCTGGCCGGCCGTGCGCTTCGAGGTGCGCAACGTGCCGGTGCAGGGGCTCAGCGCGGTGGAGCGGGTGAGCGCGGCCGTCCGGGAGCTGGACGAGCACCCCGAGGTGGACGTGATCATCGTGGCCCGGGGCGGCGGCAGCGTGGAGGACCTGCTGCCGTTCTCTGACGAGGGCCTGGTGCGGCTGGTCGCGGCCGCCCGTACGCCGGTGGTCAGCGCGATCGGGCACGAACCGGACCAGCCGCTGCTGGACTTCGTCGCCGACCTGCGCGCCTCCACCCCGACCGATGCCGCCAAACGGGTGGTTCCGGACGTCGGCGAGGAGCTCGCCAAGGTCCGCCAGTTGCGCGACCGCGCGCGCCGGCACGTGCAGTCCCGGGTCGAGCGCGAGCAGCACGGGCTGGACGGGCTGCGCAGCCGTCCGGCGCTGGCCGCCCCGCACCGGATGCTGGACGGGCGCGGCCAGGAGGTCGAGGGCCTGCTGGAGCGGGCCCGGCGCACCCTGCGGCACCGGCTGGACCACGCCCAGAGCGACCTCGGGCACACCCTGGCCCGGGTGGTCGCGCTCTCCCCGGCGGCCACCCTGGAGCGCGGCTACGCGGTGCTGCAGCGGGCCGACGGCACGGTGGTGACGGACCCGGCGCAGGTCACGGCCGGGGAGGGGCTGCACGCCCGGGTGGCGGGCGGCGGCTTCGACGTGGCCGTCGCGGGCGACTGACACCGGACCGGGACGACCGGCGGCCTCAGTACGAGCGCTGCCGGGAGAGCGCGATCGAGTGCTCGCCGAAGCCGAGGCTGCGGTAGAGCGCCTCACCCCCGACAGTGGCGTGCAGGTCGATCCGGCCCGCCCGGCGGCCGTCGAACCACTCCATCAGCGCCTCGGTGCAGGCCCGGGCGTAGCCGCGCAGCCGGTGGTCGGGGTCGGTGCAGATGTTGAAGACGAAGCCGAACAGCCCGTCCGGGTTGCCCGGGGAGGGCAGCCGCTCCTCCAGGGTGCCGACGGCGCAGGCGGCGAGCCGGCCGGGCCGCCGCGGGTCGTCCACCACGAAGGAGGGCATGGTCAGCTCCTCGGGCGGGACGGCCAGCCGCTCGCGCAGGATCCGCTCGGCGTTGGCCTGCCAGGGCCCGGGGCCGGCCAGGGCGGCCGTGCTGGGCATCGCCTCGAACATCAGGTTGCGCAGCCGGACGAGTTCGGGCGCGTCGGCGGGCACGGCGGGTCGGACCTCGGTCATGCGGCGGAGGCTAGCGCCGCCCACCGGCCGGGTGCACCCGGATTTCCGGACCGTGCGGGGCCTTCCCTGTCGGCGCCAGCCCCTACGCTGGCTCGCATGGCAGAGCAGCAGGAGCAGCAGGACGCGACGGCGCCGACCCCGGACGACGCGCTGGGCTACGAGCACGCCCGGGACGCGCTGCTGGACGTGGTCCGGCAGTTGGAGAACGGTGGCATCTCCCTTGAGGAGTCGCTGGCGCTGTGGGAGCGTGGCGAGCAGCTGGCGAAGGTCTGCCAGCGGTGGCTGGACGGCGCCAGGGCCCGGCTGGACGCCGCGCTGGCCGCCGAGGAGGACGCGGGCCCGGCCGGGGAGTGAGGCAGGTCACATTCCCTTGGGGAATCGTTGAATCTTCACCTATGTTGGAGGGACTGATCGGCCACGCCGGTCACACCGACGAACCCCTCCTCCCGCATGAGGTGCAGAAGCATGACCACCGACGCCCTGGTACTCGACGCCGCCGCTCAGGACCTGCTGTTCCGCGAGGCCCGCACCGCGAACACCTTCACCGACGAGCCGGTCACCGAGGAGCAGGTCCAGGCCATCTACGACCTGGTCAAGTACGGCCCGACCGCCTTCAACCAGCAGCCGCTGCGCGTCGTCCTGGTCCGCTCCGCCGAGGGCCGCGAGCGCCTCGTCCAGCACATGGCGGACGGCAACAAGCCGAAGACCTCCACCGCGCCGCTGGTCGCCAT
This sequence comes from Kitasatospora sp. NPDC101108, assembly GCF_055584725.1. Taxonomy (NCBI): domain Bacteria; kingdom Bacillati; phylum Actinomycetota; class Actinomycetes; order Kitasatosporales; family Streptomycetaceae; genus Kitasatospora; species Kitasatospora sp. NPDC101108. The sequence continues at coordinate 295,165 of NZ_JBVJLM010000003.1, forward strand.
CCTGGCCGCGGACAACGAGTTCCACGAGGAGCTGCCGACCCAGTTCCCGCACTTCCCGCAGGCCAAGGACGTGTTCTTCTCGGAGCGCGCCGTCCGTGAGCAGTCCGCCGCCCTGAACGGCGCCCTGCAGGCCGCCTACTTCATCATCGGCGTGCGCGCCGCCGGCCTGGCCGCCGGCCCGATGACCGGCTTCGACGCCGCGGGCATCAACAAGGAGTTCTTCGGCGACGGCGACCACTCGGTGCTGGCCGTGGTCAACATCGGCAAGCCGGGCGATGACGCCTGGTTCCCGCGCTCCCCGCGCCTGGAGTACGACCAGGTCGTCACCACGGTCTGATCGCACCCCGCGACGGCGAAGGGCCCGCACCGGTTCGTCCGGTGCGGGCCCTTTCGCGTGCCCGAGGGGAGGCCCCGCCGCTACTTGAGCGCCTGGGCCAGCTCGGCCAGCTCCTCGTACGAGGCGGTGCCGGTGACCAGGGTGGTCGCCGAGCCGTTCTGGGCGGTCAGCGCACGGGCCTTGTCGCCCTGCACCCGCTCCCAGGTGCGCCCGGCGGCGTCCGAGCTGCCGTCCGACCGGGCGCCCGCAACCTTGTCGGCGAGCAGCTTGTCGCGCGGGACGTCGGCCTGCTCGACCGCCGCGTACTGGCCGGAGGGCGTCACGAAGCCCAGGTGCCAGGCGTTGCCCTTGCCGCCGCTGAGGTCGGCCGGCGTGTAGCCGACCGAGGTCGCCCGCCACTTGTCGGACAGCCCGTCCGGGGACAGCAGCGGGTACGGCGCGGCGCGCTTCGCGGAGGCCGCCGCCACCTTGTACTCGACGACGTGCACCGGGTCGCTGTTCGCGTCGTGCGGGAGGAACAGGTACCCGACCCAGACGACGAAACCGACCGCCAGCATCGACAGGACCATGTCCCGTACGGTCTGCCGACCCCTCATGCCCTTGCTCTCTGCAGCCACCCCCTCATGGTGACTCATCCCCATCCCGGCCCGGCCACCCGGGGTGTGCACGTACGGGTGAAGCCGGGCGAATCGGCGCCTTCCGGCACAGGGTGGCGACCCGCGCCACAGACAGTCATCTCGTGGGCAGATACGATCGCATCACCCTCACCACGGCGTTCGACCAGGCAGTAGTCGGGCGCTCACTGGCCGTCGCGTACAGAGAGGTAACGACGATGACCACGCAGTACCCGCACCACCTTCCCAGTGCCCTGGAGGTCGCGCCGGAGGCTCCGGACCGGAACCTCGCGCTCGAACTCGTCCGGGTCACCGAAGCGGCCGCGATGGCAGCCGGCCGGTGGGTCGGCCGGGGCGACAAGAACGGCGCGGACGGTGCCGCCGTCAAGGCGATGCGCACCCTCGTCTCGACCGTCTCGATGAACGGCGTGGTCGTCATCGGCGAGGGCGAGAAGGACGAAGCCCCGATGCTCTACAACGGCGAGCGGGTCGGCGACGGCACCGGCGCCGAGTGCGACGTCGCGGTCGACCCGGTGGACGGCACCACGCTGACCGCCAAGGGCATGAACAACGCGGTGGCCGTGCTGGCCGTGGCCGACCGCGGCACCATGTTCGACCCCAGCGCCGTGTTCTACATGGACAAGCTGGTGGCCGGCCCGGAGGCCGCCGAGTTCGTCGACATCACCGCCCCGGCGGCCGTCAACATCCGCCGGGTCGCCAAGGCCAAGGGCAGCGCCGTCGAGGACGTCACCGTGGTCGTGCTCGACCGGCCCCGGCACGACGGCCTGGTCCGGGAGATCCGCGAGGCGGGCGCCCGGATCAAGTTCATCTCCGACGGAGACGTGGCCGGCGCCATCATGGCCGCCCGCGAGGGCACCGGCGTCGACCTGCTGATGGGCATCGGCGGCACCCCCGAGGGCATCATCGCGGCCTGCGCGATGAAGTGCATGGGCGGCGTGATCCAGGGCCGGCTGTGGCCCAAGGACGACGCCGAGCGGCAGAAGGCCCTCGACGCCGGGCACGACCTGGACCGGGTGCTCACCACCAACGACCTGGTCAGCGGCGAGAACGTGTTCTTCGTCGCCACCGGCATCACGGACGGCGAGCTGCTGCGCGGCGTGCACTACCGCTCGGAGACCGCCACCACCAGCTCGCTGGTGATGCGCTCCAAGAGCGGCACGATCCGCGAGATCAACTCCGTCCACAAGCTGGCGAAGCTGCGGGCCTACAGCGCGATCGACTTCGACCGCGCCAACTGACCCGGACGCATCCGGCTCGACCTCGCGGCCCCGGCGGAATCCCCCTCCGCCGGGGCCGCGAGGCCTTTGCGGCCGGTTCCTCCGGCCCGGCTCCTTCCGGCCCGGCCCCGACCCGCCGTCAACCGGCTATCCGGCGCCCCGCCGTGGCCACCCGGGCCGCCTCGCGCAGCTCCGCGTCCCGGCGGCGCCGCCGGGCCAGCACCACCCGCCGCTCGGCGGCCGTCAGCCCGCCCCAGACCCCGTACGGCTCCGGCTGGGCCAACGCGTGCTCGCGGCACTCCAGCAGCACCGGGCAGCGGGCGCACACCCGCTTGGCCTGCTCCTCGCGCGACAGCCGGGCCGCCGTCGGCTCCTTCGAGGGCGCGAAGAACAGCCCCGCCTCGTCCCGCCGACAGGCCGCACCGGTGTGCCACGGATTGTCCTCACCCGCGGGCGCGCCCGCCGTGCCGCCCGGGGGCTGCGGCTGGGGGGAGACGGCCGGACGACGCTCCAGCAACTGGGCGGCGGCGACTGGCGAGGTGGTGCGGGACTCGATCGGATGCAGCACGGCCGTACTCCTGACGAGGCTCTCGGACACGGGGAACCCCGCTCCCCCGCCCGGCTGCGAGCCCCCGCTGTCCAACGCCCGGGGCGGCCACTGGGCCACCACCGGTGCACAGCCGTACGAGAAGCGATGTGCGGAAGGAACTACCCCCTCCGGCGCGATTCATGCACACTGCACGCAATCGACTACGGAGTGCACCGGAAACAACGCCGAGCGCCCGACCGGGAGTTGGCTCCCGACCGGGCACTCGACAGGTCAATTCGGGCTATTCCGTACCGAGTTGCTTGCGCACCCACTCCCGGAGCTTCTTGCCCCTGCGCGGCTTGGCGTTGCAACCACCGAACAGGGCAACGCCCTTGACCCTCACGACCGGAGCGTACGGGTCCGCCACGGTCTGCTCGCGGACGTCGAAGCCGCCGAAGATGCCGACCCCCGAGCCGAGCAGGCTCACGTTCTCCGGCACCCGGATCTCCACCCCGCCGAAGATCGCGGTCACCGTGATCTCCACCTCGGGGGACTCGAACACGGCGTCCGTGAGGTCGATGTCCACCCCGCCGAACGCCGTGAAGGCCGTCAGGTGCGAGCCGACCCGCCAGCGGCCCTTGCGGGCCGCGCCGCCGAAGATCGCCACCACGGACGGGGCCTCGTGCCGGGCGGGCGGCAGCGGCCTGGCCGGCGCGGGGGCGGGCTCCCGGGCGCCCAGCGGCGGCTTGTCGAAGGACACCGAGCGGTGCGCGGGCAGGTCCCTGGTCAGCGGGACCAGGTCGCCGAAGGTCTTGGCGGCGTACGCGGCCTCGATCCGCTCCGCGTGCTCCTCCGCGTCCAGGCGACCCTCGGCGTAGGCGTCCCGCAGCAGTTCCGCGATCCGCTCGCGATCGGCGTCCGAGGCCCGCATCTCGGCGTCCGCCACCGGGGCGGCCGACGGCCGCGGCTCGGCCACCGGCTCGGCCTGGGGCCTGAGTTCGGGCTTGAGTTCGGGCTTGCTCAGGGGCACGGGCGCCGGCACCGGCGGCTGCCCCGGGTCGTCGTGCGACGGCGAGTTGTCCACGGCCCAAGCCTAGTGGCTCGCACTCCTGCCCGAGTGAGCCCGGTCACGCAAGGCTGACCTGTCCGCGTGCCCGCCCCGGCCGGGTCCTACCCTGGATGGTGCTTCGCCGACGCAGCCGGAACACTGGACACCTAAGGACCGCCCCGATGGCTCCCACGCCAGACTTCGAGTACAGCGACCTGCTCCCCCTGGGCGCTGACCCGACCCCGTACCGCAAGCTCACCTCCGAGGGTGTCTCCACCTTCGAGGCCGGCGGCCGCACCTTCCTCCAGGTCGAGCCCGAGGCGCTGCGCCTGCTCACGGCCGAGGCGATGCACGACATCTCGCACTACCTGCGCCCCGCCCACCTCGCCCAGCTGCGCCGCATCCTGGACGACCCGGAGGCCAGCCCGAACGACCGCTTCGTCGCGCTCGACCTGCTGAAGAACGTCAACATCTCGGCCGGCGGCATCCTCCCGATGTGCCAGGACACCGGCACCGCGATCGTCATGGGCAAGCGCGGCCAGAACGTGCTGACCTCCGGCGCGGACGAGTCCGCCATCGCGCGCGGCGTGTACGACGCGTACACCAAGCTCAACCTGCGGTACTCCCAGATGGCCCCGGTCACCATGTGGGACGAGAAGAACACCGGCAACAACCTGCCGGCCCAGATCGAGCTGTACGCCACCGACGGCGACGCGTACAAGTTCCTGTTCATGGCCAAGGGCGGCGGCTCCGCCAACAAGTCGTACCTGTACCAGGAGACCAAGGCCATCCTGAACGAGGCGAGCATGCTCTCGTTCCTGGAGCAGAAGATCCGCTCGCTCGGCACCGCCGCCTGCCCGCCGTACCACCTGGCCATCGTGATCGGCGGCACCAGCGCCGAGTTCGCGCTCAAGACCGCCAAGTACGCCTCGGCGCACTACCTGGACAACCTGCCGACCTCCGGCAACGCCAGGACCGGCCACGGCTTCCGGGACCTGGAGCTGGAGGCCAAGGTCACCGAGCTGACCCAGAAGATCGGCATCGGCGCCCAGTTCGGCGGCAAGTACTTCTGCCACGACGTGCGCGTGGTCCGGCTGCCCCGCCACGGCGCCTCCCTGCCCGTCGCGATGGCCGTGTCCTGCTCCGCCGACCGCCAGGCGCTCGGCAAGATCACCGCCGAGGGCGTCTTCCTGGAGCAGCTGGAGACCGACCCGGCGAAGTACCTGCCGGACACCACCGACGAGCACCTCGACGACGACGTGGTGCGCGTCGACCTCAACCAGCCGATGTCCGCGATCCGCGCCGAGCTGTCCAAGTACCCGGTGAAGACCCGGCTCTCGCTCACCGGCACCCTCGTCGTCGCCCGCGACATCGCCCACGCCAAGATCAAGGAGCGCCTGGACGCCGGCGAGGGCATGCCCAAGTACCTCCAGGACCACCCGGTCTACTACGCCGGCCCGGCCAAGACCCCCGAGGGCTACGCCTCCGGCTCCTTCGGCCCCACCACGGCCGGCCGGATGGACTCCTACGTCGACCAGTTCCAGGCCGCCGGCGGCTCCATGGTCATGCTCGCCAAGGGCAACCGCAGCAAGCAGGTCACCGACGCCTGCGCGGCGCACGGCGGCTTCTACCTCGGCTCCATCGGCGGCCCCGCCGCGCGCCTCGCCCAGGACTGCATCAAGAAGGTCGAGGTGCTGGAGTACGCCGAGCTCGGCATGGAGGCCGTCTGGCGCATCGAGGTCGAGGACTTCCCGGCCTTCATCGTCGTCGACGACAAGGGCAACGACTTCTTCCGCGAGACCACCGAGGGCCCGCTGATCACCAACCTGCGGATCCGCTCCAAGGAGTAGCCCGCAGGAGTGCCCCCACGCGCTCCCGCACGCCTCTGAACCGCCCCGGCCGCCCCTGCGGCCGGGGCGGTTCTCTCGTGGCAGGCGGTACGGAAACGCACCGGATCGATGACGTGCACCGGTTGGTGGACCGGGCGGACGAGACGGAAGTGAAGATCCTCAGGGCGCGCTACCACGACCAGTGGCGCCGGTCGGCCGCCTCCGTCCGGTTCACGCGTCGAAGTCGTACTCCAGGACGTAGGAGGCGGCGTCGAGGATCATCTCGTTGAGTTCGACGACCTGGCCCTCGTCGGCGAAGGCGGTGCGGCAGATCAGGATGACCGGGGTGCCGGCGGAGAGTTCGAGGCGGGCGGCCTCCTCGGCGGCGGGCATCCGGGAGCGGACCTCCTCGCGGAAGTGCACGGGCTTGGCGCCGATCTCGGCCAGGCGCGCGTAGGTGCCGCCGGGGCCGGTGTCCTCGCGGGTGATCGCGGTGCCGGCGACCAGGACGGCCGGCAGGTAGGAGGTGGACAGCAGCACCGGCTTGCCGTCCAGGACGAAGCGGCGGTGCCGCACGCACATCGGGGCACCCGGCTCCACCCCGAGCACCCCGGCCACGTGTTCGGGGGCGCCCCGCTCGGTGACGGACACCTGGTCGACCACCAGGCTGCGGCTGTCGATGTCCGCCGACCATATCGACCGGCCGGAGCCCCACTGCCCCTGCGCCAGCCGCTGGATGCCGCGCCGGCGCAGCGGCCGGAAGTCCCGGACGAACACCCCGGCGCCCCTGCGGGCCTCCGCGATGCCCTCGCTCTGCAGCACGCCCAGCGCCTGGCGGGCCGTCATCCTGGCCACGCCGTACTCGTCCATGAGGTCGTTCTCGCCGGGCAGTCGGTCGCCCGCGCGGTAGCGGCCGGTGTCGATGGCCGCCTTCAGGGAGTCGGCGATCCGCTGGTACTTGGGCTGCTTGTCGCCACTGCTGCCGGTCATCGCCGCTCCCTCTCCCTCGGACAATCGTAGGCGCGCCCTCGGTCGCCGGTAAGGAGATACGACCGTTGACATCTCTAGAGATATTAGCTTCTCTAGAGATGTCTGCCAGTCGCTGACGGAGCGAAGGAGCAGTGCGGTGACCATCCGACAGCGCAACGCCCCGGCCTACCGGCCACAAGCGGGTGAACTCGTCCTCGACCGCAGGACCGGACGCACCGGCATCTACATGGACACCATCGGCGGCGAGCACTACCTGCGCCCCGAGCACGGCGGCCGCGAATGGACCGCCGAACCCCACCACGTCTCGCCGGCCCCCGGGCCCCGCGATTCGGCTGAATACGATCAGCCCCGGTAATTGCGGCGAAACCCACGCAAACCATGGCGTTCGGGCGCCCGTAATCCCCCCGGTGAATCCGGAATTCCGGAACGCTTCGGGGGCTCCGCGGGGCACGTTACGGACGGCCCCGGCCACCACGGGCGCATCGAGGACGGGAATCGGCCACCGGTGGACCCGCACACGAATTGGCGCGCACATCACGAGAGTGCCCCCGCGCCCGGACGGGGGCGCGGGGGCACTGGGCCGAAACGGCTTACGGGTGGCCGCCGATGACGCTCTCCGGCTTGAGCGGGCCACCCGGCGCGCCGGTGGGCTCCTCTATGTACTCACCCTCGTCACCGAACGGTCCGTTCTCGAACGCGGTCTTGTCGGCATCGGTCGGCGCGGTGTATCCGGCCGGGTTCGAGGACGCGGCAACCGCGCCCTCGACAGCCTTGCCCGCCTCCACAGCGGCTGCCGGGGTGCCGGTCTGCGCCGCGTTCTCGGGCGTCGACGCCACCGGGGTGTCGCTCTGGTCGTTGGCCATTGGGCGGCCGCCTTTCGGTCATCAAATGTGTTCAGCCCGACCTCCGTGGCGCGGGCGCGCGGACAGTATCGTAGGGTTGATTAAATGTCCGATAAACATCGTGCGGCTTGCGGGGCCGTCCGGCAGAGTCGGGCGTCCGCCTAAGCTGAAGCACCGCGGCGGACCGCCGAGCGCCCTTTCACGGAATCGACACCACAGGCCATCGGGGGACTTCATGGAGTTTCGGGAGACGCCGCAGGCCCCTGCGCTGCGCTTCCAAGTCCTCGGTCCGGTCCAGGCCTGGCTCGACGACAAGCCCCTCTCCCTCGGTTCCCCCCAGCAACAGGCCGTTCTGACCACCCTCCTGCTGCATTCCGGTCGCCCGGTCACCACGCAGGACCTGGTCGACGCGCTGTGGGGCGAGCGACCTCCGACCCAGGCCGTGGCGGCCCTGCGCACGTACGTCTCCCGCCTGCGCTCGGTCATCGAGCCTCAGCGGGAGGTCCGACGCCGGGCGGAGCTGTTGGTCTCGGTCGCCGACGGCTACGCCCTCCGCATTCCGGGCGAGGCCCTGGACCTCTCCGTCTTCGAACGGCTCTCCGCCGAGGCGGCCACGGCCCGCGCCTCGGGCGACAAAAACGAGGCGCACCGGCTGCTGGCGCAGGCGCTGGACCTGTTCAGGGGCCGTCCGCTCACCGGCGTCCCCGGCCCCTACGCCGAGGCCCAGCGGCTGCGGCTGGCCGAGCGCCAGGTCGCCGCATCGGAGGAGCTGTGCGCGGCCGCCCTCGACGTCGGGCTGCACGCCGAGATCGTCGGCGAACTCAACACCCTGACCGCCGAGCACCCGCTGCGCGAACGCCTGCGTGAACTGCTGATGCTGGCGCTGTACCGCTGCGGACGTCAGGCCGAAGCGCTGGGCGTCTACACCGACACCCGCAAGCTACTCATCGAGGAACTCGGGGTCGAACCGGGTGTCGGCCTTTCCTCGATGCACAACCGAATCCTGGCGGCCGATCCGACGCTCGCCGTTCCGGCCGTTCCCGCTCCTGTCCCCGTCGCTCGCGAGGACGGCCCGACCACTCCCCCGGCACCCGCCCAACTACCGGCTGACGTCTCAGACTTCAGTGGACGCTCCGAGCTGGTGGGTGAGCTCTCGACAGTCCTGATGAACGCCACCGGCCAGGCTGTGGTGGTGACCTCGCTGGCCGGTATCGGCGGAGTGGGAAAGACCACCCTCGCGGTGCACGTGGCCCACCGCGTCCGCGCCGACTTCCCGGACGGGCAGCTGTACGTCGACCTGCGCGGAGCCGGCGCCTCGCCAGCCGATCCGGTGGTCGTCCTGGGCGACTTCCTCCACGCGCTCGGCGTCGCCGAGAGTCCCGACTCCTTGGAACAGCGCGCCGCGCTCTACCGTTCGCTGCTCGCCAGTCGGCGGATGCTCATCCTGCTCGACAACGCGCGCGACGCCGAGCAGATCCGCCCGCTGATCCCCGGGGTCTCCGGGTGCGCCGTCCTCGCCACCAGCCGTTCCCGGCTCGCCGGCATCCCGGGCGCTCAGCTCTTCGATGTCGAGGAGCTGACCCCGGCCGAGGCACTGGCTCTGTTCTCGGCCATCGTCGGTGAACACCGGGTCGCTGCCGAACCCGACGCCGCGATGAAGGTCATCACCGCTTGCGGCTTCCTGCCACTGGCCGTTCGCATCGCTGCCGCTCGCCTCGCCAGCCGTCCACGCTGGAGCGTCTCCGACCTGGCCAGTCGGTTAGCCGACCAGCGCCGGCGCCTGGACGAACTCCAGCTCGGCAACCTCGCCGTGGAGACCACCATCGGGCTCGGCTACGGCCAGCTGTCCGTGGACGAGGCCCGCGCCTTTCGGCTGCTCGCCCTGATCGATTCCCCCGACATTCCGCTGGCGGCCGCTGCGGCGCTGCTCGGCGTGGACGAGTACACCGCCGAGGACCTCACCGAGGCGCTCGTCGAGGCGAACATGCTGGAGTGCTTCACTCCCGGCCGCTACCGCTACCACGACCTGCTCCGTCTCTACGCCCAGCGTCAGAACGAGCGGATCGGGGACACCGGGGAACAGGAACGAGCGGTGCTGCGACTGCTCCACCTACTGATCCCGACCGTCCGCAACGCGGCCCAGGTCATCGAACCGGACGATCCGCTGCCCGAGTTGCTGACCACCTTCACGTCAGGCGGGCTCCACCTGCCGACCAACCAGGCCGCCCAGGACTGGCTCCGGACCGAGGGAGCCTTGCTACTCAGTGCCGTTGAGGCCGCCGCGAGCGGCCCCAGCACCCTGCAGCGCGCGGCCGTCGACCTGCTCAACTACCTGTTCAGCATCGATCCGGACCCGACTCGCGGACCGCGGGCGCTCCCGGTGCTCGCGGCCATAGGCGAGGATGCCCAGCTCCGGGGTGACTCCCCCGGCATCGCGCGGGTGCATTTCGCCCTCGGCACGCTGCAGTCCGCCACCAGCGACTTCCAGGGGGCCGAGCAGTCCTTCCGCCGGAGCCTGGATCACCAGACCCCGGACGAGCCGACCGTCCTGTTCCTGGCCACGGCCAACATGCTGGGTGTGATCCTGAACATGAACAACCGCCCGGCCGAGGCACTGCCGTTCCTGGAACAGGCGCACGCCAGCAACCGGGCGGTGGGCACGTCGATCGGCGAGGCGCGGATCGTCAGCAACATGGCCCGGGTACAGCACCGCCTCGGCATGACCGAGACGGCGATCCGGTCCGCCGGAGAGGGTGTCGCCGCCGCTCGGGCGTCCAACAACGGCCCGCTGCTCGCCCAGACCCTCTACCAGCTCGGCGTGGTGCTCTCCACCGCCGAGGCCGTCCCGCACCTGCGGGAGGCCCACCAGCTGTACCAGTCCCAGCGCAACTCACTCTGGGAGGGCTACACCCTGGCCCGCCTGGCCTCCGCCCTGCTCGTCGCCGAGCAGCCCACCGAGGCGGCCGAGGCGGCCGGGCAGTCGTTGGCGATCGCCCAGGAGCTGGACTCCGCCTACTGCCAGGGCCTGGCCAACGCCGCGCTCGGTGAGGCGCTGCTCGCCCTGGCCCAGCCGGCCCGCGGGCTGGCGTGCCTCCAGGAGGCGCACGCCATCTTCACGCGGCTCGGTGTGCCGGAGGCCTCCCCCGTGGCGGACCTCATCTCCCGACAGCACACCGAGCCCTTCTCTTCTCCCCCCGCGCCGTGAGGCCTCCGCTCCCCCGCGGAGCACCTCCCCCGATCCGCGCGTCGGCGCCCCCGCAGCCCCCCGGCTGCGGGAGCGCCCTCAACGCTTCCCCGGCGCTGGACACAACTCTGCACTCCGCCGATTGACGTTCGATAAACGTCTGATTGTCAGTTTGCGTACCGGAAAAACCCCAGGTCAGCGCCGTGACCCCGGCGTGCCGCACGGCGCGCGGCGCCGCTCGCACCACCCCGCCCGCACCGGAGTGCTTCCGCGGACCCGACCCACTTCGGCCCAAGCATGACGAGTTGGCCGGAAAGGGACCCCATGGCGCAGTGATCACGCATATTCTCAGATGCCAGTACGCACACGAGTGTCTGCCGACAACGTGTCGGGGTGCAGGCCGTCTGTGCGATGCGGGGAGCGTGACGTACCGCCACCGGCAGCGGCCCAGAAGGCTGCGGAGGAGCCCACCGGAGGCCACGGGTGGAAGGGTGCCTCTCAACGTGACGACCGGACAGATATCCGACCCGTTCCCCGTCGGCGAGGACGCCGGCGACGACGGGCCCGACGTGCGACGACGCCGGGCGGCACGGGCCCTGCAGGCGGTCGCCTTCGACACCATCGGAGCCGGGTACGGCGAGGCGTTCCCCGCCAAGGACGGTCAGCTGGAGTGCGGGCGGCGGCTGCTCGCCGCGCTCGAACCCGGGGCCCGGGTGCTGGACGTCGGCTGCGGCACCGGCGAGCCGACCCTGCGCCAGCTGACGGCCGGCGGGCTGCGGGTGACGGCGGTGGACCTCTCGGACGTGATGCTCGCACTGGCCCGTCGGGCCCGGACCACCGGCCCGTTTCCGGCCGACTTCCACCGGATCGACCTGTACGATCTGGCCACCGAGCGCGCCGACCGGGTCTGGGGCGCGCCCGGACTGGGCCCGGCGGGCCACGGCTCCTTCGCCGCCGTCACCGCGTTCTTCTCCCTGATCCTGCTGCCGCTGGACGAGATCCCGACCGTACTCGGCCGCCTGCGCGAACTCCTGCGGCCCGGCGGGCTGCTGGCCCTCGGCATGGTCGAGGCCGACCTGGATCACGTTCCGCTTCCGTTCCTTGGCAGAGAGCTGCGGATCAGTGGGTATCTGCGGGAGGATCTGGAGCGGGTTCTGGTTGACGCCGGTTTCGCCGTCGAGGAGTTCTCGGGGCATCCGTACGCACCGGCCAGTACCACGCTGCCGCCGGAGGAACAGCTGTTCCTGTGCTGTCGACGCGTCGGCTGATCGACCAGCGGTCCGCACCGGAGGACCGGCCCAGCGGACCGACCCAGCGACCCGGACCAGCGGACCGGACCGGTCCACCGGGCGCAGCAACCCCCGACCACAGCTCCACACCACACCGAATCCAGGACAGGCAGCCGTGCGCGACCAGCTCAAGACCGAGGCGGAGCCGCCGTCCGCCGTCCCGGGCCAGCGCCGCCAGTTCCCCGCCCGGGCAGCGGCCCCGGCGAAGCCGTCGACGGCACGGCCGGACCACGCGGGCGCGGCGGACGGGGTGGCGGACCGCCTCGCCTACCTCGACGCGGCGACCCGGCGGATCAACAGCGCCCTCGACCTGGCCGCGACCCTGCGCAACATCGGCCGGGTGCTGGTCCCGACCCTCGCCGACGCCGCCGTCGTCCACCTGCGCGACCCGCTGCCCAACGTGGAGCGCGAACCCGGCTTCCCGGAGGAGCTGCGGATCCACCACAGCACCGGCACCCGGATCGGCCGCCGCGGCCGCAAGAGCGGCGCGGACGAGCGGCACCGCTCCCGGTACGGCTCCCGGTCGACCCCCGACACCGGCCCGGCCACCCCGGTCACCCGCGGCGGCGCGCTGGCCCACATCCTGCTGAGCCGCCGCCCCGCCGAGTCGGCCGTCCTCGGCACGCCCGCCGCCGAGCGCGCCGAGGCGCTGCTGCGCGAGCTGTACGGCACCCGGGGGCTGGCCAGGCTGGCCCCCGGCACCTCGGTCGTCGCGCTGCCGCTGCGCGGGCGCAAGGCCGTCCTCGGTCTGCTGGTGCTGATCCGCCGTCCCCCTGAACGCACCGGCCGCCCGGCCTTCGACGCGGCCGGCACCGCGACCGCCGCGCACCTGGCGACCCAGGCCGGGCTGGCGGTGGACACCGCGCTGCGCTACGCCCGCGAGTGGGAGATAGCCAACGAACTCCAGCGCAGCATGCTGCCGTTGCGCCTGCCCCAGTCGCACGGCGTCCGGCTCGCCCAGCGCTACCTGCCCGGCGAGCGCGGCGCGCAGGTCGGCGGCGACTGGTACGACGCGGTGCCGCTGCCCGGCAACCGGGTCGCCCTGATCGTCGGCGACGTGATGGGCCACTCGCTCACCTCGGCCGCCATCATGGGCCAACTGCGCACCAGCGCGCAGACCTTGGCCGCGCTCGACCTGCCGCCGCACGAGGTGCTCTACCACCTGGACGAGCAGGCCCAGCGGCTCGGCCGCGAACAGCACCTGGCCACCTGCGTGTACGCGGTGTACGACCCGATCGCCAACCGGGTGGTGCTGGCCAACGCCGGGCACGTCCCGCCGGTGCTGGTCCGCCCGGACGGCACGGCCGAGTTGGTGGAGCTGGACTCCGGGGCGCCGATCGGGGTGGGCGGGGTGGACTTCAACTCCGTCGAACTGCCCGCCCCGCCCGGCTCGGCCCTGCTGCTGTTCACCGACGGCCTGGTGGAGACCCGCACCCGTCCGCTCAGCGACGGCCTGGAGGTGCTCCGCGCGCGGATCGCGGCGGCCCGCTGGCAGTCCCCCGAGCAACTGTGCCAGGAGGCGCTGCGGATCCTGCCGCCCGGCGACCGCGGCGACGACATCGCGCTGCTGGCCGCCTGCTTCGACGGCATCCCGGCCGGTGACGTCGCCCACTGGTACCTGCAGCCGCGCAACGAGACGCCGGGCCGGGCCCGCCGGCTGGCCGCGCACACGCTGCGCCGCTGGGGGCTGGACGAGCTGAGCGAGGCGACCGAGCTGATGGTCAGCGAGCTGGTGACCAACGCCGTCCAGCACGCGACCCGGCCGGTCACCCTGAGCCTGGTGCGCACCACCCGGCTGCGCTGCGAGGTCGGCGACGACAGCCCGCTGCTGCCGCGCCCGCGCCGTACCGGTCCGGAGGACGAGCGTGGCCGCGGGCTGCAGATAGTGGCCCGGTGCGCGGACCGCTGGGGCGCGACCCGGCTGGGCACCGGCAAGGTGGTCTGGTTCGAGCAGCGGCTGCCGCAGGCCGCGGTGCTGCCCGTGAAGTGATGCCGGTGGGACGGGCGCGCGCCCGGCGGGAGGTGCTCCCGCCGGGCGCGCGCGTGACCGGTCTCAGACCCCGACGGGCTGCCGCGGCTCCGGCCGCTCCTCCTCCAGCCGGGCGATCAGCTGCTCGCCCTCCATGTCCACCTTCGGCACGACCTTCTCCAGCGCCTTCGGGAACCACCAGGCCGCCTTGCCGAACAGCGCCATCGCGGCCGGCACCAGGGCCATCCGGACCACGAAGGCGTCCACCAGCACGCCCACCGCGAGGGCGAAGCCGATCGGCTGGACGATCGGGTCGTGGCCGAGCACGAAGGCGCCGAACACCGAGATCATGATCAGCGCGGCCGCCGTGACCACCCGGGCGCCGCCCTTCACCCCGCCGACGACCGCCTCGTGCGGGGCCTTGCCGTGGACGTACTGCTCCTTCATCCCGGAGACCAGGAAGAGTTCGTAGTCCATCGCCAGTCCGAACAGCACCCCGATCAGCAGGATCGGCACGAAGCTGACCACCGGGCCGACCTTGGGCACGTCGATCAGGCCGTCCAGCCAGCCCCACTGGTAGACCGCGACCACCGCGCCGAGCGAGGCCAGGATGCTGAGCAGGAAGCCCAGCACCGCCTTGAGCGGCACCAGCACCGAGCGGAAGGCCAGCGCGAGCAGCACCAGCGCGATGCCGACGATCACCGCGACGAACGGCGGCAGGGCCTGGCCGAGCTTGGTGGAGACGTCGATGTTGGCGGCGGTGGTGCCGGTGACGGCGATGGTCGCGCCGGTCGCGGACTCGATCCCGGCGCGCTGGTCGCGGATCTCGTTCACCAGCACCTTGGTGTCCTCGTCGTCCGGACCGGTCTCCGGGATGACCGGCACCAGGGCGGTGCCGCTGGCCCCGTCGACCTTGGGCGGCAGCAGGGTCCGGACGCCCTTCAGCCCCTGGAGCTTGCCCGCCACGCCCTGCACCGCCTGCTCCGGCCGCGGGGTGCCGTGGGCGTCCACGACGACCACCAGCGGCGCGTTGAAGCCCGGGCCGAAACTGTCGCTGACCAGGTCGTACGCCGTGCGGCCGTCCGTGCCGACGGCCTGTGAGCCGCCGCCCGGCAGGCCGAGGTCCAGGCTCGCGGCGGGCACCGCCAGGGCGCCGAGCCCGGCCAGTCCGACCAGCAGGACGGGCAGCGGACGGCGGACCACGAAGCGGGCCCAGCGTTCGCCCGTGGTGACCTTGCCGTGGGTGGCCTGAGCCCGCTTCCAGACCGGCAGCCGGTCGATCGCCCGTCCGGTGAAGCCGAGCACCGCGGGCAGCAGCGTGACGGCGACCAGGACGGCCACCACGACGGCGCCGGAGGCGGCCAGGCCCATCACGGTGAGGAAGGGGACGCCGGCGACGGCCAGTCCGGCGAGCGCCACCACCACGGTCAGGCCGGCGAAGACGACGGCGCTGCCGGCGGTCGCGGTGGCCCGGGCGGCGGACTCCTCCGGCTCCAGGCCCTCGTCCAGGTGGCGGCGGTAGCGGAACAGGATGAACAGCGCGTAGTCGATGCCGACCGCGAGGCCGACCATCAGCGCCAGCACCGGCGCGGTGGTGATGATCTCGAACGAACCGGTCAGTGCCAGCAGTCCGGCCATCGCCACGGCGACGCCGACCAGCGCGGTCAGCAGCGGCAGCCCGGCGGCCACCAGGGTGCCGAGGGTGATCACCAGCACCACCGCGGCCACCACCAGGCCGATCGACTCGGAGCCGCCCTCGATCTGGGCGAACCGGTTGTACGCGTCGCCGCCGAAGGCCACCTCCAGCCCGGCCGCCCGAGCCGGTTCGGCGGCGGCCTTGACGGCCTCGCGCTGCTGGTCGGTGACGTCGGCGAGCTTGTGGTCGAAGGAGACCAGCGCGATCGCGACCTTGCCGTCCGGAGAGACCGCCCCGGTGGCGTACGGGTCGGGCACCGCGGCCACGCCGGGGACGTGGGAGATCCGGCCGACGGCCTCGCCGACCGCCTCGGTCGCCCCGGGCGAGGCGATGCCGCCGGACGCCGGGGCGGCGAAGACCACCTGCGCGGAGCCGTGGCCCTGTTCCGGGAAGGTGCCCTTGATCCGGTCCAGGGTGGCCTGCGCCTCGGTGCCCGGAACCTTGAACTCGTCGCTGGTCTTGCCCGCGAAGGCGCCGGCGGCCCCGCCGATCGCGATCAGCAGCGCGATCCAGACGGCCAGTACGGCGCGCCTTCTCCGGAAACAGTGGCGGCCCAGTCGGTACAGGTACGTGGCCAAGGTCTGACCCCTCGCGTGCGTCGGCGGACAGGCGGATGCCTGAGCGAACCCCTCCTACGGTAGACCTAACTTTGTCGAGTGACAAAGTTGGCCGACAAAATCGATCGACACAGTTGTCCGACCATGGCGCTACCCTGGCTGGATGGCTCATGTCCCCGCCTCCGAACGCCGACCGCAGCTGGTCCGGGCCGCGATCGACCTGATGACCCGGGAAGGGGTCGCCGCCGCCAGCACCCGCGCGATCGCGGCCGAGCTGGGCGTGGCACAGGCGACGGTGCACTACACCTTCGGCACCAAGAAGGACCTCTACCGGGCCGTGGTCGAGGAGGTCGCCGCCCAGTTCATCGGCCAGGTGCGCGCCGCCTCCCCGGGTGACGGCCCGTTCGGCGAACAGGTCCGCACCCTGGTGCACGCGCTCTGGGACGCCGCCACCGGCGAGGACGGGCGCTGCGTGCTGCTCAGCGAGTTCGAGACGCTGGCGATGCGCGACCCGGACGTACGGGAGATCATGCTCGGGCTGCAGTGCGCGATCGAGGGCACCGCCACCGAGATGATCGTCGCCCTCGCGGCCGCCCACGGACTGACCCTGGCCGCCCCGGTCGACCGGATCGCCGTTCACTTCCTCAGCGGCTTCGACGGTCTGACCGCCCGCCACCTGATCCGGCGCCACCCGGGCGAACGGCCCGACCCGGAGACCCTGGAGGCGCTGGACGTGCTGGTGGCGACCACCGTCGGGCTCTGCCTCGGCGAGGCGGCGGACCGGTCCTGACCCGCCCCCTCCCGGCCTTTAGCCCTCGCCCTCCCCGCCGACGATCCGCACCGGCAGCTCGACCAGCACCTCGCGCAGCGCCGCCGCGAAGCGCTCGTACTCGGCGCTGCGGGCCGAGCCCGGGCGGGTGGCCAGCCCGATCCGGCGGCCGGGCGCCGGGGCGGCGAAGCGGACCGCCGCCAGCCGGTCGGTGCGTCCGGCCTCCACATCCAGCGCGGTGGCGGGCAGCAGCGTCACCCCGAGGCCCCCGGCGACGAGTTGGACCAGGGTGGACAGGCCGGCCGCCCGGGTGGTGGAGCCGGCCGGGTCGGCGCCGACCTCGCGGCAGATGTCGAGGGCCTGGTCGCGCAGGCAGTGGCCCTCCTCCAGCAGCAGCACGTCCAGGTCGAGCAGCACGTCGCGCGGGACGTCGATTCGCCCGGCGAGCGGGTGCCCGGGCGGGGTGACCAGGACGAAGTCCTCGTCGAACAGCGGGATGTCCCGGGTCGGCGAGGCGCCGCCGGCCGGGAGCGCCAGCAGCAGGACGTCGAGGCGCCCGGCGGCCAGGCCCTCCAGCAGCGAGGGGGTGCGCTCCTCGTGGACGTGCAGCTCCAGCTCGGGGAAGCGGTCGCGGACCAGCCGCAGCACGGTGGGCAGCAGGTACGGCGCGACGGTGGGGATCACCCCGAGGTGCAGCGGCCCGGTGAACGGGCGGCGGGCGGCCTCCACCTCCTCGGTGAGGGCCTGCAGCGAGGCGAGCACCCGGCGTGCGTGCTCGCGCACGCGCTCCCCCAGAGGAGTGACGATCACCTTGCGCGTCGTACGCTCGACCAGCTGCGCTCCCAACGACTCCTCCAGCGCCGCGACCGCCCCGGACAGCGCAGGCTGGCTGGTCCCGGTCGCGGCGGCGGCCTCCCGGAAGTGCCGGTGCTCGGCCACCGCGACGAAGGCCCTGAGCTGGGCGACCGTCGGAGTGCGCGGACTGCGGGCTGTGGCGCTTCCCACAGTCGGCTCGGGTTTGGCGGCGGCGCCCCTGCGGGCGCCGGGGCGGGACGTGGGCGGTTCGGCACTGATAGCAATCTCCGATCAGACACATCAATTGTAGCTATTTCCCTGATCAGTCCACGATGTGGAATGGTTGGGCGTGTCCGGAATCCGGACAAACCTCCCCGCAGTCTCAATGTTTCTGGAGAAGCGAACGTGCTCACGATCGGTGACAAGTTCCCCGAGTTCGACCTCAAGGCCTGTGTCGACCTGGACGCCGCGAGCGCCTTCGCCGACATCGACCACAAGACCTACGAGGGCAAGTGGAAGATCGTCTTCTTCTGGCCGATGGACTTCACCTTCGTCTGCCCGACCGAGATCGCCGCGTTCGGCAAGCTGAACGACGAGTTCGCCGACCGTGACGCCCAGATCCTCGGTGTCTCCGGCGACTCCGAGTTCGTGCACCACGCCTGGCGCAAGGACCACAAGGACCTGCGCGACCTGCCCTTCCCGATGCTGGCCGACATCAAGCACGACCTGATGCGCGCCTGCGGCGTCGAGGGCGAGGACGGCACCGCCCAGCGCGCCGTGTTCATCGTGGACCCGAACAACGAGATCCAGTTCGTCATGGTGACCGCCGGCTCCGTCGGCCGTAACCCCAAGGAGGTCCTGCGGGTGCTGGACGCCCTGCAGACCGACGAGCTGTGCCCGTGCAACTGGAACAAGGGCGAGGACACCCTCGACGCCCAGGCCCTGCTGGCGGGCTGACCCATGGCTCTCGACGACCTGAAGGCCGCCCTCCCGGACTACGCCAAGGACCTCAAGCTCAACCTGGGCTCGGTCATCGGCAACTCCGACCTCCCCGCCCAGCAGCTCTGGGGCACCGTGCTGTCCTGCGCGATGGCCACCCGCAGCCCCGGCCTGCTGCGCGAGCTGGAGCCCGAGGCCAAGGCCAACCTCTCCCCGGAGGCGTACACCGCCGCCAAGGGCGCGGCCGCGATCATGGGGATGAACAACGTCTACTACCGGACGCTGCACCTGCTCTCCGACAAGGAGTACAGCACGATGCGGGCCGGTCTGCGGATGAACATCATCGGCACCCCGGGCGTCGAGAAGGTCGACTTCGAGCTCTGGTGCTTCGCGGTCTCGGCCATCAACGGCTGCGGCCAGTGCCTCGACTCGCACGAGGCCGTCCTGCGCAAGGCCGGCGTCGAGCGCGAGGTCATCCAGGCCTCGATGAAGATCGCCGCCGTGCTGCAGGCCGTGGCCGGCGTCCTCGACTCCGAGGCCGCCCTCGCCGCCGTCAACGCCTGACGCGCGCCGTCACCCCTGACGGGCCCCTCCGCTTGCCGGAGGGGCCCGTCGGCGTTTCCCCCGTCCTCCGGCCCGCCCGACTCCGCTACAGTGCCAGGCGATCCGTGCACGACCGTCGGCCCGAGGAGGGAACCGAGGTGTCCGACCGTCCGGCGAACGGCGGGGGCTTCCAGATCGACACCGACCTGCTGCGGCAGGCCGCCGGGAAGGCCGGCGAGGCGGCGGCCCCGATCCCGGGCCAGACCGGGGCTCTGCTCGACGCCTCCCAGCAGGCCGTCGCCGGGCTGCGGGGGCTCCACTGCGGCACCGCGCTCGACGACTGCACCAGCGCCTGGCACCTGCTCTTGAACGGCCTCCACACCACGATGGACGGGCACGGCCGAAACCTCGAAGCGGCCGCCCGCCACTACCGGGGCACCGACCGGCAGAGCGGCGCGCGGTTCGCCCCGACGGTGGCACAGCAGCGGAACTTCGTCCGGCACTTCGGGTAGCGGGCCGACCGGATGGACCTCGCGACGCTGCGCGACACCGACTTCTCCCTCCTGCACAGCACCGCCGACGCGTACGACAGACTGCACGGCGACTTCGGGCGGAACCTGGAGGACTGGCGCACCGGAGTCGACCGGTGCGTCGCCGCCGCCGGCTGGACCGGGCCGGCCGCCGACGCGGCGACACCCGCCCTGCGGTCGACCACCGACGAGCTGACGGCTGCCCGTGGCGGGATCGGGCGGATCGGCAAGCTCCTGAGGACCGGCGCGGACGCCCTGGTCCTCGCCCAGTCGGCGCTGCGCACGGCCCTGGAGGACGTGCGGACGGCGGGCATGGCGGTCGACGAGCGAGGCGCCGTCGCCTGGCCGCCGGGTTCCAGCGCCGAACAGCACGATCCCGAGTACCGCCGGAGCCGCGAACGCACCGCCCGCGAACTCGCCACCCGCATTGCCACCGCCCTGACCGAGGCCGGCGACGTCGACCGGGCCGTCGCCGCCCAGCTCCGGCACTACACCGCCCGCGCCCACGACGGCAGCGCCCTCGACCCGGCCGCCGCCGCCCGGGACCGGATCGACCCGGCGCTGGCCCTGGGCCCCGTGCTCGACGCCGCGCTGCCGAGCGCGGACGCCTCCCCCACCGAGGTCACGGCCTGGTGGAACGGTCTCCCCGCCGAGGAGCGGCAACGGCTGATCGAGGAGCATCCGGAGCTCGTGGGCAACCGCGACGGAATCCCGTCGGCCGCGCGGGACCGGGCCAACCGGATCCTCCTGCCGCGGCTGCTGGCGAGGTACGAGGGCTATCCGGCACCGCTCGACGACAGGACCAGGCTCAAGCTCGAAGGCTTCCGCAGGATCAGCGAGCGGTTGGGGTCCGCGGGGCAGGACCCTCCGGTCCTCCTGCTCGGCATCGGCGAGGAGGGCCAGGGGCGGGCCGTCCTGTCCTTCGGCGACCCCGACACCGCCCGGAACGTCACCTCCCTCGTCGGCGGCCTGGGCACCGAGTTGCAGCGCATCGGCGGAGGGGACGCCGACCGCGCCAGGGCCGTGTACGACGCGGCCAGGCGCGCCGACCCGGCAGCGTCGACGGCGTCGATCGCCTGGCTGGGCTACGACGCCCCGCTGGGGGGCGACGTCCTGTCGCGCACCGACGCCGAGGCGGGGGCGGACGCGTACCGGCGGTTCCTCGCCGGCCAGCAGGCCACCCATCGTGGCGCCCCGGCCCACAGCACCGCGCAGGGACACAGCTACGGCTCGCTCGTGGTCGGCCTGGCCGCACGACGCCCCGGTGGACTGGCGGCCGACGACGTCATCCTGGTCGGCAGCCCGGGCACCGACGCGTTCCACGCCTCCGACCTCTCGGTCGGCGCCGGTCACACCTACGTCGGGGCCGCCCAGTGGGACTACGTCTCCCGGAGCGGCTGGTACACCAGGGATCCGGCGCGGGCCGACTTCGGCGCCCAGCGCTTCGCCGTCCCGGACGGTTCGCCCGACGGTTCCGCGCACTCGTCCTACTGGGCCGACGGCCCCCGCCAGGACCGCACCTCGGTCGACAACATCGGGCAGATCGTCACCGGCCACGGCGACCGGATCACGCGGCAGGCCCCGCGCGGTGGCCGGCCGTGACCCGGATCGACGGGACACCCGGACCGCCCCGGCCGCCCCGACCGCTCGGACCGCCCCGGCCGTCGCTCGGCGGGCCGGTCGTCAGTCGGCCGCCGTGGCGGGCTGGACAGCCGTCGGCTGGGCCGCGGCCGGTTGGGCGGCCGTCGGCTGGGCGGCCGCGGTGCGTTCCGCGGCCTCGCGGGCGGCTTCGAGGGCGGTGAAGACCGCCTGGCCGGCCTCGTTGCGGCGGCGCAGGTGGCCGACCACGGTGTTGGTGACGGCGATCAGCGGGACGGCGACCACCGCACCGCCGATGCCGCCGATGATGCCGCCGGCCGCGACGCCGAGAACCACGCCGAGCGGGTGGACCCGGACGGCCCGGCCGAGGATGAGCGGCTGGAGGATGTGGCTCTCCACCTGCATCACCGCGATCAGCACGACCAGCACCATCAGGGCCGTCCACGGCCCCTGGGTGACCAGGGCGATCAGGACCGCGACCGTTCCGGTGACCAGGGCGCCGACCAGCGGGACGAAGGCGCCCAGGAAGATGATCACGGCCAGCGGCAGGGCCAGCGGCACGCCCAGCAGGTCGATGCCGATGCCGATGCAGACCGCGTCGATGAAGGCCACGCACACGGTGCCGCGCACGTACGCGGTGAGCGTCGCCCAGGCCTTCGGGCCGGCGCCGGCCATCGCGAAGCGGGAGTGCCGGGGCAGCCCGCGCAGCGCCCAGTTCCAGATCCGCTCACCGTCGTAGAGGAGGAAGAAGGTGGTGAAGAAGGTCATCAGCAGCGACGTCAGCACCTCGACGGCGATCTGCGCGCCGGTGATCGAGGCCGAGGTGAGCTGATCGGTGTTGGTGGTGATGGCCTTGGTGATCTGGTCGGCGAAGTCCTTGATCTGCTGCTGGGTCAGGTGCAGCGGTCCGGTCACCATCCAGTCCCGCAGCTGGTTGACACCGTCCTTGACCTGGGCCGTGACGTCCGGCAGGTTGGTGGACACCTGCCAGACCACGAACCAGCCGACCAGCCCGATCCCGGCCAGGCCGCTGAGGAAGACCCCGCCCGCGGCGAGCGATCGCGGCACCCCGTGCCGCCGCAGCCAGGAGACCGAGGGTTCCAGCAGCGCGCTGATCAGCAGCGAGGCCAGCACCGAGAAGGCGACCAGCCGCAGCATGTCGACGACGTAGAAGAGGACGTAGAGGGCGGCGCCGAGCAGCAGCAGCCGCCAGGTCGACTCGGCGGCCACCCGCAGGCCCCACGGCACCGCCTCGGCGGGGGTGGCGGGCCGGCCGGGGTGGTACTCCCGGCCGAGTCCGGCGTGCGGGACGGGGGCGGACGGTGGGACGGCCGCGGCCGTCGGGGCCGTCGGCTCGGGTGCCGGTGCCGGGGGCTCGGCCACTGCCACGGCGGCGACCGCCCCGGCCGCGGGCGCGGGGGCGGGCGCGGGATCGGCGCGCGGGACCGGGACCGGTCCGGGCGCCTCGGCCGGGAGCTCGTGCGGATCGGCCGCCATCGCGGCGCGTCGGCGCCGTTCGATCACGGCGGCCGCACTCGCCACCACGGCCATGCCCTTGGCCACGGCCTTGAAGGCCTTTCCGCCCCGCGCCATCCCCGCTACCACCGCTTCCCTGCCGCACCCGCCGGGTCCGGCGGTAACGCCGTGGGTCCCGCCACGGCCGTCAGGGATGACGCTACCCGGCGGGGAGCGGGCCGGGCCGCCCGCCGGGGAGGTTCGACGCGATCGCTTCCCCTGCAGATTCAGACAAAACGCCAGGTTTCAGATGGTTTCGCCCACGCACGGCTGGGGAGGAGACCGAACAGGACGACCGGGTCGTCCCAGCCGTCCCGCTCATCCCGTCGACTCCTGGTCGACCACCGAAGAAGCCAACCGCCGGCGGACCGGCCGGTGCGGGAAGCAACCAGGACCCCTTCCCGCGCCCCGCGTCCGCACCCAGGACCGCACCGCCCGCGGGCGCACTGGTCAGCGCAGCCCGGGCGGCGCGGCCCGCCCTCGTCGGCCCTCCGGAGCGCCACGACCCGGAAGCACCACGGCCCCCGGCCGCTCGTCGAACGGGACGAGCGGCCGGGGGCCGTGCGGAGTGCGTCGCCCCGCGGGGCGACGGGCCCTCCTAGTACCAGCTGTGGGCCTGCCAGAACGACCAGGCACCGCAGGGGCTGCCGTAGCGGCTGTTCATGTAGCTGAGGCCCCACTTGATCTGGGTGGCCGGGTTGGTGCGCCAGTCGGCGCCGGCCGAGGCCATCTTGGAGCCGGGCAGTGCCTGGACCAGACCGTAGGCGCCGGAGCTGCTGTTGGTCGCGGTGTAGTCCCAGCCGCTCTCGCGCTTCACGATCTGGCTGAAGCACTGGAACTGGGCGTCGTTGCCGACGATCTGCCGGGCCATGTCCTGGACGGAGCCGGGGCTGACCGAGACGGCCGGAGCGCTGTCGTCCACCGCGGCCATCGCCGAACGCGACTTGGAGCGGTTGGCGGCGGCGGCATCGGCGGCGCGCTGGTCGGCGGCGGCCTTGGCGGCCTTGTCCGCGTCGGCCTTGGCCTGGGCGTCGGCCTTCGCCTGGGCGTCCGCGGCGGCCTTCTGGCGCGCGGCCTCCTCGGCGGCCTTCTGCTCGGCGGCGGCCTTGGCCGCGGCGTCGGCGGAGGCCTGCTGGGCGGATGCCTGCTGGCCGATGTTGTCACTGACGGTCTGCGCCTGGGCGCCAGAGGGGACTTCGGCAAGCAGGGTCGCGCCGGCGACGTCGACCGTCTGCGTCGTCTTGCCCTCGCTGCCCGAGGCCATGCCTACGACGGCACCGACAGCGGTGACGGCGGTGGCGGAGGCCACAGCAACTCCCCGGACCGAGATCCGAGTCACATGCATTCCTTCCAGCATCGCCCACGCGTGACCGTGCGGACGCAACATGCCCCTTGGCACGGACCTCCGCACGGTGCTCTGGTCACGGGAGGTGCTGGCCCGGCGTCCGGCCGAGGTGAGGCGACCGGGCGTTGGAATCGGGCGGCGTACGGCTCAGCGGTCTTCAATTGTGCGTCCACCGACCGGAGTTGGTGGACCTTCCGGGGCCTGACTTCCGGGCTCCGGAAGCCCTGCCGCGCCGTACGCGGGGCCTGACAGAACCCTCACCATGCCGCACCGGGCACTGCCGACGCAATTCCCGCCTGCGTGGCGCATGTCACATCCACCGCGCGGGAGTTCTCCGGACAGAAAGCACTCGATGTGATGAAAGGGACGGGGCCCGCTCCCTCAGGAACGGGCCCCGCGCCATGAGTTGACCTTATTGTCCGACTATGCCCCGATCAGGGGCGGTTCACGGGTGGATGTCCTCCAGCATCTCCGTGACCAGCGCCGCGATCGGCGAACGCTCCGAGCGGGTGAGCGTGATGTGGGCGAAGAGCGGATGCCCCTTCAACTTCTCCACCACCGCCACCACTCCGTCGTAGCGGCCGACCCGGAGGTTGTCCCGCTGCGCCACGTCGTGGGTGAGCACCACCCGCGAGCCCTGGCCGATCCGGGACAGCACCGTCAGCAGGACGTTGCGCTCCAGGGACTGGGCCTCGTCCACGATCACGAAGGCGTCGTGCAGCGAGCGCCCCCGGATGTGGGTGAGCGGCAGCACCTCCAGCATCCCGCGGGAGATGACCTCCTCGATCACGTCCGGGGTGGTGACCGCCGAGAGGGTGTCGAAGACCGCCTGCGCCCAGGGGCCCATCTTCTCCGCCTCGGAGCCCGGCAGGTAGCCGAGTTCCTGGCCGCCGACCGCGTACAGCGGCCGGAAGACCATCACCTTGCGGTGCTGCCTCCGCTCCAGCACCGCCTCCAGCCCCGCGCACAACGCCAGCGCCGACTTCCCGGTGCCCGCCCGGCCGCCCATCGACACGATGCCGATGTCCGGGTCGAGCAACAGGTCCAGCGCCACCCGCTGTTCGGCGCTGCGCCCGCGCAGTCCGAACGCCTCGCGCTCGCCGCGAACCAGCCGGACCCGCCCGTCGCCGGTCACCCGGCCGAGCGCCCGGCCCCGCTCCGAGGTGAGCACCAGTCCGGTGTGCACCGGCAGCTCGTCCGTCCCGTCGACGTCCACCGCGGCGTCGTGGCCGGCCGCGAACAGCGCGTCCACCTGGTCGGCGGCGACGTGCAGTTCGGACATCCCCGTCCAGCCGGAGGTGATCGCCAGCTCGGCCCGGTACTCCTCGGCGAGCAGGCCCACCGAGCTGGCCTTGATCCGCAGCGGGAGGTCCTTGGACACGACGGTGACGTCGTAGCCCTCGGCCTGCAGGTTGCGGGCGACCGCCAGGATCCGGGTGTCCGCCTCGCCGCCGGCCCGGTAGCCGACCGGCAGTATCGAGACGTCCGAGTGGTTGAGCTCGACCCGGATGGTCCCGCCCAACTCGCCGACCGGGATCGGCTCGTCGAGCCGGCCGTGGCGGATGCGGTAGTCGTCGAGCAGACGCAGCGCCTGGCGGGCGAAGTAGCCCAGCTCCGGGTGGTGCCGCTTGGCCTCCAGCTCGGTGACGACCACCACCGGAAGGACGACCTCGTGCTCCTCGAAGCGGGTCATGGCGAGCGGGTCCGCCAGGAGCACGCTGGTGTCGAGAACGTACGTGCGCCGGTCTGGTGTCCGGCGGCTCTTGGAACTGACCACTAGGCCTCCAGAGCGGATGACCCTGCGTCATCCGCGGCAAGCCGGCCCCCGCTGCCCCGGTGGCCTCGGGGCCGGACTGCCTGGAGTATTCCCAGGCGGGGAGCGGTGCATTCGCGCCCTCGGCGAACTGACGGATCATTGCCGGTGAACGTTTGGCCCCGCGCGCGGCCCGGGTAGGCCAGGCCTACGGCGGTCATTCCACCCGGATGCACCCCGGGATGCACCCCGGACGCAGCCAGGGCCCGCCCCGGAGCCGTCCGGAGGCGGCTCCGGATCAGGGGTCAGAGACCCATCCGCCGGTGCCGCTGCTCGAAGGCGCGCAGCGCGCGCAGGAAGTCGACCTTGCGGAAGGCCGGCCAGTACGCCTCGCAGAAGTAGAACTCGCTGTGGGCGCTCTGCCAGAGCAGGAATCCGGACAGCCGCTGCTCGCCCGAGGTGCGGATGATCAGGTCCGGGTCGGGCTGGTTGGCGGTGTAGAGGTGCTCGGAGATGTGCTCGACGGTCAGGATCTCGGCGAGTTCCTCGATCGGGGTGCCGCGCCCGGCGTGCTCCTGGAGCAGCGAGCGGACGGCGTCGGCGATCTCGTGCCGGCCGCCGTAGCCGACCGCGACGTTGACGGTGATGCCGTCGATCCCGGCGGTCTCCTCGGCGGCGCGCTTGAGCACGTCGGCGGTGTGCTGCGGGAGCAGGTCCAGCGCGCCGACCGGGTTGACCTTCCAGCGGCGGGCGGCGGCCAGGCCGGTGACGGCGTCCTCGATGATGCCGAGCAGCGGGACCAGCTCGTCGGCCGGGCGGTCCAGGTTGTCGGTGGAGAGCATCCACAGGGTGACGACCTTGACGTGGGTCTCGTCGCACCAGCCGAGGAACTCGCTGATCTTGTCGGCGCCGCGCTGGTGGCCGTACGCGGTGGACCCGCCGGTGGCCCTGGCCCAGCGGCGGTTGCCGTCGAGGATCACGCCGATGTGGTGCGGGGTGCGTGCGAGGTGGACCTCGACCCGGCGGCCGTAGAGTCCGTACATCCCGCCCAACAGGGTGCGCAGCCCCGGCGTCCGTTCGGCGACATCGCGCAGACCCATGGTTTCCCGGCCCCTCCGTACTCGTTCAGGCTGGTGCGTCACCGCCCCGGCGCAGCCTACTCCGGCGCGCAGGCGCACGGTAAAGCCCCAGGTAGCGGTCTGGTCACGGTCCTGTACGAAGTCTGTCGCGACGGGCGTGTCGCGGCCTGCCGGGCGGGCCTCCCGGCGCGGACACGGAACGGTCTCCGAATCCTTAAGGGAGCCGTAAGCCGGTCTTCCGATGCTTGACGACCGGCAATGGTCTAGTCCAGCTTTTGACCCGGGGCGGAACGGAACCCGCCGCCCCGTCGAGTCACCTGCGGACCCCTCCCCCACACGCGGCCGCCGCGCCCCCCACCGCGGCGGCCGCTCCTTCCCCAGGAGCGTCACCCATGGCCCGTACGCCGAACGCGCCCGCGCACAAGCGCCGGCGCAGCCCCCTCCCTGCCCTCGCGGCCGGCGCCACCGCCCTCGCCCTGGCCGGCGGCGGCCTCGCCCTCTTCGCCGGCGGCGCCAGTGCGTCGGTCGGCAACCTGGTCACCAACGGTGGCTTCGAGAGCGGGCTGGGCGGCTGGTCCTGCACCGGCGGCGCGACCGCGGTCTCCTCGCCGGTCCACTCCGGCAGCGGAGCGCTGCAGGCCGCCCCGGGTGCGGGCGACACCGCCGAGTGCTCCCAGACGATCAGCGTGCTGCCCAACACCGCCTACACGCTGAGCGCCTGGGTGCAGGGCCCGTACGTCTACCTCGGCGCGCGCGGCACCGGCGGCACCGACCCGTCCACCTGGTCGAACCAGAGCGGCTGGAACCAGCTGTCCACCGGCTTCACCACCGGGGCGAGCACCACCAGCGTCACCGTCTACCTGCACGGCTGGTACGGGCAGGGCGCCTACCTCGCCGACGACGTGGCGCTGATCGGCCCGGGCGGCACCTCCACCCCGTCGCCGACGGCCACCCCCACCCGGACGCCGACCCCGACGCCGACGGCCACCGCCACCGCCACCGCCACGCCTACCCAGACCGCGACGCCGACCCCCACCCCGACGCCGACGGCCACGCCGACCTCGACCCCGACCACCCCGCCGGCCACCGGCCTGCCCGCGCACGTGGTCACCGGCTACTGGCAGAACTTCGACAACGGCTCGACCCCCCAGCGCCTGAGCGACGTGCAGAACGCGTACGACATCATCGCGGTCTCCTTCGCCGACGCCGTGCCGACCCAGACCGGCGCGATCAGCTTCACCCTGGACCCGGGCCTGTCCAAGGCGCTCGGCGGCTACACCGACGCCCAGTTCCGCGCCGACATCAGGGCCAAGCAGGCGGCCGGCAAGAAGGTCGTCCTCTCCATCGGCGGCCAGAACGGCGCGATCAGCGTCGGCGACGCCACCGCCGGGGCGAACTTCGCCAACAGCGCCTACACGGTCCTCAAGGACTACGGCTTCGACGGCATCGACGTCGACCTGGAGAACGGCGTCCAGCCCGGCCCGCTCGGCAACGCGCTGCACGCCCTCCAGGCCAAGGTCGGCCCCGGCTTCGTGCTGACCATGGCCCCCGAGACCATCGGGATGTACAGCACCTCCGGCGCCTACTTCCAGCTGGCGTTGAACACCAAGGACATCCTGACCGTCGTCAACACCCAGTTCTACAACTCGGGCGGCATGAACGGCTGCGACGGCAAGGTCTACAACCAGGGCACGATCGACTTCATCACCTCGCAGGTCTGCACCCACATCCAGGGCGGCCTGCGGCCCGACCAGGTCGGCATCGGCGTCCCCGCCTCCAGCCGGGCGGCCGGCGGCGGCTACGTCGACCCGTCGGTGGTGAACAACGCGCTCAACTGCCTGGCCACCGGCAACAACTGCGGGAGCTTCGTGCCGCCGGCCAAGTGGCCCACCATCCGGGGCGCGATGACCTGGTCCACCAACTGGGACGCCAACAACGGCAACGCGTTCTCGAACGCGGTCGGCCCGTTCGTCCACAAGATGCCGTGAGCGGCTCGCTGGTCTGACTCCCTTCGGCGCGCCGCTCCTTGAGGGCGGGGCCCGGCGCGCCGACGAAGGGGCCCGCCGTACCGGTGCCGGTACGGCGGGCCCCTTCCGTCATCCGCTCACCGGGCGAGCACCGCGACGAGCGCGCCGAGCAGCAGGAACGGGCCGACCGGGACTTCGACCCCGCGCCACGGGCGTCGGCGGACCAGCAGGGCGGCGGCCCGCAGGGTGCCCCAGAGCCCGGCGAGCACCACCGCGGCGAACAGCCCGCCGATCGCGACCCACCAGCCGTACCAGCCGAGCAGCCCGCCCAGGGCGAGCCCGAGCGGTGAGTCCCCGGGGCCCAACGCGCCGATCTGGACCGCGACTTCGAGCAGCGCCCCGACGGTCAGCGCGACCAGCAGGCAGCGCAGCAGCACCCCCGGGCGCCCCTCGGCCAGGGCCGCCACCGCCAGCAGCGCGGCCACCCCGGCCAGCAGCGGCACGCTCAGCCGGTACGGCAGCCGGCGCACCCGCCCGTCCGTGAAGCCGAGCGCCACACCGAGCGCGCCCGCCCAGGCGAGCGCCGCGGTCTGCGGCCCGTCCGCCGCGACCGCCACCGCGACCGCCACCGCCGCCGCGACCGCCTCCACCGCCCCGGCACCGGCGCCGAGGCGGCCCCGGCAGCCCGGGCAGCGGCCGGTCGGCGGCAGCAGCCGCCCGACCGCGCGGCCGCACAACGGGCAGGCCTCGCACCAGGGTTCGCCCTCGGGCACGGCGAAGCGGGCGATCAGCCCGCGCAGCAGCGGAGCCAGCAGGAGCCCGACCAGCACCGCCCCGGACACGACCGCCACCACCGGCCCACCCCCTCGTCGTCGACGCACCGGGGCCCATCTTCCCGTCCGCGGCGGCCAAGCGGTGTGCCGTCCGTCTCGTTCCGGACGGGAAACCGGCCGCGTTCCTCGCATACGCGAGCATTCCGGGCATCGGGCCGGTAGTTCGCAAGGCCGATCGATCGTGGCGCCTGCCGATCCAAGGAGGGCCTTCGGGGTACCGCGAGCCGTCTCCCCGGATGCCCGACGCGGGGCCCCGGCGTGCCCCTAAAGTAGGCAGACATGCAGGTCATCCAGTCCAGCAAGCTCGCCAATGTCTGCTACGACATCCGCGGCCCGGTTCTCGACGAGGCGATGCGGCTGGAGGAACAGGGCCACCGCATCCTCAAGCTCAACACCGGCAACCCGGCCACCTTCGGTTTCGAGGCGCCCCCGGAGATCCTCCAGGACATCCTGCGCAACCTCGCGAACGCGCACGGCTACGGCGACTCCAAGGGCCTGCTCGCGGCCCGCCGCGCGGTGGTCATGCACTACGAGGAGCGCGGGCTGCACGGACTCTCCGTCGACGACGTCTTCCTCGGCAACGGCGTCTCCGAGCTCATCCAGCTGGCCATGACCGCGCTGCTGGACGACGGCGACGAGGTGCTCGTCCCGGCGCCGGACTACCCGCTGTGGACCGCCTCGGTCTCGCTGGCCGGCGGCACCGCGGTGCACTACCGCTGCGACGAGCAGGCCGAGTGGTACCCGGACCTCGCCGACATCGAGGCCAAGGTGACCGACCGGACCAGGGCCATCGTGGTGATCAACCCGAACAACCCGACCGGCGCGGTCTACCCCCGCGAGGTGCTGGAGGGCATCGTCGAGATCGCCCGCCGGAACAAGCTGGTGGTCTACGCGGACGAGATCTACGACAAGATCCTCTACGACGACGCCGAGCACGTCCCGCTGGCCACCCTGGCCCCGGACCTCTTCTGCGTCACCTTCAACGGACTGTCCAAGTCGTACCGGGTCGCGGGCTTCCGCTCCGGCTGGATGGTGCTCTCCGGCGACCGCCAGCGCGCCCACAGCTACATCGAGGGCCTGACCGTGCTCGCCTCGATGCGGCTGTGCGCCAACATGCCCGCCCAGCACGCGGTGGCCGCCGCGCTCGGCGGACGGCAGTCGATCAAGGACCTCGTGCTGCCCGGCGGCCGGCTGCTCGCCTCGCGCGACGCCGCGTACGAGCTGCTGAACCAGATCCCGGGAGTGAGCTGCGTCAAGCCGAAGGGTGCGCTCTACGCCTTCCCCCGGCTGGATCCGAAGGTCTACAAGATCAAGGACGACGCCCAGATGGTGCTGGACCTGCTGCGCTCCCAGCGCATCCTGCTGGTCCAGGGCACCGGTTTCAACTGGCCCGAGCCGGACCACTTCCGGCTGGTCACGCTGCCCCGGCCGGAGGAGATCACCGAAGCGGTGACCCGGATCGGCGACTTCCTCAGCGGCTACTCGCAGCCCTGACCCCCCCGCCGCGGAGGGGGAAACACTACGGCCGGAGTCCCGGCCCGGGTGGTCTCCTTGGTCGGGGAAAGACCACCTGGCGGAACTCCGGCCGTCCCGTCACTCGGCCGGCGCGCGGTTCGTGCCGCGCGCCGGCCTCTCGCTCGGCTGAGGCTCAGGCTCAGCCGAGGCGCGCGACCAGGCTCCGGTACTCGTCCCACAGCTCCTTCGGGGTGTGCTCGCCGAACAGCTCCAGGTGGGCCGGCACCAGCGCGGCCTCCTGGCGCCAGATGTCGGCGTCCACGGTGAAGAGCAGGGCGAGGTCCTCCTCGGACAGCTTCAGGTCACCGAGGTCGAAGCCCTCGACCTTCGGCAGCACGCCGATCGGGGTCTCGACGCCCTCGGCGGTGCCCTCCAGGCGCTCGACGATCCACTTGAGCACGCGGCTGTTCTCGCCGTAGCCGGGCCAGACGAACTTGCCCTCGGCGTTCTTGCGGAACCAGTTGACGTAGTAGATCTTCGGCAGCTTGGCGGCGTCCGCCTCGGCGCCGATCTTCAGCCAGTGGGCGAAGTAGTCGCCCATGTTGTAGCCGCAGAACGGCAGCATCGCGAACGGGTCGCGGCGCAGCTCGCCGACGGTGCCCTCGGCGGCGGCGGTCTTCTCGGAGGCGATGTTGGCACCCAGGAAGACGCCGTGCTGCCAGTCGAAGGACTCGGTCACCAGCGGGACGGCGGTGGCGCGGCGGCCGCCGAACAGGATCGCCGAGATCGGCACGCCCGCCGGGTCCTCCCACTCCGGGGCGATGGTCGGGCACTGCGCGGCCGGGACGGCGAAGCGGGCGTTCGGGTGGGCGGCCGGGGTGCCGGACTCGGGGGTCCAGTCGTTGCCGCGCCAGTCGGTGAGGTGCGCCGGGGGCTCCTCGGTGAGGCCCTCCCACCACACGTCGCCGTCGTCGGTGAGGGCGACGTTGGTGAAGACGGTGTTGCCCCAGAGGGTGTCGATGGCGTTGGCGTTGGTGTCCACGCCGGTGCCGGGGGCGACGCCGAAGAAGCCGGCCTCGGGGTTGATGGCGTACAGGCGGCCGTCCTCGCCGAAGCGCATCCAGGCGATGTCGTCGCCGATGGTCTCGACCTTCCAGCCCGGGATGGTCGGCTGGAGCATGGCCAGGTTGGTCTTGCCGCAGGCCGACGGGAAGGCGGCCGCGACGTACTTGACCTCGCCGGACGGCGGGGTGAGCTTCAGGATCAGCATGTGCTCGGCCAGCCAGCCCTCGTCGCGGGCCATGGTCGAGGCGATGCGCAGCGCGTAGCACTTCTTGCCGAGCAGGGCGTTGCCGCCGTAGCCGGAGCCGAAGGACCAGATCTCCTTGGTCTCCGGGAAGTGCGAGATGTACTTGGTGCTGTTGCACGGCCACGGCACGTCCGCCTGGCCCTCGGCCAGCGGGGCGCCGACGGTGTGCACGGCCTTGACGAACTCCCCGTCCTCGCCGAGCTGGTCGAGCACGGCCCGACCCATGCGGGTCATCACGCGCATCGACACGGCGACGTAGGCGGAGTCGGTGATCTCGACGCCGTACGCGGCCAGCGGGGAGCCGACCGGGCCCATCGAGAAGGGCACGACGTACATGGTGCGGCCCTTCATCGCGCCGCGGAACAGGCCCTGCTCGCCCTGGAAGAGCTCCCGCATCTCGGCGGGGGCCTTCCAGTTGTTGGTCGGGCCGGCGTCCTTCTCCTGCTCGGAACAGATGAACGTGCGGTCCTCGACGCGCGCCACGTCCGAAGGGTCCGAGGCGGCGTAGTAGGAGTTGGGGCGCTTTTCCTCGTTCAGCTTCTTGAAGGTGCCCTGAGCCACCAGCAGGTCCGCGAGGCGCTGGTACTCCTCGTCGGAACCGTCGCACCACTCGATGCGGTCCGGCTGGGTGAGCTCGGCGATCTCGCTCACCCAAGCGAGCAGCTGCTTGTGGCGGGTGGGCGCGGATGCGCTGAGAGCAGAGATCTCGTACGACACGATCGCTCCGTTTCACGCCGTCTCGTCGAGGAGACGGCGTTGCGGGGGTCTGAGGGTGCTTGCAGCGTAGCTCCGGGTCCGGGGCCGGAACGCGGCGCCTAGGCGAAATTGACGCATCTTTTACTACGGAAAGTACGATTACTAGCCAGTAACGGGGCGCCCACGTCCGGGCCGGAGTGCGCGGCGCCACACTTCAAATGCTCCAAAACGTCCAAGAGTGACGATCGCCACTTCCATACGCGTCAGTAACCTACGGTTCCGTAGGTAGCCGGTAGCATGCTGCCCATGACTGCTGCTGCGCTCGCGGAGAGCATTGGGGAGGACCCGGTCCAGGACCGGGAGGGCAAGCCGAAGTGGCGCGGCTGGCTGCACGCCGGGATGTTCCCCGCCACCGTCGCCGCCGGGATCGTGCTGATCTGCCTGGCCGACTCCACGCCGGCCAAGGTCGCCTGCGCGATCTACTCGGTCAGCGCCTGGCTGCTGTTCGGGGTCAGCGCCGTGTACCACCGCTTCGACTGGGGCCCGCGCGGGGACGCCGTGCTGCGGCGGCTGGACCACGCCAACATCTTCCTGATCATCGCGGGCACCTACACGCCGTTCACGATCCTGCTGCTCAAGGGCGCCGACCAGCAGCTGCTGCTCTGGGTCGCCTGGGGCGGGGCACTCGCCGGAATAGCGTTCCGGGTGTTCTGGGTCGGCGCGCCGCGCTGGCTGTACACGCCCGTGTACATCGCGCTGGGCTGGGCCGCCGCGTTCTTCCTGCCGGACTTCCTGCGCACCGGCGGGGTCGCCGTGCTGGTGCTGATGATCGTCGGCGGGGTGCTCTACAGCATCGGCGGCGTGGTGTACGGGCTCAAGCGGCCCAACCCCTCACCGCGCTGGTTCGGCTTCCACGAGGTGTTCCACGCCTTCACCCTCGGCGCCTTCATCGTCCAGTACGTCGGCGTCTCACTGGTGGCGTACAGCGCGGCCGGCTGAACCCGGCGCACCCCGACGGGCGGTCGACCGGTCCACGGACCGGGCGGCCGCCCGTTCGGCCGTCCAGGGCCGCTCGTACGGGGCCCGGCCCTGCGGGCGGCGGGGGTACGACGGGAGGTCGGCGATGCCGGGCTCCGGCCGGGAGGAGGGCGCGGCATCGGCGACCCCTGCCGCGCCCGCGCCTCCTGCCGCCTCCGCGCCCGTCGGCTCCGGTGGAGTCGGCAGCCCCGGCAGCTCCGCGGCGGTCCCCGGCTGCACGGCGCGCGCCTGGCGGGCGTCCAGCGCCTCCCGGGCCCGGCGGCAGCGCTCGCAGTGGGTGGCGTCCGGGATGCCGCGCCGCGGCCGGTGCCCGGCCGGGAACGCCTGCCGGTGCATCGCGCGCCACCGGCGGCCGACGTACACCATGACCAGCAGCGTCTCGATCCCGGCGACCACCAGGACCAGCGGGGCGCCGTTGATCAGATAGGCCGCGACCACGGCCAGCGCGGAACCCACCACCACGGCCGCGCCCCACACCTGGGCACTCGTCTGCCTGTCGTCACTGTCGGCCACTTCGGCTCCCCTTTCCCGGCGCCGGGCTCGTGGTCGGCTCCTGCCGCCCCACCCCTTCTCCGCTCTCGGCACGCGTCCGGCCAGCACTGACCGATTGCCACATGGTATCTACCGACAGTCACCCGGCACCGCCCCGAGGCGGCGAACGGCAGATCAACGTTGCGTCAATTCCTCGTGCGGAAGCAGCACTTCCAGGACACATCACGGAGAGTCATCGCATCGTAACACTTCCCCACCGTTGACGGCCACCATCTTTTGAGAGTTACTGTCATTTGACAGAGACTTTCGAATTTGGGCCCTGGAGGCCACCATGTCCGCCGCTCCGCCCACGCCCACCGCTCCCGCGGTCGCCGACGCGCCCGCCGACCCGCGCCGTCGGCTCGCCCTGGTCGCCGTCGCCCTGAGCGTCCTGGTGATCAGCTTCGACATGACGATCCTCAACGTCGCCCTGCCCACCCTGGCCGCACAGCTGCAGGCCACCACCGGGCAGCAGCAGTGGATCGTCGACGCCTACACGCTGGTCTTCGCCGCCGTCATGCTCCCGGCCGGCCTGCTCGGCGACCGCTACGGCCGCCGCCGCACCCTCACCGCGGGCCTCGCCCTGTTCGGACTCGCCTCCGGCGTCGGGATGCTCACCGACTCCCCCGGCACCCTGGTCGCCGCCCGCGCCGCGATGGGCCTGGCCGGGGCGCTCGTCATGCCGATGTCGCTCGCGGTGATCCCCGCGATCTTCCCGGCCGAGGAACGGCGCCGGGCCACCGCGATCCTCACCGCCGCCATCGCCGGCGGCGCCCCGCTCGGACCCCTGATCGGCGGCCTGCTGCTCCAGCACTTCTGGTGGGGCTCGGTCTTCGCCGTCAACGTCCCGCTGACCGTGATCGGCGTCGTCGCCTGCGTCCTGCTGCTGCCCGAGAGCCGCAACCCCGCCGCGCCCCGGATGGACCTGCCCGGCACGGCGCTCGCCGCCACCGGGCTCGGCGCGCTCACCTACGGCATCATCGAGGGCGCCGACCGCGGCTGGACCGATCCACTGGTGCTCGCCACCCTGATCGGCTCGGTCCTCCTGCTCACCGCACTGGTGCTGCGCAGCCGCCGCCAACGCGACCCGATGCTCGACCTCACCCTGCTCGCCGATCCGACCTTCCGCTGGTCCTCGGTCGCCGCCACGCTGATCTCGCTCGTCCTGTTCGGCGCCTTCTTCGTCCTGCCGCTCTACTTCCAGAGCGTGCTCGGCACCGACGCCCTCGGCTCCGGGCTGCGGCTGATGCCGATGATGCTCGGGTTGATGGCCGCCGCCAGGTTCACCGAGCCGCTGGTGACCCGGATCGGCGCCCGCGCGGTGATCACCCTCGGCCTGGCCCTGCTCGGCGCCGCGCTGCTGTTCGGCAGCCGTACCGACGGCTCCGACGGGTACGGGCGGGCCGCGATCTGGCTCACCGTCCTCGGCGTGGGCATGGGCCTGTCGCTGATCACCGCCCAGTCCTCCGCCCTGATCACCCTGCCGCCCGCCCGGGCCGGCGTCGGCTCAGGACTGCTCCAGACTCTGCGGCAGGTCGGCGGCGCCATCGGGATCGCCGCCTTCGGCAGCCTGCTCGCCGGGGCCTACCGGGGCGCGCTCGACACCGGCGGCCTGCCGGCCGAGGCGGCCCACCGGGCCGGGAAGTCGGTGGTCGCCGCCGACGCCGTCGCCCGGGAGGCCGGACGGCCGGCGCTCGGCGCCGCGGCGCACACGGCGTACGTGCACGGCATGACGGTGGTACTGCTGGTCGCCGGGCTGGTCGCGGTCGGCTCGGCGGTGCTGGTCGCCGCCCGGATGCCCGCAGCCGAGCCCGCAGGCGGCGAGGCGGCGGAGACCGGACCGGCCGCCCGGCCCACCGTCGCCGGAGATCGCCGATAATCGGGGACATGAGGATCGGGGACACGAAGACCGAGCAGCCGACCGCGGCCCTCCCGGACGCTCCGACCAACCCGGTCCAGGCGCTGCTGGAGGCGCCGCTGTCGCTGCGCGAGCGCAAGAAGCTCAAGACCCGGCAGACCGTGCGCCGCGAGGCGTACCGGCTGTTCGTCGAACAGGGCTACGAGAACACCACGGTGGAGCAGATCGCGGCCGCCGCCGAGATCTCCCCCTCCACCTTCTTCCGGTACTTCGCCACCAAGGAGGACCTCGTCCTCACCGACGAGTACGACCCGGCGATGATCGCCTCCCTGATGGCCCGCCCGGCCGAGGAACCGTTCCTGCGGTCCTGCCGGGAGGCTCTCATCGGCCTGATCCGCACCCTGCTCCAGCACGAACGCCAGGAACTGCTGACCCGGATGCGGCTGGTCACCCGGGTCCCGGCGCTGCGCGCCGGGCTGTTCCGGACCGGCAACAGCCCGCACGAGCTCTACCTCGACGTCCTCACCCGGCGGTCCGGCCTCGACGAGCCCACGTACGACATGCGGGTCACCGCCGCCGCCATCGGCGCCGCCACCACCGAGGCCGTGCTCCAGTGGGCCGCGGGCGACGGCCGGGAGGACATCGCCGACCTGGTCGACCGCACCTTCGCGCTGCTGGAGAGCGGGTTCGCGGGGGTGTGAGCGGGTTCGCCGGGGTGTGATCCGCCCCGGCGGGACGGCGGTTCGGGGCCCGGCTCGGTGAGCCGGGCCCCGACGGGGGTCCGCCCGGTCAGCGGGTCGCCCGCCTCCGCCGCAGCGCAGCGCCCGCACCCACGCCCGCGGCCGCCAGCGCGGTGGCGCCCAGCGCCGCGGCCGCCGTCACGGCCGGGATCGCCGGGTCGTCGGCCGCCGCCTGCGGTGCGGCTTCGGGTGCGGCGTCCGGCTGGTAGCCGCCGCCCTTGCCCTCCCGGTCGTACGCCGAGCCGGGCAGCTTGTCCCCGTACCGCTGGTGCACCAGGTTCTGGTACGCGGCCAGCGACATCCCGCCCGTGCCCACCGAGCGCCGGGCCTCGTCGTCCAGCGGCAGCACCCGGCCGTCGCGCAGCACGTACCAGGCGTTGACCTGCGGTTCCCGGAAGGCCGTACCGCCGCCGCCGTCCGCCGCCTTCGCCGCGTAGTCGCTCTCGTCGCCGCCGGAGGCGATGTTGACGACCCGCCAGGCGTCCCCCTGGCGGACCGTCCAGACGGAGGCGGTCCGCCCGTCCGCCGCGACCACCTTGCTCGCCGTGAACTCGGCCTTCGCCACCGGGGCGCCCGGGGCGCCGGACACGAAACCGGCGTCCAGGGTGTAGACCGGCACGGTGTCCCCGGCCAGGCGGGGCGCCGCGTCCTGCGCCGCCTTCGCCTCCTCGGCGGCGCCGATGGTCAGCTGCTGGGTCGGCGGCACGCCCTTGCGGGCGAAGAAGTGGCCCACCCTGTCGAGCACCGTGGGGTCCTGGACGGCGCTGTGGGCCCGGGCCAGGTCGGCGGCCGGCACCGGTGCCGGGGCGCCCTGGGGGGCGGCACCCCGGGCCGCGGAGTCGGCGTGCGCCGCGGGGTCGGCGTGCGCCGCGGGGTCGGCGTGCGCGGCCTGGGCGGTCACCAGCGCGAGGCCGGCGGCGAGCAGGGCGGCGGTGACGGCGGCCCGACGGGTCTTGCTGAGCTCGGTCATGGTCGTCCTCACGCGCCGATCCGGTACAGGGAGTGGGTCCACGAGAACGTGTCGTTGTTCACGTAGTACCAGTAGTCCGCCCAGTTGTAGCGGTAGTTGGACGGCCACGGGTCGCCCCAGTAGACCCAGTTGTTGCCGGTGTCGTAGCCGTACAGGACGTGCATGTGCCCGCCGCCCGAGCTCCACTGGATGCGCGTCTCGACCGGCCGGTTGGCGTCCACCTCGGACTGCACGGTGCTGTAGCGCAGGTACCCGGTGACGTAGGAGCCCGGGTTGATGCCGACCCAGTCCAGCGCGTTCTGCACGTCCGCCAGTGACGCCTGGCTGTTGGGGCAGCTGGAGTCGATCGAGCGGCCGAACGCGGCGTTGCAGAACTGGTTCTGGCTGTAGTTGTAGCCGAACCAGGTGGCGATGGTGTTGCCGCTCGCCGCCCAGCACCAGTTGGTCTGCTGTTGCTGCTGCATGGTGATGTTGAGCTTCTTGTACGTGCCGGCGAGGTCGGCCGTACTGCCGGGCGCCGCCACCGGGCGGACCTGGTGCGCGGCCCGGTCCTGGGCGGTGGCGGGGGCGGGGGCGGTGGCGGGGGCGGCGGCCGCGGGGGTGGTCGCCGCAGCGGTGAGCGCCGGACCCAGCACACCCAGGGCGAGCACGGCGACCGCACGGCGCAGCCGTATCCGTGGAACTGGCATGGGGGGATGCCTCCTTGCACATGGAGCGAGGTGCTGTGTGGGGGGTGCGGTCCGGATCGCGCCCCGAGCATCGCGCCGTTGTCGGTGGCTGGTCAACGGCCCCGGACGAGGCCCGATCACGGTGTGAACGGAGCGGCCCGGATGTGAACGGCATCCGGGAAACCGCAGCGCGAGACGCCCGGACCGGTGACAAACCGCCGCGCGGATGTGAATATTCACGGTCAAAACCAGGTCCGCACTCGCTCGGTACCAGCCAGGAGGCCGCCATCCAACGAAGCGAACCAGCCGACCTCGCCGCCGCCCTGCGCACCGGCCCCTTCCACCTCGCCCT
This sequence comes from Kitasatospora sp. NPDC101108, assembly GCF_055584725.1. NCBI lineage: Bacteria > Bacillati > Actinomycetota > Actinomycetes > Kitasatosporales > Streptomycetaceae > Kitasatospora > Kitasatospora sp. NPDC101108. The sequence continues at coordinate 334,571 of NZ_JBVJLM010000003.1, forward strand.
GCGCACCGCCATCACCGCCCGCGGCCTCGCCCTGCACCGCATCCGCCGCCACCTCGCGCTGCGCGGCGTCAACGTCGGTCTCACCAGCCTCAGTTACTGGCAACAGGGCCGACGCCGCCCCGAACGCCCCGAGTCACTGCGCGCCGTCGCCGCCCTCGAAGACGTCCTCGACCTGCCCGAACACTCCCTCACCCGGCTCCTCGGCCCCCGCCGCGCCACCACCCCCGTCGGACCGCCCGTACGCCCGTACCGCGACCTGATCTGCCCGGCCACCGCCGTCGACCACCTGCTGACCAGTCTGGCCAGCCCCCGCGACACCGGCCTGCACACCATCACCCACATCGAACGCGTCCGGATCGGCCCCGACCGCCAGGTCGCCCGCCGCGACTCCCAGCACGCCCTGCGCGCCCACCGCGACGGCATCGACCGCTACCTCGCCCTCTACCAGGGCGACCCGGGCAGCGACATCGCCCAGGTCGGCGTCCGTGCCGAGGAGAACTGCCGCCCCGGCCGCATCCGCCGCGACCGCACCCACCACCTCCTCGCCGCCGAACTCCTCCTCGACCGCCGCCTCCGCGCCGGCGACACCCACCTCCTCGGCTACGGCTTCGACGACGCCCCCTCCCCCGCCCCCAGCTGCGAGTACGTCCGCGGCTTCAACTCCGGCGCCGGCCAGTACGTCCTCCAGATCACCTTCCACCCCGCCGCCCTCCCCGTCCGCTGCCACCGCTTCGCCCTCCGCTCGCCCGGCGAAGCCGCCTACGAGACGGAGGAGTTGACCCTCGACGGCCACCACTGCGTCCACCTGGTGGCAACGGCGTTACGGCCGTGCATCCTGGGGATCCGGTGGGACTGGGAGTGAGGGGCGCTGTCAGTGCGACCAGTACGGGTCGTCGAGGTCGGGGGCGGGCTCGTGCCCGGTCAGCCGCTCGCCGACCGGAGGGGCGCCGTAATCGCCCTCGGGCTGGTAGCGCACCGTGAACGCCTCCGCGCTCATGAGCACCTGCACGGCCGAGTCGGTCGTGGAACCGACCACCGACAGCGTGAACAGGGTGTCTCCGCGTCCGGAACAGTTCAGGTCCGTGTAGTGCTTCCCCCCGGTCTCCGCGGTGACCTCGGGCCGGCACTCTCCGCCCCAGACCTGCTTCATCCGCTCCAGCAGCACGGGCACCTTCGCTGGAGCCACCTTCGTCCGGACGGAGACCGAGGCCGTGACGCTGGACCGCAGGCTCGGCTCGCCGTCGGCGTGCTCCGGAGCGCGCTCGACGACGTAGACCCCGCCGAAGTAGCTCAACGACGGGCTGACCGCGCCCGTCGCGGTCCGCAGGGTTTCGTCGAGCCGTCCCTTGGCCTCACTCGCGCTCCGAACGGAATGCCGGTCCATCAGTGCCATCGGGCCGTACCCGTTGTGGAACAGGACCGCTCCCGCGGCCAGCAGGACCACCGCTCCCACGGAACAGCCCCAACCCCGTCGCGGCCGCTTCACCCGCGCTGACCCTGCAGCTTGACGCCCCCGCTGCCGGTGACGATGGCCGCGATGTTGTCCAGCGACGGACCACCACGCCCGTTCAGGTACTTGGTGTGCGCGTCGACGGGGTTGCCACGGCTCCAGTCGTCGACGGTGAAGCGGTTCGCTCCGAAGTGCTTGCTCGACGGGTCCCGGCCGTACCAGCGCTCGTCCGGGTCGAGGCTGAACTTCGACGGGGCGTGCGTCACGACGTCGTTGTCGGCGGCACCGACCCAGACGTGACCGGCGGGCATCCTGAGGTCGGAGGCCTTGTCCACGCCGACGCCCGGACTGCCGATGAAGACGACGTCGTCCGGGGGCACGTAGGGCGACCCCGGCTGGGTGGCGAGCTTGGTGGCCTGGCCGACCAGGTACGAACCGTAGCTGTGCCCGACCGAGGTGACGTGCGGCGGCTGAGTGCCCTCGTGGCTCGCCCGTACCCCGCTCATGAACCTGGCGTACGCCGGGGCGCCGTCCTTGCCCGCCTTCGTCGACGCGGCCCCGAGGTCCGCCCCCGGCGCGTCGTACCCCACCCAGACGATGGAGGCGACCGAGTGGCCGGCCGGAACCTTGCCGCTGGCGGCTCGGTAGAGGTTCAGCGCGTTCTCCCCCTCGTTGGTGCCGTCGTTCTCCCCCGGCCCGAGGCTGGCCGTCGTGGTGGTGATCCCCGGCACGTAGGCGGAGATGTCGGTCGCGGTGTCCGGGTTCCCGAACGAGAGGACCGCCCGGCCCTGGCCCTCGTCGCCGAGGCCCAACAGGAAGATCGGCGGCTCGCCCTCGTGGCCGGCGAGGCGGGCGTCGATCGGCCCGTAGAGGGCGAGGTTCGCCCTGTCGCTGGAGTCCAGCGGCTGGCCCAGCTTCAGCTTGCCCCTGATGGGCTTCATCAGGTCCTCCAGGTGCTTGCGGTTCACCTGGTCCCGGACCTCCGCGGGGATGCCGTCGAGGTTGCCGATCGCCTCCGGGTGGTGGCTGACGTACCACTGCTGGCCCTGCGGGCCGAGCCCCTTCCACCAGGAGTTGACCTCGGTGGGGGGCGCGTCCTTGAGGGGCATGCTCCACCGCCACGCCGGGTTGGACGCATCGCCGAACTGGTCCATGTACGCGTCGGCACCGGCCGTCTTCTCGTCCAGACCCGACTTGTCCTTGGCGTGCCCCGCGAACTTGTTGAGCGTGTCGGTCAGGGCTCCGTCGGCCTCGGCCGCGTCGGACAGCGCCTTGGCGATCTGCTTGCCGATCTCGTCGGCAGCCGTCTTCTGCTTGGTCTCCCAGTCCGGGGCCTGGTACGGGTTGGTCGACGCGGGCCAGCTCACGGCGCCGGTGTCGCTGACCGTGAAGCCCTTCGCCTGGGCCTCGGACAGCGCGTTGGTGAGCCTGCCCTGGGCCAGCGTCATGGCGTCGGCGCAGGCGCGCATCTCCTTGCCGATGAGGCCGAGCTCCGTCGTCGCCGCCCTCATCTTGCCGGTCAGCCCGTCCAGCACCGGGAGCGCGGCATCGGCCGTGGGCCCGGTCCACTGGGAACCATGGACCCGGTCCGCGGTCCCGCTCTTCCAGTCCGCGGCATGCTGCGACATCGCCTCGGCCAGCGTGTCGTACGCCCCTGCCGCCGTGTAGAGGTCCGCCAACTTCGCGTTGCGCAGGCTTGCGACATCCATCTCCGAGCCCCCTGTGTCCTGTGTCCCCCACGACACTCACAGCTACCATAGCGTCCGCAGCCGACACGGAGGTCAGGGGGAACCGATGGGTCAGGATCCGGGATTCACTGTCAAGCCAGGCGAGTTGACCGCTGCCGGGAACAACGCGCTGACCGTCGCCGGGAAGGTCCCCGACGAGACCGCGAAGCTGGCGGAGCCCAGCAGCACGGCCGCCGCGGGCCTCGCCGGGTGGCAGAGCGGGGCGGCGCTGACGGGGTGCAGCAGTGCGTGGAAGACCCTGCTCGACGGGCTCTCCACCGACATGAAGACGGCCGGGGGCCACCTGATCACCTGTGCGCAGGGCTACCGGAACGCCGACCACCTGCCGCCGCCCGGCGCGCCGCCGGTCTCCGACCCCTTCGAGACGAAGGTGGTCGGCGTGACCGGCGGCCATCTGACCAAGGACGCTTAGGGACCGCCGGACAGGCTCTAACTTCCCTGCCCCGCCTGGAAGTCCAGCACCAGGCAGTCCTCCACCGGCCGGTAGCCGATCTGCTGGTAGATGGAGTTGCTGGTCGGGTTGGCGAGGTCGGTGTAGAGCAGCACCTCCTGCGCGCCCAGCCCGAGGACGTGGGCGGAGGCGGCGGCGGTCACGGCGCTGGCGTAGCCGCGGCCGCGGAGGGCGGCGGGGGTGTAGACGGGGCCGATGCGGGACATCCCGGCGAGCACCGGGCTGCTGCCGGCCAGGGCGACGGGGGTGCCCGCGTCCTCCCAGAGGTGGAGGCCGCCGGACGCGATCCTGTCGTCCACCGTCCGTGTCACGTCGTGGGACTGGATCCCGACTTCGAGCAGGAACTCCTGCCACCAGCGGATCGCCGGCTCCCGGTCGGCCGGACCGGCGAGCCGGTGGCGGCCGGCCGGCGGGCGTGGCGGTTCGGTCAACTCGCCGAGCCGGTAGAGCCGTTCCTCGACGCGGACGGACTGACCGGCGCCGGTGGCGGCCGTCCAGGCCTCGGCGAAGGCCCGGACCTGTTCCGCTCCCCCGCCGACCCCGGTGACCTCGGTGAACCCGGCCCCGGCTGCGGCCAGCCGGAGCGCCAGTTCGGCGGCCGCGGCCTGCGGCATGGCGGAGAGCCTGGGGGCGAACGGCGGCGTCCGGAGGAAGGCGCCGCCGACCGGGCCGTCCGGCTCGGCCTGCCACCAGCCGAAGACCGGCGGCCGTTCCCCGAACGCGTCGAGCCCGGCCTCGGCGAGCCGGTGGGCGATGGTGATCAGGACGGTGTTCTCGGCCGGGCGGGCGGCCAGGAAGGCGTCCGCCCGGCTGCGGAAGTCGTCGAGCGAGGTGCTGAGGGTCCAGGTCATGGCCCATCCTCGACCCGCTCGACGGCCTTCCGCCAACGGTTATTCGAGTACGGCCCCGAGCCGCGCACCGAGCGCGGCGGGGTCGGTGGTCGGCGCCTCGCAGGCGAAGTGCCGGCAAACATAGGCGGCGGGCGCGCCGCCGACCAGCGGCCGGTCCGCCAGCAGCGGCACCTCGGCGGCGGCCTCCCCCGGTGCGCCGACCGCGACCACCGCTCCGGGCGCCGTGCCCAGCAGTGCGGCCCGCCGCAGCGCGGCGGTGGCCGGGTCGTCGGCAGGGCCGACGACGGCGACCTCGCGCGGCCCGTCCTGCAGCGCCTCGGCGACGGCGAGGCCCCAGCCGATGAACCGCGGGGCCCGTCCGGCCAGTGCGCCGACGATTCCGAGGGCGCGTTCGGCGGCCGTGCGGTGCCGGTCGGAGCCGGTGTACGCGGCGTAGCCGAGCAGGGCTCCGGCGGCGGCGGTCCAGCCGGAGGGGGTGGCGCTGTCGGTCGGGTCCTGGGGGCGGCGGATGAGTTCCTCGGCGTCGTCGGCGGTGTCGTAGAGCGCGCCGGAGGCCTCGTCGGTGAAGTGCTTGAGCACGGTGTCGAGCAGTCCGCCCGCCAGCTGGAGCCACTCCGCCTCACCGGTGACGGCGTACAGCGCGAGGAAGCCCTCGGCGGTGTCCGCGTAGTCCTCCAGGACGCCGGCGTTGGTGCCCGGCCGGCCGTCCCGGGAGGTGCGCAGCAGCCGCCCGTCGGGGGTGAGGTGGACGGCGAGCAGCAGGTCGGCGGCGCGTTCGGCGGCCTCGACGAGGTCGGGGCGGTCGAGCAGGGCGCCGGTCTCGGCGAGCGCGGCGATGGCGAGGCCGTTCCAGGCGGCGACCACCTTGTCGTCCCGGGCGGGCGCGGGACGGGCCGCCCGCGCCTCGAACATCCGCTGCCGGATCTCCTCGTACTCGGCGAAGTCCTCGGGGTCGGCGAGGAGTTGGAGCACGGAGGTGCCGTGCTCGAAGGTGCCGTCGGCGGTGACGGTGAACAGCCGGGCGGCGGTGGCCGCGTCGGCGGGACCGAGCAGGTCGACCAACTGGCCGGGCTCCCAGACGTAGTAGGCACCCTCGGTGGAGGAGCCGGTCTCCTCGTCCAGGCTGTCGGCGTCCAGGGCGGAGGCGAACGCGCCCTCGGGCGTGCGGAGTTCGCGGAGCAGGAAGTCGGCCGTGGACAGCGCGACCCGGCGGGCGAGGTCGGAGCCGGTGGCCCGCCACAGGTGCAGGTAGACCCGCAGCAGCAGGGCGTTGTCGTACAGCATCTTCTCGAAGTGCGGCACCACCCAGCCGGCGTCCACCGCGTACCGGGCGAAGCCGCCGCCGAGCTGGTCGTGGATGCCGCCGCGGGCCATCGCCTCGCCGGTGCGGACGGCCATCTCCAGCGCCGCCTCCGAACCGGTCCGGGCGTGGTGGCGCAGCAGGAACTCGATCACCATGGCCGGCGGGAACTTGGGCGCTCCGCCGAAGCCGCCGCGGGTCTGGTCGAACTCCCGGCTGAGCGTGACCAGCGCCTGGTGCAGGTCGGCGTCGCCCGGCGGGTGGTGGGCACCGGCCGAGTAGACGGCGGCCCGTTCGGCCAGGTCGGCCCGGATTCGCCCGGCGACCTCCCCGACCTCCTGCCGCCGCTCCCGCCAGGCCGCGTCCACGCCCTCCAGCACCTGCCGGAAGGACGGCATCCCGTGCCGGGGCTGCGGCGGGAAGTAGGTGCCGAAGTAGAACGGCTCCTTCTCCGGCGTGAGGAAGACCGTCATCGGCCAGCCGCCCTGCCCGGTCGCCGCCTGCACGGCCTCCATGTACACCGCGTCGACGTCCGGCCGCTCCTCCCGGTCCACCTTGACCGCGACGAACCGCTCGTTCAGGTAGCCGGCGAGCCCGGCGTCCTCGAAGCTCTCGTGCGCCATCACATGACACCAGTGGATTATCAGAGGCCTAAGTGGCAGGACGCATAGCCCACACTCAAGAGGATGGGCACGTCCCGCCGCTTGGCTTCATTGATCGCCTCCTCTCCCCATGGCCACCAATCCACCGGATTGGAGGCGTGCTGGAGGAGATACGGCGACGTCGCGTTGGCGAGTCGGTTCATACCGGCATCGTCGCACGATCCGGGCCCTCGGCCTACGCCATCCACAACTCCGCCGGCTGGGGCCGTCAGTGCCGACGGGGATCCGGCGGGGCCGTCCGACCCGGCCAGGGCGGGGTTGATGTCGGCGGCGCGAGTCCGGCCTCGAAGGCGATGATCGCCAGGTGGACGCGGTCCCGGGCTTCGAGCTTGGCGAACAGCCTGGCGACATGTGTCTTCGCCGTCGCCGCGCTGATCACCAACCGCTCGGCTATCTCCGTGTTCGACAGTCCCTGTCCGACCAGTGCCAGCACCTCGCGCTCCCGGTCGGTGATCCCCGCGACGGGACTCGGGTCCGCGGCGGGCCCGGTGTCCGGTGCGGGGGCCGCGGGGGCGGCGGAGGTTCCGGCGAAGTCGGCGATCAGCCGTCGGGTCACGCTCGGCGCGATCAACGCGTCGCCGGCCGCCACCACCCGGATCGCGTCCAGGATCGCGTCCAGGGCCATGCTCTTGAGCAGGAATCCGCTGGCCCCGGCGCGCAGTGCGCCGTAGACGTACTCGTCGTCGTCGAAGGTCGTCAGCACCAGCACCTTGGGCGGGTCCGGCTCGGAGGTCGCCTGCCGGGTCGCCTCGATCCCGTCCATGCCCGGCATCCGGATGTCCATCACCACGACGTCCGGCCGCAGTTCACGCACCAGGCGCACCGCCTCGCGGCCGTCGCCGGCCTCGCCGACCACCTCCAGGTCGGCGGTGCTGCCGATCAGGATCCCGAGCCCGACCAGCATCAGCGGCTGGTCGTCGACCAGCAGTACCCGCACGCTCATGCGCCCGCCTCGCTACGCTCGGCGGTCGCTTCGCGAAACGCGCACCTTCGAATGATTCGCTCGCTCATGCCGGGAGCCTCGCCGTCACCCGGAATCCGCCCTCCGGACGCCGGCCCGCGCTGAACTGGCCGGACAGCAGCGACACCCTCTCGCGCATGCCGAGCAGGCCGAAGCCGCTCCCGGCGGCCGCCGCCGAGGGCCTCGGACGGCCGGGGCCGCCGGGACCGTCGTCCCCGTCGTCCACCACCTCGATCGTCACTTCTTCCGGCTCGTAACCCACCGCGACCCGGCACGACCGCGCACCGGAATGCCGCACCACGTTGGTCACCGACTCCTGGACGATCCGGAACGCCGACAGTTCGATCTCCGGCGGCAGTGGACGCCGCTCGCCCTGCCAGGCCACGTGGACCCGCACCCCGGCGTCGGCCGTGCGTTCGGCGAGCCGCGGGATATCGGCCAGGCTGCCGGCCGGCTCCAGCGGAGCGGCCCCCGGCATGGCGTCGTCCGGCTCGGCGCGGCGGAGCGCCCCGAGCATGCGCTGCAGTTCGAGCAGCGTCTGACGGCTGGTGGACTCGATGCCGGCCAGCGCCTGCCGCGTCTGCTCGGGCTTGGTGTCCACGACCCGCGCCGCCGCTCCCGACAGCACCGTGATGATCCCGATGCTGTGCGCGACGCTGTCGTGCAGTTCGCGGGCGATCCGCAGCCGCTCGGTGACGACGGCGCGGGCCGCCCTCTGCTCGTGCAGGGCTCCGAGGTATTCGCGGCGCTTGCGGTACACCCCGCCGAAGACCCACGCGACCGCGAACCCCAGGGCGAGCCCCCCGGCCCACTGGGCCGCGTCGCGGATGGACTGTGCGCGGTCGTGGATGTCGTTGACGAACGCGGCCGCGACGCCCGCAACGGAGGCGATGGCGGCAGCCGTCGGCCGCCGGGCGGCGAGGTACCCGGCCAGGGCAACGAGCAGGAAGAACATGACGGCGGGCCGGGCGCCGTAGGCGTCGCCGAGGACCGATTCGCCCAGGATCACCGCGAAGACGGTCGCCGGCAGACGGCGCACCAGCAGCACCGGAAGGGCGAGCACCACGTACAGGCCCACCATCTGGACGGGCTCCAGGTCGGGGAACCGGAACATGCGGTACTCAGGGTCCGGTTCCCCCATCGTCAAGGGGAGCATCAGCGCGTAGAAGCAGGCGGTGGCCAGCACCGCGGCCTGTGCGGTCAGCCAGGTCACGCGCTTCGATGTCGAGAGACGCTGGAGGAGCTCTTCCATGCGGAGATCGTATTCAGGGGCGTCGGCTCCGCGCGTCGCCCCGGGGATGTACGCGGGGTACATCCCCGGGCCAACGGCCTGGGGCAGAGGTGACACCCGCCGGCCGACGCGACGGGTCATGGTCCGTTCCTAGGTTCATGGCCATGATGAATGCGCCGATGATCGACGTCCGCGAGGCGACGAAGACATACGATGACGGCCCGCCCGCGCTGGCCGGGGTGACCTTGTCCGTGGCGTCCGGTGACTGTGTGGCGATCCTCGGCCATTCCGGCAGTGGGAAGTCCACGCTGCTGAACCTGATCGCCGGTCTGGACAAGCCCTCCAGCGGCAGTGTCACCGTCGACGGCACGCGCGTCGATCAGCTCGGTGAGGCCGGATCGGCGAAGTACCGCCGGGCCTCGATCGGCATGATCTTCCAGTTCTTCAATCTGCTCGACGATCTGACCGTGCTGGACAACGTCATGGTTCCGGCGCAGCTGGCCGGGATGGGCAAGGGCGAGGCGAAGCGCCGGGCCGTCGAGCTGCTCGGCTCGCTGGGCATCGATCGGCATGCCAAGGCCTATCCGCAGCGGCTGTCCGGTGGTCAGCGGCAGCGGGTGGCGGTGGCCAGGGCCCTGATGAACAAGCCGGCGCTGCTGCTGGCCGACGAGCCCACCGGCGCGCTGGACTCGAACTCGGTCGAGGACGTGCGCCGGCTGCTGCTGGACCTGAACGCCGAGGGCCAGACCATCCTGCTGGTGACCCACGACGTGCAGCTGGCCGCCACCACCGCGCACCGCACCGTCGAGTTGGTGGACGGCGCGGTCGCGCGGGACGTCCTCAACGACGGCAACGGTGCCGGCCTGGCCGCCCGCACGCCGCTGACCCGTCCGGCGGGAGCGGTCGGATGACACTGCGCAAGCCGCCGAGGCCCCGGCGCCGCTTCGAGGCCGGATCCCACACCATGGCCCACGTGCTGACGGCGGTGAGCCGGTGAGCGCGCTCGGCAAGGTCGTACGCTCCGGCGTGGGCCGGCGTCGGGTCCAGTCCCTGGTCATGGCTTTGACGACGTTCACCGCGGTGATGTCGTCGGTACTCTCCCTCGGCCTGCTGACCGCCGTGCAGGCCCCGTTCGAGCACGCCTTCAGCACCCGGAACGGAGCGCACCTGGCGGTCCAGTTCGACGGTTCGAAGGTCACGGCCGCGCAGACCACCGCCACCGCGCACACCGCCGGTGTCACCGAGGCGGCCGGGCCGTACCCGATCGCCGCCGCGCTGGACACGGCCGTCGGCACCGACTGCCCCGAGACCGATCAGGCCGGTCACAACAACCGTCCGGTCACCGTCACCACCCGGCCCGACCTGGGCAGCACCTCCGGGATGGACCAGCTGGTGCTGACCCGGGGGCGCTGGCCGACCGGCCCGGACGAGATCGCCCTCGCCGCGAACAACTACGCCGACGCCTGCCTCGGCTCTTCGGTGGTGTTCTCCTCCCTGCCGGGCAAGCCGTCGTTCAAGGTCGTCGGCTTCGGCGCCTCGGTGACCAACAGCGCGACCGGCTTCGCCACCGCCGACGGTTTCGCGCGGCTGACCGCCGCCGGCGCCAAGAACGACGAGCAGATGCTCTACCGGTTCGCCGAGGCCGGGACCGACGCCGACATCGCCGCCGACAAGCAGGCGGTGGCCGCCGCCGTGCCGGCCGGCGCCGTCGCGAACGCACAGTCGTATCTGACGGCGGAACAGCAGGTGACCGGCAACGCCAAGTCCTTCGTGCCGTTTCTGGTCGCCTTCGGGATCCTCGGGCTGGTCCTGTCGGTGCTGATCATCGCGATCGTGGTCAGCGGCGCGGTGGCCTCGGGAATCCGGCGCATCGGGATCCTGAAGTCGTTGGGCTTCACCCCCTCGCAGGTGGCCCGCGCCTACACCGCGCAGGCCGTGATCCCGGCGGCACTCGGCGTGGTGCTCGGCACGGTCGTCGGCAATCTCCTGGCTGGGCCGATCCTGGGCCAGGCCGGCAAGCAGCTCGGCGCGGCCGGTGCCACGGTTCCGTCGTGGGTCAGCGCCGTGGTGTCACTGGGCGCCCTGCTGACCGTCGGCGTCACGGCTTCGGTCCCGGCGTTGCGGGCCGGCCGGATGCCGGCGGTGCAGGCTCTGGTGGTAGGCCGCGCCCCGAAGGCCACGCGCGGTCGGGCCGCGCAGCGTCTGGCCTCCCGGCTGCCGCTGCCCCGGGCCGTGTCGCTGGGGCTGGCCCAGCCCTTCGCCCGGCCGGCCCGGGCCGTACTGGTCGGCGCGATGGTGCTGCTCGGCACGGTCAGCGTCACCTTCGCGGTGGGGTTGGGGACCGCGTTCAGCAAGTACCAGGACAGCACCTTCAGCTCGGGCTTCAACGTCGCGTCGACGCTCGTGATACCCACGGCCGACGTGGGCGCGCCGCCCGAGGCTTCCTACGGCCCCGACGACCCGCGCCACGCGCACCTGGATGCCGCCGAGGTGGCCGCCGCGCTCGCCGAGGTCCCGGGCACGAAGGCCGCGTTCGGCTGGGGCGACAGCGGCGCGACCATGGTCGGCGCGCCGATCGGCGGCGAACCGCCGGTCGTGTACACGGTCAGCGGCGACTTCTCCTGGACGAACCTGGAGCTGGTGTCCGGCCGCTGGTTCTCTGCGCCCGGCGAGGCCGTGGTCGGTGACAAGCTGGCCTCGGCCGTGGGGATCCACGTCGGTGACGACGTCACCGTGGTGCAGCGGAACAGGCAACTGTCGCTGAAGGTCGTCGGCATCAACTTCGACACCCATGGAACCGACTACACGGCCATGACGGATGCGGCCTCCTTCACCGCCGCAGGACTGACCCCGCACATCGACCAGTTCAACGTCGAGCTGGCCCCGAACGTCAACGGAACGGACTGGTCCACCTCGGCCGCCGCCGCGCTGACCCCGCTGAACGCCTCGGTCCAGCCGCACTCGGACGGGGGCAAGAACATCCTGATGATCATCATGGGCACCCTGGTGGCGGTGTTCACACTGATGTTGACCGCCGTCGCCGCGCTCGGCGTGCTGAGCACGGTCGTGCAGGACACCCGGGAGCGGGTCCACGACATGGGGATCTTCAAGGCCCTAGGGATGACACCCGGACAGGCCATCGCGATGGTCCTGACCTCGGTGACACTCACCGGCCTGGTCGCCGGACTCATCGGGGTACCGCTCGGGGTCGCGCTGGAGAGGGCGACACTGACCCCGATGAGCAACGCGATCGGCCGGCACCTGCCGCCGAGCGTGACCCACGTCTACACGCCCGGGCTGCTCCTTCCGCTGCTGGCCGCCGGGGTCGTGATCGCCCTGCTCGGGGCACTGCTGCCGGCCGGCTGGGCGGCGCGCTCCCGGACCGCCACCGCGCTGCGGACCGAGTAGGACCACAGGCCGCCCCGCATCCTCACCGCGTCCCCCGCCGTCCGGTCCCCCGCGGGCGGGGCGGGGACCGGACGGGGCGGGTCACTCCTTCGGGGCTTCCGGCTCCTCCGTGAAGTTGACCTTCTTGAACTGCCGGTTCATCGACTTGGCCAGGAACCACGTCGCCACGCCGAGGGCGGCGAAGACGACGAAGCCGAGGAGACCGGGGGTGACCTTGGCGTCGTCGACGGCGAGGTCAGCGGCGAGGTGGATGAGGTTCACGGGGGCACTCATATCTCTATGGTGGCCCGGCTCACGCCGAGCCGGGCCGTCGGGGGTGGGTCAGTCGCGTGTGTCGGCGGCCTCGGCCACCAGGGTGGGGGTGCGCAGCCCGGCGAACAGGTCGTCCTCCGGGAGGTCCACGTCAATCAGGGTACGGGCGAGCTCGTAGTCCTCGGTGGGCCACACCTCGCGCTGGACCTCCAGCGGGACGCGGAACCACGGGCCGTCCGGGTCGATCTGGGTGGCGTGGGCGATCAGCGCGCGGTCGCGGGTCTCGAACCAGTCGTCGCAGCGGACCCGGGTGGTGATCTCGCGCTCCTTGCGGCCGCTCTTCTCCCAGCCGGCGATCCACTCGCCGTAGGGCGACTCGTGACCGTGCTCGGTGAGGTACTCGTGCAGGGCCCGGATGCGGCCCATCGGGAAGCCGTGGTTGTAGTAGAGCTTGAGCGGCTGCCAGGGCTCGCCGGCCTCGGGGTAGGCGTCCGGGTCGCCCGCGGCGTCGAAGGCCAGCATGGTGATCTTGTGGGTCATGATGTGGTCCGGGTGCGGGTAGCCGCCGTTCTCGTCGTAGGTCGTGATGACCTGCGGCTTGAACTCGCGGATGAGCCGGACCAGCGGCTCGGCCGCCTCCTTGACGTCCTCCAGGGCGAAGCAGCCCTCGGGCAGCGGGGGCAGCGGGTCGCCCTCCGGCAGTCCGGAGTCGACGAAGCCCAGCCAGGCCTGCTTGACGCCGAGGATGGCCCGCGCCTCGTCCATCTCCTTGCGGCGCACCTCGTGGATGTTCTCCTCGACGTACGGGTCCCCCTGCAGCTTGGGGTTGAGAACCGACCCGCGCTCGCCCCCCGTGCAGGTGGCCACGAGCACGTCCACACCCTGCTCGACGTACATGGCCATGGTGGCCGCGCCCTTGCTGGACTCGTCGTCCGGGTGGGCGTGCACCGCCATCAGTCGCAACTGCTCAGTCAACGCCTTGCGTTCCTTCCACATCATCGGGCGTTCCGCGAAGTCGGGTCTGCCCACCGTACGAACCGCTCACTTCGGGACCGCGTCGCCGCAAGGCCGGCCTGCGTCGCCGGTCTCCGGCGAGGCCGAGCCCCGCCCCCGCCGGACCGGCCGCGGGCGTGCCCCTCCTATAGTGACGGACTGGAGGACCGTCGCATTCCCCTGCACCGCCCGCGCGGCTCCTCCCCAGGAGAGGACGGAGTCCGATGACGGCACAGAGCACCGCCACGCAGTTGCCCGAGGGACGCTACGGCCGGCGCGGCGACGGCGAGTCGGACCGCCGCCTGAAGGTGGTCGGCGCGGTCTGCGGCGTGCTCGGGCTGGGTCTGGTCGCCTGGCTCGGCGGCTCGTACCTGCTGCGCGAGTCGAAGATCAACGGCTCGGTGCCGACCTTCCAGGTGCTCTCCGACTCCGAGGTGCAGCTGCACCTGTCCGTGAGCAAGAGCGACGGTACCGCCGGCAGCTGCACGGTCCGTTCGCAGAGCGACGACCACGCGGTGGTCGGGGTGGCCGACTTCCCGGTCCCGGCGGCCGGGTCGAGCTACGACGCCACCGTCACCCTGCGCACCACCGCCCGCGGCACCACCGCCGAACTGCTGGGCTGCACCGCCGCGAAGTAGCCGGCGAGCGGGCGGGACACGCCCGGGACACGCCCGGAACGGGGACGGAAAGCGGGCGGAACACGGACCGGAAGCGGGCCCGGCACAGTCCGGGGACGCATACTCGCCCGGCAGAACGGGCATCCGTAGGAAGTCCCGCACCCGGTTCCCGTACACCGTGGCGCAACGCCACCGTCAATGCCACGACAACGGCTCTCCCGCTTGTCGGCAGGACTTGTTAGGCTCGTGGTTTCGCCCCTTCCGCACCGGATGGTACGGGAGCGGGCGTTGCTTTGTAGTTACGACCGTTATCACCGACGACCCTGCTGACGACTCACACCCTCAGCACAGCCCCAGCACCTACGAGGAGCACCCGTGACCCAGACCAGTGAGAACGTGACCTGGCTCACTCAGGCCGGCTACGACCAGCTCAAGGCCGAGCTGGATCACCTGACCGGGCCCTGGCGCATCGAGATCGCCCAGAAGATCGAGGCGGCGCGCGAGGAGGGCGACCTCAAGGAGAACGCCGGCTACCACGCGGCGAAGGAGGAGCAGGGCAAGTACGAGCTGCGCATCCGCCAGCTGACCCAGCTGCTGGAGCGCGCCAAGGTCGGTGAGGCCCCGGCCGACTCCGGCGTGGTGGCCCCGGGCATGGTCGTCACGGTCGCCTTCGACGGCGACGAGGACGACCTCATGGAGTTCCTGCTCGCCTCGCGCGAGGTGGCGGGCGCCGACGACCTGGACGTCTACTCCCCGCAGTCGCCGCTGGGCCGCGCGATCGACGGCAAGAAGATCGGCGACGAGGCCACCTACGAGCTGCCGAACGGCAAGCCGGCCATGGTGAAGATCGTCAAGGTCGTGCCGCACGCCGGCTGACCCGCCCCCCGGACACCGCCGAGGGCGGCCGCGGAGCTCCGGAAGGACTCCGCGGCCGCCCTCGGGCGTTTCCCGCAGTGACGTTTCACCCCGGCTTCACCCCAGCAGGGCGCTCACCCCAGCAGAGCGCTCATCCCACGGCCGAGCGGTACTTGCGCACCGACAGCCAGGAGAACACCGCCGTGATCGCCAGCGACCACAGCACCGACACCAGCGCCGCGTGCTGCATCGGCCAGGCGCTGTCCACCGGCCCGACCTGATTGCCGAAGAGGTCCCGGCAGGCCTGGACCGTCGCGCTGAACGGGTTCCAGTACGCGATGCCCCGCAGCCAGTCCGGCATCGAGCTGACCGGCACGAAGGCGTTGGACACGAAGGTCAGCGGGAACAGCCAGATCAGCCCGGCCGAGGTCGCCGCCTCGGGACTGCGCACCGACAGTCCGATCAGCGCGCCGATCCAGGAGAAGGCGTAGCCGAGCAGGAGCAGCAGGCCGAAGGCGCCGAGCGCGTTGAGCACCCCGTCGTGGATCCGCCAGCCGACCGCCAGCGCGACCAGCGCCAGCACGACCACGGTGAACGCGGTCTGGCACAGGTCCGCGAGGGTGCGGCCGACCAGCACCGCCGAGCGGGCCATCGGCAGCGAGCGGAAGCGGTCCACCAGGCCCTTGGTCATGTCCTCCGCGATGCCGGCCGAGGCGCCGGCGGTCGCGAAGGTGACGGTCTGGGCGAAGATGCCGGCCATCAGGAACTGGATGTACGTGTCGGAGCTGGAGTTCGCCCCGGGGATCTTGATCGCTCCGCCCATGACGTACGAGAACAGCAGCACGAACATGACCGGCTGCATGAGCCCGAACACCACGATCTCGGGAATCCTGGACATCCTGCGCAGATTGCGTTTGGCGACCACCCAGGAGTCGTGCAGGGTCGCGGACAGGCCCCGGCGGGGCGTCGGCACCGCCCCGCCGATGGCGTGCTCGGTGGCCGTGCTGGTGCTCATCTCAGCGCTCCGTTCCGGCCGTGACGGCCTGCTGCTGGTCCGGTCCCTGACCGCCGTCGCCACCGGCGCCGCCCGTGCCGCCGCCGTTCCCGCGCCCCCGGCCGGCCCGGCCGCGCCCCTTGGCGCCGGCGCCGCCGTCCTCCTCGACCGCCTCGGCGACATGGCCGGTGAGAGTGAGGAAAACGTCGTCCAGCGTCGGACGGCGCAGGCCGATGTCGTCGATCTCTATGCCCCGGCCGTCCAGTTCGCGGATCGCGTCGGCGAGCAGCCGGGCACCGCCGCTGACCGGCACGGTGATCTTCCGGGTGTTCCTCTCGACCGTCGGCTCGCCGAGCGCGTACCCGGACAGCGCCGCGACCGCGTCCGTGACCAGGCCCGGGTCGTGCACCACGACCTCGATCCGCTCGCCGCCGATCTGTGCCTTCAGCTGGTCGGCCGTGCCACGGGCGATCACCCGGCCGTGGTCGACCACCGCGATGTCGTGGGCGAGCCGGTCGGCCTCCTCCAGGTACTGGGTGGTCAGCAGCAGTGTCGTGCCCTGCTCGACCAGGGTCTCGATGACCTCCCAGAGCGCGAGCCGGTTGCGCGGGTCGAGCCCGGTGGTCGGCTCGTCCAGGAACATCACCGGTGGCCGGACGACCAGCGCGGCGGCGAGGTCGAGGCGGCGGCGCATGCCGCCGGAGTACGTCTTGGCGGTGCGGTCCTTGGCCTCGGTGAGGTTGAACCACTCCAGCAGCTCCAGCGCCCGGGCCTTCGCGTCGCGGGTGCGCATCTGGTACAGCTCGCCGACCATGGTGAGGTTCTCGAAGCCGGTCAGGTACTCGTCGACGGCCGCGTACTGGCCGGACAGCCCGATCAGACTGCGGACCCGGTCCGGGTGTTCGAGGACGTCGACCCCGGCCACCACCGCGCGGCCGGAGTCGGGGCGGAGCAGGGTGGTGAGGACGCGCACGGTGGTGGTCTTGCCGGCCCCGTTCGGGCCGAGCAGCCCGAGCACCGTGCCCTCGGGGACGTCGAGGCTGACGCCGTCCAGGGCCCGTACGTCGCCGAAGGTCTTGACCAGGTTCTCGGCTTGGATGGCTGGCGCCATGGCCTGCCTCATCTCCTCGGACGAATATGAGCGATCTGTCCCACTTTGCTCCCCGTTCGGGCGCGCGGGCGACTCGGTTCCCGATGACCGAAACAGAACGCGATGTATCGCGAGTGTGACAACTCGCGATACATCGCGTCAAGGGAATTCGGGGACGGGATTCCGAAGCGGAGCTCAGCCCGCGACCACGTACCCCGCGTCCCGCAACTCGCCCACCACCAGCGCGCAGTGCTCCGGCCCCTTGGTCTCCAGGTGCAGGTCCACCTCGACCTCGGTCAGCCCCAGCCGCGGGTCGGTCCGGACGTGCGCGACGTCCAGCACGTTGGCGTCCACCCTGGTCAGCACCCCCAGCAGGTCCGCCAGCGAGCCCGGCTTGTCCGCCAGCCGCACTCGCAGCGACAGGTAGCGCCCGGCCGCGGCCAGCCCGTGCCGCAGCACCCGCTGCATCAGCTGCGGGTCGATGTTGCCACCGGACAGCACCGCCACCACCGGGCCCTCGAAGGAGTCTGGCCGCTCCAGCAGCGCCGCGATCGGCGCCGCCCCGGCCGGCTCGACCACCAGCTTCAGCCGCTCCAGGCCGAGCAGCAGGGCCCGCGACAGGGCGTCCTCGGAGACCGTCCGGATGCCGTCCGCCAGGGTGTTGACCACCTCGAAGGGGATGTCCCCGGGGCGCCCGACCATGATCCCGTCGGCCATGGTGGCGAAGTGCTCCAGCGTCACCGGCCGCCCGGCCGCCAGCGAGGGCGGGTACGCGGCCGCGGCCGCCGCCTGCACCCCGACCACCCGGACGTCCGGCCGCAGCGGCTTGACCGCCGCCGCGATCCCGGCCAGCAGCCCGCCGCCGCCCACCCCGACCAGGACGGTGCGCACCTCGGGGCACTGCTCCAGGATCTCCAGGCCGACGGTCGCCTGCCCGGTGACCACGTCCCAGTGGTCGAAGGGGTGGATGAACACCGCGCCGGTCGCCTCCGAGTACCGCTGCGCGGCCTGCAGGGCCTCGTCCACGGTGGCGCCGTGCAGCCGCACCTCGGCGCCGTACTCACGGGTGGCCGCGACCTTGGGCAGCGGCGCCGCGACCGGCATGAACACGGTCGAGCGCACCCCCAGCAGCGAGGCCGCCAGCGCCACCCCCTGGGCGTGGTTCCCGGCGCTCGCCGCCACCACTCCGCCGGCCCGCTGCACCGGCGAGAGTCCCGCGATCCGCACGTACGCCCCGCGCAGCTTGAAGGAGCCGGTGCGCTGGAGGTTCTCGCACTTCAGGTGGACCGGCGCGCCGACCAGCCCGGACAGGTGCCGACTTCCCTCCATCGGGGTGACCCGGGCGACCCCGGCGAGCATCTTCTGGGCGCCGCGGACGTCGTCGAGGGTGATCGGCCAGTTGTGCATGATCCCAGCCTAGGGCGCCCCGTGCGGGGCGGGCCGGATCAGCGCGCGGCACCGGGATGCGCCGCAGGCCGGATCGGCGCGCGGCGCCGGGGTGGCCCCGGCCTCCGGCAGGGAGGTGCCCACCCCTCGATCCGGGGCGTCGGGCCTGTTCCCGGGCCCGCTCCGCCCGCGTACGCTGCTGGTTCTGAGCTTCTCTCACCGCATGACGATCGTGAGCCGCGATGACGACGACCTCGCCCCAGGCCACCGACCGAACCGAGCCCGTGCACACCCAACTCCAGTACCAGCTGGCGGTGTTCGCCCGCCGGATGGAACAGGTCCGGACCTCCGGCGGCGGCGTCGGCACGCTGGACCGGGCCGCCTACCTGCTGCTCGACCGCCTGGAGCGGCACGGGCCGGCGAACGTCAAGGCGCTGGCCGAGGCGCTCGGCGTGGACTCCTCGACGGTGACCCGCCAGGTCGCCCCGCTGGTCGCGGCCGGGCTGGTCGGCCGGGTGCAGGACCCGGCCGACCGCCGCGCGGTACGGCTCGCACTGACCTCCTGCGGCGCCGGCCGACTGGCCGAAGTCCGGGACGGACGGGCCGAGTTGACCCGCCGCCTGATGGCCGGCTGGCCACCCGAGGAGCAGCAGGCGTTCTGCGCCCTGCTGGCCCGCTTCAACCTCGCGATGGAGTCGTACACGGCGGACCAGCAGGGGCAGTGACAACCGCCGACGCCCTTAGCCGAGCGCCTGCTTGAGGTCGGCCAGCAGGTCGTCGACGGACTCGATGCCCACCGAGACGCGCACCAGGTCGGCCGGCACCTCCAGCGGCGAACCGGCCGCCGAGGCGTGGGTCATCCGGCCGGGGTGCTCGATCAGCGACTCCACGCCGCCCAGCGACTCGCCCAGGGTGAACAGCTGCGCGCGGTTGCAGACCTCGACGGCCGCCTCCTCGCCGCCGGCGACCCGGAACGAGACCATGCCGCCGAAGGCCTTCATCTGCTTGGCGGCGATGTCGTGGCCGGGGTGCTCGGGCAGGCCCGGGTAGAGCACCTGGCTGACCTTGGGGTGGCTGCTCAGCAGCTCGGCGACCTTCTCCGCGTTGGAGCTGTGCCGGTCCATCCGGACGCCCAGGGTCTTGATGCCGCGCAGCACCAGCCAGGCGTCGAACGGCCCGGAGACGGCGCCCATCGCGTTCTGGTGGTACGCGACCTCCTCGCCGAGGCCCGCGTCGGCCAGCACCAGCGCACCGCCGACCACGTCCGAGTGGCCGCCCATGTACTTGGTGGTGGAGTGCACGACCGCGTCCGCACCGAGCGAGATCGGCTGCTGCAGGTACGGGCTGGCGAAGGTGTTGTCGACCACCAGCAGCGCGCCGGCGCCGTGCGCGACCTCGGCGAGCCCGGCCAGGTCGGTGATGCCCAGCAGCGGGTTGGAGGGGGTCTCCACCCACACCGCGCGGGTGTTGGGGCGCAGCGCGGCCCGGACGTCGTCCAGCTCCTGGGTGTTGGCGACGGAGAACTCGACGCCCCAGCGGGTCAGCACCTTGGCGAACAGCCGGAAGGTGCCGCCGTAGGCGTCGTTGGGGATCACGATGTGGTCGCCCGGCTTGAGGATGGTGCGCAGCAGGGTGTCCTCGGCGGCCAGGCCGGAGGCGAAGGCGAGGCCGCGGGAGCCGCCCTCCAGGGCGGCGAGGCACTCCTCCAGCGCGGTGCGGGTCGGGTTGGCGCTGCGGCTGTACTCGTAGCCGCCCCGCAGGCCGCCCACCCCGTCCTGCTTGTAGGTGGACACCTGGTAGATGGGCGTGACGACGGCCCCGGTCTGGGGGTCTGCTTCCTGACCCGCGTGGATGGCGAGGGTCTCGAAGCCGTGGGGAAGCTGGTGCTCGGTCATGGCTCCGAGCCTAACGGCCGCAGGGCCGCGCGCTCGCCGGAACGGGCGGACGGAATCCGCGGGCGGTCCGGTGCGTTGAATCCTGGGCAACCCTTCCTACCCCGCTGGAGCAGGCCGTGCTGTTCAACCGCCACAAGACCTCGCTCGTCCCCGCCGACCAGGCGCTGCCCGGGCGCCAGACCCCGGGTTTCACCCTGACCGAGCCGCACACGGTGCTCGGCCACCCGCTCACCGGCCCGTACCCGGAGGGGTTGGAGGTGGCCGACTTCGGGCTGGGCTGCTTCTGGGGCGCCGAGCGCACGTTCTGGCGGCTGCCCGGCGTCTGGACGACGCTGGTCGGCTACCAGGGCGGGCACACGCCCAACCCCACGTACGAGGAGGTGTGCAGCGGGTTGACCGGGCACACCGAGGCGGTCCGGGTGGTGTTCGACCCGGCGGTGGTCTCCTACGAGCGGCTGCTGAAGACCTTCTGGGAGGCCCACGACCCGACCCAGGGCAACCGTCAGGGCAATGACGTGGGCACCCAGTACCGCTCGGCGATCTACACCCACTCCCCCGGCCAGGCCGCCGCCGCGACCGCCACCCGGGACGCCTTCCAGCCCTCGCTGACCGCGCTCGGTTACGGCCCGATCACCACCGAGATCGCCCCGGCCGGACCGTTCTACCCGGCCGAGCCGTACCACCAGCAGTACCTGTCGGACGCCAAGAACCCCAACGGGTACTGCGGTCTCGGCGGCACCGGCGCCTCCTGCCCGATCGGCGTGGCCCGCACCCAGGGCTGAGCCCCACCGCCGGGACCGGTCAGAGCCGCTGCGGCGCCCGCTCGTCGGAGCCGTCGGAGGCGGTGCCGGGGTCCTCCGCCAGCAGCTTGCCCGCGGCGTCGTACACCCCGATCGCGGGGCCGGCCGGCCGCCGGTGCGCGGCCGGGTCGCCCGTCGGCATCGGCGGCAGGACCACGTAGTAGCCGGTCCAGCCCTTCATCCCGGGGGTGGTGACGATGGTGGCGACGGTCGGCTTCCCGTCGAAGAACGCGACGATCCGGGACGGGGTCGGGCCCAGGTAGAAACTGGCCACGACGGAGTGGTCCCGGTTGCCGCTGGTCTGAGCGTAGACGCTGGGGCGGTCGTGCTCCAGATTGCCGCTGCGCACGTCCCGGCAGCCGAAGGAGGTGTGCCAGCTGCCGTCGGGCTCGCGGGACTCGTCGCAGCGCTGGTTCGCGGTGAACCAGATCCGGACGTCGTCGGTGATCAGGATCTTCTCCCCGGGGGCCACCTGCCGCACCGGCGAGAGCGGCAGCGCGGTCCGCGTCGGGCCCGGCGACCCGGTCGGGGCCGGCGTCGCGTCCGCCCCCGTCGAGGGCGCCGACGCCGCCTCCAGCCGGGCCGTGGCGTTGCCGGCCGTGGCGCCCCCCGCCGGTCGGCCGCCGCCCGCCGTCACCGCCGCCGCCCCGCAGATCAGCGCCACGGCCAGGGCGGCCGCCCCGGCCCCCGTTCTCCGCCGGGCGCGCCGCCGCCGGGCGCCGGCGATGACCGCCGCCGGCTCCGGCCCGGCCGCGTACGGGTCCTCGTTCCTGAACAGCTCTGCGAGTCGGTCCTCGAAGCTCATACCGTCACCTCGATGTGCGTCGTGGCACCCGCCGGACCGCCCGTGCGGTCGGCGAGTTCGGGGTGTGCGCGCAGCTTCGACATCGCCCGGTTGAGCGTGCTCTTCACGGTGCCCCGGGCGATTCCCAGTTCGGCCGCGACGGCGGCCTCGGTGAGGTCCCCGTAGTACCGCAGCACCACGACCGTCCGCTCCCGGCGGGTGAGGGCGGCCAGCGCCCGGTGCAGCACCGCCCGTTCGGCCTGCCGTTCGGCCAGGTCCTCGGCCAGCGGCCGCTCGGGGGTGCGGTCGGTGGGCAGTTCGTGGTTGCGCAGCCGGCGCCACCAGTCGCGGTGCTGGTTCACCACGATCCGGCGGACGTACGCGGTGGGGTCGTCGCCGGTGATCCGGTGCCAGTGCAGGTAGGCGCGTTCCAGCGCCGACTGCACGATGTCCTTGGCCCGCTCCGGATCGCCGGTCAACAGCTCGGCCAGCCGCAGCAGTTGGCGACCGCTACCGGCGACGAAAGCGCTGAACTCGGCGTCCTGTCGCTGTCTCTGCTCGCGTTTCACACCCATCTGACTCCTCGGGCGGACCGCGAGGTTCGGTCCGCCCGGGAGGTTTTTGCCGGATGTCCGGCCGCGGGTCAGACGGCGCTGCCGGCCTTCCACTCGGCCCAGCTCAGGTTCCAGCCGTTCAGGCCGTTGTCCGGGGCGACGGTCTTGTCGCCGGAGTTCACGACCTCGACCACGTCGCCGACCATCGAGGACTTGTAGAACTTGTAGCCGTCCGTGCTGCTGTCCGAGGCGCCCTTGGCGTCCTGCAGACCGACGCAGCCGTGGCTGGTGTTCTGCCCGCCGAAGATCGACGGCGAGGACCAGTAGTTGCCGTGGATGAAGGTGCCGGAGGTGGTCAGGCGCTGGGCGTGCGGCACGTCCGCGATGTCGTACTCGCTGCCCAGGTTGACGGTCTGCGAGTTCATCCGGGTCTGGGTGAACTGCTCGGAGATGACCATCTTGCCGCCCCAGGTGGTGTGTTCGGGGGCGCCGCCGGAGATCTTGTAGACGGCGCTGACCTGGCCGTCCGTGGTGACGGTGAGCTTCTTGGTGCCGAGGTCGGCGACGCTGGTCTGGGCGCGGCCGATGGTGAAGCTCACGTCCTTGGACTGGGTGCCGTAGACGCCCTTCGCGCCCTCGACGTCCTTGAGCCGCAGCTTCAGGGTGACCTTGGTGCCCTTGGCCCAGTACTCCTGGGGCCGGAAGTCGAGGCGGGTGCTGGAGAACCAGTGGCCGACGATCTCGACGCCCGGCTCGGCTATCACCGAGATCGCCGACTGGACGGCCTTCTTGTCGGTGATCGGCTTGCTGAAGTTGATCGAGACCGGCATGCCGACGCCGACCACCGAGCCGTCCTCGGGGGTGAAGTACCCCACGAAGGTGTTGGCCGGGGTCGCCGTGGTGAAGGTGGCGTTGGCGTCCGCCTCCAGCTTGTCCTTGTCGACGCCGCTGGCGGTGACGGAGTACTTGGTACCGCTGGCGGGGGCCGCCGCCGAGGTCCAGCTGGTGTTGTCCGAGGAGAGCTGGCCGGCCAGTTCCTTGCCGGTGGAGTCGGTGACCTTGACGGCGCTCAGGGTGCCGTTGCTGACCGTGACCTTGACCGGCTCGCTGAAGCTGGCGCCGGTGGTGCCGTCCGCGGGGGTGACGGTGATCACGGCGGCCGAGGTCTTCGGGGTGCCGCCGCCCGAGCCCGATCCGCCGTTGGCGCCGCCACCGCCGGAACCGGCGTTGCCGCCGCCACCGCCGCCGCTGTTGTCGTTGCAGGCCGCGAGCAGCAGGACCGGCGCACCGATCAGGCCCGCGAGCACTCCGCGTCGGCTCCAGCTGCCTCCGGCCACCCGCCCCTGACCGTCCCGTGCCGTCACGTCGCGTCTCCCTGCTGACTCATCCCGGGCAATTACGGATACAGAAACGCAATCCGGCTGCTCACGGTTCCATCACCGAAGGGTAAGCGATCGTATGAGATGACCCAACTTGCCGCTGAACATGGACAAAACACCCGGCCCGCGGCGAGCGGACCGGGCGTTCCCGGGTGGTCACGGCACGTACGGCCGTTACTCGGCGGACTCCTCCACCGTGTACTCGTCCCACTCCTCGTTCTCGGGGTCGAACTCGGTCTGCGCCGACTCCCAGGTCGCCGAGGCGAGCTCGACGCCCGGGACGTCGCCGAGCAGCGCGACGGGGTCGATGAAGTGGGCGAGCGAACCCGACGGGTCCACCTCGATGGCCTCGACGGACTGGGCCCGCTCCTCGTCGTCGAGGTACTCGTCCCCGGCGACCTGCTGCAGGGCCGCCGCCTTGAGGGCGCCCTCGTCGGTGATCTCCGCGATGAGCTCGATCTTGAGCTTCACGTAGCGCGGGGCGTCGGTCGTTTCGTTGCTGGTCATGCGTGCGAGCGTACGGGAACGCGGGCCGCCCGGCGCGCACTCGGAGCCCGTACGCACGGGAAGGGCCGGTCCTCGGAAGAGGACCGGCCCCACCGTTTTCTCCGCCTCGGCTCCCCCACCCGGGAACCGCGGAGCCGCGCCCTGCGGCGCGGTGAATCGCCGCGGGAGCCGCCGCACCCTGTCGACCGGCCGGAGCCGGACAGGGGCGGGACGACGGCGCCTCCCGCGGAGGGCCCCTCCCTCCGATGCCGGTCGGGGAGGGCGGACACGGCGGCCGGGTCAGGGCCGTCCGACGTGTCCGGAGCCGGCCGCGCCCGCCGGGGAGCCGCTCCCGGTCGGCCGTTGCCGCCTCGCTCGGCGTCTCGCCGTTGACCACCACGATGCCGGAGCGTTGTTAACCACGTGCTGCGGGCAGATGACGCCGGTGTACCACTTCGCCCGTGGACGAATCCTTCCGGACCGTCCACGGGCGGGGCGGGGTGAGGCCGCGTCAGCGGGAACCGGCGCCGTGAGCGGGCGTCAGTGCGCGGAGCGGGTGGCCAGGAAGCCCAGCAGGTCCTGACGGGTGACGATGCCCTGCGGCTTGCCCTCGACCAGCACGACCGCCGCGTCGGCCTTCTCCAGCACGGTCATCAGGTTGGTGACGGTCTCGCCCGAGCCGACCACCGGCAGCGGCTTGGACATCACCTTGTCCAAGGTGTCGGTCAGCTCGATCTCCTTGGCGAAGATGCCCTCCAGCAGCAGCTTCTCCACCACCGAGCCGATCACCTCGCCGGCCATGATGTCCGGGTGGCCGGCACCCGGGGAGACCACCGGCATCTGCGAGACGCCGTACTCGCGCAGCACCCGGACCGCCTCGGCGACCGTCTCGTTCGGGTGCATGTGGACGAACTGCGGGACGCCGCCCTGCTCCATGGACTCCTTGCGGGCCAGCAGCTCGCCGATGTGGGCCTCGTCGGTGGAGGAGGGCAGGAAGCCGTAGTCGGCCATCCAGTCGTCGTTGAAGATCTTCGACAGGTAGCCGCGGCCGCCGTCCGGCAGCAGCACCACGACGACGTCGTCCGGCCCGAGCTTGCGGGCCACCTCCAGCGCGGCCACCACGGCCATGCCGCAGGAGCCGCCGACCAGCAGGCCCTCCTCCTTGGCCAGGCGGCGGGTCATCTGGAACGAGTCCTTGTCGGAGACCGCGACGATCTCGTCCGCGACGTTGCGGTCGTAGGCGGTCGGCCAGAAGTCCTCACCGACGCCCTCGACCAGGTACGGACGGCCGGTGCC
Organism: Kitasatospora sp. NPDC101108; assembly: GCF_055584725.1. Taxonomy (NCBI): domain Bacteria; kingdom Bacillati; phylum Actinomycetota; class Actinomycetes; order Kitasatosporales; family Streptomycetaceae; genus Kitasatospora; species Kitasatospora sp. NPDC101108. Next base: position 360,014 of record NZ_JBVJLM010000003.1, read on the forward strand.
GCCCGAGTAGACCGAGCCCTCCGGGTCGGCGCCGACGACCTTGACCTTGCCGCCGGAGACCTCCTTCAGGTAGTTGCCGGTGCCGGAGATGGTGCCGCCGGTGCCGACGCCCGCCACGAAGTGGGTGATCCTGCCCTCGGTCTGCTCCCACAGCTCCGGACCGGTGGAGTGGTAGTGCGAGGCCGGGTTGTCCGGGTTGGAGTACTGGTCCGGCTTCCAGGCGTTCGGGGTCTCGCGGACCAGGCGGTCGGAGACGTTGTAGTAGGAGTCCGGGTGCTCCGGGGCGACGGCGGTCGGGCAGACGACCACCTCGGCGCCGTAGGCGCGCAGGGTGTTGATCTTGTCGGTGGACACCTTGTCGGGACAGACGAAGATGCACTTGTAGCCCTTCTGCTGGGCCACGATCGCCAGGCCGACACCGGTGTTGCCGGAGGTCGGCTCCACGATCGTGCCGCCCGGCTTGAGGGCGCCCGAGGCCTCGGCGGCCTCGATCATGCGCATCGCGATGCGGTCCTTCACCGAGCCGCCGGGGTTGAAGTACTCGACCTTCGCCAGCACGGTCGCGCTGATGCCCTCGGTGACCTTGTTCAGCTTGACCAGCGGCGTGTTGCCGACCAGGTCGATGATCGAGTTGTGGTACCGCACGGGGGTCCTCCCGGTCTATGGGGCATGCGAGTGCATTCGGTACTGCAAAGCCTAGGCCGTGGACGCGCCCCGGGGCTCCCCTCCGGCGCACCGCCCCCAATGGCCCACCCCCGCACGTGCCGCCGGTACTCCCACCCCCGGTGCGGGTAAGAGCGCTGTGCAAGGCGTTGCCGTGGCCCCGAGGGGACGGCACGAGAACGCGAAGGGGGCACCGGATGCCAGGCGCACAGGACTCACGGGCCCGGGTGGCCCGCCGGATCGCCACCGCTGCGGCCTACGGCGGCGGCGGGCTCGGCCTGCTCGGTGTGGGCGTGGTGGGCCTGCTGCTGACCGAGAGCAAGCTCGCCATCCAGGCCATCGGCGTCCTGGAGACCCTCCCGCCCAAGGCCGACGGCGTCTACGGCGAGGCCTTCACCGACCACCGGGACACCCCGCAGGCGCCGCTGGTGCTGGCCGTCCTCGGCGACTCCACCGGCGCCGGGCTCGGGGTCGCCCGGGCCCGCGAGACCCCGGGCGCCCTGCTGGCCGCCGGCCTGGCCTCGGTGGCCGAGCGCCCGGTCCGGATGGTCAACGTGGCCCGTTCCGGCGGCCGCTCCGCCGACCTCTCCGGCCAGCTGGAGCGGGCCCTGCGGCACCACCCGGACATCGCCGTGATCATGGTCGGGGCCAACGACGTGACCCGGCACAGCCCCGCCCAGCTCGCCGTCCGCCAGCTCGGCGAGGCCGTCGCCGCCCTGCGCGCGAACGGCTGCGAGGTGGTGGTCGGCACCTGCCCGGACCTCGGGACGATCAAGCCGGTGCGCCCGCCGCTGCGCTGGGTGGCCCGGCGGCTGAGCCGCCAGCTGGCCGCCGCCCAGACCATCGCGGTGGTGGAGGCGGGCGGGCGCACCGTGTCGCTGGGCTCACTGCTCGGCCCGGAGTTCGCCGCCCGCCCGGAGATGTTCGCCGCCGACCGCTACCACCCCTCCGCCCAGGGCTACGCCACCGCCGCGATGGCCGTCCTGCCCTCGGTGTGCGCCGCGCTGGGCCTGTGGCCGGAGGAGGAGCGGCCGAGCGCCGCCGTACCCGGCGAGACGGTGCTGCCGGTCGAGCTGGCCGCCGCCGCGGCGGCCGGGCGCGCGGGTACCGAGGTGGCGGCCGTGGAGACGGAGGGCGCGAGCGGGCGCTGGGCCCAGCTGCGCCACCGGCTGCGGGTCGGCCCGGAGGCGGCGCGGGTACCGGGCGGGAGGCCGGGGAACACGTCGGCCAGCTCACACGGCGAGGCCGGTGACGGTTGAGCTACCAAGCGGTAGCTTACCTCCCGGACCGCCAGGTCCGTCGTCACTCAGCGAGGAGCCCGCAATGCCCGAAGCCGTCATCGTCAGCGCCGCCCGTTCGCCGATCGGCCGGGCCTTCAAGGGCTCGCTCAAGGACGTCCGCCCGGACGACCTGACCGCCCACATCATCCAGGCCGCCCTGGCCAAGGTCCCGGAGCTCGACCCGCGCCAGATCGACGACCTGATGCTCGGCTGCGGCCTGCCCGGCGGCGAGCAGGGCCACAACCTGGCCCGCATCGTGGCCGTCCAGATGGGCATGGACTACCTGCCCGGTGCGACGATCACCCGCTACTGCTCGTCCTCGCTGCAGACGACCCGCATGGCACTGCACGCGATCAAGGCCGGCGAGGGCGACGTCTTCATCTCGGCGGGCGTCGAGACCGTCTCGCGCAGCGTCAACGGCACCTCGGACGGCCTGCCGGGCACCATGAACCCGCTCTTCGACGAGGCCCAGGCGCGCACCAAGCAGCGCGCCGAGGAGGGCGGCGGCGAGTGGCACGACCCGCGCGAGGACGGCCTGCTGCCGGACGCCTACATCGCGATGGGCCAGACCGCCGAGAACCTCGCCGCGCTCAAGGGCATCACCCGCGCCGAGCAGGACGAGTTCGGCGTCCGCTCGCAGAACCTCGCCGAGGCCGCCATCAAGGCCGGCTTCTGGCAGCGCGAGATCACCCCGGTCACGCTGCCGGACGGCACCGTGGTCAGCACCGACGACGGCCCGCGCGCCGGTGTGACCCTGGAGGGCGTCTCCGGCCTGAAGCCGGTGTTCCGCCCGGACGGCACCGTCACCGCGGGCAACTGCTGCCCGCTGAACGACGGCGCGGCCGCGCTGGTCATCATGTCCGACACCAAGGCCCGCGAGCTCGGCATCACCCCGCTCGCCCGGGTGGTCTCCACCGGCGTCAGCGGCCTGTCCCCCGAGATCATGGGCTACGGCCCGGTCGAGGCCTCCAGGCAGGCGCTCAAGCGGGCCGGCCTGACCATCGACGACATCGACCTGGTCGAGATCAACGAGGCCTTCGCGGCCCAGGTGATCCCCTCCTACCGCGACCTGGGCATCGACCTGGACAAGCTGAACGTCAACGGCGGCGCCATCGCGGTCGGCCACCCCTTCGGCATGACCGGCGCCCGGATCACCACCACGCTGATCAACTCCCTGCAGTGGCACGACAAGCAGTTCGGCCTGGAGACCATGTGCGTCGGCGGCGGCCAGGGCATGGCCATGGTCATCGAGCGCCTCAGCTGACCGACCGCACCTCCGAAGGGTCTGGACCACCCATTTGGAGTGACGCACCGTAATTGAGGGCCGGATCACACCGAGAGGTCGATCCGGCCCTCTTTTCCGTCATTTCCGGCTCGGAAATCGACACTGCGGAGCGGATCAACTCCACTGCGTAGAACGGTGTTACCTAACAATTTGGGGACAAGGGCGAAAGTCCGGGAGGAATTAGACATTCGCCACTGCGTTAACAGCCCCCCATACGGCAGTGTGGACACGTAACCCCGTTCCGCTCCTCGCTAGGAGTACGTTCCGTGAGCGCCGTCTACACCATCCTGCTGCTGATCCTGATCACCGTGTCGACCGCCGTGCTGCTCCGCCTCCGCGGGATCTCCCGCCGGCTGGACGCGCGGGCCGCGGCTCCCGCCGTGCCCGGACCGGTGGACGAGGCCGCGATACGCCGGGCCGTCGCCGAGGCGCTCGCCGCCGACCGCGAGCGGGAGATCACCGAGGCCCGGGCGTTCTGGGCCGAGCAGGAGGCCCGCGCGGCCGAGGACGCGCCACTGTTCGACTCCCCGTTCACCGGGGCCTTCACCGGCACCGAAGAGTGGCCGCTGTTCTTCCCCCGCCCCACCGGCCCGCAGGAGGCCGCCGACAACGCCGGGACGATGGACCCGGAGTTCGGCGAGGCGCTGCGCTCCGCGCTGGAGGACCTGATCGGCGAGGACGGCACCGGCCCGGCCGAGGGCGGCGCCCCGCTGCGCCCCGGCCACCCGGTCGGCGAACCCGCCAAGGACGCCCGGGCCCGCCGGGAGGCCGACCTGCTGGCCACCGGCCTGGAAGCCGGACTGCTGGACGCCGAGCCGGTCGTGGAGGACGCCCCGGTCGCCGCCCCCGACCCGCGCCGCCACCCCTCCCACCCCGACTTCGTACCGAGCCAGGCGCCCTCCCGCGAGTGGACCGACACCCGGCTCGCCGCCCTCGCCGAGGAGGCCGTCGCGCTGGTCGACGTCCGCCCGGGCCCGCTGGGCACCCTGGACGTGTACGCCTTCGCCGACGGCACCACGCTGTGCGTGGCCCCGGGCGACCGGGAGGCCGCCTACCGGCTGATCGACGCGGTCCGTGCCGGTGAGCACGTCCGACTGCTCGGCGGCTCGCGGTTCTCCGGCTCGTACTCGCTGACCTTCTCCACCGACGACGAGGCCGTCTACGTGCTCGCGGACCGGGTGGTCGCCAGCATCTGACGCCACCTCGACCAGCAGCGGGACCGAAGGCCGGCCGGGCCAAGGGGTTGTCGACCCGGCCGGCCTTCGGCATGTCCGGCGACGACCGCCCGGCGTGCTCCTGCCGGGCGCGCCCCTAGGCGCAGAGTTCGGCCGTCCCCCGCACCGCGGCCACCGCCCCGGCCAGCACCTCGCCCACCGCCACCGGCCCGTCCGGCAGCGCCACCGCGGCGCCCTCCGGCAGGGCCGTCAGCGCGGCCGCCAGGTCGTGCCCGGCGACGGCCAGCTGGTCCCCCGCCGCGAAGGCCCCGGCGTCCGGGAACTCCCGCTCCGGCCCGCCCTCCGCCGCCAGCGCGAGCGCGGCCAGCCGCCGGGCCAGCGCCAGCACGGCCGCCGCCCGCGAGGGGTGCCCGGGCACCGCGCCCAGCAGCTTGCTCTGCGGCAGCGAGCGGAAACGATCCGCCAGTTCGTCGACGGCTTCGACCAGGGGCTGTACGTCATGCATGCACAGGAGCCTAACCAAAGGCCGCCGGGCCCCGGAGCGGTGTGCTCCGGGGCCCGGCGGCAGTGGTACGGCGGGGAGTGGGCGTCAGTCGTCGCCGCGCAGGCTCGCGATGAGACGCATCATCTCGATGTAGATCCACACCAGCGAGAAGGTGAGCCCGAAGGCGGCGCGCCACGCCTCCTCCTGCCGGGCACCCCGGGCGATCGCCTCCTCGACCTCGTTGAAGTCCAGCGTCAGGTAGAACGCGCCGATGGCGACGCCGAGCAGGCCGATGCCGAAGCCCAGCGGGCCGCCCCAGGTGTTGAGGCCGCCGCCGAATGCCCAGGCGATGCAGTTGACCAGCAGCAGCCCCGAGAAGCCCAGGCCGATCGCCAGGCCGATCCGGCGGAACTTCGAGCTGACCCGGAGCCGGCCGCTCCTGTAGACGTACAGCGTCGCGCCGAAGACCACCGCCGTGCCCACGACCGCCTGGATCGCGATGCCGGACCAGATGGTGTTGAGGACGTGGGTGGTCGCGCCCAGCGCGAAGCCCTGGAACGCCGCGTAGGCCAGGACCAGCGCGGGACTGATCTTCTCCCGGAACTGGACGACCAGGCCGACGATCGCGGCGACCAGCGAGGCGCCGATCGCGAAGCCGTAGTTCTCGAACGGCAGGGTCAGCCAGGACACCGCGCCGGCCACGACCACGGTCAGGAGCGTCATGGCGGTGCGGGCGACCACGTCGTCGAGCGTCATCCGCCCGGTGGTCAGCGGGCCGGCCGACGGCCCGCCGTACATCTGGTGGAGCTGCTCGTCCGTCAGCGGGCCCGGCCCCTGGGGCTGGGCGTACTGCGTCCCCGCGTAGGGGTTGCCGTACGGGGCCCCGGCCTGACCGCTCGTTCCGAACCCCGCATAGCCGGGCTCGCGGGTGAACGACCCTTCCCGCGAGAAGACCGGGTTGCTGCTTCTCATTGCTCATTCCCTCCGTGGCGGCACTGCACCGCCCGTGCACCAGGGTAATGGCTTGGCAAAAATTGCGGGATACGCCGTGAGGAGGATCCGGTGAACGACTCCCGGCGGGGACGCCGGTGGCGCCCCCGCGGGTCGTGTGCGGTGCCCGGAGCCGGACTCGAACCGGCACGGCCTCGCGGCCAAGCAGTTTTAAGCTGCCCGTGTCTGCGTTCCACCATCCGGGCGTCCTGCGAACCACCCCTGAGAGTAGTCGCCCGGATCACCCTTTCGCATGTTCCCGGCCCGGGAAGTTGTCATGTTTCCTTGCCATCTGACGAACTGTTCGGGATTCGGCCACGAAGCACGGCGATTCCGGCCACCGCCCGGCCACCACCCCGGACCTCAGGGTTACCGTCATACCGCAGGAGGAGGGTGCCGACCCTCCCTACACCCAGCGGTGGTCGGGCCAACCGTCCGGCGGATCGACGCCGGACCATGATCACGTAATGGAGCATGGAGGTACGAATCCGCGTACCGACAAGGAGCTCCCCCGTGACCACGCCGACCGCAACCGCCGTCCGTACCGGACCGGCGGCCGCCCGCGCCACCGGTCTGAACAAGGTCTACGGGGAGGGGGAGACCCGGGTCGTCGCCCTCGACAACGTCAGCGTGACCTTCCCCCAGGGCGAGTTCACCGCCATCATGGGCCCCTCCGGCTCCGGCAAGTCCACCCTCATGCACTGCATGGCCGGCCTGGACACCGTCTCCTCCGGCTCCACCACCATCGGCGACACCGAACTCGTCGGCCTCAAGGACAAGCAGCTCACCCAGCTGCGCCGCGACCACATCGGTTTCATCTTCCAGGCCTTCAACCTGCTCCCCACGCTGACCGCCCTGGAGAACATCACCCTCCCGATGGACATCGCCGGCCGCAAGGCCGACCAGGCCTGGCTCGACCGCGTCGTCGACACCGTCGGCCTCTCCGGCCGTCTGAGCCACCGCCCCTCCCAGCTCTCCGGCGGCCAGCAGCAGCGCGTCGCCTGCGCCCGCGCCCTCGCCGGAAAGCCCGACATCATCTTCGCCGACGAACCCACCGGCAACCTCGACTCCCGCTCCGGCGCCGAGATCCTCTCCTTCCTGCGCAACTCCGTGCGCGAACTCGGCCAGACCGTCGTCATGGTCACCCACGACCCGGTCGCCGCCTCCTACGCCGACCGCGTCGTCTTCCTCGCCGACGGCCGCATCGTCGACGAACTCCACGCCCCCACCGCCGACACCGTCCTGGACCGCATGCGCCGCTTCGACGCCAAGGGCCGCACCAGCTGACACCCGGCCCGCACGCCCGACGCCTTCGAACCTCCCCAGGACACCTCATGTATCGCACCGCACTGCGCAACGTGCTGGCCCACAAGGGCCGACTGCTGATGACGGCGCTGGCCGTCATGCTCGGCACGGCGTTCGTCGCCGGCACCATGGTCTTCTCCGACACCTTCGGCAAGGCCCTGCGGGACAGCAACTCCAAGAGCTACTCGGACATCGCCGTCCAGGTCGTGGACCGCTCGGCCGGCTCCAAGGCCTCCGCCAGGGAGAAGAGCGAGGGCGACTCCGCCAGGCTCACCGACGAGACCGTCCAGCAGCTCGCCTCGCTGCCCGGCGCGGCGGGCGCCCGCGGGGTGGCCGGCGGCTTCACCGGGGTCGCGGACAAGAAGGGCAACCTGATCGGCCAGGTCTGGGCCGCCAGGGGCGCCAACTTCGCGCCGGGCCAGGACGGCAAGGACCCGCGCTACCCGATGGCCGAGGGTCAGGGCCCGAAGGACGCCAAGGAGATCGCCCTCGACCGCAGGACCGCGGACAAGGCGGGCTACAAGGTCGGCGACACCGTGCGGGTGGCCGCCAACGGACCGGTGATCGAGGCGAAGCTCACCGGCGTCTTCACCACCGACGACCCGGTGGTGAACACCGGCGGCACGCTCACCCTGTTCGACAGGGCGACCGCCCAGCAGACGCTGCTGGAGCCGGGCCGCTACAGCAGCATCGTGCTCACCGCGAAGCCCGGCACCTCCCAGGACGAGCTGCTCGCCCAGGTCGAGCCCAAGGTGACCGGCCGCCAGTTCGACGTCGAGACCGGCACCAAGCTGCAGGCGGACGAGCAGGCGCAGATCACCCAGGGCACCGACAGCATGCGCACCATGCTGCTGGTCTTCGCCTTCATCTCGCTCTTCGTCGGCATCTTCATCATCGCCAACACCTTCACCATGCTGGTCGCCCAGCGCACCAAGGAGCTCGCGCTGCTGCGGGCGATCGGCGCCAGCCGCAAGCAGGTGACCCGCTCGGTGCTGATCGAGGCGCTGGTGATCGGCACCGTCTCCGCGGCGGCCGGTCTGCTGGCGGGCGTCGGGATCGGCGCCGGGATGCAGTCCCTGATCGGCTCGCTGAACGAGAACATGCCGAACGGCTCGCTGGTGATCAAGCCGGTCACCGTCGTGGTGACCCTCGTGGTCGGCGTCCTGGTGACGGTCCTGTCCGCCCTGCTGCCGGCCGTGCGCGCCGCCCGGATCGCCCCGGTGGCGGCGATGAGCAGCGGCGACCAGCCGACCAGTCAGAAGAGCCTGGTGGTCCGCAACACCATCGGCTCGGTGCTCGCTGGCGGCGGCCTGGCGCTGATCGGCTACGGCGCCTCCACCGGCAACGACACCGGCCGGCTGCCGGTCGGCGCGGGTGCCTTCCTGGCCCTGATCGGCGTGTTCGTCCTGCTGCCGCTGCTCTCCCGCCCGGTCGTCGCCCTGCTCGGCCCGCTGCTGCGGGCGCTGGGCGGCACCCCGGGCAAGCTCGCCCAGCAGAACGCGGTGCGCAACCCGCGCCGCACCGCGGCCACCGCCGCCGCGCTCACCATCGGGCTGACCCTGGTCACCGGCCTGACCGTGCTCGGCACCTCGATCGGCGACACCATCGACCGGGCCGTCACCAAGTCGATGAAGGCCGACTACATCGTCTCGACCGCCAACGGCATGAACCTGTCCGGGCAGGTGCCCGCCCAGATCGCCAAGGCCCCCGGCGTCGCGGCCTCCTCGCCGATGGCCTCCGCCTACTGGAAGCTCGACGGCACCTCGAAGGCGATCAGCGGCCTGGACGCGGCCGCCTTCGAGCAGCTCGCCGAGATCAAGCTGACCAGCGGCTCCGCCGACGCGCTCGGCAAGGGCCAGCTGCTGGTCGACCAGGACGTGGCCACCAAGTTCAACGTCAGCACCGGCTCGACGATGACCGCCACCTTCCCGGACGGGTCCACCGGCCCGCTCACGGTCGGCGGCGTGTACGAGAAGGGCGGGATGCTCGGCCCGGTCCTGCTGGCCAACAGCGAGATCGCCAAGCACGACCCGAAGCCGTACGTCGCCGACGTGCTGGTCAAGGGCAAGGACGGCGCCACCCCGGAGCTCAAGCAGGCGCTCAAGGACGCCACCGGCGCCAACCCGGTGATCGAGGTCAAGTCCAAGCAGGACGTCCGGGACGACTTCAGCCAGGCCATCACCTTCGCGCTGAACCTGATGTACGGCCTGCTGGGCATGGCGGTCCTGATCGCCGTCCTCGGCGTGATCAACACGCTGGCCATGTCGGTCTTCGAGCGCAAGCGCGAGATCGGGATGCTGCGGGCGATCGGCCTGGACCGCCGCGGCATCAAACGGATGGTCCGGCTGGAGTCGGTGGTGATCTCGCTCTTCGGCGCCGGGATCGGCCTGCTGCTCGGCTGCTTCATCGCCTGGGCGATCAACGGGACGCTGAAGTCCAGCCTGGCCGGCCTGACCACCGTCGTGCCGTACGGCCAGCTGGCGGTGTTCCTGGGCCTGGCCGGACTGGTCGGCCTGGTGGCCGCGATCTGGCCGGCCCGCCGGGCGGCCAAGCTGGACATCCTGGAGAGCATCAAGACGGACTGACGCCCCGTCCGTCCACCCCCGCCCCCGGTCGCACGCGCGGCCGGGGGCGGTCCCGTGGAAGGCCGTCCGGGACACGGCAAGAGCCCCTGCCGGAGGGTTTCGGCAGGGGCTCTTCTACTGCTGTACTCCGCCCGGTCGCACGGCCGGCTGAGCACCACGGAGGTCGTGGTCCGGCGACACTGCCGGGCGGAGGGCCTCCGACTCATACCCCGGCGCTCCCACACCGGGGTCCAGTCGCTTACTTGCTGGCGAGCTCCTTGTCGGCGGCCGGCTTCGCGGCCTCGACGGGCTTGGTGGGCGGCGTGACCTCCTGGATCGGAAGCTGCGGGTTCTCCATCTGGGAGAGGCCCACCGCCTCGCGCTTCAGGAACATCGCGAGGGTCCAGTCGGTGAAGACCCGGACCTTGCGGTTGAAGGTCGGCACCATCGCGCCGTGGTACAGGCGGTGGAACCACCAGGCCGGACGGCCCTTCAGCTTGTACTTGCCGAAGAGGATCGCCACGCCCTTGTGCAGGCCGAGACCGGCGACCGCACCCAGGTTCTTGTGCTTGTACTCCTTCTGCGGGAAGCCCCGCATGCCGGAGATGACGTTGTCACCGAGGACGACGGCCTGGCGGCAGGCGTGCTGGGCGTTCGGCGGGCACCAGGCGCCCTCGCCGGCGGCGAGGTCCGGGACCTGGGCGTTGTCGCCGGCGGACCAGACGTAGTCGAAGCCCTGGACCTGCAGGGTCGGCGCGGTGTCGACGTGGCCGCGCGGGCCCAGCGGCAGGCCGAAGTTGGCCAGCACCGGGTTCGGCTTCACGCCGGCCGTCCACACGATGGTGGCGGCGTCCATCTCCATGCCGTTCTTCAGCATGACGTGGCCGTCGATGCAGGAGTCCATCGAGGTCTCGATGTAGACCTCGATGTTCCGCTCCTCCAGCTTCTCCTTGGTCCACAGACCGAGGTCCGGGCCCATCTCGGGGAGGATGCGGTTGGCGGCCTCGACCACGACGAAGCGCATGTCGTCGCGGCTGACCGTCTTGTACAGCTTCGCGGCGTCGCGCGCCATGTCCTCGATCTCGGCGACCGTCTCGATGCCGGCGAAGCCGCCGCCGATGACGACGAAGGTCAGGGCCTTGCGGCGGACCTCCTCGTCCGAGGTGGACTCGGCCTTGTCGAGCTGAGCCATGACGTGGTTGCGGAGGCCGATGGCCTCCTCGACCGTCTTCATGCCGATGCCGTTCTCCGCCAGACCCGGGATCGGGAAGGTGCGGGAGACGGAACCGGTGGCGACGACCAGGTACTCGAAGGGCAGCTCGTAGCTGTCGCCGGCCGCCGGCTGGATGGTCGCGACCTTGCGGGCGTGGTCGATGCCGGTGACGGACCCGGTCAGCACCTCCGCCTGCTTCAGGGTCTTGCGCAGCGGCGCGACGAGGTTGCGGGGCGCGACGTTGCCGCCGGCCGCCTCGGGGAGGAAGGGCAGGTACGTCATGTACGACCGCGGGTCCACGACCGTGACGGTCGCTTCGCCGTAGCGCATCTTCTTGAGGATGCGCATCGCGGCATACAGGCCGACGTAACCACCGCCGACAATGAGGATGCGAGGACGCTCCGTGGTGCTCATATCCGAAAGTATCCAGCACCGTCCGGAGCAGCCTTCGTGAGCCCGGTCACAAGCTCGTGGACACCCCGTGCTACACTTCGCGCCCCCAAAAACGACACCGGCGCACCGGTGCACGGCCCCCGGCAGCCCCTCATGAACGTGCGCCGGAGCACTACCCGGCTGAGCAGCAACGATCCGTACAGGGCCCGGGTTCCCGCTTGTGATTTCGATTTTCAAACCTCAGCCGAGGCCTGACCTGCGATCCAGCGGGCCTCGTCGACGGCAGGCCTTCGGTCCCACAATTCGGACGTAGCGGGCGGCAGGGTGGGGCGAATGGTCGGATCGTCATGTGAAGAAATTCACGAACTTTTCCACCCGCGCCCGGGCGCGCCCCGGCCCCGGCACCCGCAACGGGGTGCCGGGGCCGGTTCGGTAAGCCCTGCAGGGCGTCAGGAGGCCATACTCCAGGCGATGCCGTCCAGGATGTCGTGCTCGCTCACGACCAGCTCGGCGGCGCCGGTCCGGTCCATGATCTCCAGCAGCTCCAGCGCACCGGCCGCGATCACGTCCACCCGGCCCGGGTGCATCGAGGGGATCGCCGCGCGCTCGGCGTGGGTGGCGGCCAGCAGCTCGCGGGCGATCTCCGCGACCCGCTCGCGGCTGAGCCGGGAGTGGTGGATCCGCTCCGACTCGTACCCGGGCAGGTCCTGGGCGATCGCGGACACCGTGGTGACCGTCCCGGCCAGGCCGACCAGGGTGGCCGCGCCGGTCAGCGGGACGACCTCCTCGGCCTTGTCCAGCTCGGCCCGCACGTGCGCCCGGGCCTCGGCGATCTGCTCCTCGGAGGGCAGCTCGGCGCCGCCGAAGTGCCGCTCGGTCAGCCGCACGCAGCCGATGTCCACCGAGCGCGCCGCCTGCACGTCCGTCCCGCCGAGCACGAACTCGGTGGAGCCGCCGCCGAGGTCGAAGACCAGGTAGGGGGCCGGGAACTGGCCGCCGGTCAGCTCCTTGGTGGCGCCCACGAAGGACAGGTGGGCCTCCTCCTCGCCGCTCACCACCTCCGGCTCGACGCCCAGGATGTCCCGCACGCCCTTGACGTACTCGTCGCTGTTCTCGGCGTCCCGGGAGGCGCTGGTGGCGACGAAGCGGGTGCGCTCCGGGCCGACGCCGAAGCCGGTGATGATCTCCCGGTACTCCCGGCAGGCCGCGAAGGTGCGGGCCAGCGCGTCGGGGTGCAGCCGGCCGGTCCTGTCCACGTCCTGACCCAGCCGGTTGATGATCATCCGGCGGTCGAGGTCGGTGATCTCGCCGGTCTCCGGGTCGAGGTCGGCGACCAGCAGCCGGATCGAGTTGGTGCCGCAGTCGATCGCGGCCACCCGGGTCATGGTCACTCGGACTCCTGTTCCGCCGCGGAGGCCGCGGACTCCTCGGCGGCGCGCTTGGCGGCCCGCTCGGCGGCCTTCTGCTGCTTGGCCGCGATCACGGCCTCGTGGTCCTGCTCCTTGGCGCGGTTGCGGGCGACCCGCTCACCGGCGGCCTGGACCTCGGCCGGGGACACGCACGGGCCCTTGGCCCACCAGTCCTCCAGCATGCCGATGGCCTCGTCGCCGAGCGGGTTGACGCCCTCGCCGGCCGCCAGCGAGTGGCCGACCAGCACGTGCAGGCACTTCACCCGGTCCGGCATGCCGCCGGCGCTCGGGAAGCCCTCCAGCACCTCGATCGCGTCGCGCCGGGCGATGTAGTCCTCGTGCGCCTTCTGGTAGGCGGCGGCCAGTTCCGGGTCCTCGGCGAGCCGGGCGGTCTGATCCTTCATCACGCCCTCCGCCTCCAGGGTGCCGATCAGCGAGGCGGCCTTGGGGCAGGTCAGGTAGTACAGCGTCGGGAACGGCGTGCCGTCCGGCAGGCGGGGGGCCGTCTCCACGACGTCGGGGTTGCCGCAGGGGCAGCGGTGCGCCACGGCGCGCAGGCCGCGCGGCACCCGGCCGAGCTGGGCGGCGATGGCCGCGACGTCGGCGTCGGAGACGGCGGGGTGGTTCTCAGTGGTCATGGGGGGCGGGGTCTCCAACGGGGAACGGTGGGAGCGGACGGGGGGTCGCGGGGGCCAGCGCGGCGGTGTCGGCGGCGTCCACCGAGTCCCAGATGCTGGCGTACCAGGGCTTGGCGGTGTCCGGCCGGCCGGCCGCGGCGGCGGACGGGCCGCCCGGGGTGGCGGCGGCGGACGGCTGGGCGGCCGCGCCGGACGGGTCCGCCGCGATGTACGGGGTCTCGCCCGGCACCGCGTAGTGCAGCCGGGCGCGGGCCTGCGCCTTGACGTACTCCGGATCCTGCCAGCGGGCCTTGTCCCGGCGCAGCTGCTCGACCTGCTGGCGCGCGTGGTCGGCCTTCGCCCGCTGGGCGGAGATCTCGGCGCGCTGGGAGATGAACTGCCGCGTCGGGTAGGCCAGGATCGCCACCAGCGAGCAGAGCACCAGGACGAGTACGGTCGCCCGGCTCGTGAACCGAGGCCGGGCCGCCAAGCCCGGGATCCTCCAGCCAGCCATCTCCCGTATCCCCTCCTGGTCGCGACGGTGCCCCGCCGTCCACCCTACGGGGTGTGCGGCGGGGCACCGGTCAGGCGTGCGCTGGTGCGGCGGCTCAGCCCTCGTACTTGAACCGCGGGAAGGCGCCGCGGCCGGCGTACTCGGCGGCGTCGTCGAGGATCTCCTCGATGCGCAGCAGCTGGTTGTACTTGGCGACGCGCTCGGAGCGGGCCGGGGCACCGGTCTTGATCTGGCCGCAGTTGGTGGCGACGGCCAGGTCGGCGATGGTGACGTCCTCGGTCTCGCCGGAGCGGTGCGACATCATGCAGCGGTAGCCGTTGCGCTGGGCCAGCTCGACGGCGTCCAGGGTCTCGGTCAGCGAGCCGATCTGGTTCACCTTCACCAGCAGCGCGTTGGCGGTGCCGGTCTCGATGCCCTTGGCCAGGCGGGCCGGGTTGGTGACGAACAGGTCGTCGCCGACCAGCTGGACCTTGTCGCCCAGCTTGACGGTCATGGCCTTCCAGCCGTCCCAGTCCGACTCGTCCAGCGGGTCCTCGATGGAGACCAGCGGGTAGGCGGCGACCAGCTCGGCGTAGTACTCGATGAGCTCGGCGGACGACAGGGCCTTGCCCTCGAACTGGTAGGCGCCGTCCTTGAAGAACTCGGAGGCGGCGACGTCCAGGGCCAGCGCGACGTCACGGCCCGGCACGTAGCCGGCCTTCTGGATGGCCTCGGTGATGAGGTCCAGGGCCTCGCGGTTGCTGTCCAGGTTCGGCGCGAAGCCGCCCTCGTCGCCGAGGCCGGTGGACAGGCCGCGCTCCTTCAGCACGCCCTTGAGGGTGTGGTAGACCTCGACGCCCCAGCGGACGGCCTCGGAGAAGGACTCCGCGCCGATCGGGGCGATCATGAACTCCTGGATGTCGACGTTGGAGTCCGCGTGCGAGCCGCCGTTGAGGATGTTCATCATCGGGACGGGCAGGACGTGCGCGTTCGGGCCGCCCAGGTAGCGGAACAGCGGCAGGTCGCTGGCCTCGGAGGCGGCGTGCGCGACGGCCAGCGAGACGCCCAGGATGGCGTTGGCGCCGAGCGAGGACTTGTCCGGGGTGGCGTCCAGGTCGAGCATGGCCTGGTCGATCAGGCGCTGCTCGGTGGCGTCGTAGCCGACCAGCTCCGGGCCGATCTGCTCGATGACGGCCAGGACGGCCTTCTCCACGCCCTTGCCGAAGTAGCGGTTCTTGTCGCCGTCGCGCAGCTCCAGCGCCTCGAAGGCGCCGGTCGAGGCACCCGACGGAACAGCGGCACGACCCGTGCTGCCGTCGTCGAGGCCGACCTCGACCTCGACCGTGGGGTTGCCGCGGGAGTCGAGGATCTCACGGGCTACGACGACATCGATGGACGGCACGAAGCATCTCCTTGCGGAAGCAGGGTCCGGCTCGACGGTGGCGCTGTCGGCCGGAGGATTGCGGAGTCGTTACGACCAGAGCCTAACCGCCCGGGCTCCCGGGACCACGTCGACCTCGGCTCCGTCTCAGCGTGTGGCCCCACTACCCACCGGTAGTTCACCTGCTTGTCCCAGCTTGTCCCACCTGAGCGGACGAAGGCGGACGAAGGAGGGCGCGGGCGGACGAAAGGGGGCCGACCGGTCGGTCGGCCCCCTCCGCCGGGTCTCAGCCGAGGTGCAGGACCTGGCCGGGCACGATCAGGTTCGGGTCCCCGCCGACGGTGCCGCGGTTGCCGTCGTACAGCGCCTGCCAGCCGCCGGACACGCCCTGGGCGGCGGCGATGCCCGACAGGGTGTCACCGGAACGGACGGTGTAGTCGTGGCCGGTCTGCGGGGCCGGGGCCGGCTGGGCGGCGCGCGGAGCCGCGTGCTTCGGGGTGTACTGCTGGACCGGCTGGGTCTCCGGCTGCTCGGCCTTCTTCGGCGCGGCGTGCTTCGGCACGTACTGCTGGACCGGCTTCGGGGCGGCCTTGGGGGCCTGCCGCTTCGGCGTCTGCTGCTTGGGGGCGGACTGCGCCTTGGTGTCCGAGGAGGTGTCCACGGCCGCGGGGGCACCGCCCTTGCTCAGCCCGGCCTTCATGGAGCAGACCGGCCAGGCGCCCGGGCCCTGCGAGGCGAGCACCTTCTCGGCGACCGAGATCTGCTGGGCCCGGCTGGCCTGGTTGGCCTGCGGCGCGTAGGCGGTGCCGCCGTACGCCTTCCACGTGCTGGAGGTGAACTGCAGGCCGCCGTAGAAGCCGTTGCCGGTGTTGATGCTCCAGTCGCCACCGCTCTCGCACTGGGCGACGGAGTCCCAGGAGGAGGCCGGGGCGGCGGAGGCACCGGTGGCGGTGAGGAGCGGCAGCGCGAGTCCGACGCCGGCCACACCGGCGACGGCGATGGCCTTCTCGGCCTGGGTGCGACGGCGATGACGGCCAGATCCAACGAGCAGCATGAAGAAGTCCCTCTCCGCACGCCTGCGAGGTGAGCTGTCGGGTTCGGACCGGGAGGTGGCCCGGCCGCCGGCGGCGGAAACGATTCCGCTCGGGCGGCTTCACCCCAAGCCGTGGAGGGACGGCAACAAACCTGGTTCCCCCGCCCCTGCCCAGGGTCTGGTCGGTTTCCCGTGGCGCGGCGGGCAGGATTCGGCGTTCCGCGCACGGGGTCCGCAGCTGCGAACTCCAGGGAGACTAGACAGATCCTCAGACCGATCACAAGCTCATATCGTCGATATCACACCAGAATTACGGCCCGTGTCCGATCGCCTACCAACGGCAGCGCTTTGTCCGGTTTGATGGTCGTTCATGCCGCTGCGAGCGCCCGGAATGCGACGTCACGTCAGTGTGCCGGGCCCTCGGAAAGGGCGTGCGGCGAGCGGAGCTCGGGAGTGAATTCGACCGGAAGTTCACGCAGTCCACGCATGATCAGGCCACCGCGCCAGCGCAGGTTCTCCGGGCTCTCGGCCAGCCGCAGATCGGGCAGCCGGGAAAGCAGGGTGGCCAGCGCGGACCGCCCCTCCAGCCGGGCCAGCGGGGCTCCGATGCAGTAGTGGATGCCGTGCCCGAAGCCCAGGTGGGGGTTGTCGCTCCGGGCCAGGTCGAGGGTGTTCTCGTCGGAGAACCGGGCCGGGTCGCGGTCCGCCGCCGCCAGCACCACCAGCACCGGGTCGCCGACCGGGATCTCCACCCCGCCGATGGTCAGCGGCGCGGTCGCGAACCGCCAGGTCGCCAGCTCCACCGGCCCGTCGTAGCGCAGGAGTTCCTCGATCCCGGTCTCCAGCAGCGCCGTCTCACCACGCACCACCGACTCCTGCAGCAGCGCCCGCTGGTCCGGGTTGCGCAGCAACGCGTACGTCCCGTTGCCGATCAGGTTGACCGTGGTCTCGAACCCGGCGAAGAGCAGGATGAAGGCCATCGCGGCGGCCTCGTTCTCGGGCAGGTGCTCACCGTGGTCGCTCGCCCGGATCAGACCGGAGATCAGGTCGTCGCCGAGGTCGGCCCGCTTGCGGTGGATCAGTTCCAGCAGGTACGCCCGCATCCGTTTCACCGCCCGCCCCACGCCGCCACGTCGGCCGCCGCCCTGTCCCGGCTTGGTGTGTCGCACCATCATCCCGGCCCAGTCGCGGAAGTCGTCCTGGTCCTCGGCCGGCACGCCCAGCATGTCGCAGATCGCGTAGATGGGGAGCGGGAAGGCGAACTCGTGGATCAGGTCCGCCGAGCCGCGCTGCGCGAAGCCGTCGATCAGCCGGTCGGTCAGCTGCTGCACCCTCGGCTCGAACTCGGCCACCCGGCGCGGGGTGAACGCCTTCGACACCAGGCGGCGCAGCCGGGTGTGGTCCGGCGGGTCGATGTTCAGCAGGTGGGTCATCAGGTCCGCCTGCCGCTCCCCCGGGATGCCCACCCGGCCGGTGCGGTGCGCCTGCTCGCTGTGGTGCGCCGGGTTCTTCGACAGCCGGCTGTCCGCGAGCGCCTGCCGGGCGTCCGCGTACCTGGTCACCAGCCAGGCCTCCACCCCGCTCGGCAGCTCGGTGCGGTGCACCGGGGCGTGCTCGCGCAGCCAGGCGTAGGCGGGGTACGGGTCGGCGGCGAACTCCCAGGTGAAGAGCTGCGGGGCGGGCTGGGCGGCGGGCTGGGCGCCGTCGGGCTGAGCTGGCATGGGTCGACCGTAACCGCTGGACCGGACGCGCCCGGACGACCACCGGGGCCACCGCCGCGTCACCGGTGCGCGAACCGCCCGTGAGCGGCGTGCGAGCGGCGTGCGAGCGGCGTGCGACCAGCGCGCCGACTCTCCGTGAACGGGGCGTAGCCGGGTCGTGGACAGCCCTTGGAGAGCTCTTGGCCGGGCGGCAGGCGTGACCCTGGTCACCTGCGGGGTAATCCCTGTTGCGGAGGGTCAGGACGTGCCTACGATCCTCCGCAGTACGCGTGGGCGCCGGTGCGGTGTCGCCCACAGGGAGGAGCAGGCCATGCGGGTCAGCGGAGCAGTCGTCGTCATCGCGGTACTCGACGGCGGTTCGGGAGCCGACCTCGCCCGCCGGTTCGCCGCGGCCGGCGCCGCCGGGATGCTGATCGCCGACCAGCACGTCGGGATCGCCGAGGACCTCGCCGCCGAACTCGACCGGCCGGGCTGCCCGGTGGTGGGCGTCTGCGGCGACATCCGCCGGCCCAGCGACGTCGCCGCCCTGGTCGACACCGCCGAGAAGCACCTCGGTCCGATCGACCTCTTCTGCGTCGCCGGCCCGAAGGGCGAGCGGGTCGTCTCGCTCGCCGACCTGCCCGACCACCTCGACCTGGAGCGCCTCGCCGAACTGGTCGCCCTGATCGGCGAGGCCATCGGCGAACTCGTGCCGCCGCAGCGGCGCCCCGCCGGGAGCACCGCCACGGCCGCCTGAGCCGTCCGTCCCGTCCTACTCCGGCTTGAGCCCCTCGGCCGCGCGCACCGCGTCCCGGTAGCCGCGCGCGGCCGAGCGCAGGGCCGCGTCCACGTCCACCCCGGCGTCGTGCGCCCGCTGCGCCACCGCGAGCAGCAGCCGGCCCGCCGACTCCGCGGTCAGCTCGGCCGGCAGCTCGTACGGCTCGTCCGGCACCTCCGTGAAGCCGGCCCGGCGCACCCGGGACACCAGCTTCGCCGCGTACGCCAGCGCGGGCAGCCCGGCCGGCACGCCGTCCAGGACGGACTCCCGGTCCGCCTTCTCGGCCGCCTTCAGCTGCTCCCAGTTGGCCTCGACCTCGGCGGCGCCGCCGGCCTCGACGTCCCCGAACACGTGGGGGTGCCGGTACACCAGCTTGTCCACGATGTCCCCGGCCACGTCGTCGACGGTGAAGGGGTCGGTGGGGTGCTCCTCGGCGATCCGGGAGTGGAAGAACACCTGCAGCAGTACGTCGCCCAACTCCTCGCGCAGCGTGCCCCGGTCCCCCTCCTCGATCGCCTCGACCAGCTCGTAGGCCTCCTCGACCAGGTACTTCACCAGGCTCTCGTGGGTCTGCTCGGCGTCCCACGGGCAGCCGCCGGGCGAGCGCAGCCGGTCCATCACCGAGGCGAGGTCCAGCAGCCGGGCCCCCGGCAGGTCGTACGAGCCCGGCAGGACCTCGATCTCCGGAACCTCGCCGGCGTGCTCCACGGCGAGGCGGGCCAGCGCGTCCGTCAGCCCCGGGTCCCCGTCCGGGCTGCCCAGCCACACCGTCGGCCCGGCGTCGGCCGGCTGCCCGGTCAGCAGCCGGGCCAGGGCCGGCGCCGACCCGGCCGGGACCACCTCGACGGCCACCCCGGCCTGCCGCACGGCCGCCACCTGCGGGTGCCCCTCGTCGGCGACCAGCACCCGGCCCGCCGAGCGCAGCGCCTCCCAGGCCGGCCAGGTCAGCAGCCCGGGGGCCACCCGGTGGGTGGTGGTCAGCAGGATCAACTTCGCGCCCGGAGCGCTCGCCGGCACAGCATTCGTCGTCACACCTCGAACCTACCCGCCCCGCCCGCCCCCGGCCCCTGCCGATCCCGGGACGGCGGCGGTGACGGCGACGGCGACGGCCCCGGACCGGAGTCCGGGGCCGCCGCCGGACGCGGTGCTACTTCTTCGCCCCCGCCAGGTCGTCGAACATCGCCGACAGGAACTCGGTGCACCAGCCCAGCAGCTCCCGCCCGACCAGCGGCTTGCCGCCGATCCGCCCGGTGCTCGGCCGCGGCACCAGCAGCTGCTGGGCCGCCGCCTTGACCTGGCTGCGCGGGTAGAGCCGGTTCAGCCGCAGCTGCTGGGACTCGCGCAGCTCCACCGGGCCGAAGCGGACGTTCGCACCCTGAAGGGTGATGTCCGAGATCCCGCACCGCCGGGCGTACAGCCGCAGCGCGGCGACCAGCAGCAGGTTCTCCACCGGCTCGGGCAGCTTCCCGTAGCGGTCCACGAGTTCGTCCCGGACCTGCTGGATGTCCGCCTCCGAGTTGACCGCCGCGATCGAGCGGTAGGCCTGCAGCCGCAGCCGCTCGCCGGGCGCGTAGTCGTGCGGCACGTGGGCGTCGACCGGCAGCTCGATCTTCACCTCCAGCGGCTCCTCCTCCGGCTCCGCGCCGCCGTTGGCCAGCGACTCGCGGAACTCGGCCACCGCCTCGCCGACCATCCGCATGTAGAGGTCGAAGCCGACCCCCGCGATGTGCCCGGACTGCTCGCCGCCGAGCAGGTTGCCGGCGCCGCGGATCTCCAGGTCCTTCATCGCGACGTACATGCCGGCGCCCATCTCGGTGTGCTGGGCGATGGTGGCCAGGCGCTCGTGCGCCGTCTCGGTGAGCGGCTTCTCCGGCGGGTACAGCATGTACGCGTAGCCGCGCTCGCGGCCACGGCCGACCCGGCCGCGCAGCTGGTGCAGCTGGGAGAGGCCGAAGGTGTCGCCGCGCTCGACGATCAGGGTGTTGGCGTTGGAGATGTCGATGCCGGACTCCACGATCGTGGTCGACACCAGGACGTCGAACTCCTTCTCCCAGAAGTCGACGACGACCTTCTCCAGCTGGGTCTCCCCCATCTGCCCGTGCGCGGTGGCGATCCGCGCCTCGGGCACCAGGTCCTTCAGCCGGGCGGCCGCCTTGTCGATCGACTCCACCCGGTTGTGGATGTAGAACACCTGGCCCTCGCGCAGGAGTTCACGCCGGATCGCGGCCGAGATCTGCTTCTCGTCGTACGGCCCGACGAAGGTCAGCACCGGGTGGCGCTCCTCCGGCGGGGTGGTGATGGTGGACATCTCGCGGATGCCGGTGACCGCCATCTCCAGGGTGCGCGGGATCGGGGTCGCGGACATGGTGAGCACGTCCACGTTGGCGCGCAGCTTCTTCAGCTGCTCCTTGTGCTCGACGCCGAAGCGCTGCTCCTCGTCGACGATGACCAGGCCGAGGTCCTTGAACCTGGTCTCGGAGGAGAACAGCCGGTGGGTACCGATGACGACGTCCACCGAGCCCTCGAACAGGCCCTCCAGGACGGCCTTGGCCTCGCTGTCGGTCTGGAAGCGGGACAGCGCCTTCACGGTGACCGGGAAGTTGGCGTAGCGCTCGGCGAAGGTGGAGAAGTGCTGCTGCACCAGCAGGGTGGTCGGCACCAGCACCGCCACCTGCTTGCCGTCCTGCACCGCCTTGAAGGCGGCCCGGACGGCGATCTCGGTCTTGCCGTAGCCGACGTCGCCGCAGATCAGCCGGTCCATCGGGACGGACTTCTCCATGTCGGCCTTGACCTCGGCGATGGTGGTCAGCTGGTCCGGCGTCTCCGCGTACGGGAAGGCGTCCTCCAGCTCGCGCTGCCACGGGGTGTCCGGGCCGAAGGTGTGGCCGGGCGCGGCCATCCGCGCCGAGTACAGCCTGATCAGGTCGGCGGCGATCTCCTTGACCGCCTTCTTCGCCCGCTGCTTGGTCTTCGCCCAGTCCGCGCCGCCGAGCCGGTGCAGCGTCGGGGCCTCGCCGCCGACGTACTTGGTGACCTGGTCGAGCTGGTCGGTCGGCACGAACAGCCGGTCGCCGGGGTGGCCGCGCTTCGCGGGGGCGTACTCCAGCACCAGGTACTCGCGGGTGGCGCCCTGGACCGTGCGCTGCACCATCTCCACGTACCGGCCGACGCCGTGCGCCTCGTGCACCACGTAGTCGCCGGCCACCAGGGCCAGCGGGTCGATCGCGTTGCGGCGCCGGGACGGCATCCGGCGCATGTCCTTGGTGGAGGACCTCTGGCCGGACAGGTCGGTCTCGGTGACGACGGTGATCTTGAGTGCCTCGTCGACGAAGCCGTGCTCGATGGAGCCGCAGGCGACGTGGACGACGTCCCGGGTGGGCGCCTCGGCGAGGTCGGCGACCAGCCGGGCCGGGATGCCCTCGTTGCCGAGCACCTCGGCCAGGCGGGAGGCCGGGCCGTGGCCCTCCGTCACCATGACGACCCGCCAGTCGGCGGCCAGCCGCTCCTTGGCGTCGGCGATCGCCCGGGCGGTGTCGCCCCGGTAGGCCTCGACGGCGTGCATGCCGAGGGTCAGCGTGTTGGCGTCGAACTCCAGGATGGTGTCGACCGAGGACTCGCTGGTCGCGAACGGGCTGACCGACCACCAGGGCAGCCCGATCTCGGCGGCGTGCTCGCGCACCTCGGCGAGCGAGCGCAGCGAGGCGGCGGAGACGTCGATGGTCTCCAGGTCGATCGGCCGGTCACCGCCGGCCGCCGCGGCGACCCAGGAGGCCTGCAGGAACTCCTGGCTGGTGGCCACCAGGTCTGCGGCCCGGGTGCGGACCCGCTCCGGGTCGCAGACCACCGCGACCGAGCCGAGCGGCAGCACGTCGAGCAGCAGCTCCATGTCGTCCACCAGCACCGGCGCCAGCGACTCCATGCCCTCGACCGCGATGCCCTCGGCGATCTTGTCCAGGATCTCGGCCAACCCGGGCTGCGCGGCGGACAGTTCGGCGGCCCGGGCGCGCACCTCGTCGGTCAGCAGCAGCTCGCGGCAGGGCGGTGCCCACAGACCGTGCTCGGCGATCTCCAGCGAACGCTGGTCGGCGACCTTGAAGTAGCGGATCTCCTCGACGTCGTCGCCCCAGAACTCCACCCGCAGCGGGTGCTCCTCGGTCGGCGGGAAGACGTCCAGGATCCCGCCGCGGACGGCGAACTCACCGCGCTTCTCGACCAGTTCGACCCGCGCGTAGGCGGCCGCGGCGAGCCGGCGGGCCACCTCCTCCAGGTCGTGCGACTCCCCGCGCCCGACCGCCACCGGCTCCAGCTCGGCCAGCCCCTTCACCTGCGGCTGGAGCACCGAGCGGACCGGGGCGACGATCACCTGCACCGGCCCGGCCGCCGGGTCGTCGGCCCGCGGGTGCACGATCCGGCGCAGCACGGCCAGCCGGCGGCCGACGGTGTCCGAACGGGGCGACAGCCGCTCGTGCGGCAGGGTCTCCCAGGCCGGGTACTCGGCGACCGCGTCGGGGGGCAGCAGCGAGCGCAGCGAGGCGGCGAGGTCCTCGGCCTCCCGGCCGGTGGCGGTGACGGCGAGCACCGGGCGGCCCCGGTCGCCGGCGGCCTGCCCGGCCATCGCGCGGGCCAGTGCGGCGATCGCGAACGGCCGGGCGGCGGGCGGTCCGACCAGGTCCAGGTGGCGGCGGCCGCCGGCCGCGGCTCCGGTGGCGGTGGCCGCCTCGATCGCCTCGGCGAGCGCCGCGTCCCGCGCGACGACATCGAGCAGTCCGGTCAGGCTCATCTGGGGTCTCTTCTTCGTCCCGTGGCTGGTGCTGCCTCCGCGCGGCGAGAGGGCCGCCGGGGCAACGCGAACGGCCCGGCGCGCCGAGCGGCCGGGGGTGTCCAGCCTACGCCGCGGCACGGACGGGCACGCGGCGTACGAGCCCGGCGGGGCCGCACGGGCCGGGCACCGGTCCGCGCCGGGCCTGACATCCGCCACGAACTGGACATACTCCTGTCACTGCCCGTCCATGGAGATCGCGCACCATGGTGAACGTGCCCGCCGCACCCAACCGTGGGGGATGGCTGTGGCGGCACTGTCGCACCCCCGATGGGGGTCGGAGGTGCGAGGCCGGGCGACCCTGGGTGGGGGCGCCCGCCCAAGCGCCGGGAACCGTGGCGCCCTTTCCTGGAGGGCGCCACGGGTCTCGGCCTGCTCCGCTCGTCCACCCGCTCCGCGGAGCCGCTCCGGACGTCCGCACCCGTCCGGCCGACCGACACCGCCGCGCGGGGACTACCGGCGTGGTCGCCGATGCGCGCGGCGGCTGACGGCTAGCGGCGGCGGTAGGCCACCGTGTTGGGGGCCGCGTAGCCGGCGCCGTCGTCCACGATGATGATCTTCGGGATGATCCGGGTCTCCTCGGCGCCGTCCGCACCCTTCGCACCCGCCACGCCCGGCGTGCCGTCCCGCTCGGCCGCCGACAGGGGCGGCTGGGCCGGCTTCGGCGGCACCGAGGCCGGGGCGACCGGGCCGGTCACCACCTCCGTGTCCTCGGCGCCCTTGGGGGCGTTGGGGTCCTTGGGGTCGGCGGCCCTGGAGACGGCCGAGGAACCCCCGACCACCGGCTGCCGCACCGCAGTCGTCCGCTCCTGCGCCCGGGCGTCCGCCCCGCCGTCGGCCGGCTCCGCCTTCCGCAGGTCCGCCCACGGGATCTCCCCGGTGTCCGCCTCGGAGTCCACCGGCGCCGCGTCGGCCGCCTCGTCCGCCGGAGCCGCCTCCTCGGTCGGAGCCGCCTCCTCGGTCAGAGCCGCCTCGTCCGCCGGAGGCACCGCGTCGGTCGGAGCCGCCGGAGCCCCGGCGGCGGCGAGCGCCCCGGGCTCGATCTGCCCGACCGCCGCGCCCGTGAGCGAGGCCAGGGTGGCCTTGATGTGGTCCAGGTGCCGCTGCACGGTATCCAGCCGGGCGTCGAACTCGCGCTGCTCGCGCTCGCTCTCCGCGTGGATCCGCTCGGCCTCCCGGCGGGCCTTCTCGATCAACTGGTCGGCCTTGGCCTGGGCGTCCGTCTCCAGCTGCTTGATCTGGTTCAGCACGGTATCCCGGTGCTGCTCCGCCTCCTTGACCCGGCGCTCGGCGGTCGCCGAGACCTCGGCCTCCTCGGCGTCGGCCTTGGCCTCGGCCGCGGCGAAGGCCTCGTCGGCCTCGCGCCGCCTGATGGCCAGCTCGGCCTCGGCGTACTCGCTCGCCTCGGCGGCGGCCACCCGGACCTTGGCGGCGTAGGCGGTGGCGGCGTCACGGACGGCACGGCTCTCCCGGTCGGCCTCGGCGCGGATGCCCTCGGCCTCGGCACGGGTGCGCTCGTCGGTGCGGCGGGCGGCCGCGTCGGCCTCGGCGCGGGTGGTGGCGGCGTACTCCTCGGCCGCCTGGGCGAGCGCCTGCCCCTCCTCGTACACCTCGTCCCGAAGGTCCTCGGCGAAGCGCTCGGCCTTCTCCCGGACGGCGCGGGCCTCGTTCGCGGCCATCTCGGCCAGTCCGGCGGCCTGGTCGCTGAGCACCAGGTAGTCCGGCTCCGGGGCCTCCTCGGCGGCGCGGCGGATGGCCTCCAGCCGGGTCTCCATCTGCCGGATCCCGGCTCCCAGGACACTCAACCGCTCCCACGCCTCGTCGCGCTGGGCGGTCAGGGCGACGAGCGCCCGGTCGACCTGCTCGGGCGCGTAGCCGCGCCGGGCCTGGCTGAAGCCGTACTGGGGGACGGCGTCGCTCATGGGCTCTTCCCCTCGTTTCGCGGGCTGCGGAGCCCATGATCGGACGGAACCGCCGGATCCGGAACCGGTTGGGAGACCGGGGCCGGATTCGACCGTCGTGCGGACCGGAATACGTCGAGGACCGGACGAATAGACCCATCCTCTTGACCTATTTTGCGCAGATCCGGACGAAACCCCAACGAGGCACAGCTGTCGGGACATGCCGGAGGGGTCGTTCCGGACACCGGAACGACCCCTCCCCACCTGCGAGGATCCGTGACGGTCCGCTACAGCAGACCGTCCCAGAACTGCTCCAGCAGCACGGCCCACCAGGTGTCCGTGGACTGCAGGGCCGCCGGGTCGATCGCGGCGAGCTCCGCCTGGAAGTCGGTCGTCCAGCGACCGGCCTGCTCCGGCGTCAGCCCGTACCGCAGCCGCCACATCCGGCCCAGCAGGGCCAGCGCGCGGACGAACTCCGGTACACCGCTGTTGACGAAGCGCGGCGGCTGGCCGGTTCCGTCGACATCCACGGCCACCACGTTCGCGGTGCCGTACTGGACGCACAGCTGACGGCCGTAGTCGTTGCCGAGCACCAGGTAGCCGCCGAAGTCGGTGGCCGCGGGCAGGCCGCGCTCGGCGGCCAGCTCGGCCAGCGTCGGGATCGGCCGGCCCTCCTGCGCCTGGGCCCAGAAGAACGGCCCGAAGTCGCGCGGCAGCCCGGCCCACATCAGCGTCTGCGACACCGGCTCGGGCACGCCCTGGCGGGAGACGGCACGCTGCTCGTAGCGGAACAGGTTCTGCCCGAAGGCCGTCCCCAGCTCCTGGGCGAGCTGCTGGGGCGCCAGCGGGGGCAGCGGCTGGACCGACCCGGGCGCGGGCAGCGGGGCCCGGAACGGGCGGACCCGCTGGGCGCCGGAGGCCAGCTGGTGCAGCTCGTCCAGGTGGTCCAGCAGCTCGGCCATCCCGGCCTGCCGGGAGGCGTGGTCACGGCCGTACGGGGCGGTGTGGGTCAGCCGCACGTTCGGCCAGGAGGCCGCGATCATGCGGTTGCAGTAGCCGCCGGGCAGGTCGCAGGACTCCAGCTCGGTGTAGAGCTCCAGCACCTGCTCCGGGGGCACGTTCAGCCGGCGCAGGTCCTGCAGGATCTTCCACTCCGGGTGCGGGGTGCCGGGCTCGCTGCGGTGCAGCAGCTTCTGCTCGGAGCCGTCCGGGCCCCGGTAGCTGAGCGCGGCGAAGTAGCCCGGGCCGACCGCGGGCACCCCGGGCGGCACCGGCGCGCCCGGCGGCGGGCCGGTGACCGGAGTCGGCGGGACGACGCCGGGCGCGGCGCCCGCGTTCGGGTAGCCGTACCCGGCCGCGGGCGCGGCGGGGGCGGCCGGACCACCGGGCGGCGGCGGGACGGCGGGGCCGCCCGACGGCGGGGTGCCCGGGTCCGCCGGGCCGCCGAGCAGAGCCGGGTCGATCGCGCTGGCCAGCTGGGTCGCCTCGTACGCCACCCCGGCGGCTGCCGGGGCGGGCGCGCCCTGCGGGGCCGGGGCGGGGGCGGCACCGGCGCGCAGGCCCGCCGGGGGCGGGGGCGGCGGGGTCGAACCGGCCGAACGGCCACCGGGGCTGCCGACGGGCACGCCGGAGCCCGGGGTGTGCCGCAGCTCGGCGGGCGGGGGCGGCGGCGGGGCCGAGCCCGGAGTGCGGCCCAGCCCGCCCGCACCGGACGGACCGCCGCCGCCGGGCGACCCGCCGCGCAGCGCACCCGGCGGGGGCGGCGGCGGGGCCGAGGCCGGGGCGCGGCCGAGGCCGCCCTGGGCCCCGGCGGCGGGCGGGGCCGCCGGGCCGGGGGCACCCGGCAGCCCGGCCAGCCCGCCGGGTGAGGCCAGCATGGTGGGCGCCTGCTCCACCGGGGCACCGCCGGCGGGCGGGGCGGCCGGGGTACCGGGCGTGGCGAGCATGGTCGGCGCCTGCTCCACCGGGGCACCGGGCGGGGTCGCCGGAGCGCCGGGCAGGCCCATCAGGCCGGGCATCGCGTCCGGCGGCGCGAGCAGCGTCGGCGCCGGCTCGACGGCCGCGGCGGGTGCCGGGGCCGGCGGGGTGACGGGCGTCGCGGCCGGGGGCTGGGCGGTCGGGGGCTGGGCGCCGACCGGCGGGACCGGGGGCATGCCGCCGCCCGGGGGCATCAGCATGGTCGCGGCCTCCGCCCCGGCGGGGGCGGGCGCGTCGGGCAGGTCCGAACCGGAGGTGCGCAGGCCCTCGGGCATCAGGACGGTCGCCGCCTCGGCCCCGACAGGGGCGGCCGGCGGCGCGGGCGCGACCGGAGGCACCGGCGCGGCGGCCGGCGGCCGCGGGGCGACGGGCGGCTCGTCGCCGGGCGGCGGGGCCAGCATGGTCGGCGCGTCCCCGGCGGGCCGGTCGGAGACCGGCGGCTCGGTCAGCACGGCGGGCGCGGACGGCACCTGAGGCACCGGCGCGGGCGGCTCCGCGGCGGCCACCGGAGCGGCCGCCGGAACAGGTGCGGGAGCCGGAACGGGCGCGGGGGCCGGAGCTGGAGAAGGCGCAGCAGCGGCGGCAGCGGCGCCGCCCAGCTTCTCCGCCTCCGCCGCGATCGCCGCCGCCCCCGCCTCCTGCAGCCACTGCGGCGGGCTGAGCAGGAAGGAGGTGGCCTCCACCGGCCCCGGCGCGGGCTTCGCCGCCCCCGCCGGGTTGGCCGCGACCGGCCGCCCGTACACCTCCTCGTACTGCCGGACCACCTCGTTGACGGGCAGCGCGGGCCACAGCGTGCTGGCGCCCGAGTCACGGGCGATCACCAGCCGCGCCTCACCCGAGCCCGAGCCCGAGCCGGACCCGCCGTCGGCACCGGTACCGGCACCGGCCGCCGCCTCCGCGGGCGAGACCGCCCAGCAGACGAAGCCCAGGTCGAACTCCCGGACCCGCACCTCGCGCTGCTGCCCCTGCGGCACGCCGCCGTTGATCCACTCCTCGGCGAGCTCCTGCGCCTGCGCGTACGTCACCACGCCCGGTTCACCCCTGTCCCCGTCGTCCCCACTCGTTCCCTCAACGCCGTTCCCGCGGTCACGTCAGTCCACCGGGACGGCCCGGGCGAACCCGCCGTCCACCATCAGCTCCGCGACCGTCTCCAGCTCCGGCGGACTGCCGGCCAGCCGCAGCAGGAAGGCGTCGAAGTCGTCCCCGCAGGGCAGCAGCAGCCGGGCGCAGCGGTCCTCCGGCGCCTCCGGGGCGCCGGAGTCGCGGGCGTCGTCGTACAGATGGAACCAGACCGAGCCGACCCGGTCGCCGCGCACCTTGAGCGCGACGATGCCGCCCTGCGCGTAGGCGATGCCGAGGTAGTCCTTGGTGAAGTGGTCGCGCAGGCACTTGTTGGCGTACACGACGTCCTCGGTGCCGTACTCCTCGGTGAGGGTCAGGAACGGCTGGTCGAACAGCATGCCGAGCTCGGTGTCCAGCGCCACCCCGACCGGGCGGCGGCCGCCGCCCAGCTTGAGGAAGGTGCGGTAGGCGCCGGGCAGCCGGTAGCCGAGGCGCTCCTCGGCGCGCTGCACCAGGTCCTCGGGGACGCCGATCGGGTCCCCGCCGTCCTTGGCCAGCGAGAAGTGGACGGGCCGGCGCTCCTGCAGCGGGCGGGTGCCGCGGCGCGAGTGGTCGGCGGGCGAGGTGGCCAGGCCGCCGTGGTGCCGCAGCAGGGCCTTGACCTCGACCGGGACGAGCTCCATCCGGCGCCAGCCGGGGGCGGCCCGGCCGACCGCGTGGTGCCAGGTCCAGCCGGGCGGGGTGGCCACGGCGGTCTCCAGGTCGGCCCAGAGCGGGTGGCCCTGGGTGAACAGCGCGACGTTGGCCGAGACGTAGTCGGTGAGCCGCAGTTCGTCCACGCCGAAGCCCTCCGGCGGGTCGGCGACCTCGGCCGCCGCGGCGGCGTACGGGCCGAAGTCCGGGTAGCCGGACTCGTCCACCCGGACCCCGGCCGGGTGCCGCTCCGCGCGGACCGGATCCGGGAACTGCACCACCTGACCTGCGTACGCCGCGTTCGGTGCGGCGGCGACGCCGGGCCGACCTGTCGTCATCTGGGAGCCCCCACTGGCTGCTGCAAATTCTTCGGTGCGCTTGCTGGGCACCAGCCTATTGGTTCACCCGCCCGGGCGATCCCCCGCACCCGCAGCCCGTTCCAACACCTCCACGAGCCGCGGTCGCCGTGCCGTCGTGAGGTCCGGGTTCGTCGGCGGTCCGAGCGGTTCCCGGGTGTTCGACGTCATCGACCCGGCGGTCCAACGTCCGGAGCGGGCACCGGAGTCGGTCCTCCGGCGGGACCCCGCGCGGCCGGCCGCGCCCCCTCGGCTCGTTGCCGGGACCGTACCGGCCGGGGCCCGGGACGGGGGGCGGTTCCGGGCGGACACGTCATGACGAGGCCGTGCGGATCCGGCCCTGGCTGCGGCCGGGATGCGGATGGACCGCGGGCGCGATCAGCCGGGAACCGCACGGGTGTTCGCCCCGCCCGCACCCCGGTTGTGCGGTTGTCGGGGTCGAATGACAGGCTTGCCCCGGACCCCACGGGGCCCAACAGGAACCGGACCGCCAGGAACGAGGAGGAGGACGCCGCATGACCACCGGTGAGCCTGCGGGCCCGCCCGTGCTGCGCCACCACCGCGACAGCCTGCTGCCCGCCGTCGCCGCCGCGCTGTCGCTCAAGGGCGGCGAGGTGCACACCCTGGCGGGCGGCAAGGACGACCGGCGCCCGGTCCTGCACCCGCTGGTCGGCGAGTTCCTGGACACCCTGCCGGTCGAGGCCCGCGAGCGGTTCACCGGCCGCTGCCCGGAGGCCGTCCTGCTCTCCCAGTACCTGACCACGGTCGACGGCAAGCGCTCGAAGCGCGCCGCCCGCAAGCCGATGAGCCTGCACGAGGCCCGCAAGGCGCTCAAGGGCGCCCGGATGACGACCCTGCGGATCCGCGAGGAGGGCGACCCGGCGCACGGCACCCACGCCCCGCCGTGCCGCTCCTGCGTCCCGATGCTGGAGCACTTCACCGTGCTGAGCGTCGCCGTCGGGCCGCCGGCGCGCTGAGCCGTCCGCACGCCGGACGCCCGCGCCCGCAGCCCCTCGTACGCCCCCGTCCCCGAGCTCCCGGAGCACACCCTGAACCCGCCCAGCCCGCCCCCGCCCGCACCGGCCACCCTCGTCCCGGGCACCCCGCCCCCGGCCGGCACCGGACGGACCCGCCCGCGCTTCCCCGCCGACGTCGCCGCCGAGCTCAAGGCCTCCGGCTGGCACCCCGGCCGCTGGCAGATCCAGCAGGCCGAGGAGTGGGCCGACACCCTGGTCGGTTACGGCGGTCCCGGCGGCGTCCCGCACGCCGTGTTCCCGGCGGCCGTGGAGGCCTGGGCCGAGTTCGGCGGCCTCGCCTTCGACCTGTCCGGCCCGGGCCGCCAACTGGCCCGCACACCCTTCCTGATCGACCCGATGCGCGGCCTGCACCAGCCGCGCACCCTCTTCGACCTCGGCCGGGCGCTGGGCACCCGGCTCGCCCCGCTCGGCGAGGAGGCGTACGGGCAGGCGCTGCTGGCGGTCGACGAGGAGGGCCGGGTCTACAGCCTGGACCACACCGGCGAGTGGTTCCTCGGCCACGGCATCGACCAGGCGATCAGCACCCTCGTCCTGGGCACCGCCCCGGAACGGCTGCGCACCGCCGGGGAGTACGCGCCCTGAGGCCTGTCGCCGCCCCGCAGACGGGAGTTCGAGGACAGACCCCGGGGAGACCCTAGGGCAGTCCCTGACCCAGCCGGTCACCGCGGACGGCCAGCCGGGACGGCAGCACCGCCTCCACCCGGAACCCGCCGTCCGCCTCCGGCCCGGACGAGAAGGTGCCGCCCAGCGCGATCACCCGCTCCCGCATCCCGACCAGCCCGTTGCCGCCGCTGGGCAGTTTCGCCGCGCCCCGCTCCCCGCCCGGGCAGGCGTTCACCACACTCACCCGCACCCCGTTCGGCGCGTACGCCAGCAGCACCGACACCTGGGCGCCGCCCGCGTGCTTGTGGGCGTTGGTCAGCCCCTCCTGGACGACCCGGTAGGCGGTCTGCTCGGCCTCGCCGGTGAACTCCTGCCGGCTGCCGCTGACCGTCAGCGTCACCGCCATCCCGGCCGCCCGGGACTGGTCCACCAGCCGGGGCAGCCCGGTCAGCGAGTCCGGCTCCGGCTGCCGTTCGTCGTCCATCCGCAGCACGCCGAGGATCTCGCGCAGCTCGTTGAGCGCCTGCCGGCCCACCTCGCCCATCAGCTTGGCGCTCTGCGCGGCCTTCTCCGGGTCCTTGACGACTATTCGCTCCAGCGCCCCGGCGTGCACCACCATCAGCGAGACCCGGTGCGCCACCACGTCGTGCATCTCCCGGGCGATCCGGGTGCGCTCCTCCAGCCGGGCCCGGCGGGCGCGCTCCTGGGCCTGCTCGGCCAGCAGGTCCAGTTCGGTCTCCAGTCCGTGCGCCCGGTCCTTGAGCGACTCGATCAGCCGCCGCCGCGCCCCCACGTACAGGCCGGTCACCACCGGGGCGACGGTCAGCCCGACCGCCACCAGCAACGAGAACAGGATCTGGATCCACAGCGGCGGCTGCTCCACCGGGGAGTCACCCGGCACGATCAGCGTCACCGCGATCACGGCCGCCGCCTCGGCGAAGGCCAGTGCGGACAGCGCCACCACCCGTCGGCGCCGGGAGGGCCACTCCCAGGTCTCGGCCAGCGTGTACAGCGACACCACCAGCAGCACCACGCCCAGCATCCCGGGCGTCACCAGCAGCGTCGCCAGCACCGGTACGGCCGGCCAGCGCCGGCGCACCACCAGCGAACCGCCGGCCACCGTGCCGAGCACCGCGATCCCGACCGCGCCCACGAAGCTCACGTGGATCCGCGCGGACAGGAAGGCGATCGTGCCGGCCGAGCACTCGACCGCGGCGAGCAGCGCCAGCCCGATGTCGAGGAGGGCGCTGCGCCGCCGCTTCCACCACCAGAACGACCGGACCGGCACGCGCTCCCCAGGCGACTTGCTCATGCCCCAAAGACTAAGCGGCGACCCCTCCCCTTCCCCACCGGGATTGCCGGGTACGCCTCCCCGCATCCTCAAGTGGTCCAGACCACAGGTGGTTTTCGGCAGCTCTGTCCGCCATCCGGCCACCTCTCGGACAGCAACCGCCCCGACACCTATGCTGGTCGCGTCGGACAGCGCGGTCCGCACGCGTCACACCCGCCACACTGCGCGTGGACCTGTGACGATGAGCCGTTGCCGAACCCCACCACCACAGGGAGCCAGCCGTGACCGCTCCGGTCCCCACCCCGGCGGACAGTCCCACCGCCATCGCCGACAATGCCGCCCTGCGCGCGGACATCCGCCGCCTCGGCGACCTGCTCGGCGAGACGCTGGTCCGCCAGGAGGGCCCCCAGCTGCTGGGCCTGGTCGAACAGGTCCGCCTGCTCAGCCGCACCGACGGCGAGGCCACCGCCGAACTCCTCTCCGACATCGACCTGGACACCGCCGCCAAGCTGGTCCGCGCCTTCTCCACCTACTTCCACCTCGCCAACGTCACCGAGCAGGTGCACCGCGGACGGGAGTTCGCCACCCGCCGCGCCCGCGAGGGCTCGCTGCTCGCGCAGACCGCCGACCAGCTCGCCGACGCCGACCCCAAGCACCTCGAAGACACCCTGGCCCACCTCGCGGTCCGCCCGGTCTTCACCGCCCACCCCACCGAGGCCGCCCGCCGCAGCGTGCTCAACAAGCTGCGCCGGATCGGCGAACTCCTCGACCGCATCCACCGCGAGGAGCTCACCTCCGGCCTGGCCGCCGCCGACCCGGCCCGCACCAGCAGCGCCAAGCGCTCGGCCGACCGCCGCCTCGCCGAGGTCATCGACCTGCTCTGGCAGACCGACGAACTGCGCATCGCCCGGCCCGAGCCCACCGACGAGGCCCGCAACGCCGTCTACTACCTGGACGAGCTCTACCGCGAGGCCGTCCCCGAGGTCCTGGAGGAGCTGCACGAGGAGCTCGCCCGGGTCGGCCTCAGCCTGCCCGAGGGCGTGCGCCCGCTCACCTTCGGCACCTGGATCGGCGGCGACCGGGACGGCAATCCCAACGTCACCCCGCAGGTCACCTGGGACGTCCTCAACCTCCAGCACGAGTACGGCATCAAGGACGCCCTGGCCGCGATCGACGACCTGCGCAACACCCTCTCCACCTCCGAGCGGCTGGCCGGCGCCTCGGTCGAACTGCTCGCCTCGCTCAACACCGACCTGCACCGGCTCCCCGAACTCAGCCCCCGCTACAAGCGGATGAACGCCGAGGAGCCGTACCGCCTCAAGGCCACCTGCATCCGGCTCAAGCTGGAGAACACCCGCGAGCGCCTGGCCGGCGGCACCCCGCACGTCGAGGGCCGCGACTACGTCGGCACCCGCGAGCTGATCGCCGACCTGCGGCTGATCCAGGACTCGCTGCGCGCCCACCGCGGCGAGCTGATCGCCGACGGCCGCCTCGCCCGCGCCATCCGCACCATCGAGGCCTTCGGCCTCCAACTCGCCACCATGGACGTGCGCGAGCACGCCGAGGCCCACCACCACGCCCTCGGCCAGCTCTTCGACCGGCTCGGCGAGGAGGCCTGGCGCTACGCCGACATGCCCCGCGAGTACCGGCAGAAGCTGCTCGCCAAGGAGCTGCGCTCGCGCCGCCCGCTCGCCCCCACCCCGGCCCCGCTGGACGCGGCCGGCACCAAGACCCTCGGCGTCTTCAACACCATCCGCGAGGGCTTCGAGCGCTTCGGCGACGAGATCGTCGAGAGCTACATCATCTCGATGTGCCAGGGCGCCGACGACGTCTTCGCCGCCACCGTGCTGGCCCGCGAGGCCGGCCTGATCGACCTGCACTCCGGGATCGCCAAGATCGGCATCGTGCCGCTGCTGGAGACCACCGAGGAGCTCCAGCAGGCGGACCGCATCCTGGACGAGATGCTCTCCGACCCCTCCTACCGGCTGCTCGTCTCGCTGCGCGGCGACGTCCAGGAGGTCATGCTCGGCTACTCCGACTCCTCCAAGTTCGGCGGCATCACCACCTCCCAGTGGGAGATCCACCGCGCCCAGCGCCGGCTGCGCGACGTCGCCCACCGCTACGGCATCCGGCTGCGGCTGTTCCACGGCCGCGGCGGCACCGTCGGCCGCGGCGGCGGCCCCTCGCACGAGGCCATCCTGGCCCAGCCCTGGGGCACCCTGGAGGGCGAGATCAAGGTCACCGAGCAGGGCGAGGTCATCTCCGACAAGTACCTGCTCCCCTCCCTCGCCCGGGAGAACCTGGAGCTGACCATCTCCGCCACCCTCTCCGCCTCCGCGCTGCACACCGCCCCGCGCCAGGCCCCCGAGGAACTGGCCCGCTGGGACGCCGCGATGGACCGGGTCTCCGAGGCCGCCCACACCGCCTACCGCGCCCTGGTCGACCAGGAGGACCTGCCGAAGTACTTCTTCGCCTCCACCCCGGTCGACCAGCTCGCCTCGCTGCACCTGGGCTCCCGCCCGTCCCGCCGCCCCGACTCCGGCGCCGGACTGGACGGCCTGCGGGCCATCCCGTGGGTGTTCGGCTGGACCCAGTCCCGCCAGATCGTCCCCGGCTGGTACGGCGTCGGCTCCGGACTCGCCGCCGCCCGCGCGGCCGGCCTCGGCGACGTGCTGGACGAGATGCACGGCCAGTGGCACTTCTTCCGCAACTTCCTGTCCAACGTCGCCATGACGCTGGCCAAGACCGACCTGCGGATCGCCCGCCACTACGTCGAGCAGCTGGTGCCCCTCGAACTGCGGCACATCTTCGACCAGATCGTCGCCGAGCACGAGCTCACCCTGCGCGAGGTGCTGCGGCTCACCGGCGAGAGCGAACTGCTGGAGCACAACCCGGTGCTGAAGCAGACCTTCACCGTCCGCGACGCCTACCTCGACCCGATCTCCTACCTCCAGGTCGCGCTGCTGCGCCGCCAGCGCGAGGAGGTCGCGGCCGGCCGCCACGAGGACCCGCTGCGCGCCCGCGCGCTGCTGCTCACCGTCAACGGCATCGCCGCCGGCCTGCGCAACACCGGCTGACCGCCGCCCGGACACGCGTCGGGGCCGGTGCTCTCCAGGAGCACCGGCCCCGACGCCGTTTCAGGGTCCGACCGAGACCAGGTTCCCGAACTCCCGGACGATCTCCGCCCTGGCGGTCTCCGCCTGCGGGGTGTGGACGATCACCCCCTTGCCGTCCGGAGCGATCTCCACCCAGGCGATGTGCACGCCCTTCGTCGCCGCCCAGTCACCGGCCTCCGCGCGGATCTCCTTGGCGAGCGTCAGCTGCGCGGGGTACGAGGGCGCGGCGACGAACCGCAGCTTCACCGCGGGCCACTCGGCCACGACTCGCGACACGGCGGCATCCAGGCCCGTCGGGGCCGGGTTGCGCATCACGACCAGCGTGCCCGTGGCCGTCTCCAGGCAGGTCGCGAAGTAGTGGTCCCCGTACTCCTGCCGCGCCGTCCGCTCGACCGCCTGTCCCGCCGCCACCAGGTCCGCCTGCCCCTGTCGGTCCGACGCCGATGCCGAGGCCGGCCCGCTCCCGCAGCTCAGGACGCTCTTCACCCGCTCATCGGTCTCCGCCCCCCGCAAGGGCATCCCCTTCCCGGTCGGGGACGCGGTCGGCCCCACGACCGCAAGCGCCGCCGGCCCGTTGGCCGCACCGCCACCGCCACCGCCCCCGCCGCCCAGCTGCGTCAGCGCCCCCGCGCCGACCGCCAGCACCGCCACCGCCACCACTCCCCGCAGCGCCCGCTGCCGCCGGGCCCGCCGACGCCCCGCCTCGCGCAGTTCGGCCAGCGGCGGGCTGCCGCCGATCCCCGCCGCACGCGCCCCGAGCCGGATCGACAGCTCGCCCTCGAAGTCGTCCTCAGCGGCCACGTCCCACCAACTCCTTCGCCGGTTCCAGTTCCTGTCGAAGCGCCTTGATGCCGCGCGCCAGGTGGGTCTTCGCCGTGGTCACCGAACACCCCAGCTCCACCGCCACCTGGGCGACGGGCAGGTCGAGGTAGTAGCGCAGCACCACCGCCGCCCGCTGGCGTCGCGGCAGCCCGGCCAGCGCCGCCGCCAACTGACCGTCCCGCTCGGCCTCCTGGGCCGCCGGACCGTCCGGCGGGGTGGACGTCAGCACCTCGCGCCTGGTCCGGCGCCACCGTGAGACGTGGGTGCGGACCATCGTCCTGCGGACGTACCCCTCGGCCGCCCCGGGCTCCCGGATTGCCGACCGCTTCGGGTACACCCGTGCCAGGGCGTCGTGCAACAGGTCCCGGGCGTCGTGGACATCCCCGGTGATCAGGTACGCCCCCCGCAGGAGGGCCTGGTACCGCGCCGCGACGAACTCGTCGAACGGGTCGGATCCGGAACCCCTCGGGCGCATCGATTCGCGCTTCATACCCTCACGACGCACCGGCCGCCGGAAACGGATGACAGGGACGACGAAGGGCCGGCGCCCACTTCCGTGGACACCGGCCCTCACCTCACGTTCCTACTCCGCGGGCTCGCCCGCGCGCCGGCGCTTCAGCCACAGCGCCGCTCCGCCGGCCGCGACCACCAGGCCGCCGCCGACCGCCAGCAGCCCGGCGTCGGGGCCGACCGAATCGCCCAGCACCGGGCTGAACTGCGCCGCCGCGGGCTCCGGCGTGACCGCCGGATCCGGCTCGGCCACCGGATCGGCGTGCGCCACCGCACCGCTGGACAGCAGCATCCCCGCCGCCCCCAGCGCACCGGCAGTACCCATCCGTCGTCCGAGCTGCTTCAGCCGGACCACCCGGAGCCGCCGAAGTCGGCGGACCGGACGCAATCTCCGCATCGAGAACTCCCCAGGACCCGTTCGCGTACCAGGGCGACGCTATCCGATCCCGCACAGGCTTCTCACACGGATTCAGGTTTGGCGGGGCAAGCGTTGTACGACTGTTGTGTACCCGGCACATCGCGCACATGACGGACCGTCAGGAGTTGTACGTGCCCTGCGCCCGCTCCAGCCCCTCGGACAGCAGCGCCTCCACCGCGTCCGCCGAGCGGTCCACGAACCACTCCAGCTCCTTGCGCTCGGTCGAGGAGAAGTCCTTCAGCACGAAGTCCGCGACCTCCATCCGGCCCGGCGGGCGCCCGATCCCGCAGCGCACCCGGTGGTAGTCCGGGCCCAGCGACTTGGTGATCGACTTCAGCCCGTTGTGGCCGTTGTCCCCGCCGCCCAGCTTCAGCCGCAGCGCCGCGTAGTCGATGTCCAGCTCGTCGTGGACGGCGATCAGCGCCGAGGCCGGCACCTTGTAGAAGTCCCGCAGCGCCGTCACCGGCCCGCCGGAGAGGTTCATGAAGGACATCGGCTTGGCCAGCACCACCCGCCTGCCCGCCAGCCGGCCCTCGGCCACCTGCGCTCGGCTCTTGTGCGCCTTGAACTTCGCGCCCATCCGCTGCGCCAGCAGGTCCACCACCATGAAGCCGATGTTGTGCCGGTTCCTGGCGTACTGCTCCCCCGGGTTGCCCAGCCCGACCACCAGCCAGGGCCCGTCGTACTCCTCCGCCATGCCTACTCTCCTCGTCACCGTCGCGCTCGACGTCATCATCCCGGACGCACCGCTGCCCCGGCCGCTCCAGGGGAGCGACCGGGGCAGCGGTCAGAAGCTGTGCAGCGCTACGAGGCTCAGGCCTCGGCGCCCTCGGCCTCGGCGGCCTCGTCCTCGGCCGGGGCGGCCTGGGCGGCGATGACCTGCAGCACGACGGCGTCGGCGTCGA
This sequence comes from Kitasatospora sp. NPDC101108, assembly GCF_055584725.1. Lineage (NCBI taxonomy): Bacteria > Bacillati > Actinomycetota > Actinomycetes > Kitasatosporales > Streptomycetaceae > Kitasatospora > Kitasatospora sp. NPDC101108. The sequence goes on from NZ_JBVJLM010000003.1 coordinate 398,287, forward strand.
CGGCCAGCGAGACGTTGTTCGGCAGGGCGATGTCCTTGGCGTGGATGGAGGCGCCGGCCTCCAGGCCCTCGACCGAGACGGTGACGGCCTCGGGCAGGTGGGTGGCCTCGGCCTCGATCGGCAGGGCCTGCAGGACGTGCTCCAGCAGGTTGCCGCCGGGGGCCAGCTCGCCCTCGGTGTGGACCGGAATCTCGACGGTGACCTTCTCGCCACGCTTGACCAGCAGCAGGTCGACGTGCTCGATGGTGCGCTTGATGGCCTCGCGCTGGACGGCCTTCGGCAGGACGTACTCGTCCTTGCCCTCGATCGGAACGACCAGCAGGGCGTTCGGGGTCTTGAGGGCCATCATCAGGTCGTGGCCAGGCAGGTTCAGGTGAACCGGGGCGTGGCCGTGGCCGTAGACGACACCGGGGACGAAGCCGGCGCGGCGGGCGCGACGGGCGGCACCCTTGCCGAACTCGGTACGGGTCTCGGCGGCAAGGCGGATCTCGGACACGACTGCACTCCTCGTGAAGACTGGCGCGGGGGTGCAGGCAACGCGAAAAACCGCCGGGACCACACCCTCAGTACGTTCGGGGGTCACTCGGCGGAAACGGCCTCTGCCGGCAGACGGAATCCGCTACCGGCAGCGCGTCGATCACGGTGTCGGTGCCGGTCGAGCAGGCACACGGCATCCCTCGCCGAGCAGTTTCACGAGTCTAACCGCACCCACCCCCTCCCGCGAAATCGGCTCCCTCCCGGGGGAACGACGGCGGCCCCGGACCGTGGGTGGTCCGGGGCCGCCTGCGCGGGGCTTCGTCAGTGCACGCCCTCGAAGGTCAGTGCACGCCCGCGAAGGTCAGTGCACGCCCTCGAAGAGGCTGGTGACCGAACCCTGCTCGAACACCTCGCGGATCGCGGCGGCGATCGACGGGGCGATGGACAGCGTGGTGATCTTGTCCAGCTGGAGCTGCGCCGGGGTGGGCAGCGTGTTGGTGAACACGAACTCGCTCACCCGCGAGTTCTTCAGCCGGTCCGCGGCCGGGCCGGAGAGCACGCCGTGGGTGGCGGCGACCACGACGTCCGCGGCACCGTTCTCGAACAGCGCGTCGGCCGCGGCGCAGATCGTGCCGGCGGTGTCGATCATGTCGTCGACCAGGACGCAGACGCGGTCCTTGACGTCACCGACGACCTCGGCCGACAGGATGGTGTTGGCCTGGGTCATGTCGCGGCGCTTGTGGATGATCGCCAGCGGGGCGTCCAGCCGGTCGCACCACTGGTCGGCGACCTTGACCCGGCCGGCGTCCGGCGAGACGACGGTCAGCTTCGAGCGGTCCACCTTCTCGCCGATGTAGTCGGCCAGCAGCGGCAGCGCGAACAGGTGGTCCACCGGGCCGTCGAAGAAGCCCTGGATCTGAGCGGTGTGCAGGTCCACGGCCATCAGGCGGTCGGCACCGGCCTGGCGCAGCAGGTCGGCGACCAGGCGGGCCGAGATCGGCTCGCGGCCCAGGTGCTTCTTGTCCTGGCGGGCGTAGCCGTAGAACGGCAGGATCGCGGTGATGCTCTTGGCGGAGGCCCGCTTCAGAGCATCGATCATGATCAGCTGCTCCATGATCCACTGGTTGATGGGAGCCGTGTGGCTCTGCATCACGAAGCAGTCCGCACCGCGGGCCGACTCCAGGAAGCGGACGTAGATCTCACCGTTGGCGAAGTCGAGGGCCTTGGTCGGGACCAGCTCGGTCCCCAGCGCCTCGGCAACCTCCCTCGCCAGTTCCGGGTGGGCACGGCCGGAGAAGAGCTTGAGCTTCTTCTCACCCGACGTCGTGATCCCGCTCACTGCACCGTCTCCTCGCGTTGCGGACGCTGAATCCCACTCCCGAGGAGGGCAGGCGCAGCCCGCACCCACGGGGGATCAGGGAATTGTCGGTACGCCTGGACACGGGCGGTAGGCCCAGTGGCGCACGTATGTCCCCAAGGTTACGCGCCCGCGCAGAAACCGTCCGCCCCGGGACCGTCCGGTCGGCCCCGGGACCGCCGGTCAGGCCTCGCCGGCGCCGTCCACCGCGGCCTTCGCGGCCTGGGCGGACGCCGTCCCGGGGCGCTTGCGCTCGACCCAGCCCTCGATGTTGCGCTGCTGCGCGCGGTTCACGCCGAGTGCGCCGGGCGGAACGTCGGTGGTGATCACCGAGCCCGCGCCGGTGTAGGCGCCGTCGCCGACGGTGACCGGCGCGATGAACATGTTGTCCGAGCCGGTGCGGCAGTGCGCGCCGATGACCGTGCGGTGCTTGTTGACCCCGTCGTAGTTCACGGTGACCGAGGCCGCGCCGACGTTGGTGCCCTCGCCGATCGTGGCGTCGCCGATGTAGGAGAGGTGCGGCACCTTGGCGCCCTCGCCCAGCTCGGAGTTCTTGATCTCGACGTAGGTGCCGACCTTCGCCTTGCGGGCCAGCTTGGCCCCCGGACGCAGGTAGGCGTAGGGGCCGGCGGCGGCCAGCTCGCCGATCTCCGCGCGGTCGGCCGTGGTGTTGCTCACACGGGCGCCGGCGCCGACCAGGGTGTCCTTCAGCGTGGAGTTCGGTCCCACCTCGCAGCCCTCGCCCAGGTGGGTGGCACCCTGCAGCTGGGTGTTCGGCAGCACGACGGCGTCCGGCTCGTACGTCACCTGGACGTCGACCCAGGTGGTGGCCGGGTCGACCACGGTGACGCCGGCGCGCATCGCCCGCTCCAGCAGGCGGTCGTTCAGCAGCCGGCGGGCCTGCGCCAGCTGGACCCGGTCGTTGATGCCCAGGATGTCCCGGTGGTCCTCGGCGACCACGGCACCGACCCGGTGACCGGCCTTGCGCAGGATCTCCAGGGTGTCGGTCAGGTACTCCTCGCCCTGCGAGTTGTCCGTGGTGAGCTCGGCCAGCGCCTCGGTGAGCAGCTTGGCGTCGAAGGCGAAGACGCCCGAGTTGATCTCGGCGATCGCGCGCTGGGTGTCGGTGGCGTCCCGCTCCTCGACGATCGCGGCGACCGTGCCGTCCTCGTCGCGCAGGATCCGGCCGTAGCCGAAGGGCTCCGGGACGACGGCGGTCAGGACGGTGACGCCGTTCTGCTGCGCCTCGTGCGACTTCGCCAGCCGGCGCAGGGTGTCCCCGGTCAGCAGCGGGGAGTCCCCGGCGGTGACGATCACCGTGCCGTCCAGCGTGACGCCGTCGGCGGCCAGCGCCTCCAGCGCGGTGCGGACCGCGTGACCGGTGCCGTTCTGCTCCTCCTGCACCACCGGGCGCACGCCCGGGTAGTGCGCCGCCAGGTGCTCCTCGACCTGCTCGCGCTGGTGCCCGACGACCACGACGAGCTGCCCCGGTGTCAGTTCCCCGGCCGCCGACACCGCGTGACCCACCAGCGAGCGCCCGCACACCTCGTGCAGCACCTTGGGCAGCTTGTTCGACTTCATCCGGGTCCCGCCACCGGCGGCGAGCACGACAACGGCGGCAAGCGAATTGGCACCCATGCGGGGAGGCTCCTCATTAGGTTCACAGAGAGGGCAGAGCAGGCCAGAACGCGGGTCCGCACATGTGCTCTGGCAGTTCGAGGATAGTGCGGGGCAGCCGACCGGAATGCCAGCGGCCCGGCCCGCGCATGCCCGCCCGCGGCCGTACTCAGTGCTCCCGGAGGAGGATTCGAACCCCCATAAGCTGGACCAAAACCAGCTGTCCTGCCCTTAGACGATCCGGGACCGGAGCGCCCGCCGCCGGAGCCCCGGCGGCGCGCTGGGCCAAGACTACGGGGTAGCGCGCCTCACATCTACCACCTGTGCCGACCGTCCGGGCCCGCCCCGTCCCGGCACGGTGGCGGTCCGGGGTTCATCCATCCAGTCGGGTGAATTCACCCGGGCGCCGCGCGGCCGTGTGTTCCCCCGGCCACGGAGCGCAACCTACGATGCCGTAAGTTACGCAAACGTAGGCTCGGCGTCCCGCACCCGGGACGCCGCGAAGGGACGCCCATGACCATCCAGGCCGGCGAGGAGCGCGCGGGGGCCGCCGCGCTTCCCGATGCCCCCTCCGATCCCTCCGCCGACGCCGCCACCCGGCTGGCCGCCACCCGCGGCGGGGAGAAGCAGGGTCTCGCCGAGCGGATCGCGCTCGCCCTGTTCATCCTGGTGCCGTTCGCCGCCCTGGTCGCCGCCGTACCGGTGGCCTGGGGGTGGGGACTCGGCTGGACGGACGCGGCGGTCACCGTCGCCATGTACTTCCTCACCTGCCACGGCATCACCATCGGCTACCACCGCTACTTCACCCACGGCGCCTTCAAGGCCTCCCGCCCGATGCGGCTGGTCCTGGCGGTCGTCGGCAGCCTGGCGGTCGAGGGCCCGCTGGTGCGCTGGGTGGCCGACCACCGCAAGCACCACCGGTTCAGCGACAAGGACGGCGACCCGCACTCGCCGTGGCGCTACGGGGAGAGCGTCCCGGCGCTGATCAAGGGCCTGTGGTGGGCGCACATGGGCTGGATGTTCGACGAGGAGCAGACCCCGCAGCTCAAGTACGCGCCCGACCTGGTCGGCGACCCGGCCATGCGGCGGATCTCCCGGCTGTTCTGGCTCTGGACCACCATCTCGCTGCTGCTGCCCGCCCTGGTCGGCGGCCTGGTGAGCCTCTCCTGGCAGGGCGCGCTGTCCGCCTTCTTCTGGGGTTCGCTGGTCCGGGTCGCGCTGCTGCACCACGTCACCTGGTCGATCAACTCGATCTGCCACGCGATCGGCCGGCGCCCGTTCCGCTCCCGGGACCGCTCCGGCAACGTCTGGTGGCTCGCGGTGCTCTCCTGCGGCGAGTCCTGGCACAACCTGCACCACGCCGACCCGACCTCGGCCCGGCACGGGGTGCTGCGCGGGCAGATCGACTCCTCGGCCCGCCTGATCCGCTGGTTCGAGCTGGCCGGCTGGGTCCGGGACGTCCGCTGGCCGGACCCGCAGCGGATCGCCGCCCGCCGCGCAGCATGAGGCGGCGCTTCCAGCATGATGTAGGGGTGAACGGGAGCAGCGCAGACAGCACAGGCGGTCACCACAGCACGCGGACGGACGCGGCGCCCGGAACGGTGCCGGCCCGTCCGCGGGCCGCCGCTGCGGCGGGCGCGGCCCCCGACGGCGGCACCGAGAGCGCCGCGGACCCGGGGCCCGGTACGGCGCCCGCCCCGCGCCGACGGGGCGGGCGGGTCCGGATGACCGGCAAGCAGCGCCGGGAGCAGCTGCTGGAGATCGGCCGTACGGTCTTCGCCGAGCGCGGCTACGACGGCACCTCGGTGGAGGAGATCGCCGAGCGCGCGGGCGTCTCCAAGCCCGTGGTGTACGAGCACTTCGGGGGCAAGGAAGGGCTCTACGCGGTGGTGGTGGACCGCGAGATGCAGCTGCTGCTGGACATGGTGACGGGGGCGCTCACCGGCGGGCACTCGCGCGAGCTGCTGGAGCAGGCGGCGTTCGCGCTGATGGACTACATCGACACCTCGACGGACGGCTTCCGGATCCTGGTCCGGGACTCGCCGGTGGCCCAGTCGACCGGCACCTTCGCCTCGCTGATCAGCGACATCGCGACCCAGGTGGAGGACATCCTCGGCCTGGAGTTCAAGTCCCGGGGCTTCGACGCCCGGCTGGCCCCGATGTACTCGCAGATGCTGGTCGGGATGGTCGCGCTGACCGGCCAGTGGTGGCTGGAGGTCCGCAAGCCGGACAAGGCGACGGTCGCGGCGCACCTGGTGAACCTGGCCTGGCACGGGCTGGAGGGTCTGGAGCGCCACCCGAAGCTGGTCGGCGACCGCAAGGTCTGAGGCCCGGCCGCTCCGCTTCTCGCCGCCCCACCGCCCGGCTTCTCGCCGCCCCACCGCCCCGCTTCTCGCCGCCCTGCCGCCCCGCCTTTCGCCGCCCCACCGCCCCGCTTTTCGCCGCCCCGCCGTTACCGCTTCACCCCGACCGCGAAGATCCGCCGGAACGGGAAGACCGTCCCGTGCGGCCCGGCCGGGTAGGCCTCGCACAGCAGCCGCCCGTACTCGGCGAGGAAGGCGGCGCGGTCGGCCGGGTCGCTGAGCCGGCCGAGCACCGGGCGCAGCGCGGTCCCCTTGACCCACTCCAGCACCGGGTCCGGTCCCGGCAGCAGGGTGCTGTAGGTGGTCTCCCAGACGTCGACGGCGCAGCCGGCCCCGGCGAGGGCGTCGAGGTACCGCTCCGGCCGGTGGACACCGGGGCGGACGGCGTCGGTGCCGAGGGTGTCGCGCCAGCGGGGGCTGCGGCGCAGTTCGGCGAGCAGGGTGTGGCTGGGGGCCTCGAAGTTGCCGGGCACCTGGAAGGCGACGACCCCGCCGGGCTTGAGGGCGTGCGCCCAGCGGGCCAGCACCGCCAGGTGCCCGTCCACCCACTGGAGGGTCGCGTTGGAGGCGATCAGGTCCGGTCCGGCCGGGGCCGGGTCGTAGTCGCGGGCGTCGGCGAGCAGGTACTCGGCGGTGGGCTCGCCCTCGGTGCGGGCGGTCTCCAGCATCGGGGCGGAGGTGTCGACTCCGGTGATCCGGGCCCGCGGCCAGCGTTCGCGCAGGACGGCGGTGGAGTTGCCGGGACCGCAGCCGATGTCGAGGACCGTCGCGGCGGGCTCGTTCGGCAGGGCGGGGACCCGGGCGAGCAGGTCGCGCAGCGGGCGGGTGCGTTCGTCGGCGAAGCGCAGGTACTGCGCCGGGTCCCAGACGGGGCTGGTCATGGCTCACCTCGCAGGTATCTCGATATCAAGATATCTCTCGTAGCCTCGCTGCCACATTTCTCGATGTCAAGAGACTTCACATCGACACATCCACCGATACACTGATCGTCATGGAGGACGAGGTCGACAGGCTGGTCGCAGCATGGCGCCGGGAGCGCCCCGACCTCGACGTGGAGCCGCTGGAGGTGCTCAGCCGGGTCAGCCGGCTCGCCCGCCACCTCGACCGCGCCCGCCGCACCGCCTTCGCCGAGCACGGCCTGGAGCCCTGGGAGTTCGACGTCCTGACCGCCCTGCGGCGGGCCGGCTCCCCGTACCAGCTCTCCCCCGGCCAGCTGCTCACCCAGACCCTGGTCACCTCCGGCACCATGACCAACCGGATCGACCGCCTCACCGGCAAGGGCCTGGTCAAGCGCCTGCCCGACCCGGACGACCGCCGCGGCGTGCTCGTCCGGCTCACCGACGACGGCCGCGACCGCGCCGACCAGGCGCTGGCCGGCCTGCTGGCGCACGAGCGCGAACTGCTCGCCCAGCTCAGCTCCGGCCAGCAGGGCGAACTCGCCGCCCTGCTGCGACTGCTGGTCGCACCGTTCGACAACATCCCGGGCTGAGTCCGGCCGGCCCCGCTACGGGGCCGAGGCGATGGACGGCGGCACCGCCGACTCCGCAGGACCGACCCCGGCCCGGCGGGCCACCGCGACGGCGGCCAGCGTGGAGTGGACCCCCAGCTTCCCCAGCACGTTCTGCATATGGGTGCGGACGGTGTGCGGCGACAGGTACAGCCGCTCCGCGACCGCCTGCCGGCCCAGGCCCGCGACCATGCAGCGCAGGATCTGCTTCTCCCGCGGCGTCAGGGTCTCGACCAGCCGCTCGCTCTCGGTGCGGTCCCGCCGGGCGGTGGTGAGCTCGCGGATCACCCCGGTGAGCAGCGCGGGCGGCAGGTGCGTCTCGTCCCGCAGCACCCCCCGGACCACCGCGAGCAGCCGGGCCAGCGAACTCTCCTTCGCCACCCAGCCGGTGGCGCCCGCGTGCAGCGCCCGGGCGGCGCGGTGCGGGTCGTCGGCGGTGGCCAGCACCACGGCGCGCAGCCCGGGGTGGGCCCGGCGGAGCCGGCCGAGCAGGGCGATGCCGTCCGGCGGAGGGGCGGCGGGCCTGAGCTGGTCGGCGCGGGCCTGGTCGGCGCGGAGCTGCTCGATGCGCGCCTGCTCGGTGCGTGCCTGCTCCGTGCGCAGCTGTTCTGCGCGCAGCTGCGGCTGCTCCGCCGGGCGGGCGAGGGCCGCCGGGACCGCGGGCGGTGCGGCGGCCGGGCGGCGCGGCGGGGGTACGGCCGGGGGCGGACGGCGCCGGGCCTCCTCGGCAGGTTCCCCGCCGGTCCTGGCCCGGCCGCCCGGCCCGGTGGCCGCGGCCCCCAGGTCGGCGTCGATCAGCGCCACGTCGTACGCCCGCCCCTCGGCGGCGGCCCGCTCCAGCGCCCGCTCGGCGGCGGCCGCGCTGCCGGCCGCGCCCACCTCCACGTCGGGCTCGGCGGCCAGCGCCGCGGCCAGCGCCTCGGCGAAGATCCGGTGGTCGTCGACCACCAGGACCCGGATCCGCCCCATCGTCACTACCCCCTGCTCAGAGCGCCCGAGCCCGGGAGCGGGGACCGGTCCGGCGCCCGCGTTCCGGACCCTCCGCTCCGCCCGCCCACCGGTGGCCGGTGCGGCCGGAAGGACGCCGGCCCCCACCGGTACCGCACTCAGCGTACGGGCCGGGAAACGCCCCCGTGGCGGTTCGGTGAAGTTTCGTCAGGAGTGGCGTGAGCGGCCCGGCCGGCCAGCCGGACGGCTCACACGAGCTGTCCAACTGACCGGCCGGTACGGAGGGTTGGCCCTCGCGGGGCCGACCGCCGTCAGCTGCCGTTCTTCTCCAGGGTGAACTTCCAGGCATCGGCGACGATGTCGTCCAGGTTCGGGCGGCGCGGCGTCCAGCCCAGCGCCTCGTGGGCGCGCTCGGCGGAGGCCACCAGCACGGCCGGGTCACCGGCCCGGCGACCGGCGACCTGCACCGGGATCTCCCGGCCGGTGACGCGCTTGACCGACTCGATCACCTCGCGCACCGAGAAGCCGCTGCCGTTGCCCAGGTTGCAGATCAGGTGCTCGCCCGGCTTGGCGGCGTCCAGCGCCAGCAGGTGGGCGTCGGCCAGGTCCGCGACGTGGATGTAGTCGCGGATGCAGGTGCCGTCCGGGGTCGGGTAGTCGTCGCCGTACACCGCGATGTGCGGGCGCTGACCGAGCGCGGCCTGGAAGACCAGCGGGATCAGGTGCGACTCGGGGTCGTGGCGCTCGCCGTAGGCACCGTACGCGCCGGCCACGTTGAAGTAGCGCAGCGAGACGGCGGCCAGGCCGTGCGCGACGGCCTCGCTGGTGATCATGTGGTCCATGGCGAGCTTGCTGGCGCCGTAGGTGTTGGTCGGCGAGGTCCGGGCGGTCTCGGCGATCGGCACGACCTCCGGCTCGCCGTACACGGCGGCGGTGGAGGAGAACACCAGCTTGCGCACACCCGCCGCACGCATCGCGGTGATCAGCTCCAGCGAACCGGCCACGTTGTTGCGCCAGTACTTCTCCGGGTCCACGACCGACTCGCCGACCTGCGAGGAGGCGGCGAAGTGCAGCACGCCGTCGAAGGAGCCGTCCAGCACCTCACCGGCCTCCTGGATCCGGCCCTCGACGAACTCGGCACCCGCCGGAACGCCCTCGCGGAAACCGGTCGAGAGGTCGTCCAGGACGGTCACCTGGTGCCCCGCCTCCAGCAGGTGGGCGGCCACCACGCTGCCGACGTAGCCGGCGCCACCCGTGACCAGGTACTTACTCATGATGAGACCTCCAGCGGGCGATGGTCCGCCCGGTCGGCGGCGCCATCGACGGAATGCGAACGACTGGGGTCAATTGTCCCTGCCCGGCACAGTGCTCCCGACCACCGGGGTGTCCGCTCCCGCGCATTCTCACCCAGTCCTCGGTCAGCCTCCACAGACGCCCTCGCCCGCCTCCGACGGCCTCCTCCGACGGCCTCCTCCGACGGCCGTCTCCGCTCAGCCGCCGGCCATCCGCTCCAGCAGGCCGGTCCGCGCGGCCACCGCGGCCGCCTCCAGCCGGGTGCGCGCGCCCAGCTTCATCAGCACGCGCTGGACGTGGGTACGGGCGGTGCTCGCGGCGATCCGCATCCCGGCGGCGATCGCCGCGGTGTCCTCGCCGTCCGCGATCCGGGCCAGCACCTGCACCTCACGGCGGGTCAGCAGCCGCAGCAGCCGCACCGCCTCGTCGTCCGGTTCGGCCACCGGGCGCAGCAGTTGGTCGAAGGCCCCGCGCAGGACGTCCACCGCCACCGCGGCCTCGCCCGCCCGGGCCCGTCCGATCGCCCGCTCGACCACCTCGATCCGCTCGTCGCTCGGCACGTACCCCGCTGCTCCGGCCGCGAACGCGCAGGCCACACCGCGGAGTTCACCGACCGGCCCGAGCACGATCACGGCCACCTCCGGTCGCTCCCGGCAGATCCGGCGCAGCCCGTCGAAGGCGCCCGGCTCCCCCGGCGCGGACACCCCCAGCAGACACACCTCGGGCCGCCGCCCGGCGACCAGGTCGGCGGCGACACCGGCCGGGGAGCCGACCGCGAGCACCCGGTGGCCGCGCAGTTGGAGCGCGGTGGCCAGCGCCTCGGCCAGCAGCCGGTGGTCGTCGACCACCACGAGTCGAACACCCAAGACGCCCTCCCGGTCGGTGCCCGGCTCGCGCCCGCGCCCCCTCGGGCGGGCGGCCGATGACGCACCATCACAGCGCATTCCGTACCCGACCCGCTAGGCCACCGCGTGTCGCCGGGACCGGGGCGCGCCCGGGCCCGGGAACGCGAAAGACCCCCGCCGTGAGGCGAGGGTCTTTCAGTGGAGCCCCCATGCGGAATCGAACCGCAGACCTTCTCCTTACCATGGAGACGCTCTACCGACTGAGCTATAGGGGCTTGCCGGGTTTGTTTTCCCGGGCCGGTCGAACAAGGAAGACATTACACGGCCGTCGACCCGAAAGGGAAATCGGCCCCGGTCCGGCCCCCGGGCCGCCTGATCCGCGCTGCCCGCCCGGCCGGTCCGGGTCGGTCCGGGTCGGCCCGGTCGGCCCGGTCGGTCCGGTCGGTCCGGTCGGCCCGCTAGCGGGACCCTTCGGGATGCGCCGCGTCGAACTCCTCGCGGGCCGCGAGCATCTGCCGGGCGCGTCGCTCCGTCCACTGGCCGAGCGGGGTGACCAGCTCGGCCAGCTCCCGGCCGAGCGGCCGCAGGTCGTAGACCACCCGCGGCGGCGTCTCCGGGAAGACGGTGCGGAGCACCAGGCCGCTGCGTTCCAGGTTGCGCAGCGACTGGGTGAGCATCTTGCGGCTGACCCCGCCGACCCCGCGCTGGAGCTCGGAGAAGCGCTGGGGCCCGCAGGCGGAGAGGCTCATCAGGATCAGCAGCGACCACTTGTCGGCGAGTTCGGCGAACATCTCGCGGCTGGGGCAGAGCTGGGCGAAGACGTCGAGCTCCTGCTCCCCCTGCGGTCCGGTCCCGGTGCGGGCGCTTTCCTCCGTCGTCATGCCGTCCAGGGTAGTCCCGCGGTCTCCGATCCGAACCTGGTCTCCGGTTCACCCTTGGTCTCCGATGGAGACCTGGTCTATATTGGAGACCGTTCGACGGGGTCGCAGCCCGCCCGGACCCGCATCCGTTCCTCCGCCGCACAGGAGTGCCCCGCATGACCGCCATCCGCCCGACCGTCGCCCTCGCCTACCACTCCGGCTACGGCCACACCGCCGTGATCGCGGAGGCCGTCGCCCGCGGCGCCGCCGCCGCCGGGGCCGAGGTCGTCTCTATCGCCGTCGACACCATCACCGAGGAGCAGTGGGCCCAGCTGGACGCCGCCGACGCCATCGTCTTCGGCTCCCCCACCTACATGGGCACCGCCTCCGGCGCCTTCCACGTCTTCGCCGAGGCCACCAGCAAGCGCTGGTTCACCGACGCCTGGAAGGACAAGGTCGCCGCCGGCTTCACCAACTCCGCCTCCAAGAGCGGCGACAAGGCCAGCACCCTCGGCTTCTTCCAGACCCTCGCCGCCCAGCACGGCATGAACTGGGTCAACCTCGGCCTCAAGCCGGGCTGGAACGCCACCACCGCCAGCGAGAACGACCTCAACCGCCTCGGCTTCTTCAGCGGCGCCGCCGCCTCCTCACCGTCCGACGCCGGCGCCGAGGCCGTCCACAAGGCCGACATCGCCACCGCCGAGCACCTGGGCGAGCGCGTCGCCCGGCACACCGCGGTCGTGCTGGCCGGCCGCGCCGCCCTGGCCGGCTGACCGCCCCGGCCGGCTGACCGCCCCGCCCCACGTACGGCTACGCCGCCGGGTCCGCCCCCAGAACGGGCGCCCGGCGGCGTCCGCCGTCCACCGCCGACAGCTCCGCACCGGTGGTGTCCGGCAGCGCCCACAGACAGCCCAGGGCCAGCACCCCCAGAACCGCCAGGTACCAGCCGGCCGGCTGCGCCGTCCCGTACGCCGCCGTCAACCTGGTCGCCACCAGCGGCGTCGTCGCCCCACCGACCACCCCGCCCAGGTTGTACGTCAACGCGGCCCCCGTGTAGCGCACCCGGGTCGGGAACAGCTCCGGCAGGAACGCCGCCAACGGGCCCAGCAGACCGCCCAGCACCACCATCGCCCCGGCCAGCGCCAGGAACATCAGCGGCCGGCGCACCGTCTCCAGCAGCGGGAACAGCACCAGCGACCACCCGGCCGCCAGGGCCGTCGCCCACCGCAACGTCCGCCGCCGGCCCCAGCGGTCACTGAGCGAGGCGCTCCACCACACCGTCACGGCGCCACCCACCGCCCCGGCCAGCAGCATCGCCAGCACCACCGTGCTCGCCACCCCGAGGCCGGACGTCGCGTACGCCAGCGCGTAGGTGGTGGTCAGGTAGAACAGCGCGTACCCGACCGTGATCGCCCCGCCGCCCGCCAGCACCGGCCGCCAGTGCTCGCGCAGCACCTCCACCACCGGCGGACGGTCCCGCGGCACGTCCGCCCGGAACAGCGGCGACTCCGCCAGCCGCAACCGCACGAACAGCCCCACCGCCACCAGCGCCAGCGAGGCCAGGAACGGCACCCGCCAGCCCCACTCCCGGAACGACCCCTCGTCCAGCGCCAGTTGGAGCGCCAGGAACCCGCCGTTCGCCAGCACGAACCCGGCCGACGGCCCCAACTGCAGGAACCCCCCGTACCGCCCGCGCCGCCCGGCCGGCGCGTTCTCCGCGATCAGCAGCGCCGCCCCGCCCCACTCCCCGCCCAACCCGACGCCCTGGCACACCCGCAGCACCACCAGCAGCACCGGCGACCACCACCCCCACACCGCGAAGCCCGGCAACAACCCCACCGCCGCCGTCGCCAACCCCATCAGCAGCAACGACACCACCAGCATCGCCTTCCGGCCCACCCGGTCCCCGAAGTGCCCGAACACCACCGCCCCCAACGGCCGGGCCAGGAACGCCACCGCGTACACCGAGAACGCCGCCAACAGCGCCCCCACCGTGCCCAGTCCGGGAAAGAACACCGGCCCGAACACCAACGCGGCCGCCGTCCCGTACAGGAAGAAGTCGTAGAACTCGATCGCCGTCCCGATCAACGCCGCAGCCGCCGCCCGCCGCAACTGCCCAACCCGCCAAGCACCCTCCGCATCCATACCACCCACCCTCACCACCACCCGGTCCCCCCACCAGCCCCCACCCGAGTGACCCCAGCGCACACCCCCAACCCCCGCGCCCCAACCCCCGCGTCGCGCGCCGGTCCACCAACGACCTGGGCATGCGTTCTCAGTGAAGACATTCCCGAGCCCGGCCAGCGCCCCGCTGGCCGGGCTCCGCGATTCTTCGAGGCCGGAGGCCGAGTTCAGCCCCCGTAGCGCGACGCGTACGCGTCGTCGTACAGGGAGGGCGGGAAGTCAGAGCGTGTCACCCAGACCGAGATGCCGTCCAGGACAATGGCCCATGAGCCCGCGGCTCGCTCCGTGTCGCCATTGTTCATAGCCACTCTGGTTCGCGCCAGGTTCTTGTCCAGGAGCTGAGACCATGCATCGAACACCGCGACAACATCGGCCCCGCACGACACAAGCTCGGAGCGCTTGCGCCGCTGACAGCCGATGACGAATGCCCGTGCATCACCGTACTGCTCCTCGGTCGGCATTCTTCCAGCAGCGGTCAACTTCCACTCCCGTCGTTTACGGTGGGAGCCACGCTCTCCCGCAGGTCTTCAATGGGGATGGTCACACTCACCCTACTACCAGGATTGATACGCAAGTCTATCAGGCCCGGAATCTCAGTCAGCAGGCGCACTGGCATCGGCACGGCGCCCGGCCAGTTTTGCGGAATGTGTTCGAGTGATGTGCAGCCGTCAATTACTCTCCTGTCGCCTTCCCCGGGAACGGTGGCCGGCCCCTTCCAGGGTGAGCCGGTATAGACAAACAGATCCGCCGCCAGAAGTTCCGCCGCAAATCGCTTCTCACTGTAATATCCGGTGTCAGCTGGAGCTTGTTCTCCAGCTCGTTAGCAGGCGGAGTCAATCCGAGCGCCATCGGTGAAGGCATGTAGTTTGGATTATGTACGAATTCCACCACATCGCCAGCATGATCGATCCGCCAGGCCCCTATGATTCCCTGGGGAGGCACCTCCCCGTTCGGGCCGAAGCCAGGGTGGGGCATGTATGGCGTCCAGATGCCACTGATCAGCGCGGAGCGAACCACCCGCGACCGCCGGCCCGGCCGCGCTCCCCACCACGCACACACTCGCGACCCTGCAGCCACAAGCCGCCGGCCCACACCCAGTGGCTCCCCACTCGATCCCCCTGCAACAACTGAACTACTTCGCGTACGGGTTGTCCTCCGGCGGCACGGGCGGCGGCTGGTACGCCGGCGGAGCCACCAGCTGCACGGCAGCCGCAGGCTGGGCAACAGCCTTCCTCCGCCTCAACACGGCGAACACCACCCCGCTTACAACCGCCAGCCCAGCCACCACTCCACCCACGACGGGCAGTGCGCCGCTCGACCCGGACGACGCATCAGCCTTCGGGAGCGCAGTCGGCACACCCACCGCCACCTCGGACGGGCTGTCGCCCGGACTCGACGACGACGCAGGAGCTGGCGAAGTCGCCGATGCAGATGGACTCGCCGTGGGCGCAGGCGCGACCGGAATCGGCGACACATCCGCCGGACCGGGATCCCCCGGATCCGTCAACGCGACCCGGGGGCGCACGGATCCGTAGCCGCCGAGATTGTTGCGAACGGACCCATCATGCGGTTTGCCCGCCGTATTGATGAGAACCCTCAAGACCTGGTTCGCTGACCAGTCCTTGTGCACCGACCAAACCAGCGCTGCCGATGCAGAAACCAATGCAGCAGCATCAGACGTGCCATGACTCTTGCAATAGCCCGTAGGGGAGGTACAGCCGGCAATCATGTCCAGGCCGGGCGCGGCGAGTGCAACCTGCGGGCCCTGTTCAGACTCAGACGTAACGGATGCGTCGTGATCGAGCGCCGCTACGCCCACGACGCCAGGAAGGGCTCCCGGATATTCAACTGGATTCCCCTTCTGTGCTTCATTCCCAACGCTAGAAACTATCAGGACACCCTTCGCCCTAGCTGCAGCGATGATGCTGTTCAGCTTAGCCACGTCCTCCGGCACGGTAGTTCCCGCTTCCATGCCCTGGGAGATATTGATGACCTTTGCGCCCTGCTCGACTGCGTAGTTTATGGCCTGTCCGATCTGCCCCAGGAAGTCCGAGGAGACCAGCGCGCCGACAGAGCCGTTGTTAATCTTCAGCGGAAGAATCTTGACGCCGGGGGCCAGGCCCTGGGCGCCTGTTCCTCCCATGCCCTTTCCAGTTCCAGCGATAAGGCTGGCCATGGCTGTGCCGTGTCCATCGCCGAAGGACCCCACGCCTCCAGGGCCACCACTGAAGTCCTTACCTGGAAGGAACTGACCCTCCAAGTCCGGATGATCAAGCTTGAAGCCGCCATCGATCACCGCAACGGTGATGCCCTGTCCCTTGGACGTCTTCCACATCTCCGGGGCGTGCATGGCTTCCAGGTGCCACTGCTGCTGACGGATGGTGTCCTCAGCAATGGCCGGTGCTGCAACCGGGCCAACTACGACTCCCGCAGCCAGTAGCGCCACAGCAGCAGCCCGCCACGTCCGCCCCATCACAACTCCTCGTCAGCCTCCCCGCAGGCCGGGAAAGCGTGCTCCGAACAGGTCTGCCCGGCCACTGGGTAAGCCCAATGGACGGGCAGATGTTGTCGTACGACCGACCGCCTACCTCACGTACGGATTGTCCTCCGGCGGCACCGGAGGCTCGTGCGACGGCAAAGACGGCGGGATCGGCGGAATACCGGCCTCAGGCTGCACAGCCGACTTCCGCCGTCGCAGCACGGCGAACGCCACCCCGGCGACCAGCACCAACCCGGCCACCACTCCGCCCACGATCGGCAGGGTGCTGCTGCTCGGTCCGGACGACGCATCAACCTTCGGCTGCGACGTCGGCGCACCCACCGCCACATCGCTCGGGCTCGCGGCGGAAGTCGGCATCGACGATTCGGCAGGCGAACTCGCTGCAGGCGACGGGGTGGTAGACGGTGCAGCCTGGGTGATCGGGATTGGCGACACATCCGCCGGACCAGGATCGCCGGGGTTCGTCAGCGCAATTCGAGGCCGGACTGCACCGTAACCGGTGGCATCGGTGCGATTCGATCCATCGGTCGGCTTTCCAGCTGTGTTGATGAGCACCCGCAGGATCTGATTGCCCGTCCACTCCGGGTGCACCGACCACACCAGTGCGGCCGAGGCTGAAACCAAGGCCGTCGCGTCCGACGTGCCATGTCCCTTGCAATAACCGGTCGAGCCGGTACAGGACGCGATCGTGTCCATACCGGGCGCGACGAGCGTGACCTGTGGCCCGCGCTCCGACTCGGCGGTAACCGCCCCGTTCCGATCGGAGGCGCCGACCCCAACCACGTTGGGAAGAGCCCCCGGGTACTCGACCGGATTCCCCGATTGGGCCTCATTCCCAACACTGGCGACCACAAGGGATCCCTTGGCCCTCGCCCAGGCCAAAATCTTGTTCAGCTTTTCGACATCTTCGGAATTGACCAGGATCGCATTCGTCCC
Organism: Kitasatospora sp. NPDC101108; assembly: GCF_055584725.1. Lineage (NCBI taxonomy): Bacteria > Bacillati > Actinomycetota > Actinomycetes > Kitasatosporales > Streptomycetaceae > Kitasatospora > Kitasatospora sp. NPDC101108. The sequence continues at coordinate 415,174 of NZ_JBVJLM010000003.1, forward strand.
CTGCGAGATGCTGATGACCTTGGCGCCCTGCTCGACCGCATACGTGATGGCCTGCCCAATCTGCCCGATAAATTCGGACTCAAGCACCGACCCCTCGTCGCCGTTGGCAATCTTCAGCGGAAGGATCTTGGCACCAGGGGCTAGGCCGTAGGCGCCTTTTCCGCCATTGGCTTTGCCGGTCCCGGCAATGAGGCTCGCCATCTGCGTGCCGTGCCCCTTCACATAGGACCCGACTCCCCCGGGACTTCCGCTGAAGTCCTTGCCCGGAAGGAACTGCCCCACCAGGTCCGGGTGATCCAATTTGAACCCGCTGTCGATCACCGCGACGGTGATGTTCGCTCCCGTTGAGATCTTCCACATCTCCGGGGCGCGCATCGCATCCAAATGCCACTGATCCTCACGGATCGATTCGCCTGCGAATGCCGGTGCCGCGACCGGGCCACCGATGATTCCTGCCGTCAGAAGCGCCGAGACAGCAGCCCGCCAACACCGTCGCACGTTCGTCCGCCCCATCACAACTCCTCGCCAATCCCTCCGCCAACAGCGAAGCGTGCCCCGAACAGGTCTGCTCGGTCACTGGGTGAGCCCAGTGGCCAGGCAGACGATGCCGCGCGAAGTACCGCAGGCCCGCGGCATCAGATCCGACGGCCGGCTACCGCGCGCACGGGTTGTCCTCCGGCGGCACCGACGGCTGGTGCGACGGCGGAGGCGGCAGAGTCGCCGCGCCCACCGGCTGCTGCGGAGGCACCAGCGGCACAGCCGCCTTCCGCCGCCTCACCACGGCGAACACCACCCCGGCCACCACCAACAGCCCGGCCACCACGCCACCCACGATCAGTAGTGCGCTGCTCGACCCCGACGACGACTCAGCCTTCGACTGGGCAGGCGGCGCACCCACCGCCACATCGCTTGGGCTTCCAAGAAAGCCCGATGTCGACGAAGTGGGAGCGGACGAACTCGCCGACGCAGACGGACTCGCCGTCGCCACCGGAGTTGCCGTCGGAACCGGAGACACATCCGCCGGGCCAGGATCCCCCGGATCCGTCAACGCAACCCGGGGGCGCACGGAGCCGTAGCCGCCGAGATCGTTACGAACAGACCCGTCATGCGGCTTTCCCGCAGTGTTGATAAGAACCCGCAAGAGCTGATTCGCAGTCCACTCCTTGTGAACCGACCACACCAACGCAGCCGACGCAGAAACCAGAGCCGCCGCATCGGATGTGCCGTGGCTCTTGCAATATCCGGTATCAGCAGCACAGGCTGCGACAATATCCATGCCCGGCGCGGTGAGAACCACCTGCGGCCCCTGCTCGGATTCCGCGGTCACTACAGCATCGTGATCGAGAGCTCCGACACCAACGACGTTTGGCAGGCCTCCCGGATAGGAGACAGGGTTTCCTGACTGCGCCTGATTTCCTACGCTTGCCACGACCAGCGCCCCCCTTGGCCCTCGCCTGCGCGAGGATGCCAGTCAGCTTTACCACATCATCCGAAGTGAACCTGACCGCATCCATGCCTTGCGAGATATTGATGACCTTTGCACCGTGATCGACCGCGTAATTCACCGCCTGGCCAATCTGGTCAAGGAAGTCGCTTGGGGAGACCCCAGAGACTGAACCATTATTGATCTTGAGTGGAAGAAGCTTGGCGCCAGGCGCCAGGCCGTAAGCTCCCGTCCCTCCGACACTTTCGCCAGTCCCGGCTATCAGGCTCGACATTTCCGTACCGTGCCCGTCACCGTAGGACCCTACGCCACCGGAGCCACCGCTGAAATCTTTGCCCGGCAGGAACTGCCCCACCAGGTCTGGATGGTCCAACTTGAAGCCACCATCGATCACCGCAACAGTGATCCCTTGCCCCTTGGAGATTTTCCACACCTCCGACGCATGCATGGCGTCCAGGTGCCACTGCTTCTCTCGAATCGATCCGTCCGCAGCCGCTGATCCTGCAATCGGGCCGACTACGACTCCCGCCGCCAGAACCGCCGCGATTGCAGCCCGCCAACGCATTCGCACGTTCGTCCACCCCATCACAACTCCTCGTCGTTTCCCCCTGCGACCAGGGACGCGTGCCGGAATAGGTCTGTCCGGCCACTGGGCGAACCCAGTGGCCGGACAGACGATGCCGCGCGAAGTACCGCAGGCCCGCGGCGTCAGATCCGACGACCGGCTACCGCGCGTACGGGTTGTCCTCGGGCTGCACCGACGGCGGAGGCGGCACGGCCACCCCCCCCGGCGGCACAGCCGACTTCCGCCGCCGCACCACGGCGAACACCACCCCCGCCACCACCAACAGCCCGGCCACCACGCCACCCACGATCGGCAGCGCACTGCCCGACCCGGACGACGCCTCAGCCTTCGGCTGCCCAGACGGCGCGCCCACCGCCACATCGCTCGGGCTCGCGGAGGAAGTCGGCATCGATGATTCGGCAGGCGAACTTGCTGCAGGCGACGGGGTGGTAGACGGTGCAGCCTGGGCGATCGGGATTGGCGACACATCTGCTGGGCCAGGATCGCCGGGGTTCGTCAAGGCAATTCGAGGCCGGGCTGCACCGTAACCGGTGGCATCGGTGCGATTCGATCCATCGGTCGGCTTTCCAGCCGTGTTGATGAGCACCCGCAGGATCTGATTTCCCGTCCACTCCGGGTGAACCGACCAGACGAGCGCCGCCGAAGCGGACACCAGAGCAGAGGAGTCCGAGGTGCCGTGGCCCTTGCAGTAGCCGGTGGGCGAGGTGCAAGCGCCAACCGTATCCATGCCCGGGGCGACAAGAACCACCTGCGGCCCACGCTCGGACTCCGCCGTTACTGCTCCACTCCGATCGGACGCCCCAACACCAACCACGCCCGGCATTGCGGCCGGATACTCGACCGGATTGCCCTTCTGCGCTTCGTTTCCAACGCTCGCAAACACGAGGACACCCTTCGCCCTTGCAGCTGCGATGACATTGTTCAGCTTCGCCACCTCTTCCGGCAGGGGAATTACCGCGTTCATTCCCTGCGAGATATTGATGACCTTGGCCCCCTGATCGACCGCATAGGTGATGGCCTCGCCGATCTGGCCAAGGAAGTCAGAGGAAACCAGCGCTCCGACGGAGCCGTTATTGATCTTCAATGGAAGAATCTTCACGCCGGGAGCCAGACCTTGGGCTCCCGTTCCCCCCATGCCCTTTCCGGTCCCTGCGATGAGGCTGGCCATCTGCGTACCATGGCCATCGCCATAGGAGCCCACTCCACCGGGGCTTCCGCTGAAGTCCTTGCCCGGAAGGAACTGCCCCACCAAGTCCGGGTGTTCCAGATTGAATCCGCCGTCGATCACCGCGACAGTGACACCCTGCCCATTGGAGATCTTCCACATCTCCGACGCATGCATGGCATCCAGCTGCCACTGCTGCTGCCGAATGGTGTCCTCGGCAACCGCTGGTGCTGCGACAGGGCCAACCACGACGCCCGCCGCCAGAAGCGCCGCAGCAGCCCGCCAACGCACGCGTGCGCTCGTCCGCCCCATCACAACTCCTCGCCAATCTCTCCGTCAGCCCGGAAAAGCTGCCCCGAATACGGCTGCCCGGCCCCTGGGTGCACCCAGTGGCCGGGCAGCCGTTGCCGCGCCGCGTACCCGCTCGTCCAGCTCTGGCGGCCAACTACCTCGCGTACGGGTTGTCCTCCGGCGGCACCGACGGCTGGTGCGACGGCGGAGGCGGCAGAGTCACTGCGCCCATCGGCTGCTGCGGAGCCACGGGCGGCACGGTCGCATTCCGCCGCCTCAATACCGCGAACACAACCCCAGCCACCACCAACAGCCCGGCCACCACGCCAGCCACGACCGGCAGCGCACTGCCCGACCCGGACGACCCCTCAGCCTTCGGCTGCACAGTAGGTGCGCCAGATGCCACTCCAGCCGAGCTCGGCGCCGTCGACGCGGGCACGGACGCACTCGCCGAAGGCGAGGGGGCCGCAGAAGGCGTAGCCGCATCAGCCGGAAGCGGCGACACATCCGCAGGACCGGGATCACCCGGATCCGTCAACGCGATCCGAGGTCGAACCGCGCCCCACCCTGCGCTGTCCGTACGGCTGGTCCCGCCGTTGGCCCTGCCCGCGGTGTTGATGAGCACCCGCAGGACCTGGTTCGCCGACCAGTCCTTGTGCACCGACCACACCAACGCCGCCGAGGCGGAGACCAGAGCAGTCGCATCCGACGTGCCATGGCTCTTGCAATACCCAGTATCGGAAGTGCAGGCCCCCAACATGTCCTCACCGGGAGCTACAAGCGCAACCTGCGGCCCCGTCTCGGACTCCGCCGTCACAGTCCCGGTCCGGTCGACAGCCCCGACCCCGACAACATTCGGCAACGCACCCGGGTACTCGACAAGATTGCCCTTCTGCGCAGAATTCCCCACGCTGGAGACCACCAGAACGCCCTTGGATCGCGCAGAAGCGAGAATCCCGTCCAGCTTCGCTACGTCACCCGGCACAGTGGTGACCGCCGCAATACCTTGCGAGATGTTGATGATCTTCGCGCCTTGGCTGACGGCGTAGTCCACTGCCTGCCCGATCTGATCCAAAAAATCTTCCGAGACACTGACGCCGACAGTTCCATTATTGATCTTCAGGGGCAAGATCTTGGCACCGGGTGCCAATCCCATGGCACCCGTCCCTCCGACACCCCTGCCAGTGCCGGCGATCAAACTGGACATCCCCGTACCGTGTCCATCGCCGAACGACCCGACGCCGCCAGGACTTCCACTGAAGTCCTTGCCGGGCAGGAACTGCCCAACGAGGTCAGGATGGTCCAGCTTGAAGCCTCCGTCGATCACCGCAACAGTGATCCCCTGCCCAGTGGAAATCTTCCACATGTCGGGAGCCTTCATGGCATCCAGATGCCACTGCCGCGCGCGCACCGTATCGTCTGCGACGGCCGGTGCAGCGACTGGTCCAACCGTGACCCCCGCCGCCAGGATTAGTGCGGCAGCCGCCCGCCAGGGCATCCCCGCGCTCGTCCGCCCCATCACAACTCCTCGTCGTATTCTCAGCATCCCGGGGAACACAGCCCCGAACAGCTCTGCCCGGTCACTGGGCGGGCCCAGTGACCGGGCAGTCGCTGCCGTCCTACTCAATCACGTCCGGATTGCTGTCCGGCGTACCGCTGGTCCAGGTCTCCTCGTCCTCGTGGAGGTAGTCCGCACGGTTGCGACGGTCGCGTTCCTTCCGGTTGCCGTGACCGCCCGCGCCCGGGGCCATCATGCCGTTCTGTCCGGACCGGGCACCGCCCTCGGCGGCTCCCGCCGCAGCCGCACGGTTGCGCAGGCCCGTACCGCCCGGGGTGAACTCCCCCCCGGCCGCAGGGCCCTTGCGACCGCCGACCGTTCCACCCCGAGTGGAGGTCAGGCCCCGACCGCGCGAGCCATCGACACCGCCGCCGACACCGTGGCCGCCGCCCATACCCGGGTGCATGCCACCCATGCCGCCGCCCGGAGTCGTTCCTCCGACCCGACCCCCACCAATCGCGCCCTCACGGCCGAAGACCGCTCCGTTCGGGAGACCGGGGGTAGCGGCCTTGCCGGGAACCGAGCCACCGCTGAACGGGCCGGTGCGGAGGGGAACCGAGCCGCCACCCTTACCGGGAATGCTGCCGATGCCCCTGGTCGGGACGGAACCGCCGCCGGTCCCGCCCGGGAAGCCAGAGACCGGGCCGCTGCCAGGCAGGCCGGGCAGGCCTCCCCGGCCATCAGGACCGCCAGGGTAGGCGGGAGTTCCGCCCGGACCGCTCGGCAGGACCGGGCTGCTCCCGGGGCCGACCGGGGTGGTCTGGTCCGGCAGGGTCGGGAGGCTGTCGAGGCCGGTGCCCGGACGGGTGACCGGGTCCGACGGGTGGGACGGCGGGGTCGGGGTGCCCGGATCCTGCGGCGGGGGCGGCAGTTGGCCGTCACCGCGCGGGGGAACCGGCCCGGTGTGGCCGGGGTAGATCGACTCCTGCCAGTTCGCCCCGGGGTCACGGGGCTTCATGGTGGCACCGCCGTAGCTACCCCCCGACGACGGGTAGCTCCCTCCGGTGCTGCCACCGCTCACACGTGGGCTACGGCGGTTACCGTACCCGCCGGCGCCGCCCGCACTGCCGTCGGATGCCGAGGAGGACTCGTCCCGGCCGGTACCTTCTCCCGGCGTCCCCGGCAGCGTCACGTCAGTGGGAATCCCGTTCAGCGTCGTCGTCGCCGCGCTGTACGCCTGGGCCAGGTTCCCTACCTGCTTCGCGGCCTCCTGCTGCTCCTTCTGGATCGTCGCCTTGTAGCCCTCGTACTCGGTCTTGGTGATCCAAGCGTCTCCGAGCTTCGTTTTCATGTAGCTGTCGACGCTGCCCCCGACCGCTGAGACCTTCGCCTCCGCGTCCGGGGGCACCGTCTGCCTCTCGTAAGCGGCGACCTTGTCCATCGCCGTCTGGGGAAGCGGGGGCATCGCGACCTTGGCCGTACTGAGCGCTTCACCAGCCTGGGTCATCGCACCGCCGGCGGTCGTGGAGTGTTCCCCGATGATCGCCGCAGACTTGTAGAGGTTCCCGACCCAGGTCTTGAAGTTCTCAGCGGCCTGCCCTTCCCAGCTGACCTGGCCGAGGTGGGCCTGGAGAGCCGTGCTGAGTTCCGTCAGAACCCGACCGGCGTCCTGGAGCTTGCCGGCTCGCTTCAGCAGCACGTCAGGTTGGGTGCCGTCGACCAGCGCCTGGAGCTGAGCGTGCTGCATGTCGTTGTATTCGTCTGCCATGACCTGTTCCCCGTCTCCCCGTGAGCCTTTCCGCGCTGCCGTCAGAGCTTCGTCTTGGCCTGCGGCGCCGATCCGCTCGGCCCCGTGGCGCCCGCGCTCGCCGCCACCGCGTTCTGGGCGGCCGCCGCGTTCTCGTCACTGGTCCCGTAGGAACCCGCCGACTCGACAACGGCTTTCTGCATCGCCTGGATCTGCGCCTTGAACTCCTTGTGGAGCCTGACGAGCTGCGCATGGACCTTGCTGTAGGCGGAGTGCAGGGCCACTGCCTCCGAGAACGCCCCGGGGTTCTGCCCGCTGACGAAGTTCGCCTGAGTCAGCTTCTGCGCTTCGAGCTTGTACGGGGCGGCCTCCGAGCCCTCCATGGCGGCGAGCAAAGCCTCGACCTTGTTGGCGAACGCAGTGAGCGTCTGAATCTCGATCTGGACGTTTTGCTTGCCGAAGGCAGTCACCAGGGCGTTGGCGTCGCCATACGTCTGGCCCATGCTCACCAGCGGCCCGAAACCACCCCACCCACCGTTCAGCACATAGGGGGTCGAGCCGACTGACACCCCTGGGTCCGTGCCCGTCGGCGTCTTTCCCGAGCGCGGGTCACCATCGTCTGCCATAGCAATCCACTCCTCCCCCGTACGGCCGGACGCCCGGGCGACTCCCGGGCCCCTTCCGGCCGCAACACACCGTCAACTTCTTCTGGTCTTACCGTCTTGGTCGGCTCGACCGCCCGCCCTGAGGGCGGTCCTCCGCCTCAGCCATCGTAGCCACTGCCCCTGTCGGAACGGCAGGGACCTTGCCCTGCCCGGGCTCGATCGGTACGAACTTGACACGTACAACCCGCCTCCGGCTGCTGGATAGAATGGCCCGGTACGCCCCATCTGCCGCGCAACGTCGCACAGCAGCGACCCGAGGCCGCGGAACGGACGTGACGGCATGCCTGCGCACGAGCAGATCCCGACTCCCTGGTGGGCCCGTGCCGTGCGGCCGGAGCGGCCGCCGGTGCCGGTGGTGTTGATGGTGCGGGCGGCGGTCGGGTTGGCGGTGCCGCTGAGCCTCGGGCTGCTGTCGCACCGGCTGGATCTGGGGGTGTTCGCCGGGCTGGGGGCGATGCACGCGACGATGAACGACCGGGACGAGCCGACGCTGTTGCGGGCGGGCCGGATCGGGTCGGCGGTGGCGGCTTCGGCGTTGGGGATGCTGGTCGGTACGGCGTTGCAGCACGCGCACGTGGGTGCGGCCGGGCTCGGTGCGGGGCTGACGCTGACGGCGTTCGTGTCGGGTGCGTCGAGTGCGACCGGCCCGCGCGGGTCGGCGGCGGGGATGCTGCTGTTGGTGTCGGCCGCGTTGGGCAGTGGGATGCCGTTGCCGTCGCCGTGGTGGGCGGCGGCGCCGATGATGCTGGTGGGTGCCGCTCTGGTCGTGCTGTTGGGCCTGCCGGCCACCGCTCACCGCCGGCCCGCCGCCGATCCGCGCAACCGGGCGTTGGCCGCCGTGTACGAGGCGCTCGGCCGCACCCTCGCCGATCTGGGCACCGCGCGGGGTGCGGAGTCCCGCCGGGTGTTGACGGCCCGGCTGAACCGGTTGCAGGACCTGCTGCCGAACCACGGCCGGGCGGAGCGCGCCGGCCTGCGCCCGATGTACGAGGCGGCCCTGGCCGCGACGGAGGCGGCGACGGGCCTGCTGTGGGCCTGGCGGCCGGTGCCGCCGGAGGTGGCCGCGGTGCCGGGGCGGCTGGCGGAGGCGGTGCGGCGGGGCGGCGGCGAGGTGGGGGTGCCGGACTGGCGGCCGGACACCCCGGCCCGGCAGGCGCTGGACGAGGCGTTGCGGGCCGCCGCCGAGGCCGTGGCGGGCCGCCCGGCGCGGATCGGCACCGCTGCGGCGCCCCCGCCGGATCCGTGGCGGCTGCGGGCCGGGCTGCTGTCGGGACCGTCGGTCCGGTACGGCCTGCGGGTGGCGCTGTGCATCGCGGCGGGTTCGGTGGTGACGGCCAACTTCCCGCTGAGCAAGAGCTACTGGGTGCCGATGACGATCGCCTTCGTGCTGAAGCCGGATCTCGGTTCGGTGTTCCTGCGCGCGGTGAGCCGCGCGGTCGGCACGGTGCTCGGCGTGGTGGTGACGGCGGCGCTGCTGTCGCTGACCACCGAGGAGTGGGCGCTGACGGCGATGGCGGCGCTGTGCGTCGCGCTGCTGCCGTACGCCACGGCGGCGCACTACGGGCTGAACACCGTGGTGATGACGCCGATGGCGCTGGTGCTGCTGCAGCTCGGCGGGCAGAGCAGCGCGGCCGAGTTCTGGCCCCGGGTGCTGGACAGCGTGCTGGCGAGCGCGGTGGTGCTGCTCTTCGGCTACCTGCTGTGGCCGGAGCGTCCCCGCCACCGGATCGAGCCCCGGCTGGTCACCGCGACGACCGCGCTGCGCGCCTACCTGGACGCGGTGACCGACCACCGGAGGACGGGCGAGGTGTGGCTGCGGCGTACGGCCTACCGGTCGTTGGCGGACGCCCGGCAGGAGGTGCGGCAGGGCTTGGCCGAACCCCCGCCGACCGGTCGGCTGGCCGAGCAGTGGCTGCCGGCCACGGCCGCGCTGGAGCGGCTCGGCGGCGCGGTGGCGGCGTTCGCCGCGCAGGTCCGGTACGGCGGCCGGGTGCCGGATCCGGCCGAGACGGAGCGGGTCCGCCGGGCGCTGGACGAACTGACCGCGGCGGCCCGGGAGCACCGGCCGCCGACCAGGCCCGCGGCCCGGCCGAGTGCGCCGCACGACCCGGCGCTCAGTGCGCTGGGCCGTGCGGCGGACGAACTCGAACTGCTGCTCAGGAGGCGGTAGTCCGGACGCGGAGGGCGGCGGTTCAGACCTGCTCGGCCAGCTCCAGCCAGCTCATCTCCAGCTCCTCCTTCTCCTCCCGGACGGCGCGCAGCTGCCCGTCCAGTTCGGCGACCTTGGAGAAGTCGGCGGCGTGCTCGGCGAGTTGGGCGTGCAGCTTGGACTCCTTCTCGTCCAGCTTGGCGATCTGCCGCTCCAGCTTCTGCATCTCCTTCTTCGCGGCGCGCAGGTCCCCGCCGGACAGGGTCTCGCCGGCGGGGGCCGCCGAGGCGGCCGGCGCGGCAGCCGCAGGAGTCGCAGCGGCGGCGGCCATCCGCGCCCGCCGCTCCAGGTACTCGTCCACGCCGCCCGGCAGCATCCGCATCTTCCGGTCGCCGAGCAGCGCGTGGACGACGTCCGTGGTCCGCTCGATGAAGAACCGGTCGTGGCTGATGACGACCATCGAGCCGGGCCAGCCGTCGAGCAGGTCCTCCAGCTGGTTGAGGGTCTCGATGTCCAGGTCGTTGGTCGGCTCGTCGAGGAACAGCACGTTGGGCTCGTCCATCAGCAGCCGCAGCAGCTGGAGCCGCCGCCGCTCGCCGCCGGACAGGTCGCCGAGCGGCGTCCACTGCTTGTCCTTGCCGAAGCCGAACTGCTCGCACAGCTGCCCGGCGCTCATCTCCCGGCCCTTGCCGAGGTCGACCCGCGAGCGCACCTGCTCGACGGCCTGCAGCACCCGGGTCTCCGGGTCCAGTTCGGCGATCTCCTGCGACAGGTAGGCCAGCCGTACGGTCTTGCCGACCTTGATCACGCCGGAGGCCGGCTGCACGTCGCCCTCGGAGGCGTACGCGTCCCGCATGGCGCGCAGCAGCGAGGTCTTGCCGGCGCCGTTGACGCCGAGCAGGCCGATCCGGTCGCCGGGGCCGAGCTGCCAGGTGAGGTTCTCCAGCAGCAGCTTGGGGCCGGCCTTGACGGTGACGTTCTCCAGGTCGAAGACGGTCTTCCCGAGCCGGGCGTTGGCGAACTTCATCAGCTCGCTCTTGTCCCGGGGCTCCGGCACGTCCGCGATCAGGGCGTTGGCCGCCTCGATCCGGTAACGCGGCTTGGAGGTGCGGGCGGGGGCGCCGCGGCGCAGCCAGGCGAGCTCCTTGCGGGCCAGGTTCTGGCGCTTCTGCTCCTCGACGGCCTCGATCCGGGAGCGCTCGGCGCGGGCGAAGACGTAGTCGGAGTAGCCGCCCTCGTACTCGTGCACCTCGCCGTGCTGGACGTCCCACATCCGGGTGCAGACCTGGTCGAGGAACCAGCGGTCGTGGGTGACGCAGACCAGTGCGGAGCGGCGCTTCTGCAGGTGCTGGGCGAGCCAGTTGATGCCCTCGACGTCGAGGTGGTTGGTGGGCTCGTCGAGGATGATCAGCTCCGGGGAGCCGAGCAGCAGCTTGGCGAGGGCGATGCGGCGGCGCTCGCCGCCGGAGAGCGGGCCGATGACGGTGTCCAGGCCGTCGGCGAAGCCGGGCAGGTCGAGGCCGCCGAAGAGGCCTTCGATGATGTCGCGGATCCGGGCGTCGCCGAGCCACTCGTGGTCGGCGCGGTCGGCGATGACCTCGTGCCGGATGGTGGCCTCGGGGTCGAGCGAGTCGTGCTGGGTGAGGACGGCCGGTTCGAGGCCCCCGCTCCAGGTGATCCGGCCGCCGTCGGGCTCCTCCAGCTTGGCGAGCATCCGGATCAGGGTGGTCTTGCCGTCGCCGTTGCGGCCGACGACGCCGATCCGGTCGCCCTCGCTCACGCCCAGGCTCACCGCGTCCAGCAGGGTGCGGGTGCCGTAGACCTTCGTGACGGACTCGATGGTGGCGAGGTTGACGGCCACGTGTGCTGCGCTCCTGGGTTCGGCGGTCGCGGGGCGGCCCGCCCTCGGCGGTGGGCGCCTCCTCTCGGGGGCTCCCCGATCACCCCAGCCTAATGGGCCCGGCCGAGAGCCCCGGACGCGTCAGGAAACCACCGCGGCCCCGGGCACCGGCCCGTACGTGGCGTGCGCGGCCCGGCAGGTGCCGGAGGCCAGCAGGGCGGCGGCGACGGCGGTGGCCGCCTCGGCGTCCTTGGCCAGGAAGGCGCAGGTCGGCCCGGAGCCGGAGACCAGGGCGCCGAGCGCACCGGCCTCGGTGCCGGCTCGCAGGGTGTCGGCCAGCGAGGGGCGCAGCGAGAGCGCCGCGGACTGGAGGTCGTTGGCGAGCGCGGCGGCCAGGGCGACGGCGTCGCCCTCGGCGAGGGCGGCGAGCAGGGCCGGGTCGGCGTCGGGGGTGCGGACGTCGGTGTCGCTGGAGCCGGTACCGGCCTCCTCGCGCAGCCGGTCGCACTCGCGGAAGACGGCGGGGGTGGACAGGCCGCCGTCGGCGACCGCGAAGACCCAGTGGAAGGTGCCGGAGACGGCGAGCGGCTCCAGGATCTCGCCCCGGCCGCGGCCCAGCGCGACGCCGCCGAGCAGGGCGAACGGCACGTCGGAGCCCAGTTCGGCGGCGAGTTCCAACAGCGTCTCGAAGGGCGTGTCGAGCTTCCACAGCGCGTCGCAGGCGACCAGCGCGGCGGCGCAGTCGGCGCTGCCGCCGGCCATGCCGCCGGCCACCGGGATGGCCTTGGCGATGTGCAGGTGGACGCCCGGGTCGGCGATCCCGTGGTGGGCGGCGAGCAGCCGGGCGGCGCGGGCGGCGAGGTTGCTGTCGTCGAGCGGGACGGCGTCGGCGTCGGGCCCGGAGCAGGTGAGCGTGACGCCCTCGCCCGGGGTCGCCGTGACCTCGTCACCCAGCGCGACGGCGAAGAAGACGTTGGCCAGGTCGTGGAACCCGTCGGCGCGCAGTCCGCCGACCCCGAGCTGGACGTTGACCTTGGCCGGTACCCGTACGGTGATCACTCGCTGTCCTCAGCAGGCTTGTGCTCGGCGATCGCGGCGAACTGTTCCACCGTCAGCATCTCGCCGCGCAGCTTGTGGTCGATGCCGGCGGCCGCGAGCGCCTGCTCGGCCCTGGCGGCGGAGCCGGCCCAGCCGGCCAGCGCGGCGCGCAGGGTCTTGCGGCGCTGGGCGAACGCGGCGTCGACCACCGCGAACACCTCCGTGCGGCTGGCGGTCGTCCTCGGCGGCTCGCGGCGGACCAGCGAGACCAGTCCGGAGTCCACGTTGGGGGCGGGCCAGAAGACGTTGCGCCCGATCGCGCCGGCCCGCTTCACCTCGGCGTACCAGTTGGCCTTGACCGACGGGACGCCGTACACCTTGTTGCCGGGCTTGGCGGCGAGCCGGTCGGCGACCTCGCTCTGCACCATCACCAGGGTCCGCTCGATGCTGGGGAAGGTCGCCAGCATGTGCAGCAGGACGGGCACGGCCACGTTGTACGGCAGGTTGGCGACCAGCGCGGTGGGCGCCGGGCCGGGCAGCTCGGTGACCTCCATGGCGTCGCTGAACACCAGGTCGAAGGCGTCCGCCTTGCCGGGCATCCGGGCCGCGACGGTGTCCGGCAGGTGCTGGGCGAGCACCGGGTCGATCTCGACCGCCGTGACGTGCCGCGCCACCTCCAGCAGCGCCAGCGTCAGCGAGCCGAGCCCGGGCCCGACCTCCACCACCGCGTCCTGCTCCGTCACCTCGGCGGCCCGGACGATCCGCCGCACGGTGTTGCCGTCGATGACGAAGTTCTGCCCGCGCTGCTTGGTCGGCTTCACGCCGAACGCGGCCGCCAGCTCCCGGATGTCGGCGGCGCCCAGGAGGTGGCTGTCAGGGGTGGGGTCGGTGGTGCTCACGCGCCAAGGATACGGGCGTACGGGCCGGCGCCCGGACGCACCGATGCCGCGCAGGCGCCTCAGTACCCGAAGGCCCGGGCGGTGTTCTCCGCGACGGCCGCCGACAGCTCGTCCTCGTGCAGGCCCAGGGTGGCGGCCATCGAGCGGACCGTGACCGGGATCAGGTACGGCGCGTTCGGCCGTCCCCGGTAGGGGTGCGGGGTGAGGAAGGGGGCGTCGGTCTCGACCAGGATCCGGTCGAGCGGGGTGGCCAGCAGGGCGTCGCGCAGCGGCTGGTTGGCCTTGAAGGTGACCGGCCCGGCGAAGGACAGGTACCAGCCGTGCTCGGCGCAGACCTTGGCCATCTCGGCGTCGCCCGAGTAGCAGTGGAAGACCGTCCGCTCCGGGGCGCCCTCCGCCAGCAGGACGGCGATGACGTCCTCGTGGGCGTCGCGGTCGTGGATGACCAGGGCCTTGCCGTGCCGCTTGGCCATCTCGATGTGGCGGCGGAACGACTCCTTCTGGATCTCCACGCCCTCCGGCCCGGTCCGGAAGTAGTCCAGGCCGGTCTCGCCGACGGCGAGCACCTGGGGCAGGGCGGCCAGCGCGTCTATCTCGGCGAGCGCCTCGTCCAGCGCCGCCTGTCCGCCGGCGGGCCGCTGCTGCCCGGACCAGCCGTCCGGGTCGCCGAGGAAGATCCGCGGCGCCTCGTTGGGGTGCAGGGCGACGGCCGCGTGCACCTGCTCGTACGAGGCCGCCAGTTCGGCGGCCCAGCGCGAGCCGGGCACGTCGCAGCCCACCTGGACCACCGTGGTGACCCCGACCGAGGCGGCCCGGGCGAGCCCCTCGGCCGGGGTGCCGGCCTGCATGTCGAGGTGGGTGTGCGAGTCGGCCACCGCCACAGCCAGGGGTTCCGGCAGCGGCGGCGGGGTCGACCGGTCGTCGTCCTTGGCGGGCATCAGGAGGCCGGCTTCTCTTCGAGGCGCGGGAACAGGATCTCGCCCTTGGTGACGGTGGCACCGGCGGGCAGCCGGCCCCAGTCACCGGCGGTGGCGACGGGCTGGGCGGCGAGCGCGCCGAGGCCCTCGGCGGCGCCCAGCGAGGCCCACAGCTTCTCGGCGGTGGACGGCATCACCGGGTTGAGCAGCACCGCGGTGCCGCGCAGCGACTCGGCGGCGGTGTAGAGGATGGTGGCCAGGCGGGCCTGCCCCTCGGCCGACTCGTCCTTGGCGACCTTCCACGGCTCCTGCTCGGTGAGGTAGCCGTTGACCTGCTTGACGAACTCGAAGACCGCCGCGAGGCCGCCGGCGAAGTCCAGTTCCTCGCCGATCTTCCGGTCGGCGACCTCGACGGCCGTGCGCAGCCCGTCCGTGACGGCCTGCTCGGCCTCGCCGTGCGCGGCCGAGGCGGGCAGCGCGCCGCCGAAGTACTTGCCGACCATCGCGGCGACCCGGGAGGCCAGGTTGCCGAAGTCGTTGGCGAGCTCGGAGGTGTAGCGGGCGGTGAAGTCCTCCCAGGAGAACGAGCCGTCCGTGCCGAACGGGATCGCCCGCAGGAAGTAGTAGCGGTAGGCGTCCACGCCGAAGTGCGAGGTGAGGTCGGTGGGCGCGATGCCGGTCAGGTTCGACTTGGACATCTTCTCGCCGCCGACCATCAGCCAGCCGTTGGCGACGACCCGCTTGGGCAGCGGCAGGCCCGCGGCCATCAGCATGGCCGGCCAGATCACCGCGTGGAAGCGCAGGATGTCCTTGCCGACCAGGTGCACGGAGGCCGGCCACAGCTCGGCGAAGCGCTCCGGGTCGCTGCCGTAGCCGGCCGCGGTGATGTAGTTCTGCAGCGCGTCCACCCAGACGTAGAGGACGTGCTTCTCGTCCCAGGGCAGCGGGACGCCCCAGTTGAAGGTGGAGCGGGAGATCGAGAGGTCCTTGAGGTCCTGCTCGACGAAGCGCAGCACCTCGTTGCGGGCCGAGGCCGGCTGGATGAAGTCGGGGTTGGCCGCGTAGAACTCCAGCAGCCGCTCGGCGTAGGCGGAGAGCCGGAAGAAGTAGTTCTCCTCCTCCAGCCACTCGACCGGCTTCTTGTGGACGGAGCAGAGCTTCTCGTCCTCGGTGGCGCCGTCCAGCAGCTCGGAGGGGAGCTTGAACTCCTCGCAGCCGACGCAGTACGGGCCGGAGTAGCCGCCCTTGTAGATCTCGCCCTTGTCGTACAGGTCCTGGACGAACTCCTGCACCCGGGCGGTGTGCCGCTCCTCGGTGGTGCGGATGAAGTCGTCGTTGGCGATCTCCAGGTGCTGCCAGAGCGGCTTCCAGGCCTCCTCGACCAGCTTGTCGCACCACTCCTGCGGGCTGACGCCGTTGGCCTCGGCGGTCCGCATGATCTTCTGGCCGTGCTCGTCGGTGCCGGTCAGGTACCACACCTTCTCGCCGCGCTGGCGGTGCCAGCGGGTGAGGACGTCGCCCGCCACGGTGGTGTACGCGTGGCCCAGGTGGGGACGGTCGTTGACGTAGTAGATCGGAGTGGAAACGTAGTACGCCGGGGCGTTCGCCCCGGTGGTGCTGTGGTCTGCAGTGGCCGCCATGGTCGGAAAGCTTAGTCGGGCCCGAACGCACCCCTCGACCGCGTTCCGGCCCGGTGGTGCGGCGGGGCCGCCCGCCGCACTGCTCGCGGCGGGCGGCCCCGGGTCCGCTCCCGGTCCGGCGGTCAGCCCAGCAGCCGCGCCCAGAACCGGGCCCAGCGCCCGCGCGGCTTCCCGGGCCCGGGCACCGCCGACGTCGCGGGCGTCGCGGGCACCGCGGGCGTCGCGGGCGTCGCGGGCGTCGCGGGCGCTCCGGCCGGCTCGGCGTGCGCCGGGTAGCCGGGGGCGTGCTGCCAGGGCTGGTCGGCGGAGGCCACCCGGCCCTCGCGCATGATCCGGACGGTGTGGCCACCGCATCCCGGGCAGGTCGGCTTGAGCAGCGGGGACGGCACCCGGACACCGTTGGCGTGGTACTCGAACACGATGTGGCCGTCCCTGGCCACGTGGTGCTCGATGTCGTACGCCTGCTCCCAGCCGTACCCGCAGCGCAGGCAGGCGAAGGAGTAGGCCTCCCGCACGGTCTCGACGGGAGTGTGCGCCCGCCCCGCCAGGCCGGGGACGTTCAGCGCGTTGCCACTGCGGGGGCTACCGATCGTGTCGCTCATAGCCAACTCCCACTTGCCCGTCGGGCGCTCGCCCGGCTGGGTCTTCCCATTCCAGGAAATGCCCGGACCACCCCGGCCGACGCCCTTCTTGTGAAAGCTTGGAGGCGGGTTGGCAAGCCCTATACGAAGGGCCTCCCAGAGCCCGTCCAGCAGGACCGAAACTTCAGCTCAGCGGGTGTTTACCGGGGCCTTCTCTCCACGGTACGACTCCCCGTCCGCCCCGCAACCCCCGGAATTCACCCCTTTTTCAGGGCCTCCTCCGAGGCCTCCTTCTTGGCCGCGACCACCGCGTCGAAGACCTCCCGCTTGGGCAGGGACAGTTCGACCGCGACCGCCGCGATGGCCTCCTTTCGCCGCTCCCCGGCCTCCTCCCGGACGGCCACCAGCCGGGCCAGCTCGGCCGGGGTCAGCTCCCGGGGCGCGGCCGGCGGGGCGCCCGCGACCACGACGGTGATCTCGCCCTTGACGCCCTCCGCCGCCCAGGCCGCCAGCTCGCCGATCGGCCCGCGCTTGACCTCCTCGTAGGTCTTGGTGAGTTCGCGGCACACCGCGGCCGGGCGCTCCGGTCCGAAGGCCTCGGCCATCGCGGCGAGCGCCTCGGCGATCCGGTGCGGCGCCTCGAAGAAGACCATGGTGCGCGGCTCGGCCGCGACCGAGGCCAGCTGCCGGGCCCGGTCGCCGGTCTTGCGGGGGAGGAAGCCCTCGAAGGTGAAGCGGTCGACCGGCAGTCCGGACAGCGCCAGCGCGGTGAGCACCGCGGACGGCCCGGGCACGGCGGTGACCTTGACGTCCGCCGCCACGGCCGCCGCCACCAGCCGGTAGCCGGGGTCGGAGACGGAGGGCATCCCGGCGTCGGTGACCAGCAGCACCCGGGAGCCCGCGAGCAGCGCCTCGACCAGTTCGGGGGTGCGGCCGACCTCGTTGCCCTCGAAGTAGGAGACGACCCGCCCGGCCGGGGTCACCCCGAGCGCCTGGGTGAGCCGGCGGAGCCGCCGGGTGTCCTCGGCCGCGATCACGTCCGCCGTGGCCAGCTCGGTGAGCAGCCGGGGCGGGGCGTCCGAGACGTCGCCGATGGGGGTGCCTGCGAGAACGAGTACTCCTGTCACGGCCCCCATCCTTGCAGTTCCCGGGCGCCGGGGCTTTTGGTGACGATTCGGGCAGCTCCCGAGGGACCGCTCACACGTACGAGGAGCGCCCCTACGATGTGGCGGATGAACGGCGACACGGCGGCGCAGGCGCCCACTGGTACGGACCACTCCGCGCAGGGCGGTGCCGGCCTGCCGTCCCCCCGCTCACCCGGATCACCCCTGGGCTGGCGGGAGCGCCTGGCCGGACACGGCTACCGCGCCCACCCGACCGGCACGCTCACCGAGCGCCTGGTCCCGCCGATGCCGGACGGCCCCGGGGTGACGTCGCCCGACGTCCCGCAGTCCCCGGTGCTGCTGCGCCTGGGGATCACGCTGCCGCAGGGCCTCTGGTACTTCCTGTGCCGCTGGTCCGGCTGGCTGGGCCCGGTCGCGGTGGCGGTCTTCGCCGGGCTGCTGCGGTTCACCGACCTCGGGCAGCCGCACGCGATCATCTTCGACGAGACGTACTACGCCAAGGACGCCTACGCGCTCTGGCACGGCGGCTACGAGATCAACTGGCCGGAGGACGCCAACACCACGATCATGACGCCGGGCGCGGCCGTCCCGTACCGCGCGACGGCGTCGTACGTGGTGCACCCGCCGGTCGGCAAGTGGATCATCGGCGCGGGCGAGCAGCTGTTCGGCATGAACCCCTTCGGCTGGCGGTTCGCGGTGGCCCTGCTCGGCACCCTGTCGGTGCTGATGCTGGCCCGGATCGCCCGCCGGATGTTCCGCTCCACCCTGCTGGGCTGCGTGGCCGGCCTGCTGCTCTCGGTGGACGGCCTGCACCTGGTGCTCAGCCGGACGGCGCTGCTCGACCTGGTGGTGATGTTCTGGACGCTCGCCGCCTTCGGCTTCCTGCTGCTGGACCGGGACCGCACCCGGGCCCGGCTGGCGGCGCGCCTGGGCGGGGTGGCGGACCCGGCGTCGGCCCAGCGGATCAACCTGGGCTGGCGCCCGTACCGGATCGCGGCCGGCGTCTGCGTCGGCCTGACCTGCGCCACCAAGTGGAGCGGCCTGTACGTCGCGGCGGCCTTCGGCGTGCTGACCGTGCTGTGGGACGTCGGCGCCCGCCGGCTGGCCGGGGCCCCGCGCCCGTACCCGGCGGTGCTGGCCCGGGACGTCGTGCCGGCCTTCGTGTCGGTCGTCGTGGTCCCGGTGGCCGTCTACCTGGCCTCCTGGTGGGGCTGGTTCGCCAGCAGCAACGTGCCCGGCCGGGGCGGCTGGGGCCGGGACTGGGCGGTCGGCCGCTCCACCGACTACCCGTGGATACCGGAGGGCCTGCGCGCCCTGTGGCACTACCACTCGACGGTCTACGAGTTCCACACCCACCTGACCGACCCCCACACCTACCAGTCCAACCCGTGGTCCTGGCTGGTGCTGGGCCGTCCGGTGTCCTTCTACTACGAGTCCCCCAAGTACGGCCAGGCCGGCTGCACCGCGGCCGACTGCGCCCGCGAGGTGCTGGGCATCGGCACCCCGCTGCTGTGGTGGACGGCCGTGCTGGCGCTGGTCTACTGCCTGTGGCGCTGGGCGTTCCGGCGGGACTGGCGGGCGGGCGCCCTGCTGTGCGGCCTGGCCGCGGGCTACCTGCCGTGGTTCCTGTACCAGCAGCGGACGATCTTCCTCTTCTACGCGGTGGTCTTCGTCCCGTTCCTGGTGCTCGCCGTGACGATGCTGGTCGGTGCGCTGATCGGTCCGGCCGGCGCCTCCCGGGACCGCCGGATCATCGGTTCCGCCACGGCCGGGCTGCTGGTGCTGCTGATCATGTGGAATTTCCTGTACTTCTATCCGCTCTTCACCGGGCAGACGATCCCGCTGGAGGACTGGCGCAGCCGGATGTGGTTCAACAGCTGGATCTGAGCGGGCGGCCCGGGGAGCCATGGAGGCGGCCGACACACCGTTCCCCCGGAAAGTCCGTACCCGGTCCACGACACGTACCAGATCCGTCACAAGTCCCCGGCGTTTCGCCGGCGTCCTCGTCGGCGCTGCCTAGGGTGGAGCGAACACCGCGTTTCCGGCCCGGCCGGTTGCGCCCGGCCGCGAGACCCCTGGGGGATTTGCACCATGCGCAGTGGCGCGAAGATCGGCATCATCACCGGCGTGTCCGTCGTCGTCCTCGCGGGCGGCGCCTACGGGGCGTACAGCCTGATGGGCGGCTCGGACTCCGGGTCCGGCGACAAACCCCGCACGGTGGTCGCCGATCCGCCCTCGGCCGACCAGGCGGCGAGCGGTGCGAAGGACTTCCTGGCCGCCTGGTCCTCCGGCGACATCGCGAAGGCGGCCTCGCTCACGGACGACCCGGCGGCCGCCACCACCGCACTGACCGCCTTCAAGACCCAGGTGAAGCCCAGCGCGCTGACCCTCACCCCCGCCGGTCCGGCCACCCCGCAGGCCTTCGCCTCGGCCACCGGCACGCCCTCCCCGGCCAAGCCCACCGGCGCCGCCTCGGCGAGCCCGTCGGCGACCGGCACCGCCGGCGCGAGCGACTCGCCGTCCGCCGCCCCCGGGCCGACCGGCGTGCTGATGGGCTTCAAGGCCCGCGCCGAGTTCGAGGGCACCAGCCGGGTCTGGGACTACAACGGCTTCCTGAACGTCGTGAAGATGAGCGACAACACCCCGGCCGTGCACTGGGCGCCGTCGGTCATCCACCCGCACCTGTCCGGCAACGAGACGATCGCCACCCAGCAGGTCTTCGCCCCGCCGTCCACCCTGGTGGACCGCAACGGCAAGGCGCTGCAGGGCGCCTCGCTCACCCCGGCGCTGATGGCCAGCCTCCAGGACAACGCCCGCAAGCTGCTGCCGCCGGACCCGAACAAGGACCAGGACGCGGGCAGCGCGGTGGTGATCACCGACCCGGCCGGCAAGACCGCCGCGGACAAGCTGTTCACCATCGTCGAGCCCAAGCCCGGCAAGCCGTTCAAGGTGACCATCGACAACACCCTCCAGGCCGCCGCCGAGAAGGCGATGACCGACCTGGGCGGCAAGCAGGGCTCCATCGTCGCGATCGAGCCGAGCACCGGCCAGGTGCTGGCCTTCGCCAACGCCCCGGCCACCGGTCAGAACCGGGCCTTCACCGGCCTGCTCGCCCCCGGCTCGACGATGAAGATCGTCACCTCGACGGCCCTGCTGGAGGCCGGGTTCAACCCGGACTCCCCGGTGGCCTGCCCGGAGAAGAGCAGCAACCCGGTGGCGATCCCGAACGACTTCCCCGGCGCCTTCCCGGACTACACGCTCCAGAAGGACTTCATGGTGTCCTGCAACACCGCCTTCATCAACCAGGGCCTGACCAGCCTCAAGCCCGAGACGCTCGCCGGCACCGCCAAGGACCTGTACGGCATCGGGCAGGAGTGGAAGACCGGTCTGCCGAACGCCGACGGCAGGATCCCGGCGACCCCGGGCAGCAAGGACGAGCAGGCCATGAACTACATCGGCCAGGGCAAGGTCCAGATGAACCCGCTGGCCATGGCCTCGATCACGGCGACCGTCCAGAGCGGCTCGTTCAAGCAGCCGATCCTGGTCGCCGGCCTGCCGCAGCAGCAGGCGGCCCGGCAGATCTCGCCGGACGTCGCCGCCAAGCTGCGCGCGATGATGAACGCCACCGCCGTCGGCGGCACGGCCAGCCAGGTGATGGCCGGGATCACCGACAACGCGGGCGCCAAGACCGGCTCCGCCGAGGTCCAGGGCGCGTCCACCACCAACAGCTGGTTCACCGCCTTCCGCGGCAACCTCGCGGTCGCCGCCGAGGTCCAGGGCGGCGGCCACGGCGTGGACGCGGCCGGCCCGGCCGTCGCCTCGCTGCTCAAGGCCGGCCACTAGGGCCGGTCACGCACCGGAGCCCGCCCCGCCGTCACCGGCGCGGCGGGCTCCGTCGCGTCACGGCCCGTCGGCGGAGCTGCTCGGCGTCACGGCACGGCGGCGGACCGGCTCAGCGCCGCGGCACGGCGGGCGCCGGCACGTCCGGCAGCGGGCACGGCGGCACCGGACGGCGGCTGCTCCAGCGCCGGGCCGCCAGCCGGGGCCAGATCACCAGCACGGCCGGCAGCGCCAGATACCCGAACCGCCCCGCCGGGGCAAGCGTGAAGGCGATCGCCAGGCCGGCGGCCAGCAGGTCGGCGGCGGCTATCGCGGAGACCGGCGGCCGGGCCAGCAGCCAGATCGCCACCCCGACCAGGGCCGTGGTCATCAGCGCCAGCGAGACGGAGTGCCCGGTCGGCCCGAAGCCGGCCAGCACCTTGCCGGGCAGCGGGCTGCCGGCCGGGGTGCGGATCGCGGTCATCCCGAGCGGGAAGCGCACCACCTGGTCGCGCAGCGCCTGCGGCTGGGTCAGCACGGACGGCAGCAGCACCGCCGCGCTCACCCCGACGCCGATCAGCGCGGTGCGGGCGGCGGGCCGGCGGCCGTACAGCCGCCACAGCAGCAGGACGGCCACCGGTAGCGCGGGCCAGGCGGTCCACTTGAGGCTGCAGGCGAGGGCGAGCACCAGCCCGGCGCTGACCGTGCGGTCCCGCTCGGCGAGCGCCATGGCCAGGCAGCAGACGCCGATCAGCGGCAGGTCCACCCCGCCGACGACGAGGGCGAGCGCTATCAGCGGCGAGGCGGTGAGGACGGCCAGCGGCAGCAGCGGTGCCCCCTGGCGGGACGGCCGCAGCAGCCGCCAGGCGCCCAGCAGGCAGACGACGAAGGTGAGGGCGAACCAGATCCGGGCGTCCCCGGCGACCCGGGCGAAGGCGGTGGAGTTGCCGAGCAGCTGGCGCGGCAGCCCGAACAGGGACATCGCCGGCAGGTACGGGTTGTAGTCGGTGACCACCACCGGGTGCGGGAGGTAGACGTCGCCGGTGGTGAGCAGCAGGTGGGCCGAGCGTTCGACCACCATCACCTCGGACTGGTGCCGGCCGGTCACGGCGAGTAGTCCGAGCGGGGCGAGCACGGCTCCGAGCAGGGCGACCACGGCGGCGGCCTCGGCCGCGTAGCGGCGCGGCAGGGTGAGGCACAGGAGCCCGGCCACGACGTAGGCGGGGGCCGCGACGAGGCCCCAGAGCCGCTGGTTGGCCAGGTCGGAGACGAGCGGGAAGGCGGCGGCCCAGCCGGCCGCGATCAGGCACCCGAGCAGCTGGGCCCAGCGCAGCGAGGCGAGCCGGGCGGGATTCCACCGATCGGGCGTGGGCGGAAAGGTGTTCTCGCCACGCTGCTGGGGGAACGGCCGGCTGGAGAAGCTCCTCGGCGGCCGTCCCGGTCTGGACGGCAGTTCGGCGCTGATGGACTGGGCCGGCGTTCTGGCGCGGCCGGTGAAGCGGCCGCGCGGGCGGGAGAAGCCGGGCGTGCGGGTGCTCACCATGGTGGAAGGTTATGGGTGCGGGACGGGCCCTGTCGCCATCACGTCCGGCTGGTTTCTGGGGTTTACGCGCGTAGGGCCGCCCGGTGTCGTACCTGGCGGCGGCCCTTCACGATTGGGTAACGGCACGGTCAGCCGACGTTGGTGTCGGCCGGGAGCTGCTCCTCGGCCCGCTCCAGCCGGGAGTGCTTGATGCTGTAGCCGAAGTAGACGACCACGGCGACGGCGAGCGCGATCGCCCCGGCCCGGAAGGTGTCGGCGTGCAGGCCGGTGATCAGGTAGATGCAGAAGCCGACGCTGACCAGCGGGACCACCGGGTAGCCGGGGACCTTGAAGCCGCGCGGCAGGTCGGGCTGGGTGCGGCGCAGGATGATCACGCCGACCGAGACCACCGAGAAGGCGATCAGGGTGCCCAGGCTGGTGATGTCGGCCAGGACGTCCAGCGGGATGAACGCGGCCAGCGCGCCCACGCCGAGGCCGACCACCAGGGTGTTCCAGACCGGGGTGCCGGTACGCGGGGAGAGCTGGGCGAAGCGCTTGGGCAGCATGCCGTCGCGGCCCATCGAGTACAGGATGCGGGTCTGGCCGTAGATCACCACGAGGGTGATGCTGAAGATCGAGATGATCGCGCCGAGCGCGAAGACGATCGCGGGCCAGCTCTGGCCGGTGATGTCCTGGAGGATCTGGGCGAGCCCGGCCTCCTGGCCGTCGAACTTGTCCCAGGGCTGGGCGCCGATGCCGGCCAGGGCGACCAGGATGTAGAGCAGGGTCACCACGACCAGCGAGATGATGATCGCCAGCGGCAGGGTGCGGCGCGGGTTCTTGACCTCCTCACCGGCGGTGGACACGGCGTCCAGGCCGATGAAGGAGAAGAAGATGCTGGAGGCGGCCATCTGCACGCCGCCGATGCCCAGCGGCATGAACGGGGTCAGGTTGCCGGAGTGGAAGCCGGTGAGGGCGACGCCGATGAACAGCATCAGGATGAGGATCTTGATCCCGACCATGGCCGCGTTGACCTTCACCGACTCGCTGACGCCGCGGACCAGCAGGAAGCAGACCATGGCCACCAGCAGCAGCGCCGGCAGGTTGAACCAGTGGCCGCCGCCGGGGGCGCCGGAGAGCTGCTCGGGGATCCTGAACCCGAAGGTCAGGTCGAAGAACTTGTTCAGGTACTCGGCCCAGCTCACCGCGATCGCGGAGGCGGAGACGCCGTACTCCATCAGCAGGCAGATGCCGACGCCGAAGGCGACGCCCTCGCCGAGGGTGGCGTACGCGTAGGAGTACGAGGAGCCCGAGACCGGGATCGCCGAGGCCATCTCCGCGTAGCAGAGCGCGGTGAGTCCGGCGGTGACCGCGGCGATCACGAAGGACAGGATGACGGCCGGCCCGGCCTGCGGCACCGCGCTGTTGAGCACGAAGAAGATGCCGGTGCCGATGGTGGCGCCGATGCCGATCGCGGACAGCTGCCAGAGGCCGATCGAGCGGCGCAGGTGGATGCCGGAGCGTCCGCCCTCCTCAGGTGCACCGGCCGGAAGGCCGTGGCCCTCACTCTCCGCGATCAGGGTCGAGACGGGCTTGCGTCGCAACAGACGCGCACCGAGGGTGTTGCTGGCCAAAACTGCGGTCCTTCTAGGCGGGGGAGGGTGTCCTAGCGGCAGGTCGCCCGAGGCACTGGGAGGTGTCATGGGGGGACCAACCGAACAAACATGGGACAGTACCCCGCGAAGACACCAGTGTCGCAAACAAACAATACCGATCGGCGCATTGTACGAATCGGCGCATCAGCCACAACAAACCGGACACTTCGCACCCGTTGCATCTCCGGCCGTTCCGCTCATCCGTCCAGTTCAAGGCACCCGACCGGCCTCAGCGGCCGAGCACCGCCCGCATGACCGCGCGGGCGATCGGGGCGGCCAGCGCGCCACCCGTGACGTCCGTTGCGTCACTGTCCGCCACCACCACGGCCACCGCGACCGGCGGCACCGCGTCCGAACCGGCCGGCTCGGCCCAGGCGATGAACCAGGCGTACGGCGTCCCGCTGTTGTCCACCCCGTGCTGGGCGGTGCCGGTCTTCCCGCCGACCACCGCCCCGGCGATCCGGGCGTTCCCGCCGGTGCCGTTCTCCACCACGTCGGTCATCAGTTTCCGCACCTGCGCGGCCACCGCCGGGGTGACCGCCCGCCGGTAGACCTGGGGCTTCATCAGCTCCACCTCGGTGCCGTCGCTCCGGGTCAGCTTGTCCACCAGCTGTGGACGCATCACCGTCCCGCCGTTGGCGATCCCGGCCGCGACCATCGCCATCACCAGCGGGGTGGCCGCGGTGTCGAACTGCCCGATCGAGGAGAGCGCCAGCTGGGACGGGTCCATCGAGGTGTCCACGGTGGACCGGGCCGGGCGCACCGGCACATCGAGCCGCGGGTCGTTGAAGCCGAAGCCCTCGGCCGTCTCCACCACCCTGGACAGCCCGGTCCGCACCCCGAGGTAGCCCAGCACGCTGTTGCAGCTGGCGGTCATCGCGGCGTCCAGCGACAGCCCCGGCCGGTCGCAGTCCGCGCTGTCGTTGACCAGCGGCGTGGTCGTCCCGGGCAGCACGTACGGGAAGGGCGCGTCGGTCGGCGCGCCCGGGTCGGTGACCACCCCGGCGGTCAGCGCCGCGGCGGCGGTGACCACCTTGAAGGTCGAGCCCGGCGGGTAGGTCTGGCGCAGCGCCCGGTTGAGCATCGGCTGGTCGGTGTCGGCCTGCAGCCGGTTCCAGGCCGTCCGGTCGCCGCCCGAGGAGCCGGCGAAGCCGCCCGGGTCGTAGGAGGGGGTGCTGGCCAGCGCCAGGATCCGGCCGGTGGCCGGCTCGATCGCCGCCACCGCGCCCTTCTGGCCGCCGAGCCCGCTCATCGCGGCCTGCTGGGCCGCCGGGTCGATCGTGGTGTGGACGTCCCCGCCGGGGTTCTGCCGACGGGTGATCGCGTCCCACAGCGACCAGCCGGTCATCCGGCCGTCGGTGCCGGTCAGCAGGCCGTCCTCGGTGCCCTCCAGCTGGCTGTTGCCGTACGCCTGGGAGGCGAAGCCGGTGACGGCGGCGTACGTCGGGCCGTCGGTGTAGGTGCGCTCGTACGCGTACCGGCCGCCGGTGGGCCGCGAGCCGGTCACCGGCCGGGCGCCGACCAGGATGTCGCCGCGCGGCCGGGCGTAGCGCTCGACGGTGAGCCGCTGGTTGGCCTGGTTGCGGTCGAGGTCCCCGGACTCGAACACCTGCACCCGGGTGGCCTGCACGCACAGCGCCGCGACCAGCAGCAGGCAGAACGTGCCCGCCCGACGCCCGGTGACCGAGATCCCGGGCAGCCCCTGCGGCCCGTTGCCCCGCCCTCGGGTCGCGGCCATCAGCCCACCTCCGGCGCGGGCGCCGGCCGCCGGGCGTCGTGGCTCATCCGCACCAGCAGCGCGACGACGATCCAGTTGGTGACCACCGACGAGCCGCCCTGGGCGATGAACGGCATGGTCATCCCGGTCAGCGGGATCAGCGCGAGCACCCCGCCCGCCACCACGAACACCTGGAGGCCGACGATCGCGGCCAGCCCGATCGCCAGCAGCCGCCCGAACGGGTCGCGCAGCGCGATGCCGGTCCGGAAGCCGCGCGAGACCAGCACCGCGTACAGCAGGAACACCGCGACCAGCCCGGTCAGGCCGAGCTCCTCGCCGATGGTCGCGAGGATGAAGTCCGACTTGGCGGCGAAGCCGATCAGCACCGAGTGCCCGTTGCCCAGCCCGGTGCCCAGCAGCCCGCCCCAGGCGAAGGCGAACAGCGACTGGGCGATCTGGTTGGCGCCCCTGCCCGCCGCGATCGAGCCCAGCGGGTCCAGCCAGTCCACCACCCGGCTGTGCACGTGCGGCGAGAGCCGGCCCACCGCCACCGCGCCGACCGCCGCCAGGCCCAGCCCGATCGCGATCCAGCCGGTGCGCGCGGTGGCCACGTAGAGCATCACCACGAACAGGCCGAAGTACAGCAGGGCCGTCCCGAGGTCGGTCTCCAGCACCAGCACCCCGACGAAGGCCGCCCAGATCATCAACACCGGCCCCAGCACCCGCCCGCGCGGCAGCTGCCAGCGCCAGACCCGGCGGCCGGTGAGCGCCAGCGCGTCCCGGTGCACCGCCAGGTAGGCGGCGAAGAAGACGGCCAGCAGGATCTTGGCGAACTCCCCGGGCTGGAAGGACAGCGGCCCGACGACGATCCAGATCCGCGAGCCGTACACCGGCGGGAAGAGGACCGGCACCACCAGCAGGACCAGCGCCACCAGCGCCCCGACGTACGCGTAGCGCCGCAGCCGGCGGTGGTCGCGCACCAGCAGCAGCACGGCGATGAACAGCGCCACCCCCAGGCCCGACCAGAGCAGCTGCGCGGAGGCCGCCTCGCGGCCCGGGGTGGCCCGGTCGAGGCGGTGGATCACCACCACCCCGATCCCGTTGAGCAGCACCGCGATCGGCAGCAGCAGCGGGTCCGCGTACCGGGCCCGCCACCGCACCGTGCCGTGCGCCGCCAGGGCGAGCACGCCGAGCGCGGCCCCGTACCGGGCGGCGTCGGCCGGCACCTCGCCGTCGAGGTTCACGCCCACCTCGACGTAGCCGAACACCGCGGTCAGGACGGCGGCCAGCACCAGCACCAGCTCGGTGGTGCGCCGGCTCGGCACCGGCCGGTTCGGCCGGGCGGCGGATCTCGTCACGGCGGAGGGTGTCGCCACGGACCGTCCTGGGGGAGGCGGGGAGTCGAAGCAGCGGACCGGGCCCGGGCACCGGCGCCTGGTTCGTCACCCTAACGAGCGCCATCCACAGGTATGTGCTCTTCGCTGCGGTGTGTCCGCGATTGCGGCCACCGCCCTCACTCCGGCCGCCGTCCGGCCAGCGCCGCCAGCCCGGCCGCGGCCGCCGTGAACAGGGCGACGGCCAGCAGCGTCTCGCCCCAGGGCACGGCCACCCGCCCGGTCCGGGCCGCCGTCACCACCCCGCGCACCGCCGCGTTGGCCGGCGAGACCGGCACCACCAGAGCCGCCGCGGCCAGGCCCAGCGCCGCCAGGATGCCGTACGGCGCGCGGACCGGCACCGGGCGGTTGCCCAGCGCCCCCGCCAGCGCGCCCAGCAGCACGCACGCCACCGAGGTGGCCAGCCCGGCCAGCAGCGCCGGGCCGACCCCCGGGGCCCGCTGCGCCCCCGGATCGGCCACCGCCCCGCTGGTCCCCCACAGCACCGCCACCTCGCCCACCGCCAGCAGCAGCCCCGCCGTCAGCGCCGCCAGCAGCGCGCCCAGGTGCACCCGCGCCGGGCCCGCCACCGCTACCAGGCAGGCCCGCGAGGCCGGCGGCTCGGCGGTCAGCGCGCTGCGCACGTACCAGGCGCTCACCGGCACCAGCAGCCCCGCGCCGTAGCCGAGCCCGCCCAGCAGCGGATCCCCCGGCGTCACCCCGATCACCAACAGCAGCGCGAACGCCAGGAACGGCGGCAGCCAGGCGTGCGAGCGCACCAGCAGCTCCAGGTGGTACCGGGTCAGCGCCCCGACCTGCCTCACCGCCGCTCCTCCCGTCGACGCACCGCCAGCACCCGTACGCCCGGCCGGCCGAGCAGCAGCCCGCGCAGCAGCGCGTCCGAGTGCTCGGCCGCCACCGTCAGCCGCACCGCCGTCCCGCCCAGCGCGGCGGACTCCGGCGCGCCGGGCAGCCGATCCGGCAGCGGGGCACCGTCCGGGACGTCCACCTCGATCTCCATCACGGGCCCGCCCCCGTCCACCGCCCGCGGCGGCTCCTCCTCCACCGGGCGCAGCCCGCCGTCCGCCCCGACCCGGTAGGCGGCGCTGGTCCGCCCGGCCAGCCGGGCCGGGTCGTGGTCCACGAACAGCACCGCGGCGCCCGCCACCGCCCGCTCGGCCGCCGCCTCGTCCAGCACCGCCCTGGCCCGGGGGTCCAGCCCGGTCCAGGCCTCGTCCAGCAGCAGCACCCGGGCCTCGGCGATCAGCGCCTGCACCACCGCGACCTTCTGGCAGGTGCCCTTGGACAACCGGCTCAGCGGGGTGCCCGCCCGGTCCGCGATGCCGAACCGGTCCAGCCACTCCCCGGCCCGCCGCCGCGCCACCGCCTCCGACAGCCCGTGCACCCGGCCCACCCGCAGCAGGTACGAGGCGGCGTCGAAGGGCAGCGCCGGCGGGAAGCGCTCCGGCACGTACGCGGCGGCCCCGGACCGCACCACCCGGCCGGTGCTCGGCCGCTCGATCCCGGCCACCAGCCGCAGCAGGGTCGACTTGCCGCTCCCGTTCGGCCCGGCGATCCGCACCAACTCCCCCGGCCCTACGGCCAGCCGGACATCGCGCAGGATCCACCGGCCGCCCCGCCCGTACCGCTTGCCGACCGCGGTCAGCTCCGTCCGCACGCCGCCTCCCTCCGAACCGTACGAAGGCTATCCGCCGCGGGTAAGGACCGCGTGAGCACGGCGGACGGCAATCGCCCTCCCGCGCGCCGGAGTTCACGACGGAGCGGGCGGGTGCACCGTCCGGTCCCGTTTGGCCCTGACGAACTGATGATCCCTAGGATCGGCCGGGTGAATACCGGACGACGACCGAAGACCAGGCTCGGCAGCCTGCTGGCCGCCCTGGCGATAACGGGCGCCTCGCTGCTCCTCGGCCTGCCCGCCCATGCCGACGAACCCTCAGCCGGCGCCTCCCCCGCGACCCAGGAGGCCCCCAAGGTCGACCTGATCCTGGACGTCAGCGGCTCCATGAACATCACCGACATCCAGGGCAAGAGCCGCATCTCGGTGGCCCAGCAGTCCCTGGGCGAGGTGATCGACGCCCTGCCCGCGGAGACCGAGTTCGGCATCCGTACCCTCGGCGCCACCTACCCCGGCAACGACAAGAACCTCGGCTGCCAGGACACCAAGCAGCTCTTCCCGGTCGGCAGGACCAACAAGGTCGAGGCCAAGACCGCGGTCGCCACCCTGCGCCCCACCGGCTGGACCCCGATCGGCCTGGCCCTGCGCGGCGCCGCCCAGGACCTCGGCAAGGGCGACGCCACCCGCCGGATCGTGCTGATCACCGACGGCGAGGACACCTGCACCCCGCCCGACCCGTGCGACGTGGCCCGCGAGCTCGCCTCCCAGGGCATCCACCTGGTGGTCGACACCCTCGGCCTGGCCCACGACGACAAGACCCGCCAGCAGCTGCTCTGCATCGCCAACGCGACCGGCGGCACCTACACCGACGTCCGCACCCCGCAGCAGCTCACCGACAAGGTCAAGCAGCTGGTCGACCGCTCCAACGACACCTACACCGTCAACCCGGTCAAGACCACCGGCACCGACAAGTGCGAGAGCGCCCCGGTGCTCACCCCCGGCGTCTACAGCGACCGGGAGAAGTTCTCCGAGCACCGCGTCTACAAGGTCCCGGTCAAGGCCGGCCAGGAGCTGCGCGCCTCGGTCAGCGTGGGCCTCGACCGCGCGGTGGCCCGGGACTACGGCGTGCTGCTCCAGGCCACCAGCGCCACCGGCCAGGAACTGGTCCGCGGCACCGACGCCGGCAGCGCCCGCACCGACGTGATCTCCACCGGTCTGCGCTGGTCCACCAACGACTCCAAGGGCTACGTCACCGCGAGCCCGACCGCCTCGGCCAAGGACAAGGGCAAGGACAAGCCGGACACCACCGTCTGCCTGGTCGTCAGCAACTCGCTGGCCCCCCAGGCCGGCGTCCAGGCCGACCCCGGCATGCCGCTGGAGCTGACCGTGGACCTCGCGTCCGCCTCGCCCGCCCCCGAGGGCGCCGCGATGGGCCTCGGCCGCGGCTGGATCCTGCTGCTCACCCTCACCCTGGCCGGCCTGGTCCTCGGTCTGGTGGCCGGCTGGATCGCACGCTGGCGCATCGCCGTCTGGCGGGAGAACTGATCATGCGTACGACGATCCGCGGCGCCCTCGCCGCCCTCGCCCTGCTGCCCGCCCTCGCGCTGGGCGCCCCGGCCGCCTCCGCCGCCTCGCCGTCCCCGACGGCGACCGCGAGCGGCACCCCGGCGCCGGCCACCAAGGCCGGCACCTCCTTCCTGACCGCGGTCAACCTCTCCCCCGGCCAGGACGCCGACGTCGCCGTCTCCACCGGCGACTACCTGTACTGGGCGTTCGGCGCCTCCGAGGGCCAGACCCCGACGGTCGGCCTGACCGTCAACCTGGCCCCCGCCGCCGACCGGCACGGGCCGCAGACCTGGGCCGTCGAGGTCTTCGACGGGCTGCGGCGCCGCCAGGCCTGCACCGCCGGCACCCAGAACGCCACCGGCGACCAGAGCGCCACCAGCCTGACGCTGAACTGCACCCTGCGCGAGATCCGCACCTGGGCCGAGCCGTGGTCCGGCGACCCGCTGCCCGGCACGTACTACGTCCGGCTGTCGGTCACCGACGCCCCGCAGCCCGACCTCGGCCTGGCCGCCACCGCCCAGCTGCACGTCGCCGCCAAGGGCAACGCCGACAACGCCCAGCCCGAGGGCGGCACGCTCAAGGCCCCGCTGGTCCCGCCGGTCGGCGGCGGTGCGAGCACCGCCAAGGCCGCGGCCCCGGTCGCGGAGGAGGAGCACTGGTACACCGGCTGGTTCTCCGGCTGGAACAGCCGCTGGTACTGGACCATCGGCGGCGGCTTCCTGGCCGCCCTGGCCGGTGTCCTCGGCTACCACCTGACCCGGCACCCGCGTGGCCACCGGCCCGGCCGCTACGGCGCCGTCCCGTCCCAGGGCTCGCACCAGCACGGCTCCTACTCCGAGCGCCCGTAACGGACCCGCTCCCGCCGCGGGCGGGAGTTCGACGACGGACCCTGGGGCCGGCCGGACACCTTCCGGCCGGCCTCCGGCGTGTCCGGACGCGCCCGCGTGCCTACGCTCGAACCGTGCAACCGCGCGGCCGGATCGTGGTCGGCGTGGACGGCTCCGCGCCCGCCCGCGCCGCCGTCCGCTGGGCGGCCCGCCTGGCCGGCCTCACCGGCGGCCCGCTGGAGGCGGTGGCCGTCTGGGACTTCCCCTGCCTGTTCGGCGAGCACGGCCTCGTCCCGCCCGCCCTGGACGGCTTCGAGAGCGAGCGCCGCGCCGCGGAGATCCTCGCCGAGACGGCCGCCGCGTGCGCCGTCCCGCTCCGCCGCCTGCTCCGGGCCGGTCCGCCCGGCCCCGCGCTGGTCGCCGCCGCGACCGGCGCCGCCCTGCTGGTCCTCGGCAACCGCGGCCACGCCACCCCGCCGGACGTCCCGCTGGGCACCGTCGCCCAGTACTGCCTGCACCACGCTCCCTGCCCGGTGGTGATCGTCCGCAACGAGCGGATCAGCCCTTGAACAGGTTGTGGCCCACGTCGGACGGCACCTCGTCCTGGACCGGCTTGCTGCCCGGCCCCGGCACGTGCTCACCGGGCACCGGCCCGGTGCTCTCCCGGTGCAGCAGCACCACGCCGTCCTCGGCCCAGAGCCGCCGGTAGCCGTGCGCCAGCAGCAGTTCGATCCGGTCGGCCTGCTCCTTGTCCGTCTTGAACGGGAAGGACCGCTTGTCGGACCGGGTCAGCACGTACTCGCGTCCGCGCGGCGTCCCGTCCACCAGCACCACGTCGGTCCGGGCGGTCAGCCTCGGCGCGATCTGGTTGTCCGCCTCCACCGAGGCGCCGTCCGGGATCAGCTTCGCCGCCCGGACCAGCGCGGCCTCGCTCGCCCTGGGCTCCCAGGAGGACGGCACCGCCAGCTGCAGCAGCCCGATCGGCACCGCCGCGACCAGCGCCACCCCGACCGTGCCCAGGCCCAGCAGCCGGGCCCGCCGGCGGGTCCGCGCGGGCCGTTCGACGGCGCTCATCCGCCCCAGCACCTCGACGGTGGCGGTCAGCAGGACCGGCCAGAGCATCGAGTCGTAGTGCCGGGCGATCGACCAGTGGTTGGGGTTGCTGGAGAGGATCCGCTCGGCCAGCAGCGGCAGCAGGCACAGCACGGTGGCCGAGCGCAGCGGCAGCAGGAACAGGGCGCCGAACAGCCAGAGCAGCAGCAGCGGCTTCAGCGGCTGGTCGAAGGCGGTCTGCACCAGCAGGAACGGGTCGTGCAGCAGGTTCCGCAGCGCGTCGCCGCCGTCGTCGCCGAGCGCCTTGTAGTTCCAGTAGTAGCCCGGCTCGCCGCCCATCGCCGGGATCAGCCACGTGATCGCCACCGCCGAGGCGATCGGGCCGCCCAGCAGCAGGCCGATCCCGGTGAAGCGCCCGGCCCGGTCCCCGCTGCGGCGGGTGCGCAGCAGCAGCACCAGCCCGTACGCGCCGACCAGCAGACCCAGGTCCTCCTTGGTGCAGCACAGCAGCACCGCGGCGAGCACCACCGTGCCGTAGCGGCGGGCCTGGCCGCGCTCCAGCATCAGCAGGGTCAGCGGGACGGCGAAGGCGACCTCGTGGAAGCCGACCCGGGAGGCGACCAGCAGCGGCCAGCCGAGCGCGTAGACCAGCCCGGCCAGGTCGGCGGCCCGGCGGGCGGTGCGCGGCTCGGCGGCGGCGAAGGCGTGCGCGGCGATCCGCCGGATCAGCGGCACCCCGAGCGCGAACAGCAGCGCCTGGCCGATGATCAGCGAGCGCGGGTCGTCCCAGATCCAGTACAGCGGGGCGAGCAGCGCCAGCACCGGGGAGAAGTGGTCGCCCAGCAGCGAGAACCCGGGCGGGAACTCGTGGTGGTAGTACTTCAGCGTGGAGACCGGCAGGTGGAAGTGGGAGTAGCCGCGCACGCCCTGGTCGAAGATGCCGAGGTCGAAGCCGCCGAGCGAGACGGAGGCCCAGCCCTGCATGCCGATGGCGCACATCACCGCGAAGCACAGCCCGCCGAGCAGCACGGTGCGCCGGGCGGGCGTGCCCAGGACGGCCGCGGCCCCGCGGGCGGCGGGCGCGGCGGCCAGGGGCGGCGACGGGGTCGCGGTCTGGGTGGTCACGTCGGCTCCGGTCCGTCTCTGGTCCATCAGGTCCGGTTGGTCAGGGCGGGGTCACGGGCGGGGTCGTGATCGGGATCGCGGTCGAGGTCACGGTCGAGGTCACGGTCGAGGTCGAGGTCCGGGTCGAGCTTGGCGCCGAGCAGTGCCCAGGCACCGGCCGCGGCGTCGACCTCCTGCCGCCGGGCGCGGTACAGCCGCAGGCCGATGACGACCAGGACGGCGATGCCCAGCGGCGGGTAGACCGAGCCGGGCAGCTGCCAGTACCAGGCGATCCCGCGACCCCAGCGGTGCGGCACGGTCCACATCACGTGGGAGAGGAAGACCACCAGCGTCGCGCCCAGCAGCACCCTGCGCCCGGCGCTCCTGGCCTCCGCGGCCAGCAGGGCGATCAGCGGCACGCACCAGACCCAGTGGTGGGTCCAGCTGATCGGGGAGACCAGCAGCGCGGTGAGGGCGGTGCAGACGCCGCCCCAGGCGTCGGCCCGGCGCAGCACCCGGGCGGAGCGCCCGGCGAGCACGGCCACCCCGAGCCCGAGCGCGGCGACCAGCCCGGTGGCGATCAGCCCGACCGTGCCGGGGTCGTCGGCGTCGAGCAGCCGGCAGACGGCGCCGCGCAGCGACTGGTTGTCCACCAGCACGGTGACGCCGACCCGGCTCGGGTCCCACAGGTACTTGGTCCAGAACCCGTACGAGCCGTCCGGCAGGGCGATCCAGCCGATCAGGCCGGCCGCCAGGAAGGTGCCGATGGACACCAGGGCGGCCCGGATCCGGCCGGTGAGGATCAGGTAGACGGTGAACAGGCCCGGGGTGATCTTGATCGCGGTGGCCAGGCCGATGCCCACGCCCTTGAACCGGCCGCGGTCCGGCCGGGTCAGGTCCCACAGCACCAGGCAGAGGACGGCGAGGTTGACCTGGCCGTACTGGAAGGTGGTGTACACCGGCTCCAGCCAGACGCCGAGGCCGGTCGCGAGGATCGTGGCGGCCGGGCGGTGCCGCCGGGCGGGCCAGCCGGCCAGCTTGAGCGACAGGTGCACGGCCAGGCCGAGCAGCGCGTAGTTGCCGAGCATCACCAGGACGCGCAGCGGGCTCACGCCGAACCAGGTGCTCGGTACGAACAGCAGCGCGGCGAACGGCGGGTAGGTGGCCGGCAGGTCCCAGCCGGGCAGCCGCATCGCGTACAGGTCGTCGCCGTTGACGACGGCCCGGCCCTCGGCCCGGTAGACGAGCATGTCGACCATGTTCGCCCCGTGCAGGTGCCGCTGGACGACGAAGGCCGCCAGGGACACCACGGCGACGCAGACCGCCGCGACGGTCCAGGAATTCGGTCTTCCGCTCGCCGGGCCGCCGCCCGGCCCCGCCGGGTCCGCCTGCCGCGTCCACCGTGTCAGACCGAACTCGCGCACCGCGATGGCACCCCGTTGAGATAGACCAGATCGTTCCCTCGTCAGCGTCTGGGCCCACCCACCATAACCGACCCCTCCGGGACTCCCCTGAGTCCCAAAGGGCGTCAGATTCCGCCTGGTGAAGGCGGCGTGAGCTCCGTCACGGGGACGGGCGCCCGCCCTCCCGGGTGCCGCAAAACGCGAAATCCCGCCGGGAGTTGACTCCCGGCGGGATTTCGTGGACCGGTTCGAACCGATCCGTTGGGTGGAGCTGAGGGGATTCGAACCCCTGACCCCCTCGATGCGAACGAGGTGCGCTACCGGACTGCGCCACAGCCCCAACGAGAAGAAACTCTAGCACCTCTCGGAGGGGGTCCGTGACCACCCCCCGGTCGGGGGTGGTCACGGCGGTCATTCGTTGGCCGCGCGCGGACGGGACTCCGGGGCGGGGGCCTCGGCGTACTGGTCGAAGAGCGGGGTGCTGCGGGACTCGGCGGGGCGCCCGGCGGTCCAGGTGCCGGGGGCCGACAGGTCGAGGCCGCGGGACACCCGGGGGGCGACCGGCGCGGTGACGTAGGTCGGCAGCGGGACCGGCACCGGCTCCCAGGAGTCCGGGCCGGCCGCACCACGCTCGCGCATGCCGTCGACCCACTCCTCGTGCTCGGTCGCCTCGGCCACCGCGGAGGCGGAGGCCACCGTGGCCTCCCCGGCGTCGGCGGCCAGCCGCAGGTGCGGACGGCCGTCGGACCGCTGCCCGGCGGGCGGGGCCGGGGCCGGCTCCGCCTCGACGGGCGCCTCGACCGTCGGCCGGTCGTCCGTCGGGGCCCCGGCGCGCTGCCGCTCGCGCTGGCGCAGCCGCTCGGCCGCCTGGGCGGCCCGGGCGCGGTCGAGCTTCACCTCGTACCGCTGGCGCTCCAGCTTGCGCAGGTGGCCGATGTACAGGGTGAGGAGGAGTGCCGGGACGGCCGGGACCCAGAGGAAGGCGAGGCCGGCCACCGCGGCGACCACCGCGCCGAGGGCGAAGGCCAGGAAGAGGGCGGTGACCATCCGGCGCCGGCGGGCCAGCAGCCGCGCCCGGCGCTCGCCACTGACCGCCCGCAGGGGGGCCGGTCGTTCGGCCGGCCGCTCCGCCGGGGGTTCGGGCTCCCGCGCGGCGGGGTCGCCGGAGGCGGCCTCGTCCCGTTCGGGAGGACCGTCGTTGCTCTGCTCGCCGTCGTCACGCGGTTCGTCGCCCAGGGCCCGGGCTGCCCGCCGCTCCAGCGCCGAACGCCCGGCCAGCAGGCGGATGGCGGTGCTGAAGCGTTCCGTCGGGCGCGCCTCGTTGAGTTCGTCCTGCCTGCGGAGCCACATCGGCACCAGATAGGCGGCCCAGGCCCCTACGATGACGGCGTAGATAAGGCCGCTACTGCTCACGATTCACACCGTACGGGCGCCGGGGAAGGCCTGGCAGCAATTTGGCGCGGCGTGTCGTGTGATCAAGCTGATTCTCCGACTATTTTGCCGGTGTTTGTGACGGTCCGTTACCGGGCCGATGCCATATCGATATTTCTTTCGAACATATATTCAATTACGCGGTTCCCGGCCGGAACTGAGCGCCCGCCAGCGCTCCAGCATGCCCTCCGGGACCTCCTCGGCGGTCAGGGCGTAGACCAAGTGGTCCCGCCAGTCGCCGTCGATGTGGAGATAGCGCGGGCGGATTCCCTCCGAGCGGAAGCCGAGCTTTTCCACCACCCGTCGGCTGGGGGCGTTCTCCGGGCGGATGCAGACCTCGATCCGGTGCAGCCCGAGGGTGTGGAAGCAGTAGTTCACCGAAAGCGCCACGGCCGTCGGCATGATGCCCCGGCCGGCCACGGCCTCGTCGATCCAGTAGCCGATGTTGGCCGAGCACATCGAGCCCCAGGTGATCCCGCCGACGGTCAACTGGCCGACCAGCTGGCCCTTGTAGATCACCACGAAGGGCAGCATCCGGCCGGCCGAGGCCTCGCCGCGCAGGAAGCGGACCATCTGCCGGTACGTCGGGCGGGGGCCGACGGCCTGGCCCGCCGGACCGGGCGGCACGGTGGCCTCCCAGCGGCGCAGCCAGTCCCGGTTGCGGCGGCTCACCTCCTGCCACTCGCGCTGGTCGCGCGCCCGGATCGGGCGCAGCACGACCTCCCCCTCCTGGAGCTCTACCGGCCAGCCGGCGTTCAGTGCGCTCTCCCGGAAGCTGGTGCGTCGGGCCGGGGGTGGTCCCCGCCGCCGACCTGGTCGACGGCGTGGGCGAGCAGCGGCTCCAGGACGGCCAGGCCGTCCCTGACGCCGCCGGTCGATCCCGGCAGGTTGACGATCAGGGTACGTCCGGCGAGCCCGGAGAGCCCGCGGGAGAGCGCCGCGGTGGGCACCCCCTTGTCGCGGCCGTGGGCGCGGATCGCCTCGGCGATGCCGGGGAGCTGCCGGTCGATGACCCGGGCGGTCATCTCGGGGGTGAGGTCCATCGGCGAGATGCCGGTGCCGCCGGTGGTCAGCACCACGTCGTACCCGGCGGCGACCGCCTCGCGCAGCACGGCCTCGACCGGCTCGCCGTCCGGGACGACCCGGGGGCCGTCCACGGTGAAGCCCATCGCGGTCAGCCCGGCCACCAGCAGCGGGCCGCCCCTGTCCTCGTACACCCCGGCCGAGGCCCGGTTGGAGACCGTCACGGCGAGCGCCTTCACGCGCCCACCTCCGGCGCGAACCAGTCGCCGCTCTTGCCGCCGGTCTTGCTGAGCACCCGGACGGACTCGATGGCGGCGCCCTTGTCCACCGCCTTGACCATGTCGATCACGGTCAGCGCGGCGACCGTCACCGAGGTCAGCGCCTCCATCTCGACGCCGGTGCGGTCGGCGGTCCTCACGGTGGCGGTGATCTCGACCGCGTCGTCCGCGACGGCGAGGTCGACCTCGACTCCGGAGACCGCGATCGGGTGGCAGAGCGGGATCAGGTCCGGGGTCCGCTTGGCGGCCATGATCCCGGCGATCCGGGCCACCGCGAGGGCGTCCCCCTTGGGCACGCCCTCGCCGCGCAGCAGCTCCACGACCCGCGGCGAGACCCGGACCCGGCCGGCGGCGACGGCGGTGCGCGCGGTGGTGGCCTTCCCGGACACGTCGACCATCCGGGCGGCGCCCTGCTCGTCGACGTGGGTGAGTCGGTCGCCGGGGTTCGGTGTCGTCACGGGTACTCCAGGGGCGCGCAGGTCGAATACCGCGCTACGGTACCGCTCGCCGCCCCGCCCGCTCGCCTCCGGGCGCTCCTGACCCGGCACCGACGGCCGGCGCTCCCTCCGGCTCGGGGCGTAACCCGCACGCCGGGTGCGGCAGCCACTCCCCTCCAGGACCGTCAGGAGTCCAGCAGCACCACGTCGACCTCGCTGCCGGCCGGCAGCTCGGTGGTGTCCTCGGGGACGGTGATCAGGCAGTTCGCCCGGGCCAGTGCGCCGACCAGGTGCGAGTCGGCGCCACCCACCGGCTCCACCGTGCCGTCGGCCGCCGAGTAGCGGCCGCGCAGGAACTGCCGGCGGCCGGCCGGGGAGCGCAGCGCGGACGGGCAGAGCGCGCGCACCACCGGGCGGTGGACGTCGGCCGCGCCCAGCATGGTGCGGATGACCGGGCGGACGAAGAGCTCGAAGGAGATGTAGGCGCTCACCGGGTTGCCCGGCAGGGCGAGCAGCGGCACCCCGGCCGCGCCGCCGATCCGGCCGAAGCCCTGGGGCTTGCCGGGCTGCATCCGGAGCTTGCGGAAGTCGACGCCCCCGTAGGACTCGAAGACCTCCTTGACCACGTCGTACGCGCCGACGCTGACCCCGCCGCTGGTGACGATCAGGTCGGCCCGGCCGAGCTGGTCCTCCAGGACGGCGCGCAGCAGGTCCGCGTCGTCGGGGACGCCGCCGACCCGGTAGGCGATGGCGCCGGCCTCCTGGGCGGCCGCGGTGAGGGTGAAGCTGTTGGAGTCGGCGATCTGTCCGGGCCCGACCGGCTCCCCGGGCTGGACCAGCTCGCTGCCGGTGGAGAGCACCACCACCCGGGGGCGCGGGCGGACCTTCACGGTGGCCCGGCCGACCGCGGCGAGCAGGCCGAGCTGGGTGGGGCCGAGCCGGGTGCCGGCCTCCAGGACGGTGGTGCCGGCGGCGACGTCGCTGCCGCGGCGGCGGATGTGGGCGCCCTCGGCGACCGGGCGCAGCACCCGGACCTCCTCGTCGGCGACCGGCGCGGTCATCGCGGCGGCGGCCGTCCCGGTGCCGCTGCCGCCGTCGGTCCACTCGACCGGGGCGACGGCCTGGGCGCCGGGCGGCAGGGGTGCGCCGGTCATGATCCGGGCGGCCTGGCCGGGGCCGACCTTGGGCAGTTCGCCCGCGCCGGCGGCGATGTCGCCGATCACGGTGAGCACCGAGGGGTAGATGTCGGTGGCGCCCTCGGTGTCGGCGGTGCGCAGCGCGTAGCCGTCCATCGAGCTGTTGTCGAAGGGCGGCAGGTCGCCGTCGGCGACCACGTCCTCCTCCAGCCGGCAGCCCTGGGCGTCGAGCAGCTGGAGCTCGATCGCGGGCAGCGGGCCGACCGCGGCCAGCACGTCGGCGCGGTGCTCGTCCACCGTCCAGAAGCGAGGAGCCGCCGGTGCCCGGTCCGCGGACCCGTCGCAGCAGGCTGCGGGGGTGGTGCTGTGTTCCGTGGACCCGGTCATCGGCGGCTCGCTCTCTGTGTGTGAGATCAGTCCTGCAGCTCGGTGCCGACGAACTCCCGCAGCCAGGAACGGAACTCCGGGCCCAGGTCCTCGCGCTCGGCGGCCAGTCGGACGATAGCGCGCAGGTAGTCGGCGCGGTCACCGGTGTCGTAGCGGCGGCCCTTGAAGAGCACGCCGTGCACCTGGCCGCCGGCCTCGGGCTCGCGGGTGGTCAGCTCGCGCAGGGCGTCGGTGAGCTGGATCTCGCCGCCGCGGCCGGGCGGGGTCTCGCGCAGCACGTCGAAGACCAGCGGGTCCAGGACGTAGCGGCCGATGACGGCGTAGTTGGAGGGGGCCTCGCCGGGCTCGGGCTTCTCGACCAGGTCGGTCACCTGGAAGACGTCCTCGCCGAAGCCGTTCGCCTTGACGGCGGCGCAGCCGTAGAGGTGGATCTGGGAGGGGTCGACCTCCATGAGGGCGACGACCGAGCCGCCGAGCTCCTGCTGCACCTCGATCATGCGGGCGAGCAGCGGGTCGCGCGGGTCGATCAGGTCGTCGCCGAGCAGGACGGCGAAGGGCTGGCCGGCGACGTGCTGCTCCGCGACGGAGACGGCGTGGCCGAGGCCCTTCGGGTCACCCTGGCGGACGTAGTGCATGTTGGCCAGCTCGACGGACTCGCGGACCCGGCGCAGCCGGTCCTCGTCGCCCTTGCGGACGAGCAGCTCCTCCAGCTCGTAGGCCCGGTCGAAGTGGTCCTCCAGCGCGCGCTTGTTGCGGCCGGTGACCATCAATATGTCGGACAGGCCCGCGGCGGAGGCCTCCTCGACGACGTACTGGATGGCCGGCTTGTCGACGACGGGCAGCATCTCCTTCGGGGTGGCCTTGGTCGCCGGAAGGAAGCGGGTGCCCAGTCCGGCCGCGGGTACCACGGCCTTGGTTACCGGAATTCGGGAGGTGGTCGTCGTCATGCGTTTACCTTACTCAGGCACGTTTTCGCCCGGCCGAGCACGGTCGGACGGCTAGGACAGCACGTCCCGGGGCACGGCCACAGTGGCAGGCGTATGGGAAGCGACCGGTTGGGCCAGGGGGTCCCCGCCGGTACAGGCCGACAGACTACCCGGCTTTCCCGAACGGTCACGTTCGGCAGTCGACGGCCGCTCCGGGGCCGCTTCGGCCTGTTCCCGGGGCCCGCCGGAGGGCTGTCCGGGGCGCGGTGCGATCCGCCAGCAGTCGCCGCCGGCCGCCCGCGCCGCGGCCAGCGCGGCGTCGGCGGAGCGGACCAGGACGGCCGCGTGGGTGCCGTCCTCGGGCAGCACGGCGATGCCGACGGCGGCGGTCAGGCCGTTGCCCCCGGCGGGGCGGGGCGCCCGGGTGCCGGAGGACCAGTCGAGCAGCAGGTGCCGGCGGACCGACCAGACCAGCCGCTCGGCGACCTGCACCGCGCCCTCGGCCCCGGTGTCGGGCAGCACCACCAGGAACTCCTCGCCGCTGTAGCGGCCCAGGGTGTCGGCCCGGCGGATCTCCATCGCCAGCCGCTGGGCGAGGTCGCGCAGCACGGCGTTGCCGCGGGCGCGGCCGTGCTCGGCGATGACGGCGTCGAAACCGGCGATCTCCAGCAGCAGCACGGCCAGCGGGCGCGGGCCGTCGGCCTGGTCGGTGTGCTCGGCGCGGCGGGCCCGTTCGATCTCCCGGTCGAGGGTGAGCTGCAGGTGGCGGTAGTTCCAGACGCCGGTGAGCGAGTCGCAGGAGGCGGTGCGCTCCAGTTCGGCGCAGCGCTCCTCCAGTTCGGCGATCCGGCCGTTCAGCCGCGCCCGGTCCTCGGCGGCCTCGGTCCGCTCCCGGCGCACGCGCAGTCCCAGTACGGTGGCGCCGGCCAGTGCGGGGGCGCTCAGCGCGGCCAGGGCGTGGACCAGCAACGGGGTGGACAATCGGGGCGCCCTTTCGCGTGTCAGGCTCTGCGCGTCACGGTTTTCGGACGTGGAGGATCCGGTGCACAACGAGAAGAGCGACCTGAGGACACGGCTGTTGACGCGGCGCCGCGCGCTCACCGCGGAGGGGCGCGCCGAGGCGGCCCACGCGCTCGCCGGCCACGCCTGGGAGCTGGCCGCGCCGGGCTCCACGGTGGCCGCCTACGTCTCGGTGGGCGCGGAACCCGGGACCAGGCCGCTGCTGGACGCGCTGCGGGAGAGCGGGGTGCGGGTGCTGCTGCCGGTGCTGCTGCCCGACAACGACCTGGACTGGGCCGAGTACGCGGGGCCGCAGGCGCTCGCCCCGGCCGGGCGGGGGCTGCTGGAGCCGGTCGGGCCGCGGCTCGGGCCGGAGGCCGTGACGGGCGCCTCGGTGGTGCTGCTGCCGGGTCTGGCGGTGGACCGGGGCGGGCTGCGGCTGGGCCGGGGCGGCGGCAGCTACGACCGGGTGCTGGCCCGGCTGGGCCGGGCGGGGGTGCGGCCGGTGCTGGCCGTGCTGCTGTACGAGCACGAGTTGCTGGACCGGGTGCCGGCCGAACCGCACGACCTGCCGGTGGACCTCGCGGTCACGCCCTCGGGGGTGCGGGCGCTCGGCTGAGACGGCGGCGGCCCCGCTCCCCCCCGGGAGGGGAACGGGGCCGCGGCGCGCGTGCCGTACGGGCGTCAGCCGGTGGTGAGCACCAGCTTGTGCTGGGTGGCCTTC
Organism: Kitasatospora sp. NPDC101108; assembly: GCF_055584725.1. Taxonomy (NCBI): domain Bacteria; kingdom Bacillati; phylum Actinomycetota; class Actinomycetes; order Kitasatosporales; family Streptomycetaceae; genus Kitasatospora; species Kitasatospora sp. NPDC101108. The sequence goes on from NZ_JBVJLM010000003.1 coordinate 457,774, forward strand.
TCGACCGCGTCCGGGGTGAACGCCCAGGTCAGCAGCTTGCCCTTGAGCCAGAGGTCGGTCTGGTCGTTGTAGTTCGCGTGGAAGGCGTGGCCGGACTCGCCGCCGACGTTGATCCAGCGCGAGGAGTCCAGGTCGTTCAGGTCGACCACCATCCGCATCGACGGGATCCAGTCCACCTGGTAGCCGGCCGCCGCGTTCCAGCCGGCCGCGTCGACCGCCGCCGAGCCGCCGGAGAGGCGGTACGGGCCGCGGTTGAGCAGCTTGTGGACGACGCCGGAGGCGATCGAGGAGTTGTCGGTGCCGAGGGTCTGCTCGCGCAGCTCCAGCTTGTGCAGGCGGCCCCAGCTCCAGGTGGAGATGTCCTTGCCGAGCAGCGAGGTCAGGTCCTGCCGGGCGTTCTTCATCGCCTCCTTGAGCAGGTTGTCCAGGCCCTTCTGCTCCTTGTGCTGGGAGTCGATGTACGTCCACCACGAGCTGTCGGGCTTGTCGAGCTGGGCCCGGACGACCTCGGTCCAGCGGTCGCCGCCGTCCGGCTGGGCCTTGCCCGGGTCGCGGGTGCCGCACTGGGTGACGATCTTGCTGGAGCTGTCCGGCTTGGTCGGGTCGTCCTGCTGGCGCACCAGCAGGCAGTTGTCCTTGGCGCGGATGTCGGCCGGGAACTTCTGGCCGAAGGCGAGGCTGAGCAGGTTGCGCCAGACGCCGTTGTAGTAGGCGGCGGCGGCCGAGTCGGCGTCCTGGTGGTAGTTCCAGTCCTTCAGCAGGTCCTGGGCCCGGCGCACGTACGGGTCGTCGATCTGCTGCTTGAGCAGCAGCGGGACCAGCGTCTTGGCCATGATGCTGGTGTTGTCCAGCTGGAGGGTCTGCATGTCGTCCGGCGAGATCTTGCCGTTGTTCTTGAGCAGGCCCTCGATCTGGTCGGTGATCTCCTTGGCCCGGGTGCCGTACTCCCAGTCCTTGGTCAGGTTGTACCGGTAGGTCGGGTCGACCACGGCCTGGTTGGCGGTGACGATGTAGCCGGCGGCCGGGTTGAAGCTGTACGGCAGGGCGGTGAAGGGGACCGGGTCCGGCTTCCACTGGTAGGACGAGTCCCAGCCCGGGGCGGGCATCGAGCCGTCGCCCTTGCCGCGCACCGGGATGGCGCCGGGGGCCTGGTAGCCGATGTTCTTGGCGTCGGCGTAGATCAGGTTCTGCGCGGGGACGGTGAAGTCCTTGGCGGCGTTCCGGAAGTCGTCCCAGTTCTTCGCCCTGTCCAGCTCGAAGACGGCGTCCATGGTCTTGCCGGGGCTGAGCGCCGTCCACTGCAGGGCGACGCCGTAGCCGCCGGTGCCGCGGTCGGGGGCGGAGCTGCCGTTGGGGGCGTACTTGCCGACGTTCTGCTGCTCGGTGCTCGTGTCGGAGATGAGCGGCGCGCCGGTCCTGGTGGTGCGGACGGTGATGGTGCGGTCCTCGCCGCCGGCGACCTTGATGGTCTCCTTGCGGAGGTCGAACTTCTCGTCCTTGCCGTCCACCTGGTAGGTGTCCGGGCCGGTGACCTTCTCCAGGTAGAGGTCGCTCACGTCGGCGCCCAGGTTGGTGAAGCCCCAGGCGATGTCCTTGTTGTGGCCGATCACCACGCCGGGCATGCCGGCGAAGGTGAAGCCGGAGACGTCGAACTGGCAGGCCGGCGAGGCGGTCCGGCAGTGCAGGCCCATCTGGTACCAGACCGAGGGCAGGCCGGGGCCGAGGTGCGGGTCGTTGGCCAGCAGCGGCTTGCCGGTGGTCGTGTGCGAGCCCGCGACCACCCAGGAGTTGGAGCCGATGCCCTGGCCGGGGCGGCCGAGCAGCTGCGGCATCCCGTCGATCCGGTCGGTGAGGCCCTGGACCAGCGCCTTGGTGGTGGCCGCGCCCTGGGCGGTGCCGCCGGGGGCCGCACCGGGCTGGGTGGAGCCGTCGGCCGGGCGGTAGGTGTCGCCGCTGACGGTGCCGGTCTTCACGATCGTGCCGTTGCGGGAGTACGGGTACTCCGGGTACAGCTCGGCGATCTTGTCCGGGCCGAAGTCCTGGGCGAGCAGCGAGCGGTCGATCTCCTCCTGGAGGTTCCCGGAGAGGTTCCAGGCCATCGCCTTGAGCCAGGCCACCGAGTCCACCGGGGTCCACTGCTCGGGCTTGTAGCCGCTGTTGACGGCGCCGAGCATGGTGTACTCCAGCGAGGCCTTCTCCCCGCCGGGGTGCTCGGCGAGCCAGGCGTTCACGCCGTCCGCGTAGGCCTGGAGGTACTTCTTGGTCTCCGGCGAGAGCTTGGTGTCGTACTCCTTCTGCGCCACCTGGCGCCAGCCCATGGTGCGGATGAAGGAGTCGGTGTCGACCTGGCTGTCGCCGAACATCTCGGAGAGCCGGCCCGCGGTGACGTGCCGGCGGACGTCCATCTCCCAGAAGCGGTCCTGGGCCTGGACGTAGCCCTGGGCGCGGAACAGGTCCTCGGAGGTGTCCGCGTACAGCTGCGGGATGCCGTTGGCGTCGCGTTTGACGTCGACCGGCGCGCTCAGGCCCGCCACCTTGACCGAGCCGTCCACCTCCGGGAAGGACGCACGGACCGCGGTGACCCCGCGGTAGCCGCCGTAGCCGACGCCGGCCACCAGCAGCACGACCAGCACGATCACGATCAGACGGGCGCGCCGGAACTTCTTCGAGCGGGGCATCTGGGTCCTTGCGGTCCTGACTTCGGGGCGGGCGGGCGTGTCCAGGGCCTGGGGCCGTGACAGGGAACCACATTAGGCCGAGTCGGCGGAGGGCTGTGAACGGGGGACCAAACTAAAGATATGGCAAAATGTTAGACTGCGTAACGATCCGCAACAGGAGCATTGACGACTTCTTAGCGGGCCGGTGCTCGACAGCACCCCTCCCACACTCCTCTCTGTACACACGGAACACCCCCGCACCACTGATACCACCGCATCAACCGCAACCCCCGCACCACCTGACAGCCCTGCACCACCTGACACCCTTGCACCACCTGACACCCCGCCCGCCCATGCCTGCCCGAGGTGCCACTGCGTGAACGTCGCCCATCTGAACCAGCTCCTGCTCGAAGCCTCCGTGATCCTGCTCTTCGCGGTGGTCGCCGTCCGGTTCTCGACCCGATCAGGACTGCCCAGTCTGCTGATCTACCTCGGGATCGGCGTGGCACTGGGCCAGGACGGGATCGGCGTCACCTTCAACAACGCCGAACTGACCCAGGTACTCGGCTACGCGGCGCTCGTGGTGATCCTCGCCGAGGGCGGTCTCAAGACCAACTGGCGCGACGTCAGACCGGCGGTGCCGGCGGCCACCGTGCTGGCCACCGTCGGCGTCGGGATAAGCGTCTTCGTCACCGCGGCCGGCGCCCACTGGCTGGTCGGCCTGGACTGGCGGACCTCGCTGCTGCTCGGCGCGATCGTCTCCTCCACCGACGCCGCGGCCGTCTTCTCGGTGCTGCGGATGGTCCCGCTGCCGCACCGGCTCACCGGTCTGCTGGAGGCCGAGTCCGGCTTCAACGACGCGCCCGTGGTCATCCTGGTCGTCGCCTTCGCCTCCGCCGGCGAACTGGACACCTGGTACGTGCTGCTCGGCACGATCGTCGCCGAACTGGCGATCGGCGCGGCGATCGGCCTGGCCGTCGGCAAGCTCGGCGCGTTCGCGGTCAAGCACGTCGCACTGCCCTCCTCGGGCCTCTACCCGATCGCCGTCGTGGCGCTGACCGTGCTCGCCTACGCCGGCGGCTCGCTGCTGCACGGCTCCGGCTTCCTCGCCGTCTACATCAGCGCGGTGATCCTCGGGAACTCCAAGCTCCCGCACGGACCGGCCGTGCGCGGCTTCGCCGACGGGCTGGCCTGGATAGGGCAGATCGGCATGTTCGTGCTGCTCGGGCTGCTCGCCGCGCCCGAGAGCATGGGCGACGCGGTGGTGCCCGCGCTGGTGATCGGCACGGTGCTGGTCTTCGTGGCCCGGCCGCTGTCCGTGGTGCTCACACTGACCCCGTTCAAGGTGCCCGGCCGCGAACAGGCCCTGCTGAGCTGGGCCGGGCTGCGCGGGGCGGTGCCCATCGTGCTGGCCACCATCCCGGTGGTCTCCGGCGCCCACGAGGCCGAGGACGTGTTCAACATCGTCTTCATCCTGGTCGTCGTCTTCACCCTGCTCCAGGGCCCGACCCTGCCCTGGATGGCCAAGCGGCTGAAGATCGGCGAGGGCGCGATGGGGCAGGACCTCGACATCGAGTCCGCGCCGCTGGAGAAGCTGCACGGGCACCTGCTGGCCGTCACGCTCTCGCCGACCTCGCGGATGTCCGGGGTGGAGATCAGCGAGCTGCGGCTGCCCAAGGGAGCGGCGGTCACCCTGGTCGTGCGGGAGGGCAACTCCTTCGTGCCGGACAAGGCGACGATGCTGCGCGGCGGGGACGAGCTGCTGGTGGTCACCACGGACGAGGTGAGCGAGGCGGCGGAGCGGCGACTGCGGGCCGTGGACAAGGGCGGCAAGCTGGCCGGGTGGCTGAACGGGCGGTGACGGGGGGTGGCCGTTGGGACCGGTGTGGCCTGACGGGCCCGGTGGGGCACGGGTGGCCTGGCGGGCCCGGTGGGGCACGGGTGGTCTGGCGGAATCTACGCGCGTAACTGTATGCTGGTTCGACTACGCCGTATAACTACCGTTAGACCACCCCCAGCATCTGCCTGACGCAGAGTTGGCGCGACCGCTCGGCGGCCGCGGTCCGGCCCCGGCCCACCAGGCCCGGCCGGCCCGGTATCTACCCCGGTCGACGCGCGAGAGGACGACTCTCGGCGCCGTCGGGGCCACCCCATGCCCTGCCGCGCTACCAGGCAGCAGGAAGGACCGACCGTGACGGCCCGCCGAACGGTCGAGATCGCCGCCAACCCCACCCCGGACACCGCTCCGGACACCGCGGCCGGCACCCCCGACAGCGCGACAGCACCGGCCAAGGTCGGCTACGGCGCGCTGCTGCGCACGCCCGGCGCCTGGACGTTCCTGGCCCCGGCCTTCGTCGCACGGCTGCCCTACGCGATGCTCAGCATGGGCATCCTGATGCTCGTCGAGAACACCTACGGCTCGTACGGCACCGCCGGCACCGTCACGGCGATCGCCGCCGTCGCCCAGGCACTGATCGGCCCGCAGACCGGTCGGCTCGCCGACCGGTACGGGCAGCCCGCCGTGCTGGTCCCGACCGTCGCGGTGCACGCCGCCTCGGTCGGCCTGCTGATCGCGCTGGCCCTCGGGCACGCGCCGGTCTGGTGCCTGCTCCTGGCCGCCGTCCCGGCCGGCGCGAGCGTTCCGCAGATCGGCGCGATGGTCCGGGCCCGCTGGATCGCCACCATCGGCGCCGAGGGCGCCTCCGCCTCCTCGGCGGCCAAGGTGAGCACCGCGTTCGCCTTCGAATCGGTGACGGACGAGTTCACCTTCGTGATCGGCCCGATCCTGGCCGCCAAGATCGCCACCTCGGTCAGCCCGTCCGCCGCGCTGATCACCGAGGCCGCCCTGACCTTCGTCGGCGGCCTGGTCTTCGCCGCCCAGCGGCGCACCGCGCCGACCCGGACCGCCCCGCAGCCCGGCGCTCGGCGCGCCTCCGCGCTGGCCTCCCCCGGCGTCCGGCTGCTGGCCGGCGTGATCCTCGGGGTGGGGGCCGTGTTCGGCGGGATGCAGGTCTCGGTGAACGCCTTCGCCGACTCGGTCGGCCAGCACGGCGCCGCCGGCACCGTGTACGGGATCTTCGCCGGCGGCTCGATGGTGGCCGGCGTGCTCTACGGCGTCATCGCCTGGCGTCGGGCCGTCCGGCACCGGATGGTCATCAGCTACGCCCTGCTGGTGGTGGGCTGCTCGACGCTGTGGGCGATGCCCGACCTCGTCACGCTGTCGATCGCCGGACTGTTCTGCGGTCTGGCCATCGCCCCGACCCTGATCAGCGGCTACACCCTGGTCGAGACCCTGGTCGAGGACGGCGCCAAGACGGAGGCCTTCACCTGGCTGACCGGTGCCATCGGCCTGGGCCTGGCCGTCGGCTCGATGGTGGCCGGGCGGCTGATCGACTCCCACGGGCCGTCCGCCGGATTCCTGGTTCCGCTGGTCGGCGCCGGTCTGGGGCTGGTCGCGCTGGTGTCGATGCGGCACCTGCTGGTCGCGCCGGTCAGGAGCGGTCACGTGGTGGCGGGGTCCGGCGAGCGCGCCACCCCGGCGCAGCTGGTCGGCGCGGCCAAGGGCTGAGCGATCGGTCGGACGCGGCCCGTACCGGCTCATCTCACACCGGATTCGCTGGACTGATCCAACGGAATACCGCATCATTGACCATCGTTAGCACTCATCAGGCGAGAGTGCCAGGAGGAAGACAAGTGCCCACGTACCAGTACCAGTGCACCGAGTGCGGCAACGGCCTGGAGGCGGTGCAGAAGTTCACCGACGAGGCGCTGACCACGTGCCCCGAATGCCAGGGACGGCTCCGCAAGGTCTTCTCGGCCGTGGGCGTCGTGTTCAAGGGCTCGGGCTTCTACCGGACCGACAGCCGCTCGTCCTCCAGCAGCTCGGTGGGCGGGGGTTCGTCCGCCGGCTCCTCGACGTCGTCGTCGACCTCGGGTTCGTCGAGCGCTTCCGGCTCCTCGGGCTCGTCCGGTTCGTCGAGCACCTCCAGCTCGCCCAGCAGCCCGGCTCCGGCCGCGAGCTGAACTCGGCTCCCGGGGTTCCGGGAGTTCCTGAGGCTTCACGGAGAGGCCCGTCGGCCCCGCTTCGCGCGGGGGCGGCGGGCCTTTTCGCGTCCCGCGATGCCTGGGTGGAGGGGGTCTCCGTCAGTTCCCGGAGGTCGGACTCACTCGTGTGAGTGTATGAAGTTGTCCACAGGGGCGGGGTTGTCCACAGGCTGTGGGAACCGGCTTTCCGGCGGTGGCCCGAGCGCGCATCGTGTGGGTCACCGGGCGGTGACCCACCGCACGGCGTCCGACCGCACGTGACGACCGACCGAGTCCGGAGGTGCCCCGATGACGACCATGAGCCTGTCCGTTCCCCTGCCCGCGCCCACCGTGCCGCCGCGGCAGGAGGTGCCGAGTTTTCCGCCGATCCGGCGCGGGTGCGGCGGGTGGCACCGCTGGCGCCGGGCCGTCCGCCGCCGGGCCGGGGTGCCCGCGCTGGTCCTGCTCGCGGTGGCCGCGGCGCTGGCGTTCGGGCCCGCGCGAGCCGGACTGCCGCCGCCACCGGCGGGTGCGGTGGGCCGTACGGGTTGTCAATCCGGGAATCCGGAGGACCACCCGTGACCTCGGAACGACTTCGTCGTTCGAGGCGGCATGAAAGGCTTCAAGGAATTCCTGCTGCGTGGAAATGTCGTCGAACTCGCCGTCGCCGTGGTCATCGGCGCGGCCTTCACCAACATCGTCAACGCCTTCGTCAAGGGCGTGATCAATCCGATCGTCGGCGCGTTCGGGACGAAGGACCTGGCGTCCTACAGTTCCTGCCTCAAGGGGCCCTGCGAGGTGAGCGCCACCGGAGAGGTCACGTCCGGCGTCCTCATCCTGTGGGGATCGGTGCTCAGCGCCGCCCTGCAGTTCCTGATCACCGCCGCCGTCGTCTACTTCTTCCTGATCGTGCCGATGAACCGGATGGCGGCCAGGCGCAAGACCGTCGCCGAGGAGGCGGCCGAGGCCGAGGCCAAGGAGGTCCAACTGCTGACCGAGATCCGCGACGCGCTGGTCACGGCGCGCTAATCCCCCGGCCCCCGATCCCGTTTCCCCGGCCCAGGCCCTAATCCCCGTGGTGCGGCGGGCGCTGGCTCAGGTACCAGTCCAGCCCCCGCCCACCGCTCCCCCCGGCCCCGGGGCGGTCGCCCCAGCCGGCGTCGGTGTCGTCCCGGGACTGCTGGTCCAGCGGGTCGCGGAAGACCAGGCGGGCCTTGGCCGCGGCCGGGTCCTGCCCGCCACCGGCCTTCGGCTGCCGCTGGTCCCGCTCCTGCTCTCCCTGCCCCTGTTCTCCCTGTCCGTGTTCCTGCTGTCCGTGTTCCTGCCGCTGCTCGCTCACCCTGCCCACTCCCTGCCGGTCCCCTTGTTCATGTTCTGACCCGTCCCTCCAGCCTAAGAGGCCCGTGACACGCCGCGGGCCCCGGTGCGGAGCGCTCCGCATCAGGGCCCGGGTGGCGGTCGGCCTCGGCCGTCGGCCGCGGCCGTCAGGCGGCTTCGAAGCCCGCGTGGTCGGCGATCTTCTTCAGTTCGGCCAGCGCGTGCTTCTCGATCTGGCGGATCCGCTCACGGGTGAGGCCGTGCTGCTTGCCCACCTCGGTGAGGGTGCGCTCGCGGCCGTCCTCCATGCCGTAGCGGGAGCGGATGATCGAGGCCGTGCGGTCGTCCAGCCGCCCGATCAGGTCGTCCAGCTCCTCGCGACGGAGCATGACCATCACGGCATCCTCGGGGGACGTCGCCCCGGTGTCCTCCACCAGATCGCCGAACTGGGTCTCGCCCTCGTCGTCGACCGACATGTTGAGGCTGACCGGGTCCCGCGCCCAGTCGAGCACGTCCTTGATCCGGGCCTCGGTGGTGTCCAGCTCGGCCGCGATCTCGGCCGGCTCCGCCTCGCGGCCCAGCTCCTTGGACTTCTCACGCTGCACCCGGCGGATCCGGCCGAGCTCCTCGACCAGGTGCACGGGCAGCCGGATCGTGCGGGACTGGTCGGCGATCGAGCGGGTGATCGCCTGCCTGATCCACCACGTCGCGTAGGTGGAGAACTTGAAACCCTTGGCGTAGTCGAACTTCTCGACGGCTCGCACCAGGCCGGCGTTGCCCTCCTGGATGAGGTCCAGCAGCGGCAGGCCGCTGCGCGGGTAGCGGCGGGCGACCGCCACGACCAGACGGAGGTTCGAGCGGATGAAGACGTCCTTGGCGCGCTCGGCGTCGGCGGCTATCGCCTCCAGCTCCTCGCGCGTGACGCCGTCGGGGAGGTCGCCCTCGTCCAGCAGGTGCTGGGCGTACACGCCGGCCTCGATCCGCAGCGAGAGCTCGACCTCCTCGGCGGCATCGAGCAGGGGCGTCCTGGCGATCTCGTCGAGGTACATACCGACCAGGTCGCGGTCGGCCTCAAGGTTGGTCGGGCGGGCCGCGCGAGTCCGGTCGGCCCTGTCGCGAACGACGGCACGGGTGGCCATGCTTGCTCCCTTTGCTGGAATTGCCGAGGTCTGCCTGCCTGCCCCGAGAGGGCAAGAAGTGCGGGCCCCGAAGGGCTCACACGTAACAATCCAACGAGCAGATTCCGGACAACATTCCCAAGTCGCTCAGATTCTTCCCAGCGATGCAGTATCCTGCCGGTTTTCACCCCGGTTCTGGACACTGGGTGACCGATCGAACACTTCGAGTGCCCGTTCGCGACCGACCGTGGAGCGGTTCTTCACCGACCGCACACGCGATCGCCGCCCATTCGTTGAACAGCCGGGCGGTCGCGCACGTTCCCGTGCGCCCCTGATTTCCGCCCGCGCCCACACCCCGGCGCACGCAGGTCCTCCGCACAAAAGATGCCGAATCGCTATCACCCCAGCTCCCGATCGGCACAGGACGCTGGGAAGGTACCAGGCATGCACCTGACCAACAGCACGACTTCCGTCACTGTGCGTCAGCGTCGCCTCCTCCGGGACGCGTCGCTCGCGCTGGGCTGCGCCGCGCTGTTCTGCCTCCTGGCGACGCTGGTGACGGGCCACTGGCACCCCCTGTACCAGTTCGACCAGGACTGGACCAGCGAACTCCACGACTACGCACGGGATCACCGGATCTGGACCGCCGCGGTGCAGACCCTCTCCGACATCGGCGGCCCCGTCACGATGCGTGCACTGCTGGGCGTCGCGGCCGCCTGGCTCTGGCTGATCGGCGCCCGCGTGCTGGCCGGCTGGACGGCCGCCCAGGCCCTGGTCGGCTGGGGCGCCCAGTGGGCGCTCAAGCTGGCCGTCGGCCGGCAGCGGCCCGCCTTCTCCGACCCGGTCGCGCACGCCGGCGGCCCCGCCTTCCCCTCCGGGCACGCGATGGCCTCGGCGATCACCTGTGCCGTCCTGGTCGGCTTGCTCTGGTACCGGGTCGACCGCCGCGGCCGGACCGCCGCCTGCTCGGTGGCCGCCACCACGGTGCTGACCATCGGCTGGACCCGGACCGCCCTCGGGGTGCACTGGCCCAGTGACGTGGTGGCGGGCTGGCTGGCCGCCGGCATCGTGCTGGGCGTCGTCACGGCCGCGGTCGAACTCTGGCGCCCGGGCGCCCTGGCCCGGGACGTACGTCGGGTCAACTGGCGCACCAGGCCCCGGGTCCAGCGGGTCATCGTCCCGTACGTCCGGCCCCCGCGCCCCGACGGCCCGCACGCTGACGCCCCGCCGGACGACGCCCCGCTGGGTCGCGACCCACTGGCCGACGGGCCGCCGGACGGTGCCGGGTCCGACGCGCCCGGCCGGGACGACCCCGCCGACCGCCCGGACGCACCGGTCCGCCGAGGTGGCGGGCCGCTGGGGCGGCGGTCCGCCGAGGCGCCGAGGCCTCCGGCAGGCCGCCCCGGAAACGCCGCAGGCCCTCCGCCGGATCGGCGGAGGGCCCGGGGGTGAGCGGCAGCGGTCAGGCCCTGCCCGGGATCGTCCGCACGGTGCGCCGGACGTAGGTGAGCAGGGCTGCGGTCAGCACCGGAAGACCGCGCCGGAGACCGGGTGGGCCTCCCGGAAGCAGCCGTTCGGCCGGTACTCGACCGCCACGCCACCGTCCGCGAGCCTGGTCAGCTCGGCTCGGCGCCCGTCCGGGACGGCGATCTGGCAGTCCGTCACACTCCGGTCACCGCGGCGGCCAGGCCGGTAGCGATCGCGCTGAGGTGGTTCTCGCTCAGGTGGTCGTGCGCGACGAAGGCCGGCCGGTGCATCCCGCCGATCATCACGGCCCCGGTCAGAGCCGGCCCGGACGTCATGGCGGCCAGGATCGGCAGGGCCTCCCGGCTGACGAACCGGCGCGAGCGGCTGGTGCCCTTGGTCCAGGCTCAGAGACTGGTACCGGTCTCGAACTCGCGGGCCGGCACGGCCGCGGCCCACACCACGGCGAGCAGGATGGCGAGGTAGCGCGCCAGGCCCTCGGTCATGCCGCTGCCCGACCTGCTCGACACCTCGTGGAGGCTGGACGGGAGGTGGAGCGCCAGCGCGACCACGGTGACCGCCGGGGGCAGCCGGACGCCCCGGCCCGGGCGCCGCGAACGGATCCAGGTCGGCTGTCGGCTCGTCGATCCCCTGAACCCACTCGACCGCCGTCCGGGCCCCGGCCAGGCCGTTCCGCCGGAACCGGCGGCTCCGGGGCGGGCGCCCACCGGCGGATCTGCCGCTACCCGCGGTCGACCGAGTCGTCACGGGCGGCCGGCGGGAGGTGGAAACGCCGCAGGCCCTCCGTCCCCTGGGAGGGGAGGGAGGGCCTGCGAGCTGCTGTTCTGTTGTGCCCCAGACAGGAATCGAACCTGCGACACCGGCTTTAGGAGCACAGTTGTCGCTCACCAGCTCCGACCTGCGCCGAAGCGGTGCTGGGCCTCAACCCCGAGTTCTAACCGCCGCTGCCCGCAATTCCCCGTGGTTCCCCGCCTGTCCTGGCACGGCTGTGGCACGGGCGAGGCTTCTCAGCCTTGGTCCACCTGGGTCAGTTCGTTCAGGTGCTCCAGGTAGGCCCGAGTGCCGGGCTCGCCTCCGTACTGCCTGGTCACGACCGTCGCCAGCTCGCGACTGACCGCAAGGAGGGAAGGGAGCGACTTCCGCTCGCCCCGGAGAGCCCACTCCCCGTAGTTCAGCGCGTCTTCGAGGTCGCCCTCTCGCGCCGCGACGACGCCGAGCGTCAGCCGCGCCTCGGCGATCCGCATCGGGGAGCGCTCCGTGCCGTCGTAGTCAGTGCTGGCCCGGATCACCTCCGACGCGAGCGTCGTGGCCAGCTTGTTCTCACCGAGCATCCGGTAGCAGTCCATGGCGTAGAAGTCGTACTTCGCCGGGTCCACCACGAAGTGGTTGTCCAGGTTGTCGGGGTACGGCATGCCTTCGAGCAGGCGGCGCCCCCTATCGAGCGCTACCTCTGCCTGCCGGCGGTCGCCGAGCCTGGCCCACGCCTTCGCTTCCTGGGCAGCGAGCTGCACGGCTACGCCCTGGTTTGCGGCCAACTCGGCCCCGGCCTTCGACGCGGCGATGACGCCGCGGTAGTCGCCCGTCGTCAGGGCAAACCACGCGCGCATCTCGTGCGCCCAGCCCTGAATCCCCGCGTGCTCCGCCTCGTTGCCGAGCGACAGCGCGGCCCGCCGGGTCGATTCGGCCGCGCGCTTGTCACCCATGTCGTACTCCACGCAGCCCACCAACAGGGCGAGCCAGCCAGCCATCGACAGCACCTCCCGGTGCTGTGCGAGCGTGAGCCGCTGGCCCTGGAGTCCAACCACACGCTTGAGCCACTGGCGACCCTCGACCGCAAGCTGCCCGCTCGGCAGCAGGGCGTACTCCGAGCAGAGTCGGTCGGTGGTGATGCGAAGCGCTTCCATCGTGGCGTTGTCCACGTCGGACGCGGTCAGACGGCTGATGATGTCCAGCGTCTCCATGCCGCTCACCGCAGCAATTTCGGCGTGGCCATCCCGGCGCCCCACCACCGGAAAGAGCGCGTGCGTCACTGTGCCGAACATGGCCGCGATGATCGGCTGGTAGAAGTCGCTCGGCATGACCTCACCGGACTCCCAGCGCTTCCACTGTCGCAGCATGGTCGAGTTGTCCGGGAGCTTCTTCGGAGCGTGCGCCCGAAGGGCGGCGATGGCGTCCGCCTGCGACCACTCCCGGGCGTTCCGCTCTGCCGTCATACGCTGCGCCCATGCAGGCCTGTCGTAGCTCACGTGCCCTCCCCAGTGGGTGGTTTCTCCCCTGAGTCTGACACCCGAAGGGCCCCGGACAGCAGGTGGTGACAGGGCAGTGACACCGGCCCTGTCACCAGCAAGACACCTCTGCTGTCACTGGTGACGCTCACGCCGCTACCCGATGGTTAGTCAGGAACGGACGACGCGGTTACGCGCCGTTCCAGCTCGGCCACCCGCGCCGACAGGTCCTCAACCCGGGAGGTGAGATGTTCCACCAGGCTCAGCACATCGCTCTCCGCCGGCCGGTTGGCCACGTCGACGTCCCGGCGCACAAAGGTGCCGCGCCCGGGGGTCGAGACGATGAGCCCTTCCTCACGCAGCAGCCGCAAGCCGCTGTGAACGGTCATCTCGGCGATGCCGAACCGCTCCGCGAGCTTCTTCACGGAAGGCAGCTTCGCCCCCGGCGGGTGCTCACCCGAGGCGATCTCGGAACGGATGGTGTCGGCGACCTGCACGTACGGCGCTCGCTCGTCATGCACAAGAGTCATGCCGCCAGGGTAACCCCCAGGGCGCCCTAAGGAACCTAGATGGAAGCGCTTGACACGCTAGAGCCATCTAGAGCAATCTAGATGGCACGAGCCCACAGCAACCGTGGAGCGGCGCCCAAACCGCCAAGTGAGTTCGCCGCTCCACGCCCCAGTGAAGGGAGTTCCATCATGCACGCAACGCTCACCACGTCACGAGTCGCCGCCGTCGAGGTCCCGGTTTCCGGTGGGGTGTCGGTCGTTGACCGGCGTCTGCCGGGCCAGCGCTACCCGCGCGTGGAGATCGAGGGCGTGGAGCTCAACCGGCTCCAGATCGCTACGGCGCTGCTGGAGATGAAGCAGCTGATCGGCCGCAAGCCGTCGATCAACCTCCTGACCCTGGCCCTGACCAAGGCCCTGGAGGCCTACGGCCTGGAGGGCATCCAGGCCGCCGCCCGGGACATGGTCCACCTCGACCCGACCGCCTGGCACAACCACGACGTGGCGCAGGCCTGGGAGCTGGCCCACGAGGTGGTCATGGGCTACTGGTACACCAACGCCGAGTCCCGGCCGATGACGCGCCACGAGCGGGCGGTGGCCCTGCACCTGGTGGGTGAGGACGCCTTCCCGACCGTACGCCAGGACGACTACCTGGCCGCTCCGCTGGCGTCCGAGGAGCTGTCGGCCCTGATCGCGCAGGGCGCGGCCATGGTGCCGGTGGCGGTGCTGGAGGCGCTGGGCGAGGAGCTGGCCCGCGAGCAGGGCGCGTTCGCGCCGAAGCCGTCCACGCCCGAGGAGCGCCTGCGGCGGGCGGAGTTGAAGCGGGTCCTGCCGAACTTCCGGCGCCGTCGCCTGTGCGACTCGGTGACCGAGATGGCCTCGCTCAAGTACGAGCTGGCCACGCCGCTGGTCGTGCTCACCGACACCGGGGAGCGGTTCCTGGGCGCCGTCGTCTCGGACAGCCCGGAACTGCGCCTGCGGCACATCGCCACGGTCGGCCGGATCGCCGGGCGGCAGGCGTTCACCCGCCGCGTCCTGGTCCCGGCCGGGGTCCTGCCGCCCGATGGCTGCCCGGTCTGATTCCGCAGCGACCGCGCCCGTCTCATCCACCGCAATCCCGGGCGCCGGTAGTACCCCGCCGGCGCCTGGCCACAACCTTGGAGCACCCCGCTATGCCCGGTCCCGTCGACTTCACCGCCACGGCCGTTGCCGCGTCGATCAGCACGCTGGCCAGCTACGCCACCGACGAACCGCTGAGGGTCAGCCAGATCGCCCGCGCGCTCGGCGTCTCGGACGACACCGTCTACCGCGAGATCCAGGACGGCCGCCTGACCTCCTACCGGGTCGGCCGGGGCCGGGGCATGATCCGCGTCCAGCGCTCGGCCTTCCGCACCTACCTCAAGACCCTCGGAATCCCGATCGGACTCGGAGTCCTCACCTCCTGACCACCCGCACTCACCGGCGCTCACGCCCGCTCACGGCCCGCTCAACAGGCGCCCCTGAAACCCGAGGGGCCGGGCCTGAAACGGCCGCCGGTGGACCTGAAACAGCGCCCCGGACGGGTGGGTGTTCACCGGTGAACACCCGGGCACTCACCGGCGCTCATGGACCACTCACCGGGTGCCGTTGAAGCCGGGACAGCCGGGCCTGAAAAGGCCACCGCCGCGCCTGAAACAGCCCCCGGCCCGGGTGGGTGTTCACCGGTGAACACCCGGGCACTCACCGCCGCTCATGGACCACTCGCCGGGTGGGCCTGAAACGCCCGGACCGCCCCTGAAACGGCCCGGCGCGCGGCTGAAACGCCCAGCCGTGGACCTGAAACCGCTGGTGAGAGCCGGTGAACACCGGTGAACACCCGCACCGGCCCCGGCGAACCCCGGGCCGGAGAAGCGCTTCTCCAGCCCTTCCCCCGGCCGCGCGGACATCCGGCCGACCAGACCCCCGGGTGTTTCAGCCCCAGCCGTGAGCGCCCGTGAGCACGATCCGGCGGCCGGTGAACACCCACCCTCCTTAAGAGCGCTTCTCCTCGGCGGACCGGGGCGAGCGTGCCCGACCGAGCACCGCCAACTCCCCTAAGGAGAAGCGCTCTTAAGGGGGCAGTGAGCGCCCCGTCGAAGGAGTCCGAGCAGTGCGTGACCCACCACCCGACCACCCGCCCGCCCAGGCCGACCCGCCCCGCGAACCCGCCGGAGAACCCGTGTCTGTCGAAACCCTCCCCACCAACGCCTCTGACGGCCGACCACAGGCCGCCAACCCGCTGTACGACCCCGCTCACGGCATCGTGCGCCCCGACCGGCCGGGCCCCGTCCCGGACCCGGAGGTGTTCTGCGGCTGGGCCGGGGAAACCGTCCGCGACCTCGACCCGACCACCGAGGCCGACCCCGTGGGCGTGCTGGTGAACCTGCTGTCCGCCGCCGGGGCCGCGATCGGCCCGGGGCCGTTCCTGTGGATCGGCAACGGCCGCCACCCCGCCCTGATCTGGGCCCTCACGGTCGGCGCCACCGCCGCGGGCCGCAAGGGCGAGGCCACCAACACCGTCCAGCGCCTGTTCAAGGCCGCCGTGCCGGACTTCATCGCTACCAATGCCCGCTCCGGCCTGTCCTCCGGCGAAGGCCTGATCGAGGCGGTTCGCGACGGGGACGGCGACAAGGACCCCGGCGTCATCGACAAGCGCCTGTGGGTGGTGGAGTCCGAGTACGGCGTCACCATGGCCCGGGGACGGCGTGAGGGCTCCTCCCTGGGAGGCATCCTGCGCCAAGCGTGGAACGGCGAAGACCTCGGCGTGATGAACCGCGAGGCCCTGCACGCCACCGCCCCGCACATCGCCGTCATCGGCCACATCTCCCCGCGTGAACTGCGCGCCAAGATGCAGGACGCCGAGATGGCCGGCGGGACCTACAACCGCTTCCTGCCGGTCTTCGTCCACCGCAACCTGCTCCTCCCGGACGCCACCGGCGCCCCCGACGGCCTGATCGACAACCTCGCCACCGCCTGGCGCACCGTGCTCGCCGACGCCCGCCGGGTCGGCGAAGTCCAGCTCACCGAGCAAGCCGCGCAGCTGTGGCGGGAGGAGATCTACCCGGCCCTGTGCGAGGACGAGGCCGACGACGGCCCGATCGCCGAGTTCACCGCCCGCGCCGCCCCCTACGCCAAGCGCGCCGCCATGGTCTATGCCCTGACCGACCACACCGACCGCATCAGCGAAGACCACCTGCGCGCCGCCTGGGCCCTCGTGCGGTACGCCCGCGCCAGCGCCGCCCACATCCTCGGCCCGACCGCCGCCGCCAGCACCGGCGATCCGCACCTGGACAAGCTCATCCACGCGGTGAAGAACGCCGGGCCCTCCGGGATGACCCAGTCGCAGGTGCAGGTGCTCCTCAAGCGGCTCAATGCCACCCAGCGCGCCGACGTCACTGCCCGCCTGTGCCAGCTGCCCGACTTTGCCGCCGCCCAGCTCTCCACTGGCGGACGCCACCAGACCGTCTACCTCTACGCCCCACCCGGCCGGGAGGGCGGTCCGGAAAGGCCGGAAAGCCCGTAAAGCCCTCTGACCTGCACGAACACCTGGCGGAAAGTGGTCCGCGAAGGTCCGGAAAGTGGTCCGCGAACCCCGGCCACACACCTTCCCGGACCCTTTCCGGACCATTCCGGACGGCTTTCCGCCACACAAAACCCCAGCTCAGACCCCTTTCCAGCCTTTCCGGCCTTTCCGGACCACCCCCGGGGACAGCGACCACCGACCACGAGCCCACAGGCCGAACCGACTGCCAGGTGACAGGCGCCAGTCGGCGACTGTCACCCGGGCCCGATTTCCCCAGGTAACGCGCGCAAGGCCGACAGTCGGCGCCTGTCACCTCGACTGTCACCCCCCGCTGGCACCTGATCTTGGCCCCCTCTGGCACCCCGAACGGAGACCCGCTATGCCCCGCACACCCACCGTCGCCGTCGCCCGACCGACCCGCACGGACGCACCATCGGCCACCACGGCGCCCCGAGCGCGCTCCCCACCAAGGGCGGCCGGGCCAGAAGAAGCCACCCCGCCCCCGGCGGGCGGGTGGTCTCTTCCACCCGCGCCACACGGCCACCCGGCCACCCGGCCACCCGGCCAGCCGAGTCGCCCCGCAACGGGCCGTCACCTCCCCCCACCCACCCCCCACCCGAGAAAGACCATCCCCCACCCGCTCAGGCGCCCGGGAGGACGTTCTCCGGCCGGGTGGGGGGTGGGTGGGAGATCACGCTCCGCGCTCATCATCACGGGCCCGCTCCGTGAATCCGGGGGTCCCACGTGCGCGTGCACGCGTACGCGCGAGGAAGCCCCCGACCGCCACACAGCGTCACCAACCGCCCGGCCGCGCGACCGTCAGGCCGCAGGCGTCAGAAACCGTCTGACGGCCCTGACGCCCAGACCCCGGGTAACGCGCGCACGCGCGCGAGGAACCCCCGTCAGACGCGTCTGACACCCCGGTCTGACGCCCCTGACACCCCCGCCCGACACCCGCCCTGACGGCCATGACACCCACCCGCCAACCGATCTGACGGTCCTGACACCCCGCCGACCCGGCCCGCCAGCCAGCCGACGTCGGTCTGACACCTCTGACGGCTGCCCTGACGCCCCTGACGCCGTCACCCATCGCACCCGACCTGACCGCCCCACGCCCTACCGACCAGCACGCCCCGAACCACCTGTCGCCTGTCTTGTCGCCTGTCGTCTCACCCCCGCCCAACCGCCCGCAGACCCCGGAAAACCCCCTCCGACCTGCGGGGCGACAGGCGACAAGACAGGCGACACGACAGGCAGGCGACAGGCGAGACGACAGGCCACACGACAGGCAAGACACCAACCCGACCGCCCAGGAGGACGCCTTGGCCAACCGCCGCACACCGGCCACGTCGCCGCACGCCGACCCCGGAGAGGAGTGCATCACGCATCTGTCCACCCACCGAAGGAACAGCCGTACGCCCGAGCGCACGCAGGCCGCTCCGGCGCTGCCCGAGCCGCTGCTGAGCGTCGCCCAGGTCGCCGAGCTGCTCGGCACCACCGAGCGGTTCCCCCGCCGGCTGATCGAGGAACGGCGCGTCGTCTTCGTCAAGGTCGGCCGCCACGTCCGTATCCCGGCCTCCGCCGTCGCCGAGTTCATCGCCGCGAACACCGTGCAGCCCATCCCCGTCCGCCGCACCACCACGAACAGGAACGCCGCCTGATGGCCAACAAGAAGAACAGCCGCCGCCGCTTCGGAGCCGTCCGTCAGCTTCCCTCCGGCCGCTGGCAGGTCCGATACCGCGACCCGCTGACGGGAGAGCTGCGGCCCGACGAGAAGACGTATGACACCAAGACCGACGCCGAGGTCAGGCTGAGCCAGCTCGAAGCCGACATCACCCGAGACAAGTGGGTCGACCCGGACGCCGGGAAGGTGAACTTCGGCGAGTACGCCACCCGCTGGCTCAAGGAACGCAAGCTGGAGGAGACCACCCGGGAGCGGTACGAGACTGCGCTCCGGCTGCACATCCTGCCCACCCTCGGCCCGAGGTTCATCGTCCAGATCACCCCGGCGCGGGTGCGGACCTGGCGGACCCGCCTGCTGGACTCCGGAGTCGGCGAGCCGACCGTGGTCAAGGCGTACCAGATGCTGCGGGCCATCATGAACACCGCCATCGACGACGAGCTGATCAAGCGCAACCCGTGCCGGATCAAGGGCGCCGACACCTACGACGTCCCCGAGCGGCCGGTGCTCTCGGTACCCGAGGTCTTCGCCGCGGCCGACGCCATCACGCCCCGGTGGCGTGCCCTGGTCCTGGTCACCGCGTTCACCACGCTGCGGTTCGGCGAGCTGGCCGCGCTCCGCCGGCGGGACGTCGACCTGGACGCCCGACTGCTCCGGGTGCGCCGGAACCAGGCCGAGCTGTACAGCGGGAAGCTCTACGACAAGGCGCCGAAGAGCCGCGCCGGGTTCCGCCCGGTGGCCTTCCCCGCCTCGATCGTGGACGCCCTCCGGCACCACCTGGAGCACTACGCGGGGCAGGGCCCGAACGGCCACATGTTCATCGGGCCGCGCGGTGGCCGACTGCGCCGAAGCAACTTCCGGGACGACTGGAGCGCCGCGAAGGCGAAGGCGAAGATCTCGCCGGATGTGCACTTCCATGATCTGCGCCACACCGGGAACACCCTCGCGTCGCAGAGCGGCGCGAGCACGAAGGAACTCATGACCCGCATGGGGCACAGCACGGCGCGGGCCGCGCTGATCTACCAGCACATGACCAGCGACCGTGATCGGGCCATCGCCGACCGGATGGGCGAGATGGTCAAAAAGGAGCTGGAGAAGCAGGACCCGCCGAAGGGATCTGGCACGGACGTGGCACAGGAGGACTGACCGCGCGGAAACGACTGAGGCCCAGGTCGGAGGGATTCACCCTCTGACCTGGGCCTCTTTGCGTCTGTGTGCTTGTGCCCCAGACAGGAATCGAACCTGCGACACCGGCTTTAGGAGAGCCGTGCTCTATCCCCTGAGCTACTGAGGCGTGGCCGGTCGGTGACCAGGCCGTTCACAGCGTACCGGATCGGGGGTGGGCGGGGGACGGCGAAGGGGGAGCCGGGCGGGCCGGCTCCCCCTTCGGGCTGTCGGGGAGGGGAGGGATCAGAGGAGGCGCAGCAGGCGGGACTGGATGGACGGCGGGTTGAGGTCGGACTGGAGGGCCACCGGGACCTCCGACTTCCCGTCGCCCGAGCCCACGCGCAGCGTGCCGATCTCCTTGCCCGCCTTCTCGTTGTGGTGGAGCGCGGCCGGGTCCAGGGTGACCGTGCCGGTGACGCCCGGGAAGCCGGCCACCACGAGGTCCTTGGTCGCGACGACCGGGACCTTACCGCCGAGACCGTCGTCCACGGTGCCGACGACGTCGCCCTTCTTCACCACGGTCTGGCCGGTCAGCCCGTTCTGGGCGGCCTGGATCTGCTTGCCGCTGACCTTGAGCACGGTGGGCAGGATGCCGTCGCCCGGGTTGGGCGAGGTGGCCTGCTGGCCCAGGGTGACGCCGAGGATCATGCGCTTCACCCCGCCGATCTCCTTGTAGGCGGCCCACATCAGGCAGCCGCCGGCCGGGGTGCTGGAGCCGGTCTTGACGCCGATGACGCCGGTCTTCGGGTTGATCAGGTTGTTGGTGTTGGAGATCTTCACGTTGTTGAACGTGGTCTCCGGGGTGGAGACGATCTGCCGGAAGATGTCGTCCTTCATGACCTGCTCGGCCAGCTTCAGCTGGTCCTTCGCGGTGGACTTGGTGTCCGCGTTGAAGCCCGCCGGGTCGGCGTAGGTGGTGTTGGTCATGCCGAGCTTGGCCGCGGTGTCGTTCATCTGCTTGACGAACGCCTCCTCGGAGCCGGAGTGGAAGCGGGCGAGCAGCCGGGCCACGTTGTTGGCGGACGGCAGCATCAACAGTTCCAGCGCCTGGTACTCGGTGAGCTCCTGACCCGCGGTGAGCGTGACCCGGGACTCGTCGCTGTTGCCGGACTCCTGCGCGGCCTGGGGGTCGACGGCGATCTTGGGGCCGCTCTCCCCCTTCTTCAGCGGGTACTTCTGCAGGATCAGGTAGGCGTTCATCACCTTGGTGACGCTGGCGATCGAGGCCGGGGTCTCCTGGCCCGAGCTGCCGAGGCTGCCGACGCCGACCACCTCGGCCGCGGACTGGCCCTTGGCCGGCCAGGCGAGGTCGAGCTGGTCACCGGAGAAGCTGAAGCTGCCCGCGGTCGTCATCCGCACCTTCGGGTCCGGCAGCGGGCGCAGCAGCTGGGCCACCACGACCGCGCCGAGCACCACGGCGAGGAAGACCGTCCAGATGGTGATCCGCTTGAGCGCGCGGCGCAGCGGCGAGACCGGGCGGGCGTTGAGGGTGGCCAGGACCTCCATCGCCTCGGCCGTGGTCTCGGGCGAGGGCTGGGGAGCGGGCTGGGGCTGCGGCGGCGGAGCCGGCTGGGGAGCGGGCTGCGGGGAGGGCAGTGGCTCCGGCCGGGGCAGCGGCGGGACGGGCGGCAGCGGCGGCGGGGCCGGGGCCGGCTCGGGTTCGGGAAGGGGCTTGGGTGCCGGGGTCGGCTCGGGCACCGGCTTCGGCACGGGGGTCGGCTCGGGCACCGGAGCGGGCTCCGGGGGCTCGGGGACGGTGCCGGCGGCGGGGGCCGCGGGGGCGCGCAGCGGCCCGGGCTTCTCCAGCTTCTCGGTCCGGTCCGACTCGGCCGCCTTCCGAGCCGGCTCCCCCTTCTTGATCAGGGCGAGGGTCGCGGTGGCCCCGGCGGGAGAGTCGGCCTCGGTGCCGTCGCCCTTGCCCGCGTCCGCCTTGGTGGCGGAGTCGGTGTCAATGTCGGCGTCAGAGTCGGAGTCCGCGTCGGTGGCGGAGTCGGCGTCAGGCGTGTCGGTCTCGCCGCCGGACTTCTCCGCAGCCTTCTCCTCGGACTTCTCCGCAGGCTTCTCGTCGGCCTTGTCCGCAGCCTTCTCGGCCTTGCCCGCAGGCTTCTCGCCAGCCTTGTCCGCAGCCTTCTCGGCCTTAGCCTTGTCCGCAGCCTTCTCGGCCTTGCCCGCAGGCTTCTCGCCAGCCTTGTCCGCAGCCTTCTCGGCCTTAGCCTTGTCCGCAGCCTTCTCGGCCTTGCCCGCAGGCTTCTCCTCGGCCTTGTCCGCAGCCTTCTCGGCCTTAGCCTTGTCCGCAGCCTTCTCGGCCTTGCCCGCAGGCTTCTCCTCGGCCTTGTCCGCAGCCTTCCCGTCGGCCTTCTCAGCCGCCACCCCCGTCGTCCGGATGGCGAGACGCGGGTCTGCGACAGGCGGTCGCTCGCCGGCTGCCTTCGCCCCGTCAGGCTTCGGCGAGTCCTTCTCATCCCCCGCCGCACCATCGGAACTGTCGCAGTCCGCAGGCTTCAGCAGTCCCTCGGGCAGCCGCAGCGCGGTGGTCCTGTTGTCCACCGGCAGCCGCAGCATCGTCGTCCGGCTGTCCACATCGTGGACACGGAGCTGTACGGTCGAACCGCCCTTGGCGCCGACCTTCGGCGTGTCGGGGGATGCCTCGGCCGAGGCCTCGGCGGGCGTGTCAGCGGGTGCCCCTGCGGACGCCTCGGCCTCGGTCCCGGTCCCCGCCCCGGCCTCCGGCGTCTCCTCCCCGGAGGTGTCGGCCGCACCCTCCGCGGACACGTCCGCGGCGGCCCCGGCTGACGCCCCGGCAGCCGGCGCACCGGTCCGTTCGCGTTCGCGGTCCTGCTCCCGCTCGCCGTCCCTCAGCACCCTGTCGGGGGACTCGCCCACGTATCCCAGCCTCCTCAACGCCCGGCGGGGCACCGGCAGACCCGATTTCGGGAAGCCGACGCCCCGCCCCGTGTACCTGTACAGTCTCCGCCACCGACGGTCGATCCAGCCGCGCACACCCCGCCCGACCGGCGCGTATTGCCGCCGCACGGCCGCACCGCGGTCTGTCCAAGAGTCAGACGCCGGGCTTGAGGCCCCCGGTTCCGCGCCTTCACCGCAAGGTCACGATTCGGAGGCGTACTCGACAAGCCCGTGTGAGAGGCGTCACCCTGTCTCTCATCCACGCGGGGAGGCTTGGATGGGCAAGAGCCGCAGAACTGTTCCCGAGGAACTCTTGCTGCTCGCTTTGGACCCGACCACGGGTACCACGGCGCAGCCGCAGACCCTCGACCTCGGACTCGCCGGGGCGCAGCTCGTCGAGCTGTCCCTGGCCGGACGGATCGTACCGGAGGGCGACCGGATCGCCGTCGTGCTCGCACGGCCGACCGGCGACCCGACCCTTGACCACGCACTGGAGCTGCTGCGACGACGCGGCAGTCCGGTCCGCGCGGCGCACTGGATCGGCGGGCCCCGGCTGGGGCTGCGGCAGACCTACCTGGCGCACCTGGAACGCTGCGGCATGGTCACGGCCGTGCCGGGGCAGGTGTGCGGGGTGCTGCCGACGACGCGTTACCAGGCGTCCGACGACTGCACCAACGCCGCGATCAAGCAGCGGCTGGACACCGCGATCCGCACCGGCGTGCCGCCGGATCCGCGGACGGCCGCGCTCGCGGCCCTCGCCCACTCGGTGGGCCTGGGCAAGCACCTGTACCCGGGCAACGAGGGACGGTCGTCGCGGTCGCGGCTGCGCGACCTGATCCGGTACGACCCGCTGGGCGGGATGGTCGCGCACGCCGTGATGGACGTGCAGAACGGCCTGCCGACGCAGCAGAACCGTTCTTCCCAGAGTTCCGGGGCCGCCACCGGCCGCTCCGGCGCCCGTGCCGGAGGCCGGACCACGGGCGGGCGGGTCACCGCGCCGCGGGTCGCGGTCCGCTGACCCGAACCGCCGACGGCGTGCCCGGCAGCGTGCGGCACCCCGTTCGCACCCCTCGGAGGCGCTGAACCACCGTCCGCACGACGCCGCATGAACCGCACGACACCGCACGACACCGCGCGACTCCGCGCCACCGGCATGACCAGCAAGACCGGCAAGACCGGCACCACCAACAGCACCGAGGGGCGGTCGCCCCGCGACGCAAGTCGCCCGGCGACCGCCCCTTCTGCCGTTCCCGGAGGCCCGTCGGGGTCCTCCGCCCACTACCGGTTCGAGTCACCGAGCCGCATTACCACCTGGGAGCCACCGCCGTCTCACGGACGCGCTTTTCCGATGATCTGTTCTACTGCGCTGCTGTGATTCCCCGGCGCCGAGCTGGCCCAAGGTGACATGCTGCTCCGAGTCAGGGGGGTTGGTCCCAATGTCCGATGTGTTCCGAGGGCTGCCGTTCCAACGATCACCAGAGGTTCGGCCGGAGGTCGACGTGTCCGCGAACATCAATCCCACCGTGCGCCGCCGACGGCTCGGCTCGGAGCTGCGCAAGCTCCGCGAGGGCCTCGGGATGACGGCGGAGGAGGTGGCCGGCCGGCTGATGGTCTCCCAGTCGAAGATCAGTCGACTGGAGAACGGCCGTCGCAGCATCAGCCAGCGCGACGTGCGCGACCTCTGTGACGTGTACAACGTGGCCGACGAGCAGATGCGCAGCAGTCTGATGGAGATGGCCAAGGAGTCCCGCCAGCGCGGCTGGTGGCACGACTTCAACGACATGCCCACGCCGTACAGCGTCTACATCGGCCTGGAGGCGGAGGCCTCCTCGATCCGCGCCTACGAGTCCTCGTTCATCCCCGGCCTGCTGCAGACCGAGCAGTACGCCCAGGCGGTGGTCGAGGGCACCCAGCCGGACACCGACGCCAACGCGGTGCAGCGGCGGGTCCAGGTACGGATGAAGCGCCAGGAGCGGGTCCACGGCGAGAACCAGCTCGGCAGCCTGTGGACCGTCATAGACGAGGCGGCGCTGCGCCGCGAGGTGGGCAGCCGCGAGATCATGGCCCGGCAGCTGCGGCAGATGCTGGAGCTGAGCCTGCGTCCGAACATCACCATCCAGGTGATCCCGTTCTCGCACGGCGCCCACCCCGGTATGACCGGGACATTCTCCCTGCTGGAGTTCCCGGAGTCAGCCGATTCCACGGTTGTCTACTTCGAAGGTGTGACGAGCGATCTCTACCTGGAGAAGGAGGCCGATGTGCGCCGCTATACCGGTCTCTACGACTACCTGAGAGCGGCCGCGCTCGGTGTCGCGGAGAGCCGGTCGCTGATAGCCGACATCGAAAAGGGATACCACGAATGATCAACCCCGCCGAGCACGGACCCCGTTGGCGCAAGAGCAGTCACAGCGGAGGCCAGGGCGCCTGCGTGGAGATCGCCGGACCGGCCGCGGGAGCGGTGGCGGTCCGGGACTCCAAGGACCCGGCCGGACCACAACTGCGCTTCTCCACCGAGGCCTGGAACGCCTTCGCGTCGGCCGCGGCGGCAGGGGCCTTCGGCGACGTCTGAGGGTCCGGGGTCCGGGGTCCGGGGTCGGAACCGGATCCGTGCTCGGCCCAGTTGCCCGTAGCGCTGTCCGTCGCCCCCCGGGGCGGCGGTCGGCGCTACGGGCAACTCCCGTGTCGGGGAGTCCCCTTCACAGCACCGCCGTCCCTCTCGGCGCCACCGCTCAGGGCGCCACCGGGTAGCGGGCGGCCCAGTCGGCCCCCTCCGGGGTCCGCCGGTCGTGCAGTTCGGTCCCGTGCATCAGCTCCAGGGCGAAGTCGTCGGCGAGTTCCAGGATCGCCCCGCGCCCCTCCAGCCCCGCGACCAGGCCCGGCGGCAGCGCGGTGTCCCCGTGCAGCACCCCGAGCAGGTTGCCGCAGATCGCGCCGGTGGAGTCGCTGTCCCCGGAGTGGTTGACGGCCAGCAGCAGACCCGAGCGCACGTCGTGGGCGACCAGCGCGCAGTAGACCGCGATGGCCAGCGCCTCCTCCGCGACCCAGCCCTCCCCCAGCGCCTCCACCCGCTCGGCGGACGGTTCGCCGGCCCGGACCGCGTCCAGCGCCGCCCGCAGCGCGGCCGTGGTCTCCTCGTGCGCCTGCCGCTCGGAGAGCAGGGCCAGCGCCAGGTGGACGCCCTCCTCCAGGGTCCCGCCGCGGGCCACCGACTGGACGATCACCGCGAGCGCGCCCGCCGCGAGGTAGCCGGTGGGGTGGCCGTGGGTGAGCACCGAGCACTCCACCGCGAGCTGGAACACCAGGCCCGGCTCCCAGGTGGTGAGCAGCCCGAACGGCGCCGCCCGCACCACCGTGCCGCAGGCCTTGGAGTGGGGGTTCTTGGGCCGTTCCAGGGTGCCGAGCCGCTCGCCGTCCGGCCCGCTGAGGCCGGTCAGGCAGCCCTGGCCGGGGGCGCGCCGGGCGTACAGCCACTCCTCGCGGCCGAGCCAGCCGAGGCCGGGGCGGCGCTCGTCCGGGCCCCAGTCGCGCTGGGTGGCGGCCCAGCGCAGGTAGGCCAGGTGGAGGTCGGTGGGCGGGTGCCAGCTGCCGGTGTCGCGCCGGATGTGGGCGCGGATCAGGCCGTCCACCGTGAACAGGCTGAGCTGGGTGTCGTCGGTGACGGCGCCGGTGCGCCCGTACGCGGGGACGTAGCCGGTGACGCCCTGCGGGCCGTGCTGGGCCCGGATCCGCTCCAGCGGCTCGAACTCGACGCCGGCGCCGAGCGCGTCACCGATGGCACCGCCGAGCAGGCAGCCGCGCACCCGGCTGCGGAAGTCCTGCTGCTGGGCTCGTGACCACAGTGGCATCACGAAGGGGCGCCTTTCGTCGGGGTGGGGGCCGGTCCGCGCGACGCACGGCCGTGGCGCGCGCCCTGGCACTGTATTCGAAGGCGCGAGCGAGACGACGGCGTCCCTCGTACTTCGGTTCCCCGCCCCGGCCGCTCCCGGCGGACGATCCCGTGAGCGGCCGGGGCCCCGCGGCCGGCCTCAGTCCAGGACGGGCAGCAGCTCCGGCAGGTGCCCGTCCGAGGCCAGTGCCGCCGCCCGGCGCTCGGCCGGGACCTCGCCGTACAGGGTGGTGCGCTGGCGGTGCGGACGGCCCGCGGCCTCGGCGATCGCCTGGAGGTCGCGCACCGACTTGTAGCTGCCGTACGCGGAGCCGGCCATCCGCGAGATGGTCTCCTCCATCAGCGTGCCGCCCAGGTCGTTGGCGCCCGAGCGGAGCATCTCGGCCGCGCCCTCCGCGCCGAGCTTGACCCAGCTGGTCTGGATGTTGGGGATGTGCGGGTGCAGCAGCAGCCGGGCCATCGCGACCACCGCGCGGTTGTCCCGGGCGGTCGGGCCGGGGCGGGCGATGCCGGCCAGGTAGACCGGGGCGTTGGTGTGGATGAACGGGAGGGTGACGAACTCGGTGAAGCCGCCGGTGCGTTGCTGGATGTCGGCGAGCAGCCGCAGGTGGCCGAGCCAGTGCGCGGGGGTGTCCACGTGCCCGTACATCATGGTGGAGGAGGAGCGGATGCCCAGCTCGTGAGCAGTGGTGACCACCTCGACCCAGGTCGCGGCCGGCAGCTTGCCCTTGGTGAGCACCCAGCGGACCTCGTCGTCGAGGATCTCGGCGGCGGTGCCCGGGATGGTGTCCAGGCCGGATTCCTTGGCCCGCTGCAGCCATTCGCGGATCGGGAGGCCGGTCCTGGTGGCGCCGTTGACCACCTCCATCGGGGAGAAGGCGTGCACGTGGATGCCGGGGACGCGCTCCTTCACCGCGCGGGCGATGTCGAAGTAGGCGGTGCCGGGCAGGTCCGGGTGGATGCCGCCCTGCATGCACACCTCGGTGGCGCCCACCTCCCAGGCCTGGGCGGCCCGTTCGGCGACCTGCTCCAGGGAGAGGGTGTAGGCGTCGGCGTCGGTGCGGCGCTGGGCGAAGGCGCAGAAGCGGCAGCCGGTGTAGCAGACGTTGGTGAAGTTGATGTTCCGGGTGACGCAGTAGGTGACGTCGTCGCCGACCGCGTCCCGGCGGACGTCGTCGGCGATCCGGCACAGCGCGTCCAGGGCCGGGCCGTCCGCGTGGAACAGCGCCAGCGCGTGGTCGTCGGTGAGCCGGGTCGGGTCGTCGGCGGCCACCGCCAGGGCCTCGCGCAGGTCCCCGGCGAGGCGTTCGGGCGCGCCCTTCGCCAGCACCTGCTCGCGCAGCACCTCCCAGTCGCCGTACACGTCCTCGAAGTCGGCCCGGCGGTCGCCGGTGCGGCCCTCGGTGTCGACGGCGGTGTGCAGGTCGGTCCGGCCGTACGCCTCCGGCAGGTCCTCGGGCTCCTGCCAGGGGAGGCCCCGGACGGTGGCGTCCGGGTTGGCCAGGCCGGTGGCCGGGTCGGCCAGGGCGCGGACGTGCGGCAGCACCCGCGGGTCCAGCCAGGGCTCGCCGCGCAGCACGTACTCGGGGTAGACGGCCAGGCGCTCGCGCAGCTCGAAGCCGGCCGCGGCGGAGCGTTCGGCCAGACGGTCGATCTGCGGCCAGGGGCGCTCGGGGTTGACGTGGTCCGGGGTGAGCGGGGAGACGCCGCCCCAGTCGTCGATGCCGGCCGCGATCAGCCGCTCGTACTCGCCGTCCACCAGGTTCGGCGGCGCCTGGAGGCAGGCGGTGGGGCCCAGCAGGTGCCGGGCGACCGCCACCGTGGCCACCAGCTCGTCGAGTTCGGCGTCGGGCATGCCGCGCATCGCCGTGTCCGGCTTGGCGCGGAAGTTCTGCAGGATCAGCTCCTGGATGCCGTGGTAGGCCCGGGACACCCGGCGCAGCGCGAACAGCGACTCGGCGCGCTCGTGGTGAGTCTCGCCGATGCCGATCAGCAGGCCGCTGGTGAAGGGGACGGAGCTGCGGCCCGCGTCCTCCAGGACCCGCAGCCGGACGGCCGGTTCCTTGTCCGGGGAGCCGTGGTGGGGGCCGCCGGGCTCGCTCCACAGCCGGGTGGCGGTGGTCTCCAGCATCATGCCCATCGAGGCGGACACCGGCTTGAGCCGCTGGAAGTCCGTCCAGCTCAGCACCCCGGGGTTGAGGTGCGGGAGCAGCCCGGTCTCCTCCAGGATGCGCACGGACATCGCCCGGACGTAGGCGATGGTGTCGTCGTAGCCGTGCGCGTCCAGCCACTCGCGGGCCTCGGGCCAGCGGTCCTCGGGCTTGTCGCCGAGCGTGATCAGAGCTTCCTTGCAGCCGAGTTCGGCCCCGCGCCGGGCGACCTCCAGCACCTCGTCCGGGGACATGAACAGCCCCTGGCCGGCCCGGCGCAGCTTGCCGGGGACGGTGGCGAAGGTGCAGTAGTGGCACTTGTCGCGGCAGAGCCGGGTGAGCGGGATGAAAACGCTCTTGGAGTAGGTGATGACGCCGGGGCGGCCGGCCGCCTCCAGGCCGGCGTCGCGGACCCGGGCGGCACTGGCGCACAGGTCGCGCAGGTCCTCGCCTCTGGCCTGGAGCAGTACGGCGGCCTCGGCGAGGTCGAGGGCGACGCCGTCCCGGGCACGGCGCAGGGCGCGCCGCATCGCGTTAGCGGTCGGGGGCTTGCTTGCGTCCATGGCGGTTCCGTCCATGGCGCGACCCTACGTCAGGTAGTACGTCGGTAGGACACAACCCTGAGGCCGTCTCAGGGTCGGTGTACCCGCCAGGTTCACCTCGAAGTGCCCCTGTAGGGCGATGACGCGGCGACGGCCCCGGCCTCTAATGGAGGAGCAGTGCCAATCGCACGCGTTCGCAGAGGAGTTGAGTACGCCATGACCAATGAGACGGCGGTGGACGACCAGGTGGGCGGCGGGGTGCCGTACCGCTCACGGCGCCGCACCCTGGTACGGGCCGGGGTGCCGCTGGCGGTGGGCGCGGTGATCGCCGCCGGGGTGGGGCTGGTGCCGGCGCTGGCCGCCGACTCCCCGCCGGACCTGCCGCAGCTCTCGGCCGAGCAGGTGGTGGCCAAGGTGCTCGGTTCCGACACCCAGGCCCTGTCCGGGACGGTCTCCGTCTCCACCGACCTCGGGGTGCCCAGCCAGCTGCTGGGTGCCGCGGCCGGCGGCCTCGGCGCGGCGGCCGGGCACGGCGGCGACCAGGGCCAGGCGTCGGCGGACCCGCAGTCCAAGCTGCTGGGCCTGCTGGGCGGCGACCAGACCCTGCGGGTCGCCGTGGACGGTCCGGACCGTCAGCGGGTGGACCTGATGGAGAACATGGCGGGCTACACCCTGGTCCGCAACGGCGACCAGAGCTGGGCCTGGGACAGCACGACCAACACCGCCCTGCACGTGACCGGGCGTCCGGCCGAGCACGGCAGCGCCAAGGCCCCGAAGGCGCCGCTGACCGGGGTGCCGACCACCCCGCAGGAGGCCGCCGAGAAGTTCCTCAGCGGGAGCGCCGGCACCACCTCCGTCACCGTGGCCGGGACGGCCAACGTGGCCGGGCAGAAGGCGTACCAGCTGAGCGTCAAGCCGACCCAGTCCGGCTCGACGATCTCCGAGGTGCGGATCTCGGTGGCCGCCGACAACGGGGTGCCGCTCGCGGTGGTGGTGAAGTCCGCCGACGGCTCCACCGTGCTGGACGTCCACTTCACCGACGTGTCCTTCGCCGCGCCGGCCGCCAAGACCTTCGACTTCACCGCGCCCAAGGGGGCCAAGGTGACGGAGAAGAAGGCGGACGAGGCGGCCAAGGACGCCAAGGGTGCCAAGGGCGCCGAGGGCGAGCGGGGCGACCGGGGCACGCAGGGCGGGGGCCACGACGGCGTGAACGTGATCGGCGAGGGCTGGACGGCCGTGGTCTCCACCCAGCTGCCCGCCGCCGTCGAGGCGCCGAAGGGCGAGGACACCGGCAAGAAGGGCAAGCAGCACGGCCGGTCGATGAACCCGCAGGCCCTGGTGAAGTCGCTCGGCAAGCCGGTCGGCGGCGGCACCCTGATCAGCACCAAGGTCGTCAACGTCCTGCTCACGGACGACGGCCGGGTCTTCGCCGGAGCGGTGACCCTGCCGGTCCTCCAGCACGCCGCCGGGGTGAACTGACGGATGACCGAGACTCCCGTAACGGGGGACGTTACGGAGTCGGCCGGGGGTCCGGGCGCCGCGTCGCGCCCGGCCCCCGTTCCTTCCAGCTCCCCCGGCTCCCCCAGCTTCCCCGGCCCCTCCGCCCCCGCCGGCACCGACGACGTGATCAGGACCCGTGGCCTGACCAAGCGCTTCCGCGGCGGCCAGCTCGCCGTGGACGGCCTGGACCTGACCGTGCCGCGCGGCTCCGTCTTCGGCTTCCTCGGCCCCAACGGGTCCGGCAAGACCACCACCATCCGGATGCTGATGGGCCTGATCGCCCCCACCTCCGGCGTGGCCACCGTGCTCGGCGAGTCGATGCCGCAGTCCGTCGCCACCGTGCTGCCCCGGGTGGGCGCGCTGATCGAGGGCCCGGCCCTGTACGGCTTCCTGTCCGGCCGGGACAACCTGGTCCGCTTCGACGCCGCCGACCCGACCGCCGACCCGCGCACCCGGCGTCAGCGGGTGGAGACCGCCCTGGAGCGGGTCGGGCTGAGCGCCGCCGCGGGCAAGAAGGCCCGCGCCTACTCGCTGGGCATGAAGCAGCGCCTGGGCCTGGCCGCCGCGCTGCTGCAGCCGCGCGAGCTGCTGGTGCTGGACGAGCCGACCAACGGCCTGGACCCGCAGGGCATGCGGGAGATCCGGGCGCTGGTCCGGGAGGTCGCGGCGGAGGGCACCACGGTGTTCCTCTCCTCGCACCTGCTGGACGAGATCGAACAGGTCTGCACCCACGCGGCGGTGATGTCCCGGGGCCGGCTGGTGGTGCAGGGCACCGTCGCCGAGCTGGCCGCCCGGGCGCAGGGCCGGCTGGTGGTCCGCACCCCCGACGTGGCGCAGGCCGCCGAGGTGCTGGCGGCCCACCGGGTGGGCGCGCTGGTGCCGGGCGAGGGCCGGGTGGACGGCGAGCTGGGCGCGAGCGGCGACGAGGCGCTGCCCAAGCTGTGCGCGGCGCTGGTCGAGGCCGGGGTCCGGGTGCACGGGTTCGGGCTGGAGCGGGGCACGTTGGAGGACGCCTTCGTGGCGCTGACCGGGGAGGGCTTCGATGTCGCAGGCTGAGACGGCGCTGGTGATCGGACGCCGGCCGCAGACCGCCTCCGGGTTCCTGGCGCTGTTCCGCAACGAGCTGCACCTGACCTTCCGCCGGATGCGGACCAAGGTGCTGCTGGGCATCCTGGCGGCGCTGCCGATCCTGATCGGGGTGATCGTCAAGCTCAACACGGACAGCCCGCGCGGCGGTGGCGGCGGGACTCCGAGCTTCATCGCGCAGACCACGCAGAACGGGCTGTTCCTGGTGTTCACCGCGCTGGCGGTGGCCCTGCCGGTCTTCCTGCCGATGACGGTCGGCGTGGTCGCCGGGGATTCGGTGGCGGGCGAGGCGGCCACCGGGACGCTGCGCTACCTGCTGGTCGCCCCGGCCGGGCGAACCAGGCTGCTGGCCGCCAAGTTCACTGCCGGGCTGGTGTTCTGCCTGGCAGCCACCGCGGCGGTCGCGGTGACGGCGCTGGCCACCGGCGCCACCCTGTTCCCGCTCGGCGAGGTCACGCTGATCTCCGGGGACACCATCGGCTTCACCGACGCCCTGCTGCGGGCGGTGCTGGTGGCCGGGGTGGTCGCGGTCTCGCTGGCCGGGCTGGTGGCGATCGGGCTGTTCGTCTCCACCCTCACCGGCAGCGGCATCGCGGCGATGGCCGCGACCGTCGGGCTGGTGATCACGGTGCAGATCCTGGACGCCTTCCCGCAGCTGGACCCGGTCCGGCCGTTCCTGTTCACCCACTACTGGATGAGCTTCTCGGACCTGCTGCGGGAGCCGATGTACTGGGACGGCGTGTGGAAGGACCTCGGGCTGCAGGCCGCCTACGTCGCGGTGTTCGGCTCGGCGGCCTGGGCCCGGTTCACCAGCCGCGACATCAGCGCGTGAGCGACATCAGTGCGTGAGCTGCGTCGGGCGGTGGGCTGCGTCGGGCGGTGAGCTGCGTCGGGCGGTGAGCTGCGTCAGCGGGTGACGGCTTCCTGGGCCGCCGCCGTCGAAGCCGGCGCCGTCGGGGCGGGTGGCGGCACGGCTGCGGCCCGCCCGGCGCGGTCGTTCCGCACCTGGCGCAGCGCGTCCCAGGTGAGCAGGGCGAGCGCGGCCCACACCAGGGCGAAGCCGGCCCAGCGCGCCGGCGGCATCGACTCGTGGAACACCGCGACGCCGATCAGGAACTGGAACACCGGCGCCAGGTACTGCAGCAGGCCCATCACGGTCAGCGGCACCCGGACGGCGGCCGCGCCGAAGAACAGCAGCGGGATCGCGGTGATCACCCCGCTGAGCATCAGCAGCCCGGAGTGCCCCCAGCCGTACGAGCCGGCCACCGTGTGCCCGAAGGTGCCGCGCCCGCTGACCTCCAGGTAGACCAGGTAGCCGAGGGCGAAGGGGAACATGAAGGCGCTCTCGGCGGCCAGGCTCTCCAGCCCGCTCAGCCCGACCTGCTTCTTCAGCAGGCCGTAGGTGGCGAAGGTGAGCGCCAGGGCGAGCGCGATCCAGGGCAGCTGCCCGTACGCGACGCTGAGCACCGCGACGGCGGCGGCGCCGATGCCGACGGCCGTCCACTGCGCGCCGCGCAGCCGCTCCTTGAGCACCAGGACGCCGAAGGCGATGGTGACCAGCGGGTTGATGAAGTAGCCGAGGCTGGTCTCCACCACGTGCCCGCTGTTGACGGCCCAGATGTAGACGCCCCAGTTGGCGGAGATCACCGTGGCAGCGCCGGCCAGCATGGCGAGCCGGCGGGGCTGGCGCAGCAGCGGGCGTATCCAGCCCCAGTGCCGCTGGGCGACCAGCATCAGCACCACCGCGACCAGGGACCAGACCATCCGGTTGGCCAGGATGTCGTCGGCGGCGCCGGGCTCCAGCAACGGCCAGAAGAGGGGGAAGAGCCCCCAGATCCCGTAGGCCGCCATGCCGTACCAGAGGCCTCGGCCGCTGTCCCGCTGATTCGTCTGTGGCATGCCGAGTGCCCTCCCGCGCGCGTGTCGTCCTGGCGACGGTAGCGGGCGGGAGGGCAGGCTGTCATCTCCGTTTCCGGATTTTGGTCATGACATTGCTTGAATGCTGGGACGCGCCCGGCGTTCTCGCAGGTCACCGTGGTCGTGCTCAGGCACCCAGCGCCGCGCGGACGGACTCCGCCAGCGGGACGGTCGGGCGGCCGATCAGCCGGGCGAGGTCGCCCGGGGTGCCGGCCAGCTCGCCGCGCGCGATGCCCGCGTCCACGTCGACCAGCGCCTCGGCGAAGCCCTGCGGCAGGCCCGCCCCGACCAGGACGTCCAGGTGCTCGGCCGGGGTGACGTCGCGGTGCCCGACCGGCCGGCCGGAGGCCTTCGCCAGCTCGGCGGCCAGCTCGGACAGGCTCCAGGCGACGTCACCGCTCAGCTCGTGGACCCGGTTCCGCTCGCTCCCGTCGAGCAGTACGGCGACCGCCGCGTCGGCGTAGTCCCGGCGCGGGGCGGTGGCCACCCGGCCGTCCCCGGCACTGCCGAGCACGACGCCGCGCGCCACCGTGCCGGCCGCGTCGCCCAGGTAGTTCTCGGTGTACCAGCCGTTGCGCAGGAAGGCGTACGGGAGGCCGGACGCGAGGATCAGCTCCTCGGTCGCCCTGTGCTCGTCGGCCAGCCGGAAGGTCGCCGCACCGAGGATGCTCGTGTAGGCGAGCAGGGCGACCCCGGCCGTCCGGGCGGCCTCCACCACGGCCCGGTGCTGCGGAACGCGGCGGCCGACCTCGCTGCCCGAGATCAGCAGCACCCGGTCGCCGGCGGCGAAGGCGCCGGCCAGGCTCTGCGGCTCGTCGTAGTCGACCACCCGGACGTCGACCCCGCGCGCGGCCAGGTCGGCCGCCTTCCCGGCGGAGCGCACGGCGACCGCCACCTCGCTCGCGGGGACCTGGGCCAGCAGGCCCTCGACGACGAGACGGCCGAGCTGGCCGGTGGCTCCGGTGACGACGTACATGGGGTACTCCTTCTCCTGGGTGACTCTCTGACCTCGGAACTCACCTTAGGGATGGCACTAACCTTTCGAAAGTACGTACTTCAAAGTAGGGTACTGGCATGGAGGTAAGTGGAATGCGGGTGAGCGCTCCGAAGATGGACGAGCCGAAGATGGACGAGCCGAAGGTGGGTGCGCCCGAGGCGGGCGGACTGCCCCCGGCGAACGTCTTCGACCGGATGTGCCCGTCCCGGGGCGTACTGGAGCACGTCACCAGCCGCTGGGGCGTGCTCGTCCTCGGCGCGCTGCGCGAGCGCGGCTACCGGTTCAGCGAGCTGCGGCGGCGGGTGTCGGGGGTCAGCGAGAAGATGCTCGCCCAGACCCTGCAGACGCTGGAGCGGGACGGGTTCGTGCTGCGCGAGGCACACCCGGTGATCCCGCCCAGGGTCGACTACAGCCTCACCGCGCTCGGCCGGGAGGCGGCGGAGCTGGTCGCGGCGCTCGCGCACTGGTCCGAGCAGCGGGTCGGCTCGGTGGTCGCGGCCCGCGAGGAGTACGACGGGCGGCCCACCGCTCCTTGAGTCGGGCGGGCCACCGCTCCTTGAGTCGGGCGGGCCACCGCTCCTTGAGTCGGGCGGGCTACCGCTCCTCGATCAGCGCCGCGAGCCCGTCCAGGACGCGGGCCAGGCCGAAGGCGTAGGCGTGGTCCGGGCTGTACGCGCCGCCGTGCGCCTCGCCGGCGGCGGCGCCCACGCGGGCGGCGACCGGGTAGCGCTGGGGGTCGAAGACCCGGGCCAGCAGGTCGGCGTTGGCCTGCCACCACTGGGCGTCGGTCAGCGCGCTGTCCTGCTGGGCGGCCCGCTCGTCGGCGGCCATCCGGGCGCAGGTCTGGACGAAGCCCAGCAGGTGGGTGAGCGCGGCGTCCAGCTCGACGTCGGGCAGTCCGGTGCCCTCCAGGGCACGCAGCTCGTACTCGTACTTGGCCATCAGCCCGGGGCCGAGCGGCGGGCGGCTGGTGGACACGGCGGCGACCCACGGATGGGCGCGGAACAGTGCCCGGTTGTCGTCGGCGACGGCGGTCACCCGGGCCCGCCAGCCGTCGTCGGCCGGAGTGCTGCGGGGCATGGTGGCGTAGACGGTGTCCAGCATCAGGTCGAGCAGTTCGGCCTTGCCGGGCACGTAGGTGTAGAGGGCCATCGGGGACAGCCCGAGCTCCTGGGCGACCCGGCGCATGGTGACGGCGTCCACGCCCTCGGAGTCGGCCAGGGCGATGGCGGCGGCGGCGATCTCACCGGTCGAGCGGGCCTGCTTCGGGCCCCGTCGGCCGGGCTTCTCCTCGGCGGTCAGCCCCCAGAGCAGGGCGAGGGTGCGCGCCGGGTCTCCTGCGCTGCTGCGGTCCGTGGCCATGCGCAGGATCCTTTCACGGACGGCGGCCGCTACCGTCTGTCCCATGACCAGCCCTGAGCCACTGCCCGGCACGGACACCGACCGGACCCTGCGCCCCCGGGTGACCTGCCGGCGCTGCCACCGGCCGCTGCACGACCCGGAGTCGCGGATGCTGCGGCTGGGGCCGGAGTGCCGCGATCCGGCGGAGCGGG
Source organism: Kitasatospora sp. NPDC101108 (assembly GCF_055584725.1). Taxonomy (NCBI): domain Bacteria; kingdom Bacillati; phylum Actinomycetota; class Actinomycetes; order Kitasatosporales; family Streptomycetaceae; genus Kitasatospora; species Kitasatospora sp. NPDC101108. The sequence goes on from NZ_JBVJLM010000003.1 coordinate 494,029, forward strand.
TCGCGCGGTTCGAGGTGGAGCAGGAGACGCTGCCGGGGGTGTAGCCGGGACCGGGGTGTCCGGGTTCCCGGGGTGTCTAGGAGCGGCCGAAGAGGCGGCGGATCAGGCCGGGGCGGGGCTGCCGCACGGGTCCGGGCGTGCCGGGCCCCTCGCCCGCGCCCTCCGGCTCCACGCCCTCCGGCTCCGCGGCGTGCGGGGCGTTCTCGGTGTCGTCCGGGGCGTCCTCGGCGGCGTGCGGGGCGTCCTCGGCGCCTTCGGCGTCCTCGGCGAGCTCGGCGTCCACCTCGTCCAGCAGGCGCCGGGCGGTCTCGCGGTCGTCCGGCCGGGTCCACGGCGCGGCCAGCACCAGGGCGCAGTACGAGCGCAGGATCGTCACCACCCGGCTGCGGCTCGCCCGGGCGCTGTAGTGCAGCCGCTGCCGCAGCAGTTCGGCGATGTCGGCGCGGGCCGACGGGTGCGTCCAGCCGATCGCGACCAGGGCGAAGCCGGCCGCCTCGACCACCCAGTCCTCCGGCCCGAGCAGCAGGTCGCGCAGCACCCGGCGGCGCTCGGAGCCCTCCCAGGGCTGGTCGGTGCGGTGGTGGGCGATGCCCAGGCAGGCGAAGGCCTGGACGGCGCGCACCCACAGCTCGGGCTGGTGGGCGAGCAGCACGCGGCCGAGCTCGTCCTCCCGGGGCAGCGGCGGGTGGACGAGCACGGCGAGCAGTTCGTCCAGCGGAAGCCCGGCGAGCCGGACGGCGTGGTCGTAGGCGGCGGGGACGGTCGGCCAGACGATCTCGGCGGTGGCGCGGAGGAGTTCGGCGCTGGACGGGGCGGGCGCGGCGACGGCCGGGCGCGGGTCGGTGCCGTCCCAGGACCAGATCCGGGTGGTGGGCTCGGTCAGCGGCAGCCGGGGGTCGGGCTCGCCGACGGACCGGTAGGAGACCGTGGAGCGCGGCAGCGCGAGGCGGAGCGCCAGCACCGAGCTGGGCGGCTCGACGGCGGAGGCGGTGCAGTCGATCTCGGCGCCGCGGTCGGTGCCGTCCGAACCGAGCACCTCGTGCAGCACGTTGACGGTCGCCTCGGTCGCGCCGGAGACCATGCCGAGCCAGGGCTCGCGGTGGCTGAGCCGCTCCAGCAGGTCCTGGGCGTACTCGTGGTCGGGGTGGTCGCGGTGGTGGTCGGCGAGGGCGAGCAGGTGAGCGGCTTCGCCGTCGACGGCGAAGCGCAGCCCGTGCAGGGCGGGGGCGGCCTTGGGGTGGTCCGGCTCGGTGGCGAGGACGCGCTCCAGCCAGGGCAGGCCCTCGGCGGGGCGGCCGAGGGTGCCGTACAGCTCGGCGACGTCCACCGCGAGGTAGCTGCTGGAGTTCCCGTCGTCCGGCGCGACCCGGGCGAGTTCGGCCTCCCAGACGGTGAGCGCCTCCTCGGGGCGGCCGTCGGCGCGCAGGGCGTTGCCGAGCATCACGGAGGGCAGGTAGCCGGGGGCCAGCCGGTGGGCCCGCTCGGCGAGTTCGACGGCGCGGGCGGTGGCGCCGAAGCGGCGGGTCAGGCCGGAGGCCATCGCGAGCAGCAGCGGGTGCTCGGGGTGGCGCTCCGTCACGGCCCGCAGGAAGCGCTCGAAGGGCCTTACGGCGTCGGCCAGTTCGGCGGACAGCGGGTCGGGCAGCGCCCCGGCGGCGCGGGCCGCCGCCTGGGCGGCCGCGTCCGGGTCGACCAGGGCGGGCAGGTCCTCGCGGGCGAGCCAGGCGCTGTGCGCCCAGGGGCGGGCCGGCTCGTACTGGATCGCCGAGGCGAGCAGGCCGACGGCGGTGTCCCAGTCCCCGGCGGCGGCCTCCACGTGGGCGCGGCAGACGACGGTGCCGAGGTAGACCTCGCCGTCCAGCGGGAACAGCTCGCGGGCCGCGGCGGGGCCGCCGGCGGCGGCGCACAACTCGGCCAGCGCTTCGTGCAGTTCGGGCAGCTGGGGGTCGGCGAGGATCGCGTCGGAGAGGTGGTCGGCGGCGTGGGCGAGGTCCCCGGAGTCGATCGCCAGCCGGGCGACGGCCACCTCACCCTCGGCCGCCAGCCGCGCGTCGCCCTCGTCGTCGGTGTGCGCCATCCCTGTCCCCCGGGTCCGCTCTCGGCTCGTGCGCGGACGAGGGTATCCGGTGCGTACGACAGCCGGATGATCACCCTGCGGTCGACGGCGCCCCGATTCCTCGATCGGATACGACCCGAACGAGTGGTTTAGACCTCGGAAAGACGCGGTCCGCGCGTGTCGCCGACCACGATGGGGCGGCGGTGATCCGAGAACGAAGCACCGCTCCGCGGACGTCCCCTGACTCCTTGCGAGGAAATGATGAAGTTCCCCCGCGCCCTCTCCGCGGCCGCCTCGGCCGCCGTCCTGAGCACCGTCGCGCTCACCGGGCCGACAGCCACCCCGGCTTCCGCCGCAGGCTCCTTCGTGGTCAGCGAGGCCCGGTTCAACCAGATGTTCCCGAACCGGAACCCCTTCTACACGTACAAGGGCCTCACCGACGCCCTCGGCGCCTACCCCGCGTTCGCCACCACCGGCGACACCGCCACCCGCAAGCGCGAGGCGGCCGCGTTCCTGGCCAACGTCAGCCACGAGACCGGCGGCCTGAGGTTCGTCGTCGAGCAGAACACCGCCAACTACAGCCACTACTGCGACACCACCCAGCCCTACGGCTGCCCGGCGGGCCACAGCGCCTACTACGGGCGCGGGCCGCTGCAGATCAGCTGGAACTTCAACTACAAGGCCGCGGGCGACGCCCTGCGCATCGACCTGCTGCACGACCCGTCCAAGGTGGAGAAGGACCCGGCCGTCGCCTGGAAGACCGCGCTCTGGTTCTGGGACACGCAGAAGGGCGCCGGGACGATGACGCCGCACGACGCCGTCGTCAACAACAGGGGCTTCGGCGAGACCATCCGCAGCATCAACGGCGACCTGGAGTGCAACGGCAAGAACCCGGACGAGCGCAACGACCGGATCAACCTGTTCCGGAAGTTCGTCGGGGTACTGGGCACGAACACGGGCGGCGGCAGCATCTCCTGCTGAGCCCGGCCCTCGTGGGCGTCGCGGGCGGCGTGGCCCTCGTGGCCCTCGTGGCCCTCGTGGAGCAGGAAGTCGGCCGGGCCGACTTCCTGCTCAGCGTCAGCCGATCGGGTGAGCGGTGTCAGTGGCGTCTGATCCACTGCCCCCAGGATCCGAGACGAGGGGGGCCGCCGGAATGGGTGTGCTGACCGACTACTTCCGGGCGCCCGGTGCTGCGGCCGTCGTGCGGGCGCTGGAGCTGACCGGGGGCGCGCGGCCCGAGTTCGGCGAGGCCTCCGAGGGGGCCTTCGACGGCGTCATGGCCAAGGGCGTCGATCCCGGTGTCCTGCTGGGGCAGCTCGTCGCGGCGATCCGGGCGGAGCCGTGGCGGGTCGACCTGGTGGAGGACGCGGCGGTCTGGCCGACCACTCCGCAGCCCGGCCCGGACGGCCCCTGGAGCGAGGACGACCCCTGGTCGACCGGCCCGTGGGTGACCGAGCTCGACGACGCCGCCCGGGACGCGCTCGCCGGGGTGCGCGACGACCGGATACCGGCGGCCGTGGCGCGGTGGGCCGAGGCCGCCGAGTGGCACGGCGCCGATCCGGCGGATCTGCTGCCGCTGGCCGAGGAGTTGATCGCGCTCGCCCGCCGGGCGCGTACGGCGGGCGAGCGGCTGTACTGCTGGATCTGCCTGTAGCGACGCTCAGCCGGTGATCGGCGTGGCGCCGGTCGCGGCGAGGGAGAGGTCCCAGAGGCGGGCCGCCGCGTCGGGGTCGAGGGCGTACGGGCGGACGCCGCCGTCGTCCATCGAGTCGCCGGGGGCGGCGACGCGGGCGACCTCGCAGTCCTCCAGGTAGAGGCCGCCGCGGCCGTCGAGCAGCGGGGAGGTGGCCGCCCAGAGGCCGGTGGCCGCGCCCTGGGAGGGCGACTTGAAGTCGGCGCCGACGACGGTGCCGTGCTCGTCGACCCAGCCGCGGTCGATCTGCTCCCGGAGCGTCATCTCCCGCTGGAGACCGGTGATGATCTTGCCCGGGTGGAGTGCAAAGGCCCGCACTCCGTCGGCCCGCCCGAGCGCGTCGAGCCGTGCGGCGAACAGGACGTTGGCGGTCTTGGACTGGCCGTACGCGAGCCACTTGTCGTACCCGGTGCGGAAGTGCGGGTCGTGCCAGCGGATGTCGGTGAGGGCGTGCCCGGCCGAGCTGTTGACCACCACCCGGGCGCCGTGCGCCGCGAGCAGCGGGTGGAGTTCGCAGGCGAGGAGGAAGTGCCCGAGGTGGTTGGCGGCGAACTGGCCCTCCCAGCCCGGGCCGACGCGCCGCTCCGGGGTGGCCATCACGCCCGCGAGCGCGAAGAGCAGGTCGAGCCGGTCGGTGGAGCCGGCGATCCGCGCGGCGGCGGCCCGGACGCCGTCCGGGTCGGCGAGGTCCATCGGGACGACCTCGCAGCCGTCGAACGGCCGCAGCGCGGCGCGGGCGGCGTCCGGCCGGCGGGCCGGGACGATCACCCGGGCGCCGGCCGCGCTCAGGGCCCGGGAGGTCTCCAGGCCGAGGCCGGAGTAGCCGCCGGTCACCACGGCGGTCCGGCCGGAGAGGTCGATTCCGGCCATGACGTCCTCGGCGGTGCTGGCGGCGGAGAAGGGCGAGCCGAGCGGCTGCTGATCGGTGGTGGTCATGGCGAGGACGGTAGGAGCTGGACCGCGGTCCAGCTCAAGTCGCCGCCCGGCCTCGGGGGGATCTCTCCGCCCGCCCCGAGCCGTCGCGGCCCCCTTTCGACGGCGGCGGAGGAGCTGTCGGGCGCCCCGTACCGGCCGTACCCGGGGCCGGTGGACGCGGCGCCGGAGGAGCTGGAACGCTGGACGGCGCGGGATCTCGTGTCGGCCTTCGCACCGGAACGGCAGGAACGATGAGCAGTTCGATCGAGTGGGCCGGCGACCCGGTGTCGTTCCGGCCCGCGAGCGGCGAGCACACCGAGGAGGTGCTGAGCGTGCTGGACGAGGCGGCCGGCTGGCTGGGCGGCCGGGGCATCCGCCAGTGGCCGGTCAGCTTCTCGCCCGTGTGGGTGGCCGGGGCGATCGAGCGCGGTGAGACCTGGCTGGTGGACGTCGGCGACAAGCCGTCGGGGACGGTCACCCTGGACTGGGCCGACGCCCTGTGGGCGGACGTGGGCGGGACGGCCGGCTACGTGCACCGGCTGGCCGTACGCCGGCGGGCGCGCGGCCTGGGCGGGGTGATCCTCGACTGGGCCGAGGACCGGGCGCGGCAGCGCGGGGTCGACGCGCTGCGGCTGGACTGCGTCGCCCACAACCGCTCGCTGCGCGACTACTACGAGGGGCGCGGCTTCGTCCATCGCGGCGACGCGCCCTGGCCCGGCATCCCAGGACAGCCGAAGCGCGAGGGCCCGGTGCTCTGGATGAGCCGCTACGAGCGGCCGCTCGCCGGGTCCCGCACCTGAACATTTCAGGACGAGAAATATTCAGGTGCCCGTCGGCGTTCCGGAAGGCGTCGGCGCGGAAGGACCGCGCGTGGCCGGAAGGAGTGCAGCGCCGTGCGCGTGGAGATCTGGAGCGACATCAACTGTCCGTGGTGCTACATCGGCAAGGCCCGGTTCGAACAGGCCCTGGCCGCGTTCCCGCACCGCGCCGAGGTGGAGGTCGTCCACCGCTCCTTCGAGCTGGACCCGCACGCGCCGCGCGCGGCCCATCCGGTGATCCCGCTGCTCGCCGCCAAGTACGGGATGAGCCTGGAGCAGGCCGAGGCGGCCGAGGCCCGGATCGCCGAGAACGCGCGCGGCGAGGGCCTGCCGTACCTGGACGGCGGGCGGGACGCCGCGAACTCCTTCGACATGCACCGGCTGCTGCACTTCGCCAGGGCGCACGGCCGCCAGGCCGAACTGCTGGACGCGCTGTACCGGGCCAACTTCGCCGAGGAGCGGTCGGCCTTCGACGCCGGGCGCCTGCTGGAGCTCGCCGTCGGGTCCGGGCTGGACGGCGAGGCGGCGGCCGCCGTACTGGCCGATCCGGAGGCCTACGCGGAGGCGGTGCGCGAGGACGAGGCGACGGCGAGCGCCATGGGCGCGACGGGCGTGCCGTTCTTCGTCCTGGACCGGCGGCTCGGGGTGTCCGGCGCCCAGCCCGCCGACACCTTCACCCGGGCGCTGGAGCAGGCCTGGGCGAGCCGGGTGCCCTCGCCACTGGTCCAGGTCGGCGCGCCGGGCGACGAGCAGGCGTGCGGGCCGGAGGGCTGCGAGCTGCCCCCGCGGTGACGCTCAGCCCTTCCCGACGGTCTGGGTCAGCCAGGTGAACACCGACGGGACGAGCGGCTCCCAGGTGGACGTCAGGTGCGGGCCGTTGACCTCCACCGGGGTGACGGCCGTCGGCGCCTTGGCGTTCTTCTGGAGCGCCAGGGCGTCCTCGTAGCCGTCCCCCCTCTTGCCCGTCACGTACAGGGCGACGTCGGGCGGCGTCTGGGCGTGCTGCAGCAGGTAGACCGGGTTGGAGACCTCGCGCAGGTGCGGGTCCTTGGCGGTGAGCGAGTCCGACTCGCCCGCCGGGTCGTTGTACCCGGACAGGCTCACCCCGGCGTGGTACCGGTTCGGGTGCCCCAGCGCGAGCCGGGCGGCGCAGTGCCCGCCCGCCGAGTAGCCGGCCACGGCCCAGTGCTCGGGGCCCGGCTCGGCGCGGAAGTTGTCCAGCACCATCTGCGGCACGTCCCGCGCCAGCCAGGTCTCGGCGTTGACCCGGCCCGGCACGTCCGCGCAGCCCGTGTCGACGTGCCCTTCGAGCAGCACGACCCGCGGCGAGACCAGGATGAACGGCGCGACCTGCCCGGACTTCATCAGCGGCGCCAGCTGCCGGGACACGTTCATGCTGCCGAACCAGGCGCTGGACGAGCCGGGGAAACCCACGAGCAGTTCGACCACCGGGAACTTCTTGTCCTTGTAGGCCGGGTCGTCGTACTGCGGCGGCGTCCAGACCAGCACCTCGCCGTCCACCCCGGATACCCGGCCCTTCAGCTCGGTCGTCCTGACGTCCTTCGGCACGGCCTTGTCGTCCACCGAGGTGAACTGCTGGGCCACCTTGGGCCGGTCGGGCGCGTTCGCGGCCGCCGTCGCGTCCGCCGGCGGCGGGACGGGCACGGCGCGGACGTGGCTCCCGGTACCGAGCAGGTCGTCCCAACTCCCGTACAGCTGGTTGTCGTCGTTGACCACCACGAACACCAGCGTGACGGCCGTGAGCTGCGCGAAGGCCACCATCAGCAGGCGACCGCCGAAGCGCACCGGCCGGGGGCCGCGCACCCGGTTCCACAGGTACATCAGGAGGCCCACGGAGAGTGGGACGAGGACGACGGAGAGGACGAGGAACGCAGTGCCGGTCAGCTTCACATCAGCTCATACGGATGGCAGCTGCTGTTCGGTTGCATCCCGGCCCGGCGTACGTCGCAGGAAGCCGGACAAGGCCGACTTCCCGCTCCGCAGGCCCGTCAACACCGGCGGGACGCGCCCTCGGCCGGGTGAAGCTCGGCGGTGTACGCACGGACGGCCGGTATCTGTTGGCGCATGATCACCGCACGTGGGTGGCTCCGCGCAGCCACCGCCCTCCTGAGCGCCGCCGCCGTCATCATCCCCGCCGCCGCTCCGGCCTCCGGCGCCGGAGGCCGGCTCGCACCGGACGACTACGGCAACTGCGGCATCGAGAACGGCTACGTCTATGCCGACCACACCCCCGTCAACGGGCTGCTGGCCGAGGGCAGCTGCCTCGCGCCCGGAGGCCGGGTCCTCAACGAGGACGGCTGGACCGCGAACCTGGTCTACCAGTCGGACGGCAACCTCGTGCTGTACCGGTACGACGGGCAGCCCCTCTGGGCCAGCAACACCGCCGGCCAACCCGCCTTCCGCGCGAGCATGCAGGACGACGGCAACTTCGTGCTCTACCACCCCGACGGCTCGCCGTACTGGGCCACCGGGACGAACCGCTGCCGGGCGTCCTACGAGATCAACCAGCTGCACGTCCAGAGCGACTGGAACGTGGTGATCTACCGCTACGAGCGCGGCACGGACAACCACCAGGCCATCTGGGACATCCGGGGAATCGCGCACTGCTGACGAGGAGCATCAGTCGTAGAAGAACTGGCGGAGGTCCTCGACGGAACCCGGCCCGAAGAGGAAGGCCTCCGCCTCGACGACCTCGGCGACCGGCGGCGGGCCGTCCGCCGGGAGGCTGCGCAGCCAGATCTCGCCCTGCTCTCCGACCGCGTACACGGCGGAGAGCAGGGCCGCCATGCCCGCGGGCCGGGGCGGGGCCGCGCCGGTGACGGGCGCCAGCTCCCAGCCGCCGGCCTGCGCGGCGAGCCGCAGCACGGCGGCCCAGCGGACGATGCGGGCCAGGCGGGCGCGCCAGGGGAGTTCACCGGGCGCGGGCGGACAGCCGACGGTCGCGGCGGCGATGTCGTCGATGATCCGGCGCTCGCCCTCGGTGCGGATCCACCGGCCCTCCTGGGAGTCCTCGACGGCGGCGCCCCACCACTCCCAGGCACTGTCCATGCGCTGCTCGAACCCGTCCACGAGGCGAGGGTGTCACACCGGCGAGCGGGGGCCGGGACCGTGCCGGACTCGCCACGCATCCGCTCCGCACCCGCGACCCGCGGCCGGGGCCTCGCCCGCTCCTGCGTCACCGCCCCGTGCCGCCACCTCGCCCCGACCTCCGACCCCCTGGGCCTCAACGTCCGTACGGACAACGCCCCGGCCGTCGGCCTCTACCGGGAACTCGGCTTCACCGATGTCACGACCTCCACCGAACTGGCGCTGCGGGCAGCCCAGTTCGCGGATCGGACGAGGTGGCGGACGGTTCGGGCACGGGTGATCACGACTCGGCATCCCTTGTCACGGACCCGCGAGGGACTCGTCACGACCTCGTCAGGACGGCACCGAAACCGTGGCGCCCGCGTTGAGCACTGCGCTATGAACGTCCCTCAGGAGGACCGCCGCCACGGCGGTCCGCATTGACGGGGGACGTCACGTGAAGACCATCCGCACCAGCCGCACCATGGCCCTGGCCGGCCTGGCCGTCGTGGGCGCGCTCACCATGACCGCCTGCAACGACGACGCGGCGTCGTCCGACAGCGCCGGAAGTCCGCCGGCCACCCAGGCACCGGCCGCGCCGCCCGGCGCGCCCACCACCCCGGCGGCCTCCGGCTCGGCGGCCGCGCCGGGCGGCGGCGCCACCGGCACGGCCCCGGGCGGTTCCACCGCGGGCTCCACCGGCGGGGCCCCGGTCCAGGCCGGTGCGACCGCGGCGCCCGGGACCACGCTGAAGATCGGCGACACCGCCACCGTCCCGTTCTCCTCGGGCAGCACCAAGGGCACCGTCTCGCTCGCGGTGACCTCGATCGACAAGGGCGACCCGGCCGACCTCGCCCCGCTCAAGCTGGGCGACAAGGCGGCCGGCATGGTGCCGTACTACGTCCGGTTCAAGGTCACCAACACCGGCAGCACCGACCTGTCCTTCGCCAGCCTGACCCAGGTGAAGGGCACGCTGCCGGACGGCTCGGAGGCCTCCGAGGTGATGCTGATCGGCACCTTCGACAAGTGCCCGCACCCGTCCTTCCCGAAGGGCTTCACCAACGGCCAGTCCATCACCTCCTGTGTGCTGGCGCTGGCGCCGACGGCGACCAAGGTGGCCGGCGCGGAGTACTGGGGCGAGCCGTACACCCTGGGCAAGGGCGTCAACTGGAAGTGATGCGGGACGGCCGGTGGGCGGGGCGGCCGCCCCGCCCACCGGCCTGCCGGTCACCCGGCCGCCGGCCCGCCGTGGATCCGCAGGAAGGCGTCCACGCCCGCCGCGGCGATCCGCTCGACCTCGTCCGCGGCCACCGGGAGGGCGCCCCAGAAGGAGCGCTCGGCCACGCCGTGGAAGGTCAGCAGGGTGAACTGCTCGGCGGCCAGCTCCCCGTCCTCGACGGCCAGCAGCCCGCGGTCGGTGAGCGCCGCGAAGTGCCGGGCGAGGTCCCGCTGGGAGGCCACCGGACCGGCCTCCAGCCAGGCCTCCAGCACGTCCGCCGGGATGTTGGCCACCTCCGCGCGGATGGCCCGGCCGAGCGCCCCGTGCTCGCCCGCGGACAGGACGGCGTTCGCCCGCTCGACCGCGAAGTCGACCAGGTCGCGGCGCAGGTCCACCACCCGGTCGAGGTACTTCGCCATCAACTCCCGGATCTGCTCGGTCAGTTCGGCCGAGTTCTGGAGCGCCACCGACAGGAAGAGGGTCTCCTTGTCGGCGAAGTGGTTGTAGACCGTGCGCTTGGACACCCCGGCCTCGGCCGCGATCGCGTCCATGCTGGCCCGGACGTAGCCCTCGCGCCCGAAGACCGTCGTCGCGGCCCGGGTGATCGCCTTGCGCTTCTCCGGTCGTCCCGCTCCGCCTGTGGTCGCCACAGCCCTCCTCCTTCTGCGCCGGCGCCCTCGCCGACCGCCGAAAAAACTGCTCGGTGTAGTGTATGCAGACCCGTTCGCGGGCGGACTTGCCACCGAACAGGCGTGCTCTATGCTGCGTACGATCTCTACACCGCTGTAGAGCAAATCCGAAAACGTGCCTGCCCCCGGGCGACGACGGGAAACCGGGAACGGGAACCGGCCGGCCGAACACCAGCGTCCCGTACTGGCAGCGCCGCTACCGCCCTTCCGCGACTCCGGCGCAGCGCCGGGGCGGCGCGCCGAGCACGGGAACACCGGGGGTGAGTGAGTGGCGGGGCAGCGAGGACGGTCGTCCGACCAGGGTTCACGACGGCGGACGGCGAACCGCCCCACCGGCCCCGCGAGGCCCTTCTCCGGCGGGCCGGCCCTGCCCGGGGTCGCGGCGGTGGGGCTGCCGCTGGTGGGCGCGGTGGTCGACGAACTCTCCGGGCCGGGCATGGGCGTCGCCTTCGCGGTGTGCGCGGTGCTCGGCACCGGCCTGGCGGCCGGGCTCAGCACCCGCCGCGGCTGGTGGTGGGTGCTCGCCGCCTCCCCGCTGGTCGTGCTCGGTGTGACGGCCGCGGTCGAGTTCTCCGCGAACTCCGAGAAGTACCAGGGCAACGCCCTGGCCACCGGCTCCGCGAAGTGGGTGGTGCACGGCTTCCCGGTGATGGCGCAGGCCGCGGTCGCGGCCCTGCTGGTGATGGTGGCCCGGATGGTCGTGGACCGGAGGAGGCAGCGTGGCTGACGAGCGCGAGCAGCAGGAGGCCGGCCGGGCCGCCGCCCGCAGGGGCCCGGACGCCCCGGCGGGGCGCCGCGGCTCCCCACTGCTGATCGCCGCCCGGGCGATCGCCTGCACGGCGGGCTTCGCGGTGTTCGCCGCCAGCGGCGTGGTCTGGTACGAGTACACGTCGCTGACCGACGGGATGACCACCTCCAACGCCATCTCGGAGACCAAGAAGGACGCCCCCAAGCACCTGGACAACTCGGTCAACCTGCTGCTGATCGGCCTGGACAGCCGCAAGAACATGGACGGCTCCGACCTGCCCCCGCAGTTCGTCCAGGACGAACTGCACGCCGGACACAGCTCGGACGTCGGCGGCTACAACACCAACTCGCTGATCCTGCTGCACATACCGGCGGGCGGCGGCAAGGTGCAGGCGATCTCCATCCCGCGCGACGACTACGTCATGACCTACAACGGGGACGGCACCCAGCAGGGCATGCACAAGATCAAGGAGGCCTACGGGATTGCCAAGGAGAAGGTGAACCCCGGCCTGCAGGCCAAGGGCCTCAAGGGCGCCGACCTGGAGAAGGCCGGCCGCGACGCCGGCCGCGCGGCCACCATCCGCACCGTGCAGAAGTTCCTCGACCAGCCGGTGGACCACATCGCCGAGGTCAACCTGATGGGCTTCTACGACATCGCCAAGGCCGTCGAGCCGATCCAGGTCTGCCTCACCCACGACACCAAGGACCCGGCCATGGAGGGCCAGGGCTCCGGCGCCGACTTCAAGAAGGGCATCAACACCCTCAACGCCTCCCAGGCGCTCGCCTTCGTCCGCCAGCGCCACAACCTGGACGACGGCAAGGGCAACACCGGCGACTTCGCCCGCACCCACCGCCAGCAGGCCTTCATCTCCTCCGTCGTCCACAAGCTCAAGCAGGACGGCATCATCAGCGACATCGGCAAGCTCAAGGACCTGTTCGGCGTCGTCCAGAAGGACCTGGTGATCGACAACGAGTGGAACGTCCTGGACTTCGCCCAGCAGGCCCCGGCACTGACCGGCGGCAACGTCGAGTTCAACACCCTGACCTTCGACGGCTTCGGCACCCGCAACGGTCAGGACGTCAACCTGGTCACCCCGGCGAAGATCCAGAAGGTGGTCAAGCAGCTGTTCGGCTACGCCGACGCGGCCGCGCCCGCCGCCCCGGCCGACGGCGCCACCGACGCCCCGACCACCGAGGCCCCCACCTCCTCGCCGACCCCGACCACTCCGGCCAAGGCGGCCTCCCCGGTCACCGTCGACGTGTTCAACGGCTCCTCGGCCGCCGGGGTCTCCTCCGCCGCCGAGTCCAAGGCGCTGGTCGCGATGGGGTTCAAGGAGGGCAAGGCCGGTCCGGCCGCCGGCAAGCCGAAGACCACCACGGTCAGCTACGGCAAGGGCGCCAAGGACGCCGCCGAGCAGATCGCCGCCCGCTACGGCGTCACCGCCACCGAGTCCGCCACCGTCCCCGCCGACCACGTCGCGGTGACCCTCGGCAGCGGCTTCACCGGCGTCGCCTCCGACAAGCCCAGCACTCCCACCGGCCCCGCCCCCAGCGGCGATCCGGCCGCCAACCTGCCCATGCAGGGCCCCGGCGTGGACGCCGAGTCCGACGGCGGCATCCCCTGCGTCTTCTGACGCGACTGACGCGACCCGCACCGCACCGCACCGAGGGAGGCCCCCGCCCGGGGGCCTCCCTCGCGCCTTTCCCGCTACGCCCCGCGACGCCCCCGGGCCGACCCCTGGCGCAATTCTCCGTACTGTGTATAGTGTACTGCGTACGGGATAACCGTGCGCCATGACGAGAGGGCTCCGCCATGCAGATCACCGACACCGCCGTCTCCCTGACCGTCGAGGACACCGACACCTCCGCCGCCTTCCTCCGGCGGCACTTCGGCTACACCGAGCAGATGTCCGCCGACGGCTTCGTCTCGCTCGCCCACCCGGGCGGCGGGGTCAACGTCGTCTACCTGCGGCGCGGCCTGGAGGTGCTGCCCGAGGAGCAGCGGCACCGGACCGCGGACGGGGTCGTCCTGGCCTTCGTGGTCGAGGACATCGCCGCCGAGGAGCGGCGGCTGCGCGAGGAGGGGGTCGCGATCACCCTGCCGCTGCGCGAGGAGCCGTGGGGCGAGAAGCTGTTCCAGGTCACCGACCCGAACGGGGTCGTGGTCGAGCTGGTCGAGTGGGTGAAGCAGTAGCCGTCCCCCGGAACGCGGGGCGCCCCCGCCCCGGGGGACCGGGACGGGGGCGCCGAACTCGCCGCGGCGAACCCGCCGCGCCGGGCGGTCAGTCCACCGTCCAGGTGTCGGCGCCCGCCAGCAGCGTCGCCAGGTCGCCGGGGCCGGCCCGGTCGACGGCGGTGGCCAGCTGGTCCGCCATCAGCTCGTCGTAGACCGGCCGCCGGACGTCCCGCAGCACGCCGATCGGCGTGTGGTGCAGGGTGTCCGCGTCGGCGATCCGGGAGAGCGCGAAGGCGGTGGCGGGGCCGGCCGCGTGGGCGTCGTGCACCACGACGTCCGCCTCGTTGTCGGCCGTGACCGGCGCCACGAACAGCTCGCCGTCCGGGCCCCGGAAGACGCCGTTGCCGCCGTCCGCGCCGAAGCGGATCGGCCGTCCGTGCTCCAGCCGGATCAGCGCCTCGTCCCGGGTGCCGGCCTCCTTCAGCACCTCGAAGGCGCCGTCGTTGAAGATGTTGCAGTTCTGGTAGATCTCCACCAGCGCCGTGCCCTCGTGCTCGGCCGCAGCCCGCAGCACCGACTGGAGGTGCTGGCGGTCGGAGTCGATGGTCCGGGCGACGAAGGAGGCCTCGGCGCCGATCGCCAGTGACAGCGGGTTGAACGGCGCGTCCAGCGAGCCCATCGGGGTGGACTTGGTGATCTTGCCGAGCTCACTGGTCGGTGAGTACTGGCCCTTGGTGAGGCCGTAGATCCGGTTGTTGAACAGCAGGATCTTCAGATTGACGTTCCGCCGCAGGGCGTGGATCAGGTGGTTCCCGCCGATCGACAGCGCGTCGCCGTCCCCGGTCACCACCCACACGCTCAGGTCCCGCCGGGAGGAGGCCAGCCCGGTCGCGATCGCCGGCGCCCGGCCGTGGATCGAGTGCACCCCGTAGGTGTTCATGTAGTACGGGAAGCGCGAGGAGCAGCCGATCCCGGAGACGAACACGGTGTTCTCGCGCTTGACGCCGAGTTCCGGCATGAAGCCCTGCACCGCCGCCAGGATCGCGTAGTCCCCGCAGCCGGGGCACCAGCGCACCTCCTGGTCGGTCTTGAAGTCCCGGGCGCTCTGCGGCCCTTCGGCCCTGGGCACCAGCTTCAGGGACGGGAAGTCACGCTTCCCGGAGCCGACGTCGCTCATGCGCCCGCCTCGCTTCGCTCCGCGGGGGCATGCGCCCGCACGCGCCTCTCGATGGTTCGCCCGCTCCGCCCGCTCATCGGTGGTCCTCCTCGTCCAGGCTGCCGATCGCCGCCCGCAGCACGTCCGCCAACTGCGCCGCCTTGAACGGCAGCCCGCGCACCTGGTTGTAGGACTCCGCGTCCACCAGGTACTTCGCCCGCAGCAGCAGCGCGAGCTGCCCGAGGTTCATCTCGGGCACGATGACCTTCTCGTAACTGCGCAGCACCGCACCCAGGTTGGCCGGGAACGGGTTGAGGTTGCGCAGGTGCGCCTGGGCGACCTCGCCGCCGTCCGCGCGCACCCGGCGCACCGCCGCGGTGATCGGGCCGTAGGTCGAGCCCCAGCCGAGCACCAGCACCCGGGCGTCGCCGGTCGGGTCGTCGACCTCCACCGGCCTGACCGTGATCCCGTCGACCTTGGCCTGCCGGGTGCGGACCATGAAGTCGTGGTTGGCCGGGTCGTAGGAGATGCTCCCGGTGCCGTCCTGCTTCTCGATGCCGCCGATCCGGTGCTCCAGGCCGGCCGTGCCGGGCACCGCCCAGGGCCGGGCCAGGGTGTGCGGGTCCCGCAGGTACGGCCAGAAGGCGCCGTCCTCGCGGTTCGGCTCCGTCGCGAACTTCGGGTCGATCTCCGGCAGTTCACCGACCTCCGGGATCCGCCACGGCTCCGAGCCGTTCGCCAGGTAGCCGTCCGAGAGCAGGAACACCGGGGTGCGGTAGGTCACCGCGATCCGGGCCGCCTCCAGCGCCGCGTCGAAGCACTCGGCGGGCGTGGCCGGGGCCACGATCGGCACCGGCGCCTCGCCGTTGCGCCCGAACATCGCCTGCAGCAGGTCCGCCTGCTCGGTCTTGGTCGGCAGACCGGTGGACGGGCCGCCGCGCTGGATGTCCACCACCAGCAGCGGCAGCTCCAGCGACACCGCCAGGCCGATCGTCTCGGACTTCAGCGCCACCCCCGGGCCCGAGGTCGTGGTCACCCCGAGCGCCCCGCCGAAGGCCGCGCCGAGCGCCGCGCCGATGCCGGCGATCTCGTCCTCGGCCTGGAAGGTGCGCACCCCGAAGTTCTTGTGCTTGGACAGCTCGTGCAGGATGTCCGAGGCCGGGGTGATCGGGTACGAGCCCAGGTAGAGCGGCAGGCCGGAACGCTCGGCGGCGGCGATCAGCCCGTAGGACAGCGCCAGGTTGCCGGAGATGTTGCGGTAGCGCCCGGCGGGCAGCTTGGCCGGCGGCACCTCGTAGGAGACCGCGAAGGACTCGGTGGTCTCGCCGAAGTTCCAGCCCGCCCGGAAGGCGCTGATGTTCGCCTCGGCGATCTGCGGCTTCTTGGCGAACTTGCCGCGCAGGAAGGCCTCGGTGCCGTGGGTGGGCCGGTGGTACATCCAGGACAGCAGCCCCAGGGCGAACATGTTCTTCGCCCGCTCGGCGTCCTTGCGGGCCAGCCCGCTGTCCTTGAGCGCCTCCAGGGTCAGCGTGGTCAGCGGCACCTTGTGCAGGTGGAAGCCGTCCAGCGAGCCGTCGCCCAGCGGGTCCGCCGGGTAACCGACCTTCGCCAGCGCCCGCTTGGTGAACTCGTCGGTGTTGACGATGATCTCCGCGCCGCGCGGCAGGTCCGGCAGGTTCGCCTTCAGCGCCGCCGGGTTCATCGCCACCAGCACGTTCGGGGCGTCGCCCGGGGTGAGGATGTCGTGGTCGGCGAAGTGCAGCTGGAAGGACGAGACACCCGGCAGCGTGCCGGCGGGCGCCCGGATCTCGGCCGGGAAGTTCGGCAGCGTGGAGAGGTCGTTGCCGAACGCGGCCGTCTCCGAGGTGAACCGGTCACCGGTGAGCTGCATGCCGTCACCGGAGTCACCGGCGAACCTGATGATCACCCGGTCGAGTCTGCGAACGGGCTTGGCGCGCGCGGGCGGCGGGCTGCCCGGGGCGTGCGGACCGGCGGGCCCGGCCGCTCCGGGGCGCTGCGCACCGCTGCCGGTACGGGCCCCGTCGCCGTCCGATCCGTCCACTGCCTCTGACTGATCGACCTGACTGGTCACTGCCGCGGACCTCCTCGTGGGCACACCACCGCGGGCGCGGCCCCGTGCCCCGTCCGCCTGGTGCACCGCTCGCATCCTATGCGCGCGCACACGAGCCCGGCCGGAACTCCGGCAGGAATTTCCACCCGCCCGCGGCTCACCCCGCACCTGTCGACAACGCTCGGCCGCCGGAGATCATTCCGCGTACGGAGCAGTGCGCCGCCACGGGGCCGGAAGGGCTCCCCGGGCCGCGGGCGGGAGCGCCCGGCGAACCGTCGCGGTCAGGAGTTGAGGTAGGTGAGCACCGCCAGCACCCGGCGGTGGTCCTCCGGGCTCTGCGCCAGGCCGAGCTTGAGGAAGATGTTGCTGACGTGCTTCTCCACCGCGCCGTCGGAGACCACCAGCTGCTTGGCCACCGCCGCGTTGGTGCGCCCCTCCGCCATCAGCCCGAGCACCTCGCGCTCGCGCGGGGTGAGACCGGCCAGGACGTCGCCCTTGCGGCTGCGGCTGAGCAACTGCTGCACCACCTCCGGGTCCAGCGCGGTACCGCCCTCGGCGACCCGCACCACCGCGTCGGCGAACTCGCGCACCTCGGCGACCCGGTCCTTCAGCAGGTAGCCGACGCCCCGGGTGGAGCCGGCCAGCAGCTCGGAGGCGTACCGCTCCTCCACGAACTGCGACAGCACCAGCACGCCCAGCTGCGGGTAGCGCCCGCGCAGTTCCACGCACGCGCGCAGGCCCTCGTCGGTGTGGGTCGGCGGCATCCGCACGTCCGAGACCACCACGTCCGGCAGGGTGTCGGAGGCCGCCAGGTCGTGGACGGTCTTCACCAGGGCAGCGCCGTCCCCGACCCCCGCCACGACGTCCAGGCCGCGGTCGGTGAGCAGCCGGGTCAGACCTTCCCGCAGCAGTACGGAGTCCTCGGCGATGACGACGCGACGCATGGCGACCTTCCGGGCAGGCGTGAGCTGACGGGAGCCAGTCTCCCCCATCCCGGCGGCGCCGTGGGCCGGGATCACATCGTGCGGATGGCCACCGCGTCGCACAGGCCGTCCAGGGCCGCCTTCGCCGCGCAGTCCGGCAGCGGGGCCAGCAGCGCCCGGGCCTCCTCGGCGTGCCGCAGGGTCTCCCGGCGGGCGCGCTCCAGCGCGGGGTGGGCGCGCAGCAGGCGCAGCGCCTCGGCGTGCAGGGCGTCGTCGGAGAGGTCCTGGGTGAGCAGTTCGCGCAGCCGGGTGTCGTCCGGGTCGGCCGGGTCGGCCGGCATCTGCTGGAGCAGCAGGGTCGGCAGGGTGGCGACGCCCTCGCGCAGGTCGGTGCCGGGGGTCTTGCCGGACTCGTCGCCGTCGCTGGCGATGTCCAGCACGTCGTCGGCCAGCTGGAAGGCGATGCCGATCCGCTCGCCGAACTCGCCGAGGGTGTCCACCAGCCACGGCTCGGCGCCGGCCACCAGCGCTCCTATCCGGCAGGAGACGGCGATCAGCGATCCGGTCTTGCCCTCCAGCACGTCCAGGTAGTGCAGCAGCGGGTCCCCGTCCGGGCCGGGGCCGCGGGTCTCCAGGATCTGACCGGTGACCAGCCGCTCGAAGGCCTCGGCCTGCATCCGCACCGCCTCCGGGCCGAGGTCGGCCAGCACCTGGGAGGCGCGGGAGAACAGGAAGTCGCCGGTGAGGATGGCCACCGAGTTGTCCCAGCGGGAGTTGGCGCTCTCCGTCCCGCGGCGCACCGGGGCCTCGTCCATCACGTCGTCGTGGTACAGCGTGGCCAGGTGGGTCAGCTCGACCACCACCGCGGCCGGCACCACGCCGGGCGCCCCCGGGTCGCCGAACTGGGCGGCGAGCAGCAGGAGCAGCGGGCGGAAGCGCTTGCCGCCGGCCTCGATCAGGTGGCTGGCGGTGACGGTGATGAAGGGGACGTCGCTCTTGACGGCCTCGGAGAGCGCCGCCTCCACCGCCTCCAGTCCGATCTGGACGTCACGGGTCAGGTCGCGGTCCTGCACGCTGAGCCCGAAGGGTCCCACGACGGTCACGAAGACCACTCCTCTGTCCCTGGTCGATCTAGCGGCCTGGTCCCTGAGTGCCGCCGCTGGCCATACAGGCAGGGTATCCGGTCGCGAGTGGATCACTGCACGGGCGTGCGGATCCTGTCATGCCCGAGCCGGAAGGCCTGGTCAGGACCGCTTCGGGGGCGGAGCGGCGGTGGGGGCGAATTCGTCCGGGAATAAAGGCCGGAGATCGGCCCGGAACCCGGACCGATCTCCAGCGAACCGCCCGGTGACGGTCAGTACGCGAACAGCGAAGCCTTGGAGGCGAGGTCCAGGAAGTACTGCGGCAGCAGGCCCAGGCCCAGCGTGACCAGCACCCCCACTCCGATCGCCGTCGCCGTGAAGGCGCTCGGGATCGCCACCGTCGGACCGCCCGGCTGCGGGTCGGAGAAGAACATCAGCACGATCACCCGGATGTAGAAGAACGCGGCCACCGCCGAGCTCAGCACACCGACGATCACCAGCGGCGTCGCGCCGCCGGCCGCCGCCGCCTGGAACACCGCGAACTTCCCGGTGAACCCGGAGGTCAGCGGGATCCCGGCGAAGGCCAGCAGGAACAGCGCGAACACCGCCGCCACCAGCGGTGAACGCCGCCCCAGCCCCGCCCAGCTGGACAGGTGGGTCGCCTCGCCCTTGGAGTCCCGCACCAGGGTGACCACGGCGAAGGCGCCGAGCGTCACGAAGGAGTACGCCGCCAGGTAGAACAGCACCGAGGACAGGCCCTGCTTGTTGACGGCGATCACCCCGGTCAGGATGAACCCGGCGTGCGCGATCGAGGAGTACGCCAACAGCCGCTTGACGTCCTGCTGGGTCACCGCCAGCACCGCGCCGACCACCATGGTCAGGATCGCCACGCCCCACAGCACCGGCCGCCAGTCCAGCCGCAGCCCCGGGAAGGCCACGTAGAACAGCCGCAGGAACGCCCCGAAGGCCGCGACCTTGGTCGCCGAGGCCATGAACCCGGTCACCGGGGTCGGCGCGCCCTGGTAGACGTCCGGCGTCCAGGAGTGGAACGGCACCGCGCCGACCTTGAACAGCAGTCCCACCGCCAGCATCGCCAGGCCCGTCAACAGCAGCACGTCGCTCTGGGTGCTGCTCAGCTGCGCCGGGGTGGTCATCGCCTTCCCGGAGATGACGTCCGCGATGTCGCCGAGCTTCACGCTGCCGGCGTAGCCGTACAGCAGCGCCGTGCCGAACAGGAAGAACGCCGAGGCGAAGGCGCCGAGCAGGAAGTACTTGACCGCCGCCTCCTGGGACAGCAGCCGGCGGCGCCGGGCCAGCGCGCAGAGCAGGTACAGCGGGAGGGAGAAGACCTCCAGCGCCACGAACATGGTCAGCAGGTCGTTGGCGGCCGGGAAGAGGAGCATGCCGCCGACCGCGAACATGGTCAGCGGGAACACCTCGGTGGTGGTGAAGCCGGCCCGGATCGCGGCCCGCTCCTGCTCCCCGCCCGGGGTGGCGGCCGCCTGGGCGGCGAAGGCGTCGGCGGGCTCGCCGCCGGCCTTCGGCTCCAGCTTCCGCTCGGCGTAGGTGAGCACCGTGACGACCGCGACCAGCAGGATCACGCCCTGGAGGAACAGCGCCGGGCCGTCCAGCGCGACCGACTCCATGGCCAGCAGGTCGATCCGGGGCGCGCCGTGGCCCTGCGCGGCCAGCACCACCACGGCGGCGAAGGCGCCGACCAGCGCGACCAGGGCCAGCGAGACCTGGGTCCAGTGCCGCAGCCGCCGGGGGACGAACGCCTCCACCAGGACGCCGGCCATGGCGGCGCCGAACACCACCAGCATCGGGGAGAGTTGGCCGTACTCGATGTGCGGTGCGGGAATGCTCGGGGTGTTGCCGCCGGCGGCGGCGAGCACTGCGCTGGCACTCACTTCTGCTCACCTCCTGAGGTGGCGGCGACCGGGTGGGCCGGCGCCGGGTCGGTCCGGTGGACCTGCGAGAGCGTCGCGTCCACCGAGGGGTTCACCAGGTCGGTGAGCGGCTTCGGGTAGACGCCGAGCAGGATCGTCAGCGCCACCAGCGGTGCCGCCACGGCCAGTTCGCGGACCTTGAGGTCGGGCATCGAGCGCACGCCCTCCTTCACCGGGCCGGTCATGGTGCGCTGGTACAGCAGCAGCGCGTACAGCGCGGCCAGCACGATGCCCACGGTGGCGATCACGCCGATCGCCGGGTAGCGGGTGAAGGTGCCCACCAGCACCAGGAACTCGCTGACGAACGGAGCCAGGCCCGGCAGCGACAGGGTCGCCAGACTGCCGATCAGGAACGTCCCGGCGAGCACCGGGGCGACCTTCTGCACCCCGCCGTAGTCGGCGATCAGCCGCGAGCCGCGGCGGGAGATCAGGAAGCCGGCCACCAGCATCCACGCGGCCGTGGAGAGGCCGTGGTTGACCATGTAGAGGGTCGCGCCGCTCTGGCCCTGGCTGGTCAGGGCGAAGATGCCCATGATGATGAAGCCGAAGTGCGAGATCGAGGCGTAGGCGACCAGCCGCTTGATGTCCTTCTGGCCGATCGCCAGCAGCGCGCCGTAGACGATCCCGATCAGCGACAGCACCAGGATCGCCGGGGCGAAGGTCTTCGAGGCGTCCGGGAACAGCCCCAGGCAGAAGCGCAGCATCGCGAAGGTGCCGACCTTGTCCACCACGGCGGTGATCAGCACGGCGGTGCCGGCCGTGGCCTCGCCCATCGCGTTCGGCAGCCAGGTGTGCAGCGGCCACAGCGGGGCCTTCACCGCGAAGGCGAAGAAGAAGCCCAGGAACAGCGCGTCCTGCGCGGTGCCGGACAGCTTCAGGCTGCCGTCGGCGACCGCGCCGGTCAGGGTCGGCAGGTCGAAGGTGCCGAAGCCCTGGTCCTGGGCGGCCACGTACAGGCCGATCACCGCGGCCAGCATCACCAGACCGCCGAGCAGGTTGTACAGCAGGAACTTGACGGCCGCATAGGAGCGCTGGCGCGCCGACTCGGGTCCGCCCGCCCGGTCGCCGAAGCCGCCGATCAGGAAGTACATCGGGATCAGCATGGCTTCGAAGAACACGTAGAACAGGAAGACGTCGGTGGCGTAGAAGGAGACGATCACCATCGCCTCCACCGCCAGGATCAGGGCGAAGAAGCCCTGGGTCCGCCGGCGCCGCTCGAAGGTGTCGGGGTCGGGGGTCCCGTCCGGCGCGGCCGGGCCCGGATCGGCGTCGTGCCAGGAGGCCAGCATCACCATCGGCACCAGGACCGCCGTGAGCAGGGCGAGCACCGCGCCGATGCCGTCCACGCCGAGCGAGAAGGTGATGCCGAAGGAGCGGATCCAGCTGTACGACTCGGTCAGCTGGTAGCGGGCGCCGTGCGGGTCGAAGCGCAGCGCCACCGCGGCGGCCAGCGCCAGGGTGACGGCCGAGACGGCCAGCGCGACGGTCTTGGTGGTGCGGCGCCGGGCCTCGGTCGCCCCGGCGGGCAGGGCGGCGGTCAGCACCGCGCCGGCCGCCGGGACGGCGCAGGTGGCGGTCAGCAGGGCGCTCACGGCCGCACCCCCCGGGTGGAATGTTGGCGATGCATCAGACGGACCTCATCAGGAGAGTCGAGGCGACCAGCACCAGCGTGCCGCCGAACATGGAGAGCGCGTACGAGCGGACGAAGCCGTTCTGGACCCGCCGCAGCCGGCCGGACAGACCCCCGATGACGGCGGCCAGGCCGTTGACGAAGCCGTCCAGGCCGCGGCTGTCGAAGAACACCAGGGTCGCGGTGAGCGCCGAGCCCGGCCGCACCAGCACGGCGTGGTTGAAGTCGTCCTGCAGCAGGTCGCGGCGGGCGGCCCGGGTGAGCGGGGAACCCACCGGCGGCACCACCGGGACGGGCGAGCGCCCGTACATCACGTACGCCAGGCCCAGGCCGGCCAGCATGCAGACCGTGGTCAGCCCGGTGACGGTCCAGGAGCCGAGCGGCGAGTTGCCCTCGCTGTGCCCGGTGACCGGCTCCAGCCACTTCACGAAGGAGTCGTTGATGTCGAACAGCGCGCCCGCGAACACCGAGCCGAAGGCCAGCAGCACCATCGGGATCACCATGGTCCTCGGCGCCTCGTGCGGGTGCGGGAGGTTGCCCTCCGCGTCGGGCTGCCAGCGCTCCTCGCCGAAGAAGGTCAGCAGCATCACCCGGGTCATGTAGAACGCGGTGACCGCCGCGCCGACCAGCGCGCACAGGCCGAGGATCCAGCCCTCGGTGCCGCCCTCGGCGAAGGCCGCCTCGATGATCCGGTCCTTGGAGAAGAAGCCGGACAGGCCGGGGAAGCCGATGATGGCGAGGTAGCCGAGGCCGAAGGTGGCGAAGGTCCAGGGCATGTGCTTGCGCAGGCCGCCGTAGTGACGCATGTTCACCTCGTCGTCCATGCCGTGCATGACCGACCCGGCGCCGAGGAACAGCCCGGCCTTGAAGAAGCCGTGGGTCACCAGGTGCATGATCGCGAAGACGTAGCCGATCGGACCCAGCCCGGCCGCCAGCACCATGTAGCCGATCTGCGACATGGTCGAGCCGGCCAGCGCCTTCTTGATGTCGTCCTTGGCGCAACCGACGATCGCACCGAACAGCAGCGTCACCGCGCCGACCACCACCACGGCGGTCCGGGCGTCCGGCGCCAGGTCGAAGACCGCCGCGGAGCGGGTGATCAGATAGACCCCGGCGGTCACCATGGTGGCCGCGTGGATCAGCGCCGAGACCGGGGTCGGGCCCTCCATCGCGTCCCCGAGCCAGGACTGCAGCGGCACCTGCGCCGACTTGCCGCAGGCCGCCAGCAGCAGCATCAGGCCGATCGCCGTCAGCTTGCCCTCGCTCGCCTCGTGCGCCGCCCCGAAGACCGGGGTGAAGGCGAAGGAGCCGAACTCCGCGAACATCAGCATGATCGCGATCGACAGCCCCATGTCGCCGACCCGGTTGACGATGAAGGCCTTCTTCGCCGCCGTCGCCGCGCTCGGCTTGTGCTGCCAGAAACCGATCAGCAGGTACGAGGCCAGGCCCACGCCCTCCCAACCGAAGTACAGCAGCAGGTAGTTGTCCGCCAGCACCAGCAGCAGCATGGCGGCCAGGAACAGGTTCAGGTACGCGAAGAAGCGGCGCCGGCGCTCGTCGTGCGCCATGTAGCCCACCGAGTACAGGTGGATCAGCGTGCCCACCCCGGTGATCAGCAGCACGAAGGTCATCGACAACTGGTCCAGCCGGAACGAGACGTCCGCCTGGAACGCGTTCACCGGCACCCAGCTGAACAGGTGCTCCGTCACCGCCCGGTGCTCGGCGTCACGGCCGAGCATGTCCGAGAAGAGCACCAGGCCGAAGCCGAACGAGAGCGCGGCGAGCGCGGTGGCCAGCCAGTGGCCGAACCGGTCCAGTGCCCGGCCGCCGAGCAGCAGCAGGGCGGCGCCGGCCAGCGGGGCCGCCACCAGCAGCGGAATGAGAGAGTTCACCGAAGGTCCTCCGCCTACAGCTTCATCAGGTTGCTGTCGTCGACCGAAGCGGAGTGCCTGGTCCGGAAGATGGAGACGATGATGGCGAGGCCGACCACGACCTCGGCCGCCGCGACCACCATCGTGAAGAAGGCGATGATCTGGCCGTCCAGGGTCCCGTGCATCCGGGAGAACGTCACCAGCGCCAGGTTCGAGGCGTTCAGCATCAGCTCGACGCACATGAACAGCACGATCGCGTTGCGCCGGATCAGCACCCCGGACGCCCCGATGGTGAACAACAGGGCCGACAGGTACAGGTAGTTGACCGGGTTCACTGCGCGTCCTCCTCGCCGCTCTCGTGGTTCGGCACCGGTTCCAGGGACTTGCGCGGACCACCCACCGCGGGCCGCTCCGAGGACGGACGGCCCAGCCAGTCCGCCGTGCTGTTCTCCAGCTCCGCCATCCGCCGCAGCATCGCCTGGCTGACGTCCCGGACCTGGCCCCGCTCGCGCAGCGTCGCCATCACCGAGTCCTCGGCGACCGTGCCGTCCGGCAGCAGCGCCGGCACGTCCACCGCGTTGTGCCGCGCGTACACCCCCGGCGCCGGCAGCGGCGGCACCTGGACGTTGTCCCGCACCCGCTGCGCCGCCAGCTCGCGCTGGGTCTTCGGCGCCTTCACGTGCTCGCGGTGGGTCAGCACCATCGCGCCGATCGCCGCGGTGATCAGCAGCGCGCCGGTGACCTCGAAGGCCCACACGTACCGGGTGAAGATCAGCCGGGCCAGACCCGGCACGTTGCCCTCGGCGTTCGCCTCGGCCAGCCCGGTGAAGTGGTGCAGCCTCGCGTTGGCGATTCCGGCGATCAGCAGCACACCGAAGCCCAGCCCGCACAGCACCGCCGCGAACCGCTGGCCCTTCAGCTGCTCCCGCAGGGAGTCCTCGCTGGTCACGCCGACCAGCATCACCACGAACAGGAACAGCATCATGATCGCGCCGGTGTAGACCACGATCTGCACCACGCCCAGGAACACCGCGCCCTGGGCCATGTAACAGACCGCCAGCGCCAGCATGGTGGCCGCCAGGCACAGCGCGCTGTGCACGGCCTTGCGCATCAGCAGCATGCCCAGCGCGCCACCGACCGCGACCACCGCGAGCACCCAGAACTGGACGGCCTCACCGGTGGAGGTCGTCCCGCTCGCCGCCGCCAGATGTGCGATCACGGCCGCACCTCCTTCTCCCGGTCGGTGCGCTCCTGCTGGACCGTCCCCGGCGCCGCCGCGGTGACCTCGCCCCGGTAGTAGGCGCCCTCGTCGGCGCCCGGGAAGATCGCGTGCGGGGTGTCGACCATGCCCTCGGACAGGCCCACCAGCAGCTGCTCCTTGGTGAAGATCAGGTCCTTGCGGGAGGAGTCGGCCAGCTCGTACTCGTTGGTCATGGTCAGCGCCCTGGTCGGGCAGGCCTCGATGCACAGCCCGCACAGGATGCAGCGGGCGTAGTTGATCTGGTACACCGCGCCGTAGCGCTCACCCGGGGAGTAGCGCTCCTCGTCCCGGTTGTCCGCGCCCTCCACGTAGATCGCGTCGGCCGGGCAGGCCCAGGCGCACAGCTCGCAGCCGACGCACTTCTCCAGGCCGTCGGGATGCCGGTTCAGCTGGTGGCGGCCGTGGAAGCGCGGCGCGGTCGGCTTCTTCTGCTCCGGGTACTGCTCGGTGAGCCGCTTCTTGAACATGGCCTTGAAGGTCACGCCGAAACCGGCGGCCGGGCCGAGGATCGACGGCCGGTCGGCCCGCTCGGGCCGGCCCGTCTGGTCGGACGACATCGCGGATCAGCTCCCTTCGGAATGGTCGGCCCCGTTGAGGGCGTCCTGGAGTTGCTTCGGGGCACGGCCGGGACGGCGCGGCACCGGCGGGAGCACCTGGCCGGGCAGCGGCGGCACCGGGTACCCGCCCGCCATCGGGTCGAACTCGCCCCTGGGCGGACCGTCCCCGGACGCCTCGGCCTCCTCGGGCTGCCTGCGCAGGAAGTCCCGCACCAGCGCCAGCAGCAGGACCGCGCCCACCGGCGCGCCCACGTACAGCACCACCTGGCCGAAGCCGTACCCCTCGTTGCGCAGCGCCCGCACGCTCGCGATCAGCACCAGCCACACCAGCGAGACCGGGATCAGCACCTTCCAGCCCAGCTTCATGAACTGGTCGTAGCGGAACCGGGGCAGCGTGCCGCGCAGCCAGATGAAGAAGAACAGCAGCAGCTGGATCTTCAGCGTGATCCACAGCATCGGCCACCAGCCGTGGTTGGCTCCCGCCCAGAAGGCCGACACCGGCCACGGGGCCCGCCAGCCGCCCAGGAACAGGGTCGAGGCCACCGCCGAGACCGTCACCATGTTGACGTACTCGGCCAGCATGAACATCGCGAACTTCAGCGAGGAGTACTCGGTGTTGAACCCGCCCACCAGCTCGCCCTCGGCCTCCGGCAGGTCGAACGGCGCCCGGTTGGTCTCGCCCACCATCGCGATGACGTAGACGATGAACGACACCGGCAGCAGCGCCGCGAACCAGGTCGGCTGCTGGTGCGCCACGATCTCCGAGGTCGACATCGAACCCGAGTAGATGAACACCGCCGCGAAGGACAGGCCCATCGCGATCTCGTAGCTGATCATCTGCGCCGAGGAGCGCAGCCCGCCCAGCAGCGGGTACGTCGAACCCGAGGACCAACCCGCCAGCACGATCCCGTAGATGCCCACCGAGGCCGTCGCCAGCACGTACAGCAGCGCCACCGGGAAGTCGGTCAGCTGCAGCGGCGTCCGGGTGCCGAAGACCGACACCTCGTTGCCGGGCGGACCGAACGGGATCACCGCGAAGGCCATGAACGCCGGGATGGCGCAGACGATCGGGGCCAGGACGTAGACCACCTTGTCCGAGCCCTTGACCACCAGGTCTTCCTTCAGCGCCAGCTTCACGCCGTCCGCCAGCGACTGCAGCAGGCCCCACGGGCCGTGCCGGTTCGGCCCGATGCGCAACTGCATCCAGGCCACCACCTTGCGCTCCCAGACGATCGCGACCAGCACCGTCAGCACCAGGAACGCGAAGCAGAACACCGCCTTCAGCAGCACCAGCCACCACGGGTCCTGGCCGAAGAAATGGAGCGTCTCGTACGGCTGCGAAGTCATCGGACCTCCCCTTCCCGGGGCTCGGAACCGGCGTCGTCGCCGGTGCCGGCGCCCTGGCCGCTGGCGGTGCCGGTGCCGGCCACGGTTACGGCCTGATCGAGTTCGGCCGCGGCGATCGTCACCAGGTGGCCGACGGTGGTGCCGAGCGCGCGGTGGGCGCCGCCCGGCGTGGAGTTGAGCGGGATCCAGACCGTGCGGTCCGGCACCGACTCGGTGATCTCCAGCGGCAGCACCAGCGAACCGGCCGGGCCGGTCAGCCGCAGCGCCCCGGCCGCCCGCGCACCAGCCACCTGCGCACCGGCCTCCTGCGCACCGACCTCCTTCGCGGTGGTCGGCGAGATCCGGGCCACCGCACGGTGCCGGGTGCCCGCCAGGTGCGGATCACCCTGCTGGAGCGAGCCCTCGTCCAGCAACAGGCGCCAACCCGCCAGCACCGCCTGGCCGGTGGCCGGCCGCGGCAGCACAGCCGGATGCGCCGCCGGAGCGGCCGCCCGGTCGCCCCGCCACGGCTCGAAGCGGTCCAGCTCCAGCCGGGCCGCCCGTACGTCCGCCAGGCCCAGCCGGTGGCCCAGGGCGTCCGCCAGCATCGTCAGCACCCGCAGGTCCGACTGGAGGTGGCGGCCCATCTGCTGGTCCGGCTTCAGTGCGGCCTCGAACATCCGCACCCGGCCCTCCCAGTCCAGGAAGGTGCCCGCCTTCTCCGCCACCGCCGCCACCGGCAGCACCACGTCGGCCCGCTCGGTCACCGCCGACGGCCGCAGCTCCAGCGACACCACGAACGCCGCCGCCAAGGCCTCCGCGGCCAGCACCGGATCCGGCAGGTCGCCCGGATCCACCCCGCCGACCAGCAGCGCGTCCAGGTCGCCCCGCACGGCCGCGGTCAGGATCTGACCGGTGTCCCGCCCCGGACGCGAGGGCAGCTCCGCCACCCCCCACACCGCGGCCGCCTCCGCCCGGGCCGCCACGGCGGCCACCGGACGCCCGCCCGGCAGCAGGCCCGGCAGCGCACCCGCCTCCACCGCCCCACGCTCGCCCGCCCGGCGCGGCACCCAGGCCAGCTCGGCCCCGGTCGCGTGCGCCAGCCGCAGCACCGCCGTCAGCGCACCCGGCACCGACGCCAGCCGCTCACCCGCCAGGATCACCGCACCCGGCCGGCGCAGCAGCTCCGCCGCCCGGCCCGCGTCGTCGTTCAACGGCTCGTCGGCGGCCAGCGCCGCGAACCACTCCGGCTCGGTGCCCGGAGCCGCCGGCAGCAGCGCACCGCGCAGCTTCGCCAGCCCCCGGGAGGCGAAGGCCGCCACCGAGAACACCTTCAGGCCCCCCGCCCGACTCGCCTTCCGCAGCCGCAGGAAGACGATCGGCGACTCCTCCTCCGGCTCCAAGCCCGCCAGCAGCACCACCGGGGCCTGCTCCAGCCGCTCGTAGTCCACCCCGGTGCCGTCCACGTCCACCCCGCGCCCGGCGACCGCCGCGGCCAGGAAGTCCGCCTCCTCACCGCTGTGCGGGCGGGCCCGGAAGTCCACGTCGTTGGTGCCCAGCACCACCCGGGCGAACTTCGCGTACGCGTACGCGTCCTCCACCGTCACCCGGCCGCCCGCCAGCACCCCCGTACGGGCCCCGCGCAGCCCCTCGGCCGCCCGGGCCAGCGCCTCCGGCCAGGACGCCGGCACCAGCTCGCCGTCCACCCGCACCAGCGGAGTGGTCAGCCGGTCGCGCTGCTGGGCGTAGCGGAAGGCGAACCGGCCCTTGTCGCAGTTCCACTCCTCGTTCACCGCCGGGTCCTCACCCGCCAGCCGGCGCAGCACCTTGCCCCGCCGGTGGTCGGTGCGCTGGGCGCAGCCCGACGAGCAGTGCTCGCACACGCTCGGCGAGGAGGTCAGGTCGAAGGGGCGCGAGCGGAAACGATAAGCCGCCGACGTCAGGGCGCCCACCGGGCAGATCTGGATGGTGTTCCCGGAGAAGTACGACTCGAAGTCGTCCCCCTCGCCCGTGCCCACCTGCTGCAGCGCCCCGCGCTCCACCAGGTCGATGAACGGGTCCCCGGCGATCTGCTGGGAGAACCGGGTGCAGCGCGCGCACAGCACGCAGCGCTCCCGGTCCAGCAGCACCTGGCTGCTGATCGGCACCGGCTTCTCGTAGGTGCGCTTCATCCCCTCGAAGCGGGAGTCCGCGTCGCCGGTGGACATCGCCTGGTTCTGCAGCGGGCACTCGCCGCCCTTGTCGCAGACCGGGCAGTCCAGCGGATGGTTGATCAGCAACAGCTCCATCACGCCGCGCTGCGCCTTCTCGGCCACCGGCGAACTCAGCTGGGTGCGCACCACCATGCCCTCGGCGACCGGGATCGTGCAGGAGGCCACCGGCTTGCGCTGGCCCTCGATCTCCACGATGCACTGCCGGCAGGCGCCGGCCGGGTCCAGCAGCGGGTGGTCGCAGAAGCGCGGGATCTGGGTGCCGATGGTCTCGGCGGCCCGGATCACCAAGGTACCCTTGGGGACCTTCACTTCGACGCCGTCGATGGTGAGCGTGACCAGTTCGACGGTGGTGTCGTCGTTCTCGGAGGCGGTCGGCTCGGTGATCGTCACGCGTGCACCTCCCTTTCGGTGGCGGACTGGTGGCCGGGGCGGGGGCCGTCGGCCCAGACGGTGGAGGCGGCCGGGTCGAACGGGCAGCGGCGCTCGGCCAGGTGCTGCTCGTACTCGGCCCGGAAGTACTTGAGCGAGGAGACGATCGGGCTGGCCGCGCCGTCGCCCAGCGCGCAGAAGGACTTGCCGTTGATGTTGTCGGCGATGTCGAGGAGCTTCTCCAGGTCGCCCTCGACGCCCTCGCCCGCCTCGATCCGCCTCAGCAGCTGGACCAGCCAGTAGGTGCCCTCCCGGCAGGGGGTGCACTTGCCGCAGGACTCGTGGGCGTAGAACTCGGTCCAGCGGGTGACCGCCCGCACCACGCAGGTGGTCTCGTCGAAGACCTGCAGCGCCTTGGTGCCGAGCATCGAGCCGGCCGCGCCGACGCCCTCGTAGTCCAGCGGGACGTCGAGGTGCTCGTCGGTGAACATCGGGGTGGAGGAGCCGCCCGGGGTCCAGAACTTCAGCCGGTGGCCGGCCCGGACGCCGCCGCTGAGGTCCAGCAGCTGGCGCAGGGTGATCCCGAGCGGTGCCTCGTACTGGCCCGGGTTGGTGACGTGGCCGGAGAGCGAGTACAGCGTGAAGCCGGGGGACTTCTCGGTCCCCAGGCCCTTGAACCACTCCTTGCCGCGGGCCAGGATCGCCGGCACCGAAGCGATCGACTCGACGTTGTTGACCACCGTCGGGCAGGCGTACAGGCCGGCGACCGCCGGGAACGGGGGCCGCAGCCTCGGCTGTCCGCGCCGGCCCTCCAGCGAGTCCAGCAGCGCCGTCTCCTCGCCGCAGATGTACGCGCCGGCGCCGGCGTGCACGGTGATGTCGAGGTTCACGCCGGAGCCGAGGATGTCGCGGCCCAGCAGCCCGGCCTCGTAGGCCTCGGCGACGGCCGCGTGCAGGCGGCGCAGCACCGGGACGACCTCGCCGCGCAGGTAGATGAAGGCGTGGTCGCAGCGGATCGCGTAGGAGGCGATCACCATGCCCTCGATCAGCGAGTGCGGGTTGGCGAACAGCAGCGGGATGTCCTTGCAGGTGCCCGGCTCGGACTCGTCGGCGTTGACCACCAGGTAGTGCGGCTTGCCGTCGTTCTGCGGGATGAACTGCCACTTCATCCCGGTCGGGAAGCCGGCGCCGCCGCGGCCGCGCAGGCCGGAGTCCTTGACCAGGGCGATCACGTCGTCCGGAGGCATGGCGAGGGCCGCCTTGAGGCCCTCGTAGCCGTGGTGGCGGCGGTAGGTGGCGAGGGTCCACGGGCGGCTGTCGTCCCAGGGGTCCGACAGGACGGGGGTGAGCAGCTTCTCGGCCGGCTCGGCGGAGGTCATCACGCTTCGGTCCCTTCGTGGCCGTCGGCCTTGCCGTCCTGGCCCGGCTCCTCGTGGCGGGGCTCGCCGTGGCCGGGCTGCTCGTGGCGGAGCTCCGCGGGGGCGGGCTCCTCGGGACGGGACGCCTCGTGGCCGGGCTCCTCGGGACGGGACGCCTCGTGGCGGGGGGAGACGACCTTGGCGCCCGGGGTGCCGGGCAGGGCCTCACCGCGCGCCAGCCGCAGGCCCGCCAACGAGGGGGCACCGCCGGCGCCGGACTCCTCGTTGGCGCCGGGGCGCTCGTCGGGGAAGCCGGCCAGGATCCGGGCGGTCTCCTTGAAACCGCACAGCCGGGCGCCGCGGGTGGGCCGCACCTCGCGGCCGGCCCGCAGGTCGTCCACCAGCTGCCGGGCGCTCTCCGGCGTCTGGTCGTCGAAGAACTCCCAGTTGACCATCACCACGGGGGCGTAGTCGCAGGCGGCGTTGCACTCGATGTGCTCGATCGAGATCCCACCGTCCTCGGTGGTCTCGTTGTTGCCGATCCCCAGGTGCTGCTGGAGCTCGGCGAAGATCTGGTCGCCGCCGAGCACCGCGCACAGGGTGTTGGTGCAGACCCCGACGTGGTACTTCCCGGCCGGGCGCCGCCGGTACATCGTGTAGAAGGTGGCGACGGCGGTGACCTCGGCGGTGGTGAGGTCCAACTGCTCCGCGCAGAAGCGGATCCCGGTCGGGCTGACGAAGCCCTCCTCGGCCTGCACCAGGTGCAGCAGCGGCAGCAGCGCCGAACGGGCCTGGGGGTAGCGGCCGATCAGCTCGGCGGCGTCGGCGGCCAGCCGGGCGCGCACCTCCTCGGGGTAGGGCGGGGCCGGCAGCGCCGGCAGTCCGAGTTCGACGTTGGTCACCGGTCCACGCCTCCCATCACCGGGTCGATCCCGGCCACCGCGACGATCACGTCGGCCACCTGGCCGCCCTCGCACATCGCCGCCATCGTCTGCAGATTGGTGAACGACGGATCCCGGAAGTGGACCCGGTACGGGCGCGTCCCGCCGTCGCTGACCACGTGCACGCCCAGCTCGCCCTTGGGCGACTCGATCGCCGCGTACGCCTGGCCGACCGGGACCCGGAAGCCCTCGGTGACCAGCTTGAAGTGGTGGATCAGGGCCTCCATCGAGGTGCCCATGATCTTGCGGATGTGGTCGAGCGAGTTGCCCAGGCCGTCCGGCCCGACGGCCAGTTGGGCGGGCCAGGCGATCTTCTTGTCGGCCACCATGACCGGGCCCGGGCGCAGCCGGTCCAGGCACTGCTCGACGATCCGCAGCGACTGCTTCATCTCCTCCAGGCGGATCAGGAAGCGGCCGTAGGAGTCGGCGGTGTCCGCGGTGGCGACCTCGAAGTCGTAGTCCTGGTAGCCGCAGTACGGGTCGGTCTTGCGCAGGTCGTGCGGCAGGCCGGTGGCGCGCAGGATCGGGCCGGTGGCGCCGAGGGCCAGGCAGCCGGCCAGGTCCAGGAAGCCGACGTCGACCAGGCGCGCCTTGAACACCGGGTTGCCGGTGGCGAGTTTGTCGTACTCGTGCATCCGGGACCGGAAGGTGCGGACCGCCTCGCGGATCTGGTCCACCGCGCCCGGGGGCAGGTCCTGGGCCAGGCCGCCGGGGCGCACGTACGCGTGGTTCATGCGCAGGCCGGTGACCAGCTCGAAGACGTCCAGGATCAGTTCGCGGTCCCGGAAGCCGTAGATCATCAGGGTGGTGGAGCCGATCTCCATACCGCCGGTGGCCAGGCAGACCAGGTGCGAGGCGATCCGGTTGAGCTCCATCATCATCACCCGGATGACGTTGGCCCGCTCCGGGACGTCGTCGGTGATGCCGAGCAGCTTCTCGACCGCCAGGCAGTAGGCGGTCTCGTTGAACAGCGGGGTCAGGTAGTCCATGCGGGTCACGAAGGTGGTGCCCTGGACCCAGCTGCGGAACTCCATGTTCTTCTCGATGCCGGTGTGGAGGTAGCCGATGCCGCAGCGGGCCTCCTTCACCGTCTCGCCGTCGATCTCCAGGATCAGCCGCAGCACGCCGTGGGTGGACGGGTGCTGGGGGCCCATGTTGACGATGATGCGCTCGTCGTCGGCCCGGCCGACCGCCTCCACCACCTCGCCCCAGTCGCCGCCGGTGACGGTGAAGACCCGGCCCTCGGTGGTCTCGCGGGCGTCTGCTTCCTCGTAGTGCTGAGTACTCATCAGCTGTACGACCTCCGCTGGTCGGGTGCCGGGATCTGGGCGCCCTTGTACTCGACGGGGATGCCGCCGAGCGGGTAGTCCTTGCGCTGCGGGTGGCCCAGCCAGTCGTCCGGCATCATGATCCGGGTGAGCGCCGGGTGGCCGTCGAAGACCAGGCCGAAGAAGTCGTAGGCCTCGCGCTCGTGCCAGTCGTTGGTCGGGTAGACGCTGACCACGGAGGGGATGTGCGGGTCGGCGTCCGGCGCGGTGACCTCCAGCCGGATCAGCCGGCCATGGGTGATCGAGCGCAGGTGGTAGACCGCGTGCAGCTCGCGGCCCTTGTCCCCGGGGTAGTGCACCCCGCTGACGCCCAGGCACAGTTCGAAGCGCAGCGCCGGGTCGTCGCGCAGGGTGCGCACGGCCTTCAGGAGGTGGACGCGGTCGAGGTGGAAGGTCAGCTCGCCGCGGTCGACCACGGTCTTGTCGATCACCTCGGCCGGGTCCAGGCCCTGTTCCTCCAGCGCGCCCTCGAACTCGTCGGCCACCTCGTCGAACCAGCCGCCGTACGGGCGTTCGCTCGGGCCGGGCAGCACGATCGGGGCGGTCAGGCCGCCGAAGCCGGAGGTGTCGCCGCTGCCCCGGGTGCCGAACATGCCCTGGCGGCGGCCGACCACCTCGACGGGGATCTCGCGCACCGGCTGCTCGCGGCGGGTCTCGGGTACCTGCTCGTTCATCGCAGCTGCCCCCGCATCTCGCTGACCGGGGTGGCCTTGAGGGCCAGGGCCTCGCCGAGTTCCTCGGCGCGGCGCCGGTTCACGCCCAGCGGCTCGTGCTGGATCTTGTCGTGCAGCTTCAGGATGGCGTCCATCAGCATCTCCGGGCGGGGCGGGCAACCGGGCAGGTAGATGTCCACCGGGACGATGTGGTCGACGCCCTGGACGATCGCGTAGTTGTTGAACATCCCGCCGGAGGAGGCGCAGACGCCCATCGAGATGACCCACTTCGGGTTGGCCATCTGGTCGTACACCTGGCGCAGCACCGGGGCCATCTTCTGACTCACCCGGCCCGCCACGATCATCAGATCGGCTTGCCGGGGGGAGCCCCGGAAGACCTCCATGCCGAACCGGGCCAGGTCGTAGCGGCCGGCGCCGGTGGTCATCATCTCGATCGCGCAGCAGGCCAGACCGAAGGTGGCCGGGAAGAGTGACGCCTTGCGCACCCAGCCGGCGGCCGTCTCCACGGTCGTGAGCAGAAAGCCGCTCGGCAGCTTCTCCTCGATTCCCATCAGATCCCTCTCAATGCCCTCGAAGTCCTCTGGTACGTCCGGCGCTGCGCCCGGGGAGCCTCCGGGGTGCGCCCGGGGAGCCCGGGAGAACGTCCGGGGAGCCCGGGGAGGACGTCCGGCTCGTTGGAGCTTGTCCGCTCGTTCACAAGGGCGGCGGCGCCGCCCCCGGCTCAGTCCCGCTCCAGGGCTCAGTCCCACTCCAGGCCGCCGCGGCGCCAGACGTAGGCGTAGGCGACGAAGACGGTGGCGATGAACAGGAGCATCTCGACCAACCCGAAGATCCCCAGCGCGTCGAAGGTCACCGCCCAGGGGTAGAGGAAGACGATCTCGATGTCGAAGACGATGAAGAGCATCGCCGTCAGGTAGTACTTGATCGGGAACCGACCGCCGCCCACGGGCTGCGGGGTCGGCTCGATGCCGCACTCGTACGCCTCCAACTTGGCCCGGTTGTAGCGCTTGGGGCCGGTGAGTGAGGCCATCACGACGGAACCGACCGCGAACGCCGCCGCGATGGCACCGAGTACGAGGATCGGCGCGTAGGCATTCATAGCCCCCGCTCCCTCCGTCCAGTCGTCCTTGACTGCAGATCGGAACCGGCGGGTCACGCTGAGGTGAACCCGCGTTCCAGTTCCCGAGATCCACCTCATGTGAGGCAGTTCACAAAGCCTGGAACGAGCGCATCCTATGCCCGGTGGCTTGTGATCTGCGACACGCAGTTCGTCGCCATCTTTGTGATCTACGACACCATGTGAATGGTGGCGAATGTGAACATGCCCAGAGTTGTCAACGCAAAGGAGTCAAATGGTCACAAGCAGTCGCATTTATCTTTGAAGCGGCTGGTCAGGGACGGGTTCCTATATCAACTATGCGTCGGCGGTGGCAAATTTCCGGGCGTCAGGTTGACGTGTTATTGCGGCTCACTCGGAGGGGTGGTGGGGGGAGGAACGCTTGCTTGACCCTTCGTTCACAAGCGCGCGAAGTTCTCTTGGGGTTCCCCCTCCCCTCCCCCTCCCCCACCCGCCCGCCGCCCGCCGCCCGCCGCCCGCCGCCCGCCGCCCGCCGCCCGCGCCAGGGTTGCCCAGCTGCTGCCGGTGTCACGTGCGCTGAGCCGGCCGGTCTCAGCGCCGAGCTGCTGCGCGCTCGCAGCTCCGGCAACGTGCGGGTGGGGCCCTGGGGGCCTGCCCTGGTCCTCGCCCTCCTCCTCCGCCTCCGCCTCCGCTCCGCCGGCTCCGCTATTGCGGGTCCGCCGCCCGTTGCGGGCAGGCCCTGCTTCTGGTGCGGCCCTCAAATCTCTCGGCCCGCCTCCACCTCTCGCCTTGCCTTCCTCTCGTTCTCGGGGCTCGCCCTTGTGCGGGCCTCCTCCAGTGATCCGCTCTCGCCCCGCGGGCCAGGCAGCCGGTTACCGTTACTGGCTGCCTGTTCCCACACCCAGGCCGCGACGCCCACCCGGTTGCGGGCGCCGAGCTTGCGCTGGATGTTGGCGAGGTGGTTCTTCACCGTTCCCGGTGAGATGAAGAGCCGGGCTCCGATCTCGGCGTTGGTCGCTCCGTCGGCCACCAGCTCAGCGATCTCCCTTTCCCTCTCGGTCAGTTCCTCCACCGGGCCGGCTATCAACGGACCCGGCACGCCTGCCGCTGTCGCGGGCCCGGGTGCCGGGCTGGATCCGGGCAGCGCCATGTGCTGGAGCAGCCGGACCGTGATCTGTGGACTGATCAACGCGTCCCCGGCCATCGCCGCTCGGACCGCCTCGATCAGCAGTACCGGCCCGGAGCGCTTCAGCAGGAAGCCCGCCGCACCGTGCCGCAACGCCGTGTGAACGTACTCGTCCAGGTCGAAGGTGGTCACCACGATCACCTTGCACTGGCCGGCCAACTGCCTCGTGACCTCCAGGCCGTCCAGCTTCGGCATCCGAATGTCCGCGAGCACCACGTCCGGCCGGAGCCTCTTCGCCTCCTCCACCGCTGCAACGCCGTCCGCCGCCTCGGCCACCACCGTCATGTCCGGTTGGACGTCCAGGATCATTCGGAACGCGCTTCGGACATCGGCCTGGTCATCTGCGACCAGGATCCGGATCGGCCTCGTACTGTTGCTCATCCGCTCTTCTCCCCTGCACCCGCACTGGTCCTCATCGGGGTCTCCAGACGCCCCGGCTCCACCGGCCCGGCCAACGGCAGCCTCGCCGCCACGCGCCAGGCCTCCTGCCCGTGCGGACCTGCCTCGAACGCGCCACCAAGGGCCTCCACACGCGCTGCCAGTCCTGGCAGCCCGCTGCCGCCGCCACGACGGGGGCGGGTGACCGGACCCGGAGGCCGGCCGTCGTTAGTCACGGTCAGCTCCAGCCACTCACCGGCGCGGCGGGCCCGGATCTCGATCCGGCAGACGCCCCGGGTGTGCCGTCGGACGTTGGTCAGCGCCTCGACGACGATCCGGTGGACCGTCCCGCCCACCTCGCGCGGGACCGGCTGCTCCGGCAGCTCCAGCTGGACCTCGACCCCGCCTGCGGCCGCGAACTGCTCCGCCACCTGAACCAGTTCCGCGAGGCCCGGCTGTGGATTGCGTCCAGCCACCTCCTCGCTGCGAAGCAACTGCACGGTTCGGTCCAACGAGGCCAGGGCCCGCTGCCCCGCCTGCTCTATCCGCTCGAACATCTCGGCCGTCCGCGCCGGGTCGACGGAGGCCAGGTACGCCCCCGCCTGTGCCTGGGCGACCATGCCGCTGACATCGTGCGCGACGAAGTCGTGGAGGTCATGGGCCAGTTCGATCCGCTGAGCTCGCCTGGCCTCGGCGACCGCGCGGGCCCGGCCCTCGTCCAGACCACGCAGGTAGAGCCCGATCAGCACCGTCGGCAGGGACAGCATCGATCCGAACCCGAAGAGCGTGAGCGCGTCGACGGGCCCGTCGAACCGGGACGGCCAGAGCGCTACCGCTCCGCACGCCGTCCACGCGGCCGCCGCACACCGCGGGCCGTCCTCGGCGCGCAGGCTGAGGACCACCGCCAGCAGCAGGCCCGCCAGTTCGGCCAGACCGACCAGCCCGGTCCAGCGGTCCGCCTCCGTCCAGTGGCCGGCGAACCAGACGACGACCGAGACCGCCACCGACACCGCGCCCAGCACGGTGGCCACCGCCGCCGATCCGTAACGCCCGCGGAGCAGCCAGGCCGGCAGCAACAGGGCCGGGACGGCCAGGGACAGGAGCTGAGTCATCGTCACCGCCTCTCGTGGACTCTTCGACTGCCGTCACATTACGACGGGCAACGGCGCGTCCACCTGTGCCGATCGGCATATTTCACAGGCCCGTTGAGCAGCGGGAACAGCCCGATCGGCACTGCCGTGCGCCCCTGCTGGACCGCCAGTCTTGAGTCATCGCACCGGCCGAGGGGGTCGGGCCGTAAGGAGTGCACCATGTCGAAGCTCGTGATCAACGCCCGCGCCACTGCCACCCACCGAGCCGGTGCCGCGGGGGCGGTGGGCGTTGCCGTCGAGGCCGCACCCCGCTGGGCCCAACTGGCCGCCAAAGCCGCCGCCCTGAGCGCCGTACCCTCGGGGGTGTGGCGGGTCGTCTTCGGCTTCGGTGTCCCGGTCGGCTTCAGCGGGGCGACGGCCGCGGCCTACGGGGCGCACCAGCCGGGTTGGGGCACGGTCTACTGCGTGGTGCTGAGCGCCCTGGCGGAGGCACTGGCTTTCCTGACCCTCGGCCTGGTCCGGCCCTGGGGGCTGGTGGCACCCGGGTGGCTCCCGCTGATCGGCGGCCGCCGGGTCCAGCCGCTCGCGGCGATCGTGCCGGCCCTGCTGGGCTCGGCGATACTCACCGCCCTCGGCTTGGAGGGGTTGTTCGGCCGCTGGGCCCACAACCTGGCCGAGCCGGATGCGCCGCACGGATTCGCGGGCCTGGTGATGACGGCCGCGTACCTGCCTCTGGTGGCCTGGGGCCCGCTGCTCGGCGCGGTCACCGTCGACTACGCCCGTCGGACGCTGTGGCGGCGCCGGTGACCACGACGACGGATCACGCCGGGGTCGGCTCCCGCGTCTGCTCCCCGGTGCTCGCGTCCGCCGCCGCGCCTGTTCCCTCCTCGTCCGTGGCCGAGCGCGGCGCGGGGGCGGTGCGCCGGCCCCACTCGGTGGCGACCAGCACCAGGGCCCCGCCGAGCAGGGCGAGCGGGCCCATCCGGTTCCCGGCGACGGTGATGCCGAAGATCGCGGCCCACAGCGGTTCGGTACCGAGCAGCAGGCTCACCCGGGACGGCGAAGTGGCCCGGACGGCCCACATCTGAACGAAGAAGGCGAAGAGTGTGCAGAACAAGGACAGGTGCAGCAGCCAGGCCCACTGGCCGGCTCGGTACGAGAGCGCGACAGTCCAGGGGGCGGGTCCGACGGCGAGTGCGACGACGGCGAACACTGTCGTGGCAACCGCGAGTTGGATCCAGGTGACGGCGAGCATGTCGGTGTCGCGAACGGCCCTGGTGCGGGCCATGGCGAGGACGTACGCGGAGCGGACGAGGGCGGCGCCGAGTACCAGGAGATCGCCGAGCGTCGGAGGGCGCAGTCCGCCGTCGCCGGTGAGCAGGGCAACGCCGAGGACGGCCAGTCCGGCGGCCGCGAGGAAGGCTCGCGGTGGTGCGGTCCGGCCGAGGGCGCTCTCGCCGAGCGGGGTGAGCACCATGGCGAGGCTGATGATCAGCCCGGCGTTGGTGGCCGAGGTGTGCACAGCGCCGTAGGTCTCCAGCAGGAAGATGCCGCTGAGAACGAGGCCCAGTGCGGCGCCGCCGAGCCACTCGGCGCCGCTCAGCTTCCGCAGGGCCTGCCATGCGGCCAGCCCGAGCAGCGGCAGTACCAGCCCGAAGCGCAGCACGAGCATCGCCACGACCGTTCCGGGCTCGGCCACCTGTTGGACGGCGAGGAAGCTCGATCCCCAGACCACTGCCACGAGCAGGACCGGCAGATCACGAAGAACCGACGAGGACGAGGATATGGAGGCAGGCATGAGGAGGATCCCTCCGAGCGAACGGAACCGGCGGGTGCGAGGACCGTACGGCGTCGGACGGACCCAGGAGCTGGGCGTGTGGCTCAGCGGCGGACGGGGTGAGGGCTGGGGCAAGGGGGCGCCATCCTCGCGTACCGGGCCGCCGGTGATCAATGCCCCGGCCGGGTGCCGACGGGTCAGGAGGCGAGGAGGCCGTTCGCGTCGGCGATGGCCTCGATGTCGGCTGGGGTGCCGGACATGATGGCTCGGACGTGCTCGGTGACGAGTTCGACCGGCCAGTCCCACCAGGCGGCGCGGAGCAGGCGTTCGATGTCGGCATCGCCGAAGCGGTGCCGGATCGGGCGGGCGGGGTTGCCGCCGACGATCGTGTAGGGCTCGACGTCGGTGGTGACCATCGCACCGGCCGCGATGATCGCTCCGTCGCCGATCCGGACGCCGGGCAGGACGGTGGCACCAAAGCCGAACCAGACGTCGTTGCCGACCAGGGTGTCGCCCCGGCTGGGAAGGCCGGTGACGATGTCGAGGGTCTGCTCCGTCCAACTGCCGCCGAACATCGTGAAGGGGAAGGTGGACACACCGATGGTCGGGTGAGCGGCCCCGGCCATCAGGAAGCGGGTGCCGGTGGCGATCGCGCAGTACTTGCCGATCACCAGCCGTTCGGGCCCGTACGCGTAGAGGACATTGCGCTCCTCGAAGCGGGTGGCCCCGTCGGGGTCGTCGAAGTAGGTGTACTCACCGACCTCGATCCTCGGGTCGGTGACGAGCGGACGCAGCAGGACCACTCGGTCATGGCCGGCGAGCGGGTGGAGAGCGGTCGGGTCGGGGATGGCGGTGGCGGTCACACAGACTCCTCTCATAATGCGACTCAAGTCGCATTACGATGAGCATGGCACGACCGCCACCCTGCAGCAAGTGTTAATGCGACTGGAGTCGACTTTGAACGAGCCTGCCCGCGCTGACCAGCAACCCCGCACGCCGTCTCCGCGCCCGGGCGGCCGCAGCGCCCGCGTCCGTGCGGACGTGGTAGCCGCCACACTCGCCGAGGTAACGGAGAAGGGCTACGACGGACTCACCGCCGAGGCGGTCGCGGCCCGGTCCGGCGTCCACAAGGCGACCATCTACCGACGCTGGGGCGGGGTCGACGGCCTGGTCGCTGACGCGCTGACCGCCTCGGCCGACCAGCCCTGGCCCCTGCCCGACACCGGAGACCTCCAGGAGGACCTCCGCCGGATCACCGCGGAGGTGTTCACCGTCTTCACCGACCCCGAGCAGAGCCCCACGCCCACCGCACTGATCTCCGCCGCCCAGCGCTCCGACACAGGCGCGGCAGCCCTTCGCGAGTTCTTCGCGGCCCGCCACCGCCAGGCCGCCACGGTCGCCGAACGGGCCGTCGCCCGGGGCGAGTTGCCGACCGGGACGGACGGCGCCGAGGTCATCAGGGCAGCCACCGCCCCGCTCTACTACCGACTGTTCGTCACCGGCGAACCACTGGAAGCCCGCACCGCCGAGCGGGCCGCCGACGCCGCCGCCCTGGCCGCCCGCGCCGGGCTGTTCACCTCCGCCTCGACCGACCGGGAACCCGACTCCGCACCGAACTCCTCCGCCCCGTAGCCGCGAGTCCGGCGGGCCCGCAGCCCAACAGGCTCATAGACCCAAAGGCCCGTAGGCCCGCAGGCCCGCAGGCCCGCAGGCCCGCAGGCCCGCAGGCCCGCAGGGCCGATCCAACCGCCCACCGGCCACCAGCCACCAGCACACAGCTGACCAACCATCACCACCACACGACCAAAGGAGCCCCAACCGCCCCGACCCCTACCGGAGACCTACCCGGCCGTGGATGATGCCTCCATGACAAGCATGCCGTCCACCACCCCACGGAACGCCCGTCACGTGAAGCGCAAGCACTGGGCACTGGTCGCCGCCGCCACCGTCCTCCCGCTCGCGGCGAGCACCGGCACCGCCGTCGCGGCGCCGCCCGGCGCCACCCCCACCCAGAGCGCGGCCTGCACCTACACGCCCGCCGTCCCGGCCGACAACTTCAAGGGCATCCCGGTCTTCGACGCCCAGAAGGCCGCCCGCCCGTACCATGCGACCCTGCGGACCAACCAGGGACCGATCACCTTCGAAGCACTGACCGACAAGGCGCCCTGCACCACCTTCTCGTTCCGCTTCCTCGCCGAGCACGACTACTTCGACCGCACTCACTGCCACCGCCTCACCACCCAGCGGATCTACGTCCTGCAGTGCGGGGACCCGACCGGGACGGGCAGCGGCGGCCCCGGTTACTCCTTCCCGGACGAGAACCTCACCGGCGCCACCTACCCGGCGGGCACCGTGGCCATGGCCAACGCCGGTCCGAACACCAATGGCAGCCAGTTCTTCATCGTCTGGAAGGACACCAAACTCTCCCCCTCCTACACCCCCTTCGGCCGGGTCACGGCCGGCCTGGACGTCCTGCAGAAGATCGCCGCCGCCGGCGAGGACGACCAGAACGGCCCCGGCGACGGCTACCCCAAGGTCCCCGTGAACATCCGCAACGTGAAGATCAGCAAGCACTGACCGGCGGCCGACCGGCGGGAGGGCCGGGCGCAGCCGCCCGGCCCCACCCCCCGTTGCCGCTCCCGTACGGTGGCAGCACCAACGACACCGCAGGGAGCAGCACCGCATGGACAGCCGGATCTGGGAGAGCGTCGACCACCTGGTCGCATGGCTGGACGAGCACAGCACGCAGTCGCCGCAGGAGGAGCGCCTGCTGCGGCTCCTCAAGCTCTCCGAGGAGGTCGGCGAGGTCGGAGCGGCGGTGATCGGCGCCACCGGTCAGAACCCGCGCAAGGGCGTCACCCACACCTGGGAGGACGTCCAGCACGAGCTCTGCGACGTCGTCTTCAGCGCCCTCGTCGCCCTGCGGACGCTCACCCCTGACGCTGCCCGGGTGTTCGCCGAGCGCCTCGCCTACGTCGAACAGCGCTCCGCCGCCTCCCGGCGCCCGGTCGACGGGCCCGAGGAGACGGCGGACGAGAAGGCGGAGGAAACGGCGGACGAGAAGACGGAGGAAACGGTGGACGAGGAGGCGGAGACGACAGGAACGGAGACGGAGGCGAAGGCCTGAGCGGCCCG
Organism: Kitasatospora sp. NPDC101108; assembly: GCF_055584725.1. Taxonomy (NCBI): domain Bacteria; kingdom Bacillati; phylum Actinomycetota; class Actinomycetes; order Kitasatosporales; family Streptomycetaceae; genus Kitasatospora; species Kitasatospora sp. NPDC101108. The sequence goes on from NZ_JBVJLM010000003.1 coordinate 536,783, forward strand.
GCATCCGCCGTCAGGCCACACCCATCAGGCGTTGGGCGCGACCTTCGCCAGCCCGTTGATCACGCGGTCCATCGCGTCGCCGCCCTTCGGGTCGGTGAGGTTGGCGAGCAGCTTGAGGGTGAAGCGCATCAGCAGCGGCCGGGGCAGGCCGTGCTGGGCGGCGAGCTGCATCACCTTGGGGTTGCCGATCATCTTCACGAACGCGCGCCCGAGCGTGTAGTAGCCGCCGTACACGTCCTTGAGGATGCGCGGGTAGGCCTGCAGGGCGCGCTCGCGGCCGCCGTCGGTGAGGCGGGCGTGGGCCTGCACGATGACGCCGGCGGCGATCTGGCCGGATTCCATCGCGTAGGCGATGCCCTCGCCGTTGAACGGGTTGACCATGCCGCCCGCGTCACCGACGAGCAGCAGGCCGCGGGTGTAGTGCGGCTGCCGGTTGAAGGCCATCGGCAGCGCGGCACCGCGGATCGGTTCGGTCATGTTCTCGGGGGTGTAGCCCCACTCCTCCGGCATGCCGGCGCACCAGGCCTTGAGCACCTCGCGCCAGTCGAGTTCGCCGAACGCGGGCGAGGAGTTGAGGATGCCGAGGCCGACGTTGGAGGTGCCGTCGCCCATGCCGAAGACCCAGCCGTAGCCGGGCAGCAGCTTGCGCTGGCCGCCGCGGGTGTCCCACAGCTCCAGCCAGGACTCCAGGTAGTCGTCGTCGTGGCGCGGCGAGTTGAAGTAGGTGCGGTAGGCGACGCCCATCGGGCGGTCCTCGCGGCGGTGGAGGCCCATGGCGAGCGAGAGCCGGGTGGAGTTGCCGTCGGCGGCGACCACCAGCGGGGCCCGGAAGGTGACCGGCCGCTTCTCCTCGCCGAGCTTGGCGGTGACGCCGACGATCCGGCCGGTGCGGTCGTCCAGGACCGGCCCGCTGACGTTGCAGCGCTCGTAGAGCCGGGCGCCGGCCTTCTCGGCCTGACGGGCCAGCAGTTCGTCGAAGTCGGCGCGCTTGCGGACCAGGCCGTAGTCCGGGAAGGAGGCCAGCTCGGGCCAGTCCAGCTCCAGTCGGACGCCGCCGCCGATGATGCGCAGGCCCTTGTTGTGCAGCCAGCCGTTCTCGGTGGAGACGTCGATGCCCATGTCCACCAGCTGCTTGGTGGCGCGCGGGGTCAGGCCGTCGCCGCAGACCTTCTCGCGCGGGAATGCGGTCTTCTCCAGCAGCAGCACGTCCAGCCCCGCCTGGGCGAGGTAGTACGCGGTCGTGGAGCCGGCCGGGCCCGCGCCCACCACGATGACGTCGGCGGTGCTCTCGACCGTGCTGTCCGGCTTCGTCAGATCGGCTGCGGTCTCGGACACGTGGACACACTCCTGGAGCTGCGGCGGGGGATGGCGGCTTTTGTCTCCGGCAGTCTAGTTCCGCTCACGCCACCGGAGTCGCCCGCGCCCCGACGCGGGACGGGGCCGGACGGACGGGGCCGGACAGCGCGGAACGGGACGGGCGACGCGGGACGGGGCCGGGCGGCGCGGGACGGGATGGGCAGCACGGCCCGCTACCCGCCCTCACCCCACGCCCGCCCCCGCTACGCGGACTTGTACGCGCGGTGGAGCGCGACGATCCCGCCGGTCAGGTTCCGCCAGGCGACCTTCGACCAGCCGCTCTCCTGCATCCGGGCGGCCAGCGTCGGCTGGTCCGGCCAGGCCCGGATGGACTCGGCGAGGTAGACGTACGCGTCCGGGTTGCTGCTGACGGCGGTGGCGACCGGCGGCAGCGCGCGCATCAGGTACTCGGTGTAGACGGTCCGGAACGGCGTCCAGGTCGGCGTGGAGAACTCGCAGATCACGAGCTTGCCGCCGGGCTTGGTGACCCGGTGCATCTCGCGCAGCGCCGCCTCCGTCTCCTGGACGTTGCGCAGCGCGAAGGAGATCGTCACCGCGTCGAAGGTGTCGTCCGCGAACGGCAGCCGGGTGGCGTCACCGGCGGTGAGCGGCAGCTCGGGGTGGCGGTGCTTGCCCTCGGTCAGCATGCCGACCGAGAAGTCGCACGGGACGACCTTGGCCCCGGCCTCGGCGAAGGGCAGCGAGGAGGTGCCGGTGCCGGCCCCGAGGTCGAGCACGAGGTCCCCCGGTCCGGCGTCGACCGCCTCGGCCACCGCCCGGCGCCAGGCGCGGGCCTGGCCGAGGGAGAGCACGTCGTTGGTGAGGTCGTACTTGGCCGCGACGTCGTCGAACATGGCGGCGACTTCGTGCGGCTGCTTGTCCAGGGAGGCTCGGGTCACGCCCCCCATTCTTCACCCTGTGACGGGCGTCCCGACCAACGGGGCACACCGGGAGGCATCACGGGCCCGATCGGCACGAACCCGACCACCGGGCTACCGCCCGACCGACAGGAACCCGACCACCGGCCGCCCCACCGGTCACCCGCCCTGGTGCGCCCCCCGCCGCCCGCCCGCGCGCCGCCGGCGCCGGGAGCGCTTGCCCTGGGTTATCGCGGGCATCCCCTCGGCCAGCGTCCCGGTCGCCAGCGCGAGATTGGCGGCCAGCCGGCCCTGGCCGGTGCGGACCGCCAAGGCCCGCCGGTGGCGCCGGATGCGCAGCACGCAGATCAGGAACAGCACGACGGCGACCGGCACGCTGAACCGGGCCAGCCCCACGCCGACCGGCTGGGGGTAGGTGTCGCCGCAGATCCGCACGGCTCCCGGGTCGTCGGCCGCGTGCTCCAGGCAGACCGGGTCGCCGACCTTGGCGCCGTCGGCGAGCGGCAGCGCGGCCGCGGTGTGCGGCTGGCCGCTCACTGTGTAGCTGACGGCGCTGTACGTGCCGCCGCCGGTCGGCAGCCGGGTGACGACGCCCTCGACTCTCACCGGATGGGCCGCGATCCGGTCGGCCTGGTCGGCCTGGCGCCAACCGAGCAGGCACATCCCGACGGCCAGCACGGCGCTGAGCACGGCGGCGAGGTACCAACCACGGCCCATCCGCGGGGATCGCGGCGGGGGGACGGTCGCGGTTCGCATGGTTCCTGTCCTGGCTTGCCTCCGGGGCCTGGGACACGGCCCCGCCGCCCGCGGGCACGGGCGGTGGTGTGGTGAGGGTACGGAGTGAGCTGTCCGGGATCGTATCCGCTGGCGGGCCCTCAGGTCACGACGAAGTGGCAATCACCCCCCTGGGAGGGCACGGCAGTTCGGGTGCACACGAAGCAAGTTCCGTGTGCGCCAAGGCAATCCGAATACTGACGAGTGCGTCACACCCCAGCCGGTCCCGGCCACTGGCAACCGCCCACCGGGCACCGGCCCCCGGCCCCCGGCCCCCGCCGAGCGGTCACCGCCGCCGGTACACCAACCGCCCGCCCAGCACCGTCGCCAGGCACCCACCGGGCACCGGCCGCACCCCACCCGCGCTCTCCCCGGGCAGCACCGGAAGCGCCGGCAGCCCCGACGGCACCGACGGCACCGACGGCACCGGGAACACCGCGAAGTCTGCCCGCCCGCCGGCCACCACCCGCCCGTGCACGGCCAGCGCCAACGGCAGCACCGCCAACGGGTCCAGCGACCCCGCACCGGCACCGGAAGCACCGGCACCGGAGGTCCCGGCCCCGGGCAGCGCCCCCAGCCCCGAACGCGCCACCGCCGTCCGCACCGCGGCCCGCTCGAACGGCCCGGCCACCGCCGTCACCCCGTACCCGAGCATCCGCTGCAACCCGCGTCGCGCGCTCGCCCCGTACCGGGTCTCGTCGGTGCAGCCCACCAGCCCGTCCGCCACCGGCTCGACGCCGATCTCCTCGCGCGGGTCCGGGTGGTAGTCCCGCTCCAGCAGCCGCTGCCCCCAGGGGTTGCGCAGCCCGGGTGTGAGCACGGCCGCCGCGCCCCAGTCCCGCACCCGCGCCGACGGGTGCGCCGCCGCCAGCTCCCCGTATGGCCCGACGGCCTCGACCAGTTCACCGCGCACCACCACCGCCCCGTCGGCGAAGGACGGGGCGGTGGGATCGGCCGGGTCGGGCAGCACGAGGGCCGCCCGGTGGAGGGTCAGCACCGGTTCGGACTCCGAGGACTCGACGAGCCCGGCAAAAAACTCCAACGGGCTCGATGGACGCGCGGGACGCTAAGAACGCGCAGGACGACGAAGAAAGCGCAGGACTCAGTTGTCCAGGATCTTCAGCTCCGGGTGCGCCGTGCCGCCCTCGATCGCCGTGGAGGCGATGTGCGAGGCGACCCGCGGGTCGACCGGGTCGTTCGCCGGGTCGTCCAGCACCCGCAGGTGCTCGTACGTGGTCGAGCGCTGCGCCGGGACGCGGTCGGCGGCGCGGATCAGGTGGATCAGCTCGGTCAGGTTGGAGCGGTGCTTGGCACCGGCGGCCGAGACGACGTTCTCCTCCAGCATCACGGAGCCGAGGTCGTCCGCGCCGTAGTGCAGCGACAGCTGGCCCGCCTCCTTGCCGGTGGTGAGCCAGGAGCCCTGGATGTGGGCGACGTTGTCGAGGAACAGGCGGGCGATCGCGATCATCCGCAGGTACTCGAAGACGGTGGCCTGGGTCGAGCCCTTCAGGTGGTTGTTCTGCGGCTGGTAGGTGTACGGGATGAAGGCTCGGAAGCCGCCGGTGCGGTCCTGCACGTCGCGGATCATCCGCAGGTGCTCGATCCGCTCGGCGTTGGTCTCGCCGGTGCCCATCAGCATGGTGGAGGTGGACTCCACGCCGAGGCCGTGCGCGGCCTCCATGATCTCCAGCCAGCGCTCACCGGACTCCTTGAGCGGGGCGATCGCCTTGCGCGGCCGCTCCGGGAGCAGTTCGGCGCCGGCGCCGGCGAAGGAGTCGAGGCCCGCCTTGTGGATCCGGGTGATGGCCTCCTCGATGGAGACGCCCGAGATCCGGGACATGTGCTCGACCTCGGAGGCGCCCAGCGAGTGGATCACCAGCTGCGGGAACTCGGCCTTGATCGCCGAGAACGCGCGCTCGTAGTACTCCACGCCGTAGTCCGGGTGGTGGCCGCCCTGGAACATGATCTGGGTGCCGCCCAGCTCGACCGTCTCCGCGCAGCGGCGCAGGATCTCGTCGAGCTCGCGGGACCAGCCCTTGTCGCTCTTCGGCGGCACGTAGAAGGCGCAGAACTTGCACGCCGTCACGCACACGTTGGTGTAGTTGATGTTGCGCTCGATGATGTACGTCGCGATGTGCTCGGTACCCGCGTAGCGGCGGCGGCGCACCGCGTCGGCGGCGGAGCCGAGCGCGTGCAGCGGCGCGGACCGGTAGAGGTCGAGCGCCTCCTCCGGGGTGATCCGGCCGCCGGCGGCGGCCCGGTCGAGCACGGCCTGCAGGTCGGTGCTGGACGCATCGAGGGTGGTCGCTGCGAGCTCGGTCACCTGGCGGCCTTCTCTCTCTCAAGTGCTACTGGGGTACGGCCGAACCAGCCTACGCCAGGCCTTTCGGGCGCCCGCGTCAGCCCGCTGGACTGCGCCGCGGCCCGCCGGGGCGCGCCCCCGCTTCACCTCCTCAACCCGTCAACCCCTCACTCCCCTCAACCCCTCAGCCCCGGAGACCCCTCACCCCTTCGACCCGTCCACCCTGCGCATCGTCCCGGCCGGGTTCCCCGCCGCCGGGTCGGCGGAGGTGAAGCGGATCGTCCCGTCGGGCTGGAGGGTGAGCGTCTCGGTGTTGGAGCCACCGGTGCAGGCGCCGGGGATCGACGACTTCACCAGCCGGGACTGGAACACCAGCACGGTGTCGGAGACCGACCGCAGCGTCCAGGCGCCCTCGCAGCTGATCGAGATCAGCCCCGAGAGGGCGTTGCGGCTGGTGGTGGCCTCCTGACCGATCGCCGCCTGGCGGACGGTGAGCGTGGTGGTGCCGCCGGGCAGTCCCTTGTCGGTCACCATGTCGCCGCTCCAGGTGCCCAGGAACGCCGCCGGCACCGCGCTCGGCCCGCCCGTCGCACCCGTCGCACCCGTCGCACCAGTCGCACCAGTCGCACCAGTCGCGGACGGCCCGCCCGTGGCGCCCGCTCCGGACGTCGACGCCGTAGCGACGGGCGACCCCGCGGCAACGGCCGACACCGTGGCGGCGGCCGACACGGAAGCCGAGGCCGACGGCCCCGACACCCCCGGATCCGGCCGATGGGTCATCGCGTACAGCCCGTACCCGCCGCCCCCGAGCACCGCGGCCACCAGCACCGCCGCCCCCGCCAGCCCGGCCCGCCGCGTCCACGGATCCGCCTGCCCCCTGCGCACCGGCTCCGGCTCCGCCCCTGGCACCGGACGGCCCCCCGGCACCAGGGTCGGGGTCCGCATCACCCCGGCCCCGCCCTCGGCCCCGCCCCCGCCCCCGGTCCCGCCCCCGGCCGCAGCCTCGCCCCCGACCGGACCCGCTTCCGCCCCCTCCAGGTCCAGCAGCTCCACCGCGCTGCGCCCCACCCCCGCCGCCAGCGCCGCCGGCAGCCAGTCGCCCCGCGGCAGCCGGGCGGCGGCCGCGCCGTCCGGGTCCAGCCGCGCGGCCAGCCGCTGCGGGGTGGGCCGGGCGGCCGGGTCCTTGGCCAGGCAGTCGAGGACGACCGGCCGCAGCCCCTCGGGCAGCCCGGTCACGTCCGGTTCCTCGTGCAGCACCCGGTAGAGCAGGACGGCCGCGCTGACGCCTTCGCCGAAGGGGTGGACGCCGCTGGCGGCGAAGGCCAGGACGGCGCCGAGCGAGAAGACGTCGCCGGCCGGTCCCACGGTCTGCCCGTTCGCCTGCTCGGGTGACATGAAGCCGGGCGAGCCCACGACATAACCCGAACGAGTGAACCCGCTGGTCGCGTCCAGGGCCCGGGCGATCCCGAAGTCGATCAGCCGCGGCCCGTCCAGGGTGAGCAGCACGTTGGAGGGCTTGACGTCGCGGTGCACCAGGCCGAGGCCGTGCACGTGGGCGAGGGCCCCGGCGAGTCCGACGCCGAGGGCGCGGACGGACGCCTCGGGCAGCGGCCCGTGCTCCTGGACGGCGTCCGCGAGCGCGGGGCCCGCGACGTAGCCGGTGGCGACCCAGGGCTGCTCGCCCTCGGTGTCGGCGTCCAGGACGGGCGCGGTCCAGGTGCTCCCGACCCGGCGGGCGGCTGCCACCTCCTGGCGGAACCGGGCGCGGAACTCGGGGTCGTCCGCGAGTTCGGTCCGCACCACCTTGACCGCGACGGTGCGGCCGCCGGCCGTCCGGCCGAGGTAGACCCGGCCCATCCCGCCCGAGCCGAGCCGCCGCAGCAGCCGGTAGGCGCCCACCCGGCGCGGATCGTCCGACCCCAGTGCCCGCATGCCCCGCACGCTCCCCTCGCACGCGCACGCGCGGCCCCGGGCGGGTGCCCGGCCGCGTACGCCGCTCCCGAACCGCACCCCGCGCAACACTGCCGGACGCGCCTCGGGAGCAGACCGTACCGGGCCGGGCGAACCGCCGTCCGGCCGTAACGACCACCGACCGCCCGCGACCGCCCGCCCGACCAGCCCCCGACTACCGCCCGACTACCGCCTGACCGGCAACGCCGCCGGCTCCAGCAGCCGCACCGCCACGTCCGGCGCGAAGCCGCTGTCGTGCGCGACCCGCCGGGCGAACTCGGCGACCCCGGCCAGCTGCCGCTCACCGAGCGAGAAGTCGAGCGCCTCGCTGAAGTACCGCTCCAGCACGTCCGCCCCGAAGGCCTCCCAGCGGGCGGCCTGCTCGGCGACCTTGGCGGCCTCCACCAGCGACAGGTCGCGGGACTCCAGGAAGGCCCGGTGGACGGCCGCGGTCAGCTCGGGGCGGCGCTCGGCGAACTCGCGGCGCACGGCCCAGACGGCGAAGACGAACGGCAGCCCGGTCCACTCCTTCCACATCTCGCCGAGGTCGTGGACGGTCAGCCCGAGGTCGGCGGCCTGCCCGAGGTAGGCGCGCAGGGCCGGGTCGCCGATCAGGACGGCGGCGTCGGCCTCGGCGAGCATCGCGCTGAGGTCCGGGGGGCAGCTGAAGTAGTCCGGGCGCACGCCTTCGCGCTCCTCCAGGAGGAGCCGGGCGAGCCGGACGGAGGTGCGGCTGGTGGAGCCGAGGGCGACCCGGCGGCCGCCGAGGTCGGCGAGCGGCACCTTGCTCACGATCAGGCAGGACATCACCGGGCCGTCGCTGCCGACCGCGATCTCGGGCAGGACCAGCAGGTCGTCGGCGTTGCGCAGGTACTCCACGCAGGTGATCGGCCCGATGTCGAGGGAGCCGCCGACGAGCTGGTCGCTCAGCTTCTCGGGGGTGTCCTTGGTGAGGTCCAGGTCGAGCAGGTTGCCGGTCCTGGCGAGACCCCAGTAGAGGGGGACGCAGTTCAGGAACTGAATATGGCCGACCCGCGGCCTGACCGGGGTGTTCCCTTCGGGCTCGTCGGGCTCCCGCTTTTGCGCGTCCGGTGCTGCCACTGCGCCGCTCCCTTGCTGTTCGTGCGCTTCCCCGCAGCGTATGCCCGCTGTTCACGGCGGCTCGCACCGGCCACCCGACACGCGCGGGAACGGCCCTCGTCAGAGCCGTGCGCGCTCCCAACGCGCCTTCCAGCGCCCGATCCCAGCGCTCTCCCGGGCCGTTCCGGGGGCGTACGACACGCCCTGTCCGGAGGGCAAGTGACCCCTGGTCGTCACAGCGGCCGCATGCTAGCGTTGCCCTCAGTTGCAGTTTGATTCCCCTTGCAGTACTTGAAGCCTGCGGAGCATGTAACCGCAGGCTTTTTGTAGTTTTTCAGCAATATCGAAAAACTTCGGACTCGTCCGGAGGCAGGGCGATCAGCGCAGCGGACCGGGGACCACACGGTGTGGCCCCCGACACGCATCGCAAGGAGAACGGCATGGCTCAGGGAACCGTCAAGTGGTTCAACGCTGAGAAGGGCTTCGGCTTCATCGCCCAGGAGGGCGGCGGCCCCGACGTCTTCGTCCACTACTCCGCCATCAACGCGAACGGCTTCCGTTCGCTGGAGGAGAACCAGGCGGTCACCTTCGACGTCACCCAGGGTCCGAAGGGCCCGCAGGCGGAGAACGTCACCGCTGTCTGACCATCCTCTGATGTTCTGATCGCTCGGGACCCCTTCGGGTCCGCCGACGGCTCCCGACAGCCGTCACCATGAGCACAAGAGCAGCACCCAAGGGGGCCTGCCCACCGCGGCGGGCCCCCTGCCTTTTCGGTGGTCTCCCGCCTCCTCCCCGGAGGCGGGAGACCCGGAAGGGCGACGAGGAACGCCGAAGGGCCCTCCCCATCAGGGGAGGGCCCTTCGCACACCCAGCGGTGAACCGGACCGGAGGACCCGGGCCGGGAGAACAGCCCGGGAGGCCCGGACCGGGAGAACGGCCCGGAAGGCCCGGACCGGAAGACCCGGACCGGAAGGCCCGGATCAGGCCGCGGCCGCGCCCTTGGCATCGGCCAGCACCGGAACGGCGGCCTTCGGCGCGTCCTCCTCGTACAGGTCCCCGGAGGGGTTGTTGTACGCGGCCACGTCCAGGATCCGCTCCCGCGCCGCGACCACGATCGGCACGACCACCTGACCGGCGACGTTGGTCGCGGTCCGCATCATGTCCAGGATCGGGTCGATGGCGAGCAGCAGGCCGACGCCCTCCAGCGGCAGGCCCAGGGTGGACAGGGTCAGCGTCAGCATGATGATCGCGCCGGTGAGGCCGGCGGTCGCGGCCGAGCCGACGACCGAGACGAAGGCGATCAGGATGTAGTCCTTGATGCCCAGCTCGATGTTGTAGACCTGGGCGACGAAGATCGCGGCGACGGCCGGGTAGATCGAGGCGCAGCCGTCCATCTTGGTGGTCGCGGCGAACGGCACCGAGAAGGAGGCGTACTCGCTCGGGACGCCGAGGCGCTCGGTGACGCGGCGGGTGACCGGCAGGGTGCCGACCGAGGAGCGGGAGACGAAGGCCAGCTGGATGGCGGGCCAGGCGCCCTTGAAGAAGTGCAGCGGGTTGAGGCCCGCGGCGAAGCGCAGCACCAGCGAGTAGACGACGAACAGCACCAGCGCGCAGCCGACGTAGATGTCGAGGGTCAGCGTGGCGAAGGGCTTGAGCAGGTCCCAGCCGTACTTGGCGACGGACTTGCCGATCAGGCCGAGGGTGCCGAGCGGGGAGAGCCGGATGACCCACCACAGGGCGGTCTGGGTCAGTTCCAGCACGGTCTCGCTGAGCTTGAGGACCGGCTCGGCCTTGGTGCCGAGCTTGATGATCGCTGCGCCGACCACGACCGCCATGAAGACGATCTGCAGGACGTTCACCTTGACGAAGGCGTCGACGATGTTGGTCGGGAAGATCCCGGTCAGGAAGTCGATCCAGGTGCCCTTGGAGTCGAGTGCCTTGAGGCCCTCGGTCTTCAGGTTGGTGCCCCGGCCGGGGTTGGTGAGCAGGCCCAGGCCGAGGCCGATGCCGACCGCGATCAGCGAGGTGATCATGAACCAGAGCAGCGTGCGGGTGGCCAGCCGGGCCGCGTTGGTGACGTTGCGCAGGTTGGCGACGCTCACCACGATCGCGGTGAAGACCAGCGGGGGCACGGCCAGCTTGAGCAGCTGGACGAAGATCTTGCCGATGGTCTCCAGGGTGGTGGCCAGCCAGGAGATGTCGGCGGCACGGGCCAGGTAGCCGAGGCCGACCCCGAGCAGGAGGCCGGCGACGATCTGCACCCAGAACGGCGTCTTGCGGATGCGGGTGAGCACGGACGGCGACGAGGTCGCCTCGGGCGCTGTGGACATGGGGGTGCGACTCCGGGGGAGGGCGTTGCTGACGGTGGGGTGTGGGCGGAGGAGGCGGCACGGCACGGGGCCGGACGTGGGAGAGGCTCGGGCCCCGGTTCAGGGGCGTGCCGCCGCGGTACAGCTCATGGCCGTACAGCCCATGGCGCGACAACGGCGCGGGCTGTCCACAGCACCGGTCAGAGCGCACGGGCGGGCGGCTCCGGGCAGCGGGCCCGGGCCGTGCATCCGCAGTGCGTCTGAGGTGGTCACGGCCGATACGTTAGCAGTAAAGGTTTGAGATGTTCAAAGTAGTTGTTTGAGATGGGGTCGGACCCCAAGGCCGCCCAGGAGTGGGATCCGGACACGAACGATGCTGACGCCCCATCAGGCCAGCGCCCCGGCCGGATTGACCGACCGGCAGTTATACGTATAACTTTGACGGAGTCCCGGCCCTCCCAGCCCTCCCCTGCCCAGACACCGGAGAACACCACCGATGGGCTACCTCGCCCTGCTCCGCGCCCCGCACGTCACCCGACTCCTGCTCGGCACCCTGCTCGGCCGCCTGCCCGCCGGTATGACCGCCCTGGTGATCGCCCTCGCCCTGCGCGAGGCCGGCGTCCCGTACGGCCGGATCGGACTGGCCACCTCCGTCTACGCGCTCGCCGCCGCCGTCGGCGGACCGGTGCTCGGGCGGATCGTCGACCGCACCGGGCAGCCCCGCGTCCTGCTCGCCTCCGCCGTGGTCGCCGGCGGCGGGTACGCGCTGCTCGCCCTCGCCCCCGGCTCCCCCGTCGCCGCACCCCTCGGCGCCGCCGTCGCCGGCCTGGCGATGCCGCCGCTGGAACCCTGCCTGCGCTCGCTCTGGCCGGACGTGGTCGAGGACGAACAGCTCGACACCGCGTACGCCTTCGACTCCGCCTCCCAGCAGATCCTCTACGTGGCCGGGCCGCTGGCCGTCGCCGGGATCGCCGGACTGTTCAGCCCGGTCGCCGCGCTCTGGGTGGCCGCCGGACTCGGGCTGGCCGGCGCCCTGGTCGTCGCCACCGCCGCCCCCGCCCGGGCCTGGCGCGCCCCCGCCCGCGAGAAGTCCGCCGGACTGCTCGGCCCGCTGCGTTCCCCGGGCCTGGTGCTGCTGCTGATCGGACTGGCCGGGGCCGGCTGGGCGGTCGGCGCGCAGAACGTGCTCTTCATCGCCTACGCCGAGCGGCATGCCGGCGGACTGCCCGGCGGCGGGGGCACCCTGCTGGCCCTGGCCGCGCTCGGCGGACTGCTCGGCGCGCTGGCCTACGGCATGGTCAACTGGCGGCGGAGCACCGCCACCCGCACCTGGCTGATGGCCCTCGCGATGGCCGCCTCCTACCTCCCGCTGGTGACGCTGCCCGGCCCGTACCCGATGGCCGCGCTGGCCTTCCTCTCCGGCATCGTGCTCGCCCCGCTGCTCGCGGCCGCCTTCGTACTGGTCGCCGAACTCGCCCCGGCCGGTACGGTCACCGAGGCCTTCGCCTGGCTGGTGACCCTGTTCGCCACCGGCAACTCGCTCGGCTACGCCGTCTCCGGCCACCTCGCCGAGGACTCCTCGCTGCGCCCGGTCGCGGTGTGCGCGGCGGGCGGGATCGCGCTCGGCGCACTGGTGCTGTTCGGCGCCCGCCGCTGGTTCCGCTCCACGCCCGCGGTCATCTCCGGAGCGCCCGTCGAGCCCGCCGAGCCGCTCCCGGTGGGCTGACCGGCCCGCCCCACAGACGACTGCGCCCGCCGGGGGTCTGGCCGGCGGGCGCAGTCCTTCCGCCGGAGGCGGAGCCGCGGTCGCAGTCGCGCTCGCGCTCGCGGCGCAGCCACAGCCACAGCCGCAGCCGCAGTCCCGTCAGGGCCGTGCCGGAGCCGTCGAGGAGCGCTGCACCAGGGAGGTGGCCAGCGGCGCCACCGGCTCCACCCGCTCGCCGCGCAGCAGTCCGGCGAGCGCCGCCGCCCCCGCCCGGCCGAGCTCCTCGCCGGGCAGGTCGACGGTGGTCAGCGGCGGGGCGAGCAGCCCGGAGACCGCGACGTTGTCCATGCCGACCACCGAGAGGTCGTCCGGCACCCGCAACCCCCGCTCGGCGGCGGCCTGGTAGACCCCGGAGGCGACCACGTCGTCGTCGCAGATCACCGCGCGCGGACGGTCCGCCCGCTCCAGCAGCTCCCCCGCCACGCTCCGCGCGGCCGCGTGCCCCTCGTTCAGGCTCACGCCCAACTCCACGACCTCCAGGCCGAGTTCGCGGACGGCCTGCTCGAAAGCGGCCTGCCGGACCCGGAAGGTGTACGCGGCGTGGGTGGAGCGCAGGCGCCCGATCCGGCGGTGCCCGAGGGCGGCCAGGTGCTCGACGGCGGCCCGCATCCCGCCGGCCACGTCGAGTTCGACGGTCGGGCGGGCCCGGTCGGTGCCGGGATCGGCGTCCAGGAAGACGGCCGGGGTGTCGGGCGGCAGCTCGCCGAGCTGGCTGTCGTCCGGGGAGCAGATCAGCAGGCCGTCGAAGCGGCCCGCGGTGGCGGCCTCGGCGAGGGTCGCGCTGCCCCAGCCGGAGCTGACCACGACCGCCAGGCCGTGCCGGCCGGCCTCGTGGTGGACGCCTTCCAGCACCCGGCCGAAGAACGGGCCCTGGAGGTTCGGCACCGCCAGCATGATCATCCCGCTGCGGCCGAGCCGCAGTTGACGGCCGGCCGCCTGCGGGCGGTAGCCGAGGCTGCGGGCGGCCTCGCGGACGCGTTCCCGGGTCGCCTCGGAGACCCGGCGGCCGGCCTCGGCACCGGAGAAGACCAGCGAGACGGTGGCCTGGGACACCCCGGCGAGCCGGGCCACGTCCCGCCCGGTGGGGCGGCGCACGGGGGCCGGCCACGTCCCGGCGGGCCGGTCGGCCCCGGAAGGATCAGCGGCTCCGGGAGGGTCAGCGGCTCCGGCGGCCCCGTCTGCCCCGACGGCCCCTTCGGCACCGGCGGGCCGGTCGGCCCCGGAAGGATCAGCAGCCACGGCGGGCGGCGCCCGGCGTCAGCTCTGCCCGGAGGCGGCCGCGCGGGCGGCGTCGTCCGCGGCGTCCTCCTCGGCGTTCTGGCCGGCGATCCGATCGGCGGTGCGGCTGCGCATCCCGGCGACCTTGGTGGTGATCTGGGAGGACATCTCGTCGCGCTGCTTGCTCAGCAGCACGTAGCTGAGCGGCGCGGAGGCGATCGCGGCCAGCAGGACCAGGAAGACCACCCCGGCCTCGCCGCTCACCGGGATGACGCCGAAGTGCCCCAGCAGCAGGGCCACCAGCAGGCAGCCGAGGAAGATGCTCGCCCGCATGGAGGTGTAGCGGAGCGTGGCGTGCGACTTCTGCGGGCCGTTGCTGCTCACTGGGACACATCCTTCTGGTTCGAGCCGGGGCGGGACTTCCAGTCAAGCATGCCTGACACCCGGCCCGGGCCAGGGGTCCGCCGCCCCTCCCCCGGGAAGCCCGCGACCGGTCCCCCGACCGGCTCCCCGACCGGCTCCCCGACCGGTCCCGACCGGTCCCGCAACGGGTCCCCGGCAGGTCCCCCGACGGGGTTCAGCGCAGGTCCAGCCACATGGTGATGTCGTCGCGGTCGTCCCCCGGGGCGACCCGGATCGCGGCCGGCACCCGGCCGACCTCCCGGTAGCCGCACCGGGTGTAGAAGCGCTCCAGTCCGAGGCCGCCGCGCGCGGTGAGCCGCAGCGACTCCAAACCCCAGGCGCGGGCGACCCGTTCGGCCTCGGCGAGCAGTTCGGCGCCGTAGCCGAGGCCCTGGAAGTCGGGGTGCACCATGACCCGCTTGAGCATCCGCCAGTGCTCCATCGGTTCGAAGCGCATCGACGCGAAGAACAGCACCCCGACCAGCCGGCCGGTCGCGCTCTCGTGCGCGACCAGCAGCCGGTCGGGGCCGTCCGGGTCGACCCCGGCGAACTGGTGGTCGGCGGTGTCCCGGACCTCCTCCTCGGTGACCGGGGCCACGAAGCCGACCGCGCCGCCCGCGTTGGTCACGTCCGTCCACAGCCGGACGACGGCGGTGCGCAGGTCGGGGTCGAGCTTCGGGTCCAGGGTGAACGTGAGCGCCATGAAGCGGAGCCTAGCCGTCCGCTCGAACGCGCTTACGAGAGGGCGGGCACGGCCCGATCGGTCGGCCGACCGGTGCGCAGCGCCAGGCAGAGTCCGACCGCGACCGCGCACAGCGCGCCGGCGCCGTACCAGGTCAGGTCGTAGTTGCCGAGCGCGTCGCGGGCCAGGCCGGCCAGTCCGGCGACGACGGCGGCGCCGATCTGGTGGGCGGCGAGCACCCAGCCGAAGACGATCGGGGCGTCCTCGCCGAAGTGGCGGCGGCACAGGGCGACGGTCGGCGGCACGGTGGCGACCCAGTCCAGGCCGTAGAAGACCACGAAGGCGAGGATCGGCGGCTGGAGCGAGCCGGCGAGCAGCTGCGGCAGCAGGAGCAGGGACGCCCCGCGCAGCCCGTAGTAGACGGTGAGCAGCAGCCGGGAGTCGACCCGGTCGGTGAGCCAGCCGCTGAAGACGGTGCCGGCCACGTCGAACAGGCCGATCAGGGCGAGCAGGCTCGCGGCGGTGGTGACGGGCATGCCGTGGTCGTGGGCGGCCGGGATGAAGTGGGTGCCGACCAGGCCGGCGGTGGTGGCGCCGCAGATCGCGAAGGAGCCCGCCAGCAGCCAGAACGGCCGGGTGCGGGCGGCGTCGCGCAGCACCCGCAGGGTGCGGGCCAGGGCTCGGGCGTCCCGCACCGGCTCGGGCGGCGCCTCGGTGGCGCCGTACGGGAGCAGGCCGAGGTCGGCGGGGCGCTCGCGCATCAGCAGCAGGACGGGCACGGCGACGGCGCTGGCGGCGAGCGAGACCACGACGACGGCCGAGCGCCAGCCGTGCTGCTCGACCAGCCAGGCGCCGACCGGCAGGAAGACCAGGTTTCCCGCTGCTCCGGCGGCGGTGAGCACTCCGGTGACCAGTCCCTGGCGGGCCTGGAACCAGCGGCCGGTGATGGTGGTGGCGAAGGCGCCGGCCATCGAGCCGCTGCCGAGTCCGACCAGCACGCCCCAGCACAGGATCAGCTGCCAGGGCTGGCGCATCAGCATGGTGAGGCCGGCGCCGACCGAGATGGTCAGCAGTGCGCAGACGACCACCAGGCGCACGCCGAAACGGTCCATCAGGGCGGCGGCGAAGGGGGCGGTGAGGCCGTAGAGGGTGAGGTTGACGGAGGTGGCGCTGGAGATCGTCCCGAGCGACCAGCCGAACTCGTTGTGCAGGGCGTCCATCATCAGGCTGGGCGTGGAGCGGAAACCGGCCGAGCCGAGCAGGACGAGCAGGGCGACGGCGGCGACCACCCAGGCGTAGTGCACCCGGGGGCGCCGGCCGGGGCCGGGCGCGGGGGCGGTGGCGGCGGTGGGGGCGGTGGAGGGGGCGGCGAGGGCACTGCGTTCGGTCACGTGGACGAGTCTCCCGAGCGCGCGCCGCCCGGACGAGTGGCCTGGATGACAGCTTTCGCAAGGATCGGGCCACGCCCTCGCGTACCCTGGCCCGGACGCCCCCCGCTCCGGTCGGGGGCCCCGGGGAGGAACGGCATGGCGCACCTGGTCGCGGTACTCGCCCTGGAGGGCGCGATCGCCTTCGAACTCGGCATCCCCGCACGGATCTTCGGCAACGCCAAGGACGACGCCGGCCGCCCGCTGTACGAGGTGGCCACCTGCACGCTGGACGGCGGCCCGGTCGCCACCAGCGCCGACTTCCGGATCGCGGTCGACCACGGGCCCGAACTGCTGGAGCGGGCCGACACCGTGGTGATCCCGGCTTCCCGCGACTCCGACCCGGACCTGGCGGACGCCCCCTTCACCCCCGAACTCGCCGCCGCGCTGCGGCGGATCCGGCCCGGCGCCCGGCTGATGTCGATCTGCACCGGCTCCTTCCTGCTGGCCGCCGCCGGACTGCTGGACGGCCGCCCGGCCACCACCCACTGGCGCTACACCGAGCTCTTCGCCCGGACGTACCCGAAGGTCCTGCTGGACCCGGACGTGCTCTACACCGACGACGGCGACATCCTCACCTCCGGCGGGGTCGCCGCCGGGGTGGACCTGTGCCTCCACGTGGTGCGCCGCGACCACGGCAGCGCGGTGGCCAACGCGGTGGCCCGCAACTGCCTGGTGCCGCCGTGGCGCGACGGCGGCCAGAAGCAGTACGTGGAGGCCCCGAGCCCGGTGACCGTCGGCGGCACCGGCAGCACCGGCACCGCGGCCGTCCGGGCCTGGGCGCTGGAGCACCTGGAGGAGCCGCTGCCGCTGCGCCGGCTCGCCGACCGGGCGGGCCTGAGCGTGCGGACCTTCACCCGGCGCTTCCGCGAGGAGACCGGTGCCAGTCCGGGCCAGTGGATCACCACCCAGCGCACCGAGCGGGCCCGCCAGTTGCTGGAACGCACCGACCTGACGATCGACCAGGTCGCCCGGCGTTCCGGTTTCGGCACCGCGGCCTCGCTGCGGCTGCAGCTGCGCGGACGGCTGGACGTGGCGCCGAGCGCCTACCGGCGCACGTTCCGGGCCACCCCGGCGTAGCGCCGGCCGGACGGCGGTTCCCGCGCGGAGCCGAACCGGGAGGCTGGGGCCGGGACCCGGGAGGCCGGGGCCGAGAACCGGGTGAAGCTGAGTGAACCCTGGGAAAAGGCTGACGCTTGGCCGGAATCCGCCCCTCCGGAGCGACGCGCCGGACGGCGGCCGACCGCGTGCGCGTCGAGCGCAGCGTGGCGGGCCGCCATCCGATCGCGGCGCACGGGCCCTGAACCCGCGCCGCGCCCTCCGCACTCGCCGAGGAGCGGGCCGCGCCCGGCGGTCCACGATCCCCCCCTGCTGACGCGATCCCCCTGGACAGCAGCACCGTGGCGCGGACGGACGTCCCCTCGGCGTCCCCTCGCAACGGAGAGCCGCACCCAAGCGTGATCAGTCGGATACGTCACGTCAATGGCTAGTCCGAAATTCGGAATGGTTGCGTCAGCTTTCAGCCGGTGATCGCCGGCGCGGTCCGCGCTGTCGCTCCGACCGGCCCGGAAGCCGCTATTGAGCCAAAGCCGCCCAGTCCACCCCGGCCATCGGGTCCACCGGCGGGGCCTGGGTGTCGATCTCGCACCACACCCGCTTGCCCGTTCCGTCCGGGTACCAGCCCCAGCGCTCGCAGAGCAGCTCGACCAGTTCCAGCCCGCGCCCGTTGGTCGCGTCCTCGTCCGCACCGGCGTGCCGGGGGACCGGGGCGGTCCGGCTGGCGTCGGCCACCTCCACCCGCAGCGGACCGGACGGGCCGGCCTGCGCGGAGTCGTCGGCCACCGGCAGGCAGAGTCGCAGCACGGCCGGACAGCCGGTGTGCACAACGGCGTTGGTGACCAGTTCCGAGACCACCAGCACCACCGTCTCGGCCATCGGCGCGTCCGGGTCCACTCCGTGGTTCAGCAGCCGGGAGCGCACCCACCGGCGGGCCCGGCCGACCTCCGAGGGGTCCGCCCGCACCGCAAGCTGTACCTGAAGAACCTGCACCGCTCCACCACCCGCACTCGCAGTTCGGCCAACGTCCCGATCGGGCCGGATCAGCCGGCCGGCGGGGCCCTCGCTCTTCACCCGGTGCCACCCGGGGCTCGCCCGGGCGCTCGCCGACCCGTCCACCCGCGCCACTCGCCCGCGCCAACTCGTCAGTCGCGCACAGGCGCGACACGAATACGCCTCAGGATGGGTGGGCGGGCGGACGGCAGCAAGCGCTTCGGGCATATTCCGGCGATCGGGGTACAGGGCAGTGCATACTGTCCCGTTCACTCTCGCGAGCCTCGCACCGGCGCTCGTCCGGCCCGGGCCGACGCCGGTCCCGCTCAGCGCGTGTCGGACACGCCCTGGCGGGAACCTACCGCCGGACACCCCCGCCTCCCCGCCCGCCACTCACGAACCACCCGTGCGACATATGTCCAGCGGGGGTCGAACAGCGGCACCGGCGGCGGACGGCCCCACGACCGGACCGTCCCACCGTGTGACGACCCGCCACCGGGATCCACCGGGACCCACTGGGACCCATCGGGATCCGCCGCGACCCGCCGCGACCCGCGACCGGGCGCGCCCGGGGCGCCCCGGACAATCGCCGAACCACGAGGCGGGGTTCCGTTCTTGCCCGATTCCCTCCCACCGCCGACCGGCCACGGGATACCGTGGGGTAACGTCAAGCGAACCGGGCAGGGAGGGTGGTTCCTGATGGCCGCCCCGGACCGGATCCCGCGCTGGGACGAGCAGTTGCAGCGGCGCCTCGCCCGCGGCGAGGAGACCGCGCTCGGCGAACTCTACGACCGGCTCTCGCCGATGGTGCACGGCCTGGCCGGGCGGATACTCGCCGACCAGGCGGCCGCCGCCCAGCTCACCCGGGAGATCTTCGCCCATGTCTGGGAGCACCCCCAGGACTTCGACCCCGCCCAGGGATCGCTGCGCTCCTGGCTCGGCGCGCTCACCCACCGCCGCGCGGTCGAACGGCTGCGGGCGCGCCGCGGCGCCGAGCGGGCGCCGGAACGCGGGACCCTCGCGAGCGAGGAGGAGATCCGCGCCGTGGCGACCGCCGCGCGCATGCAGTACGTGGTGGACTCCCTGCCCCAACCCCTGCGTGAGACCATCGCGGTGACGTACTACGACGGCCGCACCTACCAGGAGACGGCCCGGCTGCTCGGCATCAGCGAGCAGGCCGCCAAGCAGCGGATGCGGCTCGGCCTGGAGCTGCTGGCCACCGAACTGGCCGACGAACGCGCCCGCCAGGAGCCGGGCGCGGAGCACCGGGACGGGCGCGGCGACCAGCACCGCGGGCAGCACGGCGTGGCGGGCGAACGCGGCGACATGGACGGCAACGGGGACGGCAACGGGGGCGGTAACGGCGACGTGGACGGGGGCAGGTGGACATGAACGAGGAGCGGCACGACGCCCTGCGCTCGCTGCTCGGCGCCTGGTCCCTCGGTGCCTGCCCGCCCCGCGAGGCCGCCGAGTTGGAGCAGCACCTGCGCGGCTGCGCGGAGTGCGCCGAGGAGGCCGTCCGGCTGCGCGACGCGGCCGGCTGGCTCTCCCTGGACGAGCCGCTGGACCAGCCCGGTTCGCTGCGCCAGCAGGTGCTGGACTGGTGCCTGGCCCGCCGACCGGCCGAACTGCCTGTCCCCGCCTGGGGGATGCCGTACACCGCGGAGACCGCCAAGCTCGACGCGCTGCTGCGCGACCTCGGCCCGGAGGAGTGGCAGGAGGTGGCCGAACTGCCGTGGCACGGCGGCGCCGAGCTGTTGCGCCCGGCCGAGGTGCTGGGCCGGCTGACCGCGGTGGACGGCTTCCTGGCGCTCGCGCTCGGGCTGCCCGACCCCGTCCCGGCGGCCGCCCCGTCCGCACCGGTGCCGGCACCGCAGGCCGGGCGCCGGGTGCCGCCGCAGGAGCCGGCCGCCCCGGTGCTGCGGGTGCCGCGGGTGCCGCCGCAGGGCGGCCCGTACGGGGCGGTCACCACGCGCACGGCCCGGCTGCTCGCCGACCAGTCCGGGCTGCCGCCGCAGTCGGTGCGCGCCCGGTGGCGCCAGCAGACCCACGACCTGGTGCGCAGCGCCGCGCTGGCCCCGCAGGGCAGCACTCCGGTCGACCTCGGCTGCGCGGTGCTGCCGCTGCGCGACGCCTTCGTGGACCGCGCCCTGGAGTGCTACGTGCACGGCGAGGACGTGGCCCGCGCGGTCGCCTACCCGTACGACCCTCCGGCGCCGCAGCACCTGCGGCAGATGGTGGAGTTGGTGGTCCGGCTGCTGCCGCGGGCACTGGCCGGGCTGCGGGCGGCGCGCCCCGCAGCCGCCGGGACGCCGGGCACACCGGGCGCGGCGGCCGTAGCGGGGGCGAGGCGGCTGCGGCTGGTGGTGGACGGTCCGGCGGCCGGCGAGTGGCTGGTGCCGCTGGACGGCGAGCAGGCCGGGCCGCCCGGCGGCGAGCCGGTGGCCTCGATGGTGCTGGACGGCCTGGAGCTGTGCCAGCTGGCCGCCGCGCACCGCGACCCGGACCGGCTGCCGGTGGGCGAGCACGGCGACCGGGCCGCGGTGCGCGAGGTGCTGCACGCGCTGCCGCTGCTGTCCCGCCCTTGAGAGTTCGGGAGCCCCGTAGCCCCGGAGCCCCGGAGCCCCGGGAGACGCGGAGCCCCGGGAGACGCGAAGCCGCCGGGAGCCGCGAGGGCCCGAGCGGCTCAGGCGAAGACGACGGTCCGGCTGCCGTCGAGCAGCACCCGGTGCTCGCTGTGCCACTTGACCGCGCGGGCCAGCGCCTGGCACTCGACGTCCCGGCCGAGCGCGACCAGCTGGTCCGGGCTGATGTCGTGGGTGACCCTGGCCACCTCCTGCTCGATGATCGGGCCCTCGTCGAGGTCGGCGGTGACGTAGTGCGCGGTGGCGCCGATCAGCTTCACGCCGCGGGCGTGCGCCTGGTGGTACGGCTTGGCGCCCTTGAAGCTCGGCAGGAAGGAGTGGTGGATGTTGATCACCCGGCCGGACAGCTCGGTGCACAGCTGGTCGGAGAGCACCTGCATGTAGCGGGCCAGCACGACCAGTTCGACGTTCTCCTTCTCGACCAGGTCGAGCAGCTGCCGCTCGGCCTCGGCCTTGGTGTCCCTGGTGACCGGGATGTGGTGGAAGGGGATGCCGTAGCTCTCGGTCAGGTCCCGCAGGTCGGTGTGGTTGGAGACCACCGCGGCGATCTCCACCGGCAGCGCGCCGATCCGGGTGCGGTAGAGCAGGTCGTTCAGGCAGTGCCCGAACTTGCTGACCATGAGGACGATCCGCATCCGCTGCTCGGTCGGGTGGATCTGCCAGTCCATCCCGAAGGAGGCGCCGATCGCGGCGAAGCTGGCCCGCAGCTTGTCGGCGGTGACCGGCTCGGGGGCGGAGAAGTGCACCCGCATGAAGAACAGTCCGGTGTCCCCGTCCCCGAACTGCTGGCTGTCGATGATGTTGCAGCCGGTCATGAAGAGGTAGCTGGAGACAGCGTGGACGATGCCCTGCTTGTCGGGGCAGGACAGCGTGAGGACGTACTGGGCGCTGGCCGGCTGCTGTTCCACTGGGGGTATCCCGTCCTGAGGTCGTGCGAGTTCGTGAATGGTCCAGCGTGTCACATCCTGGACAGTGGCCGCCCCGCTGCCCGTACTGCGGGACGCCACCGCCCGGCGGACGGGCCTCAGACCTGGGTCAGGATGCGCAGCACGTCCAGGGACCGGGGGGCCGCGTCCGGGTCCTCCCCGTCGCCGACGGCCAGGGCGACGTGGGCCTCGCGGGCGGCCCGGACGGTCTCCGGCCAGCCGGGGTGGCCGAGGTAGGCGGAGGCGGGGGCGTCCGCGCCGACCTCGTGCAGCATCTGCACGGCGCGCAGCACCGCGACGTCGACCAGGGCGGCCTCGGCGGAGTCGCGGAAGATCGTGCCCACGTACTTCTCGGCGGACCAGCGGTCCAGCCAGGTGTCCTCGACCAGCCGGTAGACGGCGTCGGTCACGTCCCCGTAGCCCTCCCGTCCGGCCAGCCAGGCCTCCTGCTGGAAACCGGGGTCGGACAGCATGTGCAGCGCCGAGCGCAGTCGGGCTCGCCAGCGCCACCAGGGCAGGTCGTTGAGCGGCATGCCGCCCATCGTGCTGGAGCGGTGGCCCGGACGAGAAGTGTTTCGGGCGGACCGGTGCGAAGAATCTGTGCTGGCGGACATGGTGAACGATCGTACGTTCCCCGTCTGTTCGTGCTCCACTCGCGATCTACACGCGTACCCCTCCGGATTTCAGCCTCCGTTGGCCGAGCGTTCGCATTTCGGCCCTCTCGCCTTGCGGCGCCGGGTCTTGGCTGTTTCCGGTGCGCCGGATGGCGCCCAGAGAGGGAGGACCGATGACCAGCCGAAGGGACTCGTTCCAGGGCCGTCCCAGGATGGCCCGGCGCCGCCGCCGGCGTCCGATCGCCGCCGCGGTGACCGCCGCGGCGCTGCTCCCCACCCTCTTCTCGGCCTCCGCGTGCGGCGGACCGGCCGATGCCTCCACCAACGCCGACGACCTGACGGTGATGACCTGGGCCCCGTCCGGCACCGGGTCCGCGGACCGTCCCGGCATGACCGCGCTGGCCGACTCGATCGGCCGGGACGTCAACCTCAAGGGCGGGCTGAACGGCCACAAGCTGCACGTGATCACCTGCAACGAGCACAACACCGCGGACGGTGCCAAGGCCTGCGCCCAGCAGGCGGTGGACGCCAGGGCGGTCGCGGTGATCGGCTCCTACAGCCAGTGGGGCGACGCCTTCATGCCGGTGCTGGAGCGCGCCGGCATCCCGCTGATCGGCGGGTACGGCCTCTCCCAGCCGGAGTTCTCCAGCCCGCTGTCCTACCCGGTGGACGGCGGGATGCCGGCGCTGATCGCGGGCAGCGGCCGCCAGCTGGTCGAGGCCGGCTGCAAGTCCGTCGCGCTGATCCGCCCGGACACCCCGGCCGGCGACAACCTGCTCGGCTACCTGGGCAGCGCGCTCAAGCCCGCCGGGATGAAGCTGCTGGACGTCAAGGCGCCCGAGCAGTCCTCCGACTACACCGCGGTGGCCCGCAAGGCGATCGGCAGGGACGAGCCGGGAAACTGCGTCACCAGCGCGATGGCCGCCGAGCCGACCGGCAACCTGCTGGACGCCTACCGGCGGCTGACCCCGAGGAACACCCGGATCGCCTCGGTGATCGGCAGCGTCCAGCAGTCGGTGGTCGACTCCACCGGCGGCGACTCCGGCCCGCTGGCGGGCGCGTTCGTCACCAGCTGGTACCCGCCGGAGTCGGCCAGGATCTGGGACGGGCTGCGCTCGGTGGTGCGCTCCCAGGCCGCCGACGGGCACAGCATCGACGTCGCCGACCCGGGCGTGCAGACCACCTGGGTCGCCTACGAGGTGTTCCGGGTGGTGTCCGAGAAGCTGGCCGCGGCCGGGAAGCCGGTCGACTCGAAGTCCGTCACCGCCCTGCTGGACAGCGGCGAGGGCATCGACGTCGGCCTGACCCCGCCGCTGAACTGGGGCACCACCAACATGCTGCCCAGCACCGAGTCGCCGCGGCTGGTCAACACCTGGATCACCTACCAGGTGGTCAGGAACGGGCGGATCACCTTGCAGCAGCCGGGCTTCGTGGACGTCCGCTGGGTGCTCACCGGCGGCCGGCCGCCGGCCTGAGCCGCGGTTTCCCGAGGGGCGGGCCGTTGCCCGGCCCGCTCCTCGGCGGCTGCTACAGGTCGCCGTCGCCGCGGCTGGGCAACCCGGTCTGGGTGGCGATCGCGTTCCACAGGGTCGAGGCCTGCTTCTTCGCGGTGGTCGCCGTGCCGCTGGCCTGCACTGCGTTCTTGTAGTGCTGGTTGCCGGTGTCCGGCTTCTTCGGGTCGCAGGAGGACTGGGCGTCGGTCGCCCAGGCCGCGTACTCGTCGTCGGCCTGGGCCGAGGCCGTCCAGGCGGCGTTGAGCTGCTCGATCAGCTGCTGGCCGCCGGGCAGCTTGTCGGTCTTCAGCTGGCCGAGCTTGGTCTGCAGCTCGCGCCGCTTGCCGGCCGCGGCGGCCAGGGCCTGCTGCGAGTCCGGGAGCTTGTCGCACTTCTGCACCGAGGCGACCGCGGAGACCACCGAGCTGCGGCTGTCGCTCGCGGTGCCCAGCAGGTCGGACAGCGGTTGGGCCTGCGCCTTGACCTCCGGGTCGACGGCGGCGGCGGAACCGCTCGCGCTGGCCGTGCCGGGGGCGGTGCTGCCGGTGGCGGCGACCGGCGCGGTCTTCCGGCCGGACTTGCCGGTGTCGTCGCCGCCGTTCATCAGGACGGCGACCAGGATCCCGGCCGCGGCACAGCCCGCCACCACTGCGCCGATGATCAGCTTGTTGGAGGAGCGGCCGCCGCGGCCCGGGCGGCCCGCCTGGGTCGTGTCGGGGTCGGCCTGACCGTAGCCGCCCTGCCCGTAGCCGTCGGTGGGGTGGCCGCCCTGCGGGTAGCCGTCCTGGCCGTAGCCCTGCGCCGGGTAGCCGGGCTGCTGGAACTGCTGCGGCTGCTGAAGCGGCTGCTGCTGCGCGGCCGGCGGGTACCCCTGGTAGCCGGGCGCGGCCTGCGGCGGGACGCCGTAGCCGGGCTGCGGCGCGGGGTAGCCGCCGCCCTGGGGGTCGCCGCCCGGGTACGGCGGCAGGTGCTGGGTGGCCGGCGCCGGGTCGGCCTGCGGCGGGACGCCGTAGCCGGGCTGCGGCGCGGCACCCCACTGCTGCTGGGTGTGCGCGCCCTCGCCCAGGTACTCCGGCTGACCGGACGGCTGACCCACCGGCGGCACGGCCGTGGGGCTCTGCGGCTGGCCCGGCTGGCCCTGGGGCTGGCCGGGCTCGGGGCGGAACAGGTCGTCCAGGTTGAAGTCACCCGAGTTGGGGTACGAGCGGCGCTGACTCAACGCGATTCCTCACCTGTGCAGGACCGCGCACAGTCGGCGGACCACATCTCGTCGGTTCTTGGGAGCATCACAGTTCCTTGGACGTCGCGCCCACGCTACCGGTTCACCTCACCGGGTGACCACGCGGGCGGGACAATCCCACCGCTCCGACCGCTCCCCGCACGGGCGCTCCTCAGGCCGCCTCCGCGTCCGCCCTGGCGTGGAACTCGCGCACCACCCGCTGCTCCCGGTAGGGCTCCAGCCGGCGCCGGAACTCGTCCAGGTACTCCACGCCCCGGTTGGAGCGCAGCCCGCTCAGCAGCCGCACCGCCTGGGTGCCCGTCTCGCAGGCGCGTTCCAGGTCGCGCTGCTGGAGCTGGGCGGTGGCGAGCAGCACGAGGTCCACCGCGCGCCGGCGCACCCGGGTGGGCGGGTGCAGGTCGAGCGCCCGCCGGGCGTAGTGCTCGGCCGGACCGGCCTGTTCCAGGTCCCGGTGGCAGTGGGCGAGTTCGTCGGCGAGGTAGGCGTCGTCGAAGTGGGCGATCCAGTCCGGGTCGTCCTCCGGGCGGCGCTTCTCCATCATCTCCAGCGCCTTGGCCGACACCGCCTCGCAGGAGCGGGCGTCGCCGAGCAGGGCGTGGCCGCGGGCCTCGGCGGCGTAGAACATCGCCATCGCCGTCGGGGTGGCGACCGCCCGGGCGCCCTCCTGGGCGGCGCGGGCGAGCTGGGCGATCTCCCGCGGGTTGCCGAGGGTGGCCGCCAGGTGGCTCATCGAGGCGGCGAGGACGTAGCCGCCGTAGCCGCGGTCGTCGGCGGCCTGGGCGAGCCGCAGGGCCTGGATGTAGTAGCGCTGGGCCAGCCCGGGCTGCCCGGTGTCCACCGCCATGTAGCCGGCGAGTTCGGTCAACCGGGCCACCGCGGCGAAGAGTTGGCGGCCGGTCTCCTCCCGGTAGGCGCCGCCGAGCAGGCCGGAGACCACCGAGTTGAGGTAGTGCACGACGACCGGGCGCACGTGCCCGCTGCCGAAGCGGTGGTCCAGGTCGACCAGCATCGCGGTGGTCGCCTTGATCGCGGCCACGTCCGTCGGGCCGACCCGGGGGCCGCCGGTGCGGGCCACCACCGGGTCGGGCGGGGTGATCAGCCAGTCCCGGCTGGGCTCGACCAGCGCGGAGGCGGCGACCGTCGCCCCGGTCAGGAAGTCCCGCCGGCCGACGTCGCTGCGCCACAGCTCGCACACCTGCTCCAGGGCGGCGCCGATGGTCGGCGCGAACTGCAGCCCGATGCCGGAGCTGAGGTTCTTGCCGTCGGCCATGCCGATCTCCTCGACCGACACGCTGCGGCCGAGCTTGCGCCCGAGGGCCTCGGCGATCACGGCCGGCGCCTGCCCCCTCGGCTGCTGACCGCGCAGCCAGCGGGCGACGGAGGTCTTGTCGTAGCGCAGGTCGAGTCCGTGCTCCGCGCCGCACAGGTTGACCCTGCGGGCCAGACCGGCGTTGGAGCAGCTGGCCTCCTGGATCAGCTGCTGCAGGCGCTCGTTGGGCTGTCGTGCGACGAGTGGTCTCGCGGCCATTGGGCTTCGCCTCCCCACACCCTCCGGTCCCGGCCGGCGGGCGACGATGTGCTGATCTGTTGCCGACTGTCCGACCGTCCAAGGAATCTGACACCAGGTTAGCGATCAGCAACGTCAGCGGGATACCCACGGTGACGAACCGCACCCCCCGCGCGCCCTGGGAAATGCTTCCGTGCGCCCCCGCTGCGCCTGCCTCCGCCCGCGCCAACTCGCTTGAGTCACCGGTTCGGGTGACGTTGCCGGGATGCGGCCGACCGGGGGCCTCCGAGCCGTAACCAGCCTCACGCACGGTAGTTGAGCAGCCCGTGGAAGACATCCCCGACGCCCCCGGCCAGAACGAGAACGCCGGCCTGCCCCCGCTGCTGATCGAAGCCGTCGGCTACGCCGAGAACCGCCACTGGGAGGTGGCCCCGGGCGCCTGGCTGATCGACGGCGACGGGCCCGCCCGCTGCTCCTGCGGCGACCCGCGCTGCGCGCTGCCGGGAGCCCACCCGATGGACGCGGACTGGGCGCGCAGGGCGAGCGCCGGGCCGGGCGCGGTGCGGCGCTGGTGGACCGAACGGCCGAGGGCGTCGATCCTGCTGCCCACCGGCCGGTCCTTCGACGTGCTGGACGTGCCGGAGACCGCCGGGTGCCTGGCGCTGGCCCGGATGGAGCGGATGGACCTCCAGCTCGGCCCGGTCGCGGTGCTGCCCTCCTCGCCCGGGCGGGTCGGACGGCGGCTGCACTTCCTGGTGCTGCCCGGGGTCGCGGCCAAGCTGCCGGAGATGCTGCGCAAGCTGGGCTGGCCGCCCGGGCGGCTGGACCTGGTCGCCCGCGGCGAGGGGGACTGGACGGTCGCCCCGCCCTCGCGGATCGGCTCCACCGGCTACGCCCAGTGGGCCCGCTCCCCCTCCGAGTCCAACCGCTGGCTGCCGGACGCCGCCGAGCTGATCAGCCCGCTGGCCTACGCCTGCGGCCGCGAGGCTCCCGCCCAGCAGTTCCAGCCCGCCCAGCCGGCCGGAGTCTGACCCCGGCGGCGGCCCCCGAATCCTGCCGCCCTGAGCCGATCGGGTGAGGGCGAGCAACGCGCGACACAACGCGCGCGAGTGACGGGCCTTGTCTCCCACCGGAGACAGGGCCCGTCATACGCATGTGCGGATAAGGCCTCGGTCTACCCGCTGGTCAACCGGAAAAGCCCCTCGTACGAGTGACAGCGCTCAAGGATTGCCATGATCGGCCGAGGGGAGGAATTGCGGTGCGAGGGGACGCCGGAAGGGTCGCTCGGACGGGGAAGCCGGGCGAGGCGGTGGAGGGGACGGGAGGGAGCGGGAGGGGCGGAGGGGAACGGGAGGGAACCGGGGAGGACGGGAAGGGCCCGCTGCACGGGGAGCAGCGGGCCCTGACCGTCGGTACCGAGGAAGCGGCCGGGCCGGGGCCTCAGCCCTGGGCGACGAACACGTGCTGGGCGATGTCCTTGCCCAGCTCCGCGGCGTTCTCGCCGCTGCCGACCAGCACGCCGCCGACGCCGGTGGTCACCTTGACCGTGGAGCCCGGCCGGATGCCGGCCCGGCGCAGGGTGCTCATCAGGGCGCTGTCGGTCTGGATCGGCTCGCCGATCCGGCGGACCACCACGTCCGCCCCGGCCTCGCCGGGCTTGACGGTGTCCAGCGGGACGAGCGCGGCGTCGAAGCCCTCGCCCTCGGCCTTGGTGTCGCCGAGCTCGTCCAGGCCCGGGATCGGGTTGCCGTACGGGGACTGGGTCGGGTGGCCGAGCATGGCGAGCACCTTGCGCTCGACCGTCTCGCTCATCACGTGCTCCCAGCGGCAGGCCTCCTCGTGCACCTGCTCCCACTCCAGGCCGATCACGTCGACGAGCAGGCACTCGGCGATGCGGTGCTTGCGCATGACGCGCACGGCGAGCCGGCGGCCCTCCTCGGTGAGTTCGAGGTGGCGGTCCCCGGCGACCTGGAGCAGCCCGTCGCGCTCCATCCGGCCGACCGTCTGGCTGACCGTGGGACCGCTCTGTTCCAGGCGCTCCGCGATCCGGGCGCGCATCGGGACGATGCCCTCTTCCTCCAGCTCCAGGATGGTGCGAAGGTACATCTCAGTGGTGTCGATCAGCCCAGACATCGCCGCTGGCTCCGTTCTTCGGTGTCCTCACCGCCAATTCTGACGTACCGCACCGACAACCGGGCCCGCCCGGGGTGTTCCGGTAGCGGTTTTCGTTCCTGTTGACAGCGGTACCGCCGGGGCGCGACCGTGCTCGCCGTAGCTTTCTCCACTGGCGGTCTGGACCACCCCCGCCGCCCCACCCGGCCGGCTCCCTCACCGGCAGAGAGCGAAGGCAACCGATGAACGACCTGGTCGGCAGGTACTTCGACGCCGCGATCGCCCACCTGAACCGGGTCCGGGAGGAGGAGGCCGACGGCATCGAGGCGGCGGCCGCCCTGCTGGCCGAGGCGATCGCCGAGGGCCGCCGGGTCTTCACCTTCGGCGCCGGGCACTCCTCGCTGCCGGCCCAGGACGTGGTCTACCGGGCCGGCGGGCTGGTTCCGGTGAACCTGCTGAACGTGCCGGGGACGGCCGGGGTGACGACGGTGCCCGCGCCGCTGTCCAGCGCGCTGGAGCGGGTCTCCGGGCTCGCCACCTCGGCCCTCGACCTGACCCCGGCGACCGGCGGGGACCTGCTGTTCCTGGTCTCGCTGTCCGGCCGCCAGGTGATGCCGGTCGAGCTGGCCCGGCACGCCCGGGAGCGCGGGCTGAAGGTGATCGGGGTGACCTCGCTGGCCTACCCGGGCGAGGTGCCCTCGGCGCACCCCTCCGGCACCTACCTCAAGGACCACTGCGACGTCGTGCTGGACAGCAAGATCGCGGTCGGCGACGGCGAGCTGTCCCATCCCGGCGCCGAGACCTCCTTCGGCCCCGTCTCCACCATCGTCACCAGCGCGCTGATGCAGGCCGTGGTGGCCTCGGCGGTCGGGCGGCTGGCGGACCGGGCGGCCGCCGGGGACGCCCCCGCGCCGCCGCTGTTCCGCTCCGGCAACGTCCCGGGGGGCACCGAGTGGAACGCCAAGCAGATGGCCGACAACGCCGGGCGCATCTTCTACGCCTACTGACCCCGTCCACCCACCGATCCCCGCCATGACCCCGCGTGCCGGTGCGACCACGGAACGTACCGGACAATCCACCGGGCCTTCCCGGCCATTGCCGACCGCCCCGGCCCGCGCCAGGCGTACCGGGAAGCCGCCCGGGGCAGGAGAGCGGAGGGACCGGAGCGACGGGTGGGGGCCGAGCATGGCGTCTGGTGCGGCACGGACCGGGTGGGTGCGCGAGCGGGAACTGCTGCCCGAGTTCTTCTGGGCCGCCGACGCGGCCTCGCTGCGCGGCCAGCGCCGCGCGGTGCTGCTCTCGGCCTGGGAACTGGCACTGCTGCTGGTCGCCGCGGCGGCCGGCTCGGCCGACGGCGAGCCGTGGGCCTGGCCGGCCGCCGCCGGCTACCTGGGCGCGATGGCGCTGGCGGTGGTGATCAGCCGGCAGAACCCGCAGGGCCTGTGGTACGAGGGCCGGGCGGCCGCCGAGTCGGTGAAGACGCTGGCCTGGAAGTTCGCCGTCCGGGCGGACGCCTACCAGCCGCCGCCGCACAGCCTGCCGGACGCCGAGGGGTTGTACCGCTTCCAACTCACCCGGGTGCTGAGCGCCTTCCGCGACAGCCCGGTGGGGGTGGCCGTCCCGGCGGACGGGGTCGAGATCACCGAGGCCATGCGCGACCTGCGCGGGCAGCCGCTCGCGGTGCGCCGCGAGGTGTACCTGAACGAGCGGATCCGGGTGCAGCACGACTGGTACCGCAGCAAGGCCCGCTACTGCGCCCGCGCCGGGTACTGGACCGGCGTGCTGGGCGTGCTGTTGCCGGCGCTGGGCCTGGCGCTGGCGGTGCTGCGGGCGCTCGGCGCGTTCACCTACGACGCGCTGGGCACGGTCTCGGCGGTGGCCGCCTCGGTGACGGCCTGGGCGCAGCTGCGCCAGTACCGCCCGCTGGCCGCCGCGTACGGCCTGGCGGCCGAGGAGCTGGAGCTGATCCGCCTCCAACTCGCCCGGCTGGACCTGGAGTCGACGGACGCCGAGGAGATCTGGGCCCGGCTGGCCCGGGACGCCGAGGACGCGGTGTCCCGCGAGCACACCACCTGGCAGGCCCGCCGGGAGGTGCGCACCACCACCGACCGGGAGCACTGAGGAGGAACGCGTGGCGTTACGGATGGTCAAGACGTCGGACGGCCGGGCCCTGGCCGTCGAGTCCCTCGGCGACCCGCGCGGCCGTCCGGTGTTCCTGCTGCACGGCATGCCCGGCAGCCGGGTCGGCCCGCACCCGCGCAGCACCGTGCTGTACCGGCTGGGGGTGCGGCTGATCTCCTACGACCGGCCCGGCTACGGCGACTCGACCCGGCTGTTCGGCCGCCGGGTGTCGCACGCGGCGGCCGACGTGCGCACCATCGCGGACGAGTTGGGCCTGGAGGGCTTCGCGGTGCTGGGCCGTTCCGGTGGCGGCCCGCACGCGCTGGCCTGCGCCGCGCTGCTGCCGGAGCGGGTCAGCCGGGTGGCGGTGCTGGTGGGGCTGGCGCCGCGGAACGCGACCGGTCTGGACTGGTACGCGGGGATGACCCCGTCCAACGTCCGCGCCTACCGGGAGGCCGAGCGCGGGCACGGCCGGATCGCCGACGCGATGGAGTTCCGCTCCCGGCAGATCAAGGACGACCCGGTCCGGCTGCTGAACGGGCTGCGCACCGAACTCACCGGTACCGACCGGGAGGTGGTGGCGGACAGCGGGCTGCGGCGGATGCTGCAGAGCAACTACCGGGAGGCCTTCCGGCACGGCGCCGACGGCTGGATCGACGACGTGCTGGCCTTCACCGCCGACTGGGGTTTCGAGCTCGGGTCGATCAGGGTGCCGACCTGGCTGTGGCACGGCGCCGACGACCAGTTCTCGCCGGTCGACCACTCCCGCTGGCTGGCCGACCACATCCCGGGCGCCGAACTCTTCGTGGAGCCCGGCGCCGCGCACTTCGGGGCGTTCCGGGTGATGACCACGGCCCTGGCCTGGGCGGCCGGTTAGGGCGGCCCCTACGGCCTCACCGGCGTCAGGGGCTCGGAACCGTCCAGCACCGCGAGGATGTTGTCCACCGCCAGGCCGCCCATCGCCTGCCGGGTGCGGACGGTGGCGCTGCCCAGGTGCGGGACCAGCACCGCGCGCTCCTGGGCGAGCAGCGCGGACGGGACGTCGGGCTCGTGCTCGAAGTTGTCCACGGCGGCGGCGAACAGCGCCCCGGACTCCAGCGCGGCGGCCAGCGCCTCCTCGTCCACCACGCCGGCGGTCATGCTGACCACCACCGCCCCGGGCGGCAGCATGGCCAGCCGGCGGGCGTCCAGCAGGTGCCGGGTCTCCTCGGTGCACGGGCAGGTGACGACCAGCACGGTGGAGGTGGCGAGCAGTTCCTCCAGCGGCTTCCACTCGGCGCCGTGGGCCTGCTCGGGCGGCAGTTCGCGGCGGTTGTGGTAGCTGACCGGCATGTCGAAGGCCTCGGCCCGGCGGGCGACCGACCGGCCGATCCGGCCCATGCCGAGCACGCCGAGCGGGGTACCGGCCAGTTCCAGGCCGAGCAGGAAGTTGGGGCCCCAGGTCCAGGGCGTGCCGGAGCGCAGCAGCCGCTCGCCCTCGCCGAGCCGGCGGGTGGCGGCCAGCAGCAGCGCCCAGGCGGTCTCGGCGGTGGCGTTGGTGAGCACGCCGGGGGTGTTGGTGACCACCACGCCGCGTTCGGCGCAGGCCGCGAGGTCGATGTTGTGGTAGCCGACCGCGTGGTTGGCGACGATCTCCAGCTGCGGGCCGGCCGCGTCCAGGAACTCGGCGTCGACCCGGGTGTTCAGGGTGGTGAGCACGGCCCGGCGGCCGCGGACGGCGTCGAGCAGTTCGGCCCGCTCCAGCTCCCGGTCGCTCTCACGGCAGGTGGCGGCGTACCGGGCGGTGAGCCGTTCGAGGACGCCGGGAGCGGGGCGCCGGGTGACCAGGACGGGGGGCGGGGTATCCATGGTTGCGCAGGCTACCCCGCCCCTCCCCGGTCACACCGGCTGCGGCTCCAGGTCGCGGTTGATCCGCTTCCAGCCGCGCGCGGACACCGTGTTGGGGTGCTCCTCGCCGAACTGCCGGATCAGCTCGGAGATCGCCCGGGCGCGCAGTTCGGCGGCCTGGGTGTGCCGGCCCGCCGCCCGCAGGGTGATCGCCAGGTTGGCCTCGCAGGCCACCGCGTCCGGGTGCTGCGGGGAGTAGCGGGCGCACAGTCCCGCGTACGCGGCCCGACCGAGTTCCTCGGCGAGTTCGGTCTGCCCGTCGTCGCCGTAGGCGTTGGCCAGGTTGATCATCGCGTTGAGGGTGTACGGGTGGTCCGGCCCGGCCGAGCGGGTCAGGCCCTCGACGGTGGCCCGGCCGGTTTCGATGGCGCCCTGGACGTCGCCGCTGCCGCGCAGGTAGATGCCGAGGTTGTTGGCGCAGGCCAGGGTGAAGGGGTGGTCGTCGCCGAACAGCCGCCGGTGGCCGTCGTAGACGGTGGCGCACAGGTCGCGGGCGGCCTCCTTGTCGCCGAAGGCGCTGTGGTCGGCGGCCAGGTTGAGCGCGCAGGCCAGCGCGTCGGGGGCGTCGGCGCCGTAGCGCTCCAGGTAGCGCTCGTAGGTCTCCTTGGTGATCCGGCGGGCCTCGGCGAGCTGGCCCATCCGACGCAGCGAGACGGCCAGGGACTTGGCGTTGCGCAGGCTCTCGGGCAGGCCCGGGTCCAGTCCGTCGCCGAAGTCCGCGGTGACCTCCTGGAGCAGCTCGGCCGAGCCGCGGTAGTCGCCGAGTTCGCGCAGGTCCCGGGCGAGGGCGGACTTGGTGATGAGGGTGTACGGGTGCTTGGGCCCGAGCACGGCGGTGCGCCGGTCCAGGGTCTCCTGGTCGAGTTCGCGGGCGGCCTCGCTCTCGCCGACGAGGCGGTAGTCGATCGCCAGGTTGTTCGCCATGGAGAGCGTGCGCGGGTTGTCGTCCCCGAACAGCTCGCGGAACTGGTCGAGGATCTCCCGGTCGAGGTCGAGCGCGGCCTGGAAGCGGCCGAGCGCCCGGCGGTCGGCGCCGAGTGAGCCGGCCGTCATCAGCGTGTACGGGTGGTGCTCGCCGAGCAGCGCCCGCTGGCGCTCCAGGGTGGCTTCGTCCAACGCCAGCGCCTCGGCGTAACTCCCCTGGGAGCGCAGCACGTTGGCGAGCTGGAAGCGCAGCAGCAGGGTCTGCCGGTCGTCCTCGCCGAGCTTGCTGGTCCACTCGGCGTCCAGGGCGTGGCCGAGGTCCCGGGCGCGGTCGAGTTCGCCGCGCTTCCACAGGTAGCGGACGCGGTCGATGAGCAGCTGGCGGGTGTCGGCCTCGTCGCAGTTGTGGGCCTTGGAGGGCGACAGGTGGGGCCAGATCTCGTCGAAGGCGGGCCAGTTGGCCGGGTCGTCGGTGTCGCCGAGGACGGGCCGGGCGCCGGTGAGGATGCGGTGCACCTCGTGGACGGCGGTCTCCTGCTCCTCGTCGCTCATCCCGGCCCGGATCACCGCCTGGACGAGCCGGTGCACCTGGAAGCTGTTGCTGCCGGCGTCGACCTTGGCCAGGGCGTAGCGGCCGATCGCCTGGATGACCTTGCCGAGCATGAACTTGTCGCTGAGGTCGGCGTCGTACTTCACCAGCGCGCGGATCATCTGGTCGCTGTAGAAGAGGTTCATGGAGATCGGCTCGGGCGCGAAGAAGGCGCACAGCTGGAGCAGCCGCACGGCGGCCGGGGACTGCTGGCGCAGCCGTCCGATCGAGACGTTCCAGGTCGCGGCGACCGGGGTGGGGTAGTCGGTGGGGTGGTCGACGGCGAGGGCGCGGGCCGCCTCGGCGTGCAGCTGGTTGACGTAGGTGTCCACGGGGGTGCCGGTGGTGTCCAGCCAGGCGGCGGCCACCTCGACGGCCAGCGGCAGGTCGCCGACGGCCTCGGCGACCCGGTCGGCGTCCGCCCGGGAGAGGCTGCGGGCGCGCCGGCACAGGTGCTCGACGCTCTCGCCGCGGGTGAAGACGTCGACCTCCAGCGCCTCGGCGTGCCCGGTCCAGGCCTGGTTGCGGGAGGTGACCAGGATGTGGCCGGAGCCGCCGGGGAAGAAGCGGCGGATCTCGCTGGGCTCGTCGGCGTTGTCGAAGATCAGCAGCCAGCGGGAGGTGGGCACGCCGCGGCGCAGCGCCTCCCGGGCGGCCTCGGCGGCCTCGGTGACGGAGTCGCCGACCCGCAGGCCGAGGCGACGGGCGAGTTCGGCGAGCGCGGGGGCGACCAGCTCGGTCTGCTCGGCGTCGATCCACCAGACCAGGTCGTAGTCGGACATGAAGCGGTGGGCGTACTCCAGGGCGACCTGGGTCTTGCCGACGCCGCCGAGCCCGTACAGGGTCTGCGGGGTGGGCAGGACGGCCGCCATGCCGCCGCGCAGCTGGTTGCGCAGCTGCTCCAGGACGGCGGCGCGGCCGGTGAAGGAGGGGTTGCGCGGCGGCACGTCCCACACCGAGGGCTTGCTGCCGGGGAAGCGCGGGCCGCCGCTGGGGGCGTCGCCGAGCGGGGCGTCGCCGCGGCCCAGCGCCCGCAGCAGGCTCTGCACGGACTGCGCCTCGTCGCGGCCGACCAGGTCGACCGGGTTGCGGTTGCTGAACGGCGCGGTGAGCCGGACGTCGCCGACGCGCACCGGCAGCAGCTGGCGCCGGGTGCCGGAGGGGTCGGAGTTGACCACCGACTCCCACAGCGCCCGGGCCTGCGGGGAGCGCTGGTAGGCGGGCGAGAGCACGGCGACGGTGCGGTAGGCGGAGTCGATGCCGCGCTCGGTCTCCTCGCGCGGGTCGGTGCCGGCGCTGAGGTCGCGCGGCAGCACCCGGAAGCCGGCCCGGGTCAGCACCGACTCGATCCAGTCCGCCCACATCCGGTCCTCGGGCACGTAGGACAGGTAGAGGTCGGCGGGGACGGACGGGCGGCGGCGGGTGAAGGCGTCGACGTAGCGCAGCCGCACCTCCTCGTCGATCGGCGGCAGGCCGGTGACCCGCCCCTCGGTGATCACGGAGGTGAGCCGCTCGCAGGCGGCCAGCATCGAGGTGGGGGTGCCGGTCTGGTCGCCGAAGGTGGCGAGGATCTCCTCGTAGGCGTAGAACGGCCGGTACGGGATCTCCACCGAGCCCCAGTAGCCGGCGAGTTCCTCGCCGCTCAGGCCGGCGGGCAGGCCGTCGAAGCGCACCCGGGCGAGGGCGCGGCCGGCGTCGGCCTTCTCCTTCTCGCCCTCGTCGATGCGCATCGGGACGGGCAGGATGCGGATGCCGCGGTCGCGGTAGCGGTCGTGGATGTGCTGGGCGATCCGGGAGGCGCCGTCGATGGACTGGTCGCTGAGGGTGAAGCAGACGACCAGGTCGTCGGGCATCTGGACGGTGCAGATCTCGGCGATGTCGGACAGGCCGGTGCGGGAGTCGATCAGCACGTAGTCGTAGCGCTTGGACATGTCGGCCTTGAGCGCGTCGAAGAACTGCCCGCCGTCGAAGCGGTCGTAGAAGATGTCCCAGTCGAGGTGGGTGACGGCCTCGGAGTAGTCGCGGTTGAACTGGCCCGCGGAGAGGAAGTCCAGGCTGCCGCCGGACGGGAAGTGCGGCCAGGACAGCGACAGCGCGTGCGGGTGCACCCGGGCAAAGTCCAGATGCCAGCCCTCGGCGTGCTCGACCGGGCGCAGCGCCTCCTCGCGGTACTCGGCGATGAGGTCCATCATCCCGGTGGTGCCGGCCAGGGAGGCCGGGTCGAGGAAGGGGTGGAAGAACTTGGCGAGGCCGGGGGCCTCCAGGTCCCAGTCCACGGTGAGCACCCGGAAGCCGTTGGCGGCGAGGATCCAGGCGGTGTTGGCGAGGGCCATGGTGCGGCCGGTGCCGCCCTTGTAGGAGTAGAAGGTGATGATCCGGCCCTGGCGGTCCTGCTCCGCGGCCCGCCGGGCGGCGTCGCGCGCGGCGGCGAGTTCGGCGGCGCCGATGCGGAAGTTCCTGGTGGTGTTGTCACTCATCGGTACGGTCCTCCCAAGGGCGCCATCCCAGCATCGGGGTCATCGCCGTCGTCACGGTCGTCGCGGGTGTCGCGGTGGTCGTTGTTACGGGCGTTGCGGTGGCTGCGGTCGTCGCGGCTCCGGTCGTCGCGGCCCCGGTCCTCGCGGCCCCGGTCGTCGCGGCCCCGGTCGTCGCGGCCCCGGTCGTCGCGGCTCCGGTCCTCACGGGCCCGGTCGTCGCGGCTTCCTTCGTCGGGATCGGGATCGGGATCGGGGTCGCGGTCGAAGGGCTCCGGGCCGTACTGGTCCGGCCGGTGTCCGCCGAAGCCGTCCGGCCCGTAGGCCCCCGGTCCTCGTCGGAAGGCCTCCCGCAGGCTCGGCCGGGGCGTCGGCGGTTCCTCGGGTTCGGCTCTGGTGCGGCCCTCGAAGGCGTACTTGGCCTTCATCGCCGCCCGGGGCAGCGCGTCGTCGAAGTCGTCCAGGGTGTTCAGGCCGGTCGGGCCGGTCACCCCGAGGAAGCTCGGGCGGCCGGCCCGCCGGGTGATCCGCAGGGTCTGGTCGCTGAGCTCGACCAGTTCGCGGCCGCCGCCGTCGCACTCGGGGTCGTCGCTGTTCCACGGCTCCAGCACGCTCACCCAGGTGGCGTCGCAGCGGTCGAAGCGGCGGACCAGCTCGCGCCGGTGCGGGTCGCGCAGCGCCCACCGGTCCAGCAGCAGCAGCCCGGGGGCCTCGGCGTTGCCCTCGATGATCGACTCCACCTCGTCGTCGAACTCGTGCACGGTCGGCTGGAAACCCAACTGCCGCGCCAGGCGCACCGCGTGCTGGGCGATCGGCGACCCGGCCGGACGGTAGGGGTGCCAGTCGGTGCGCCGGACACCGTAGAAGTCGGGGTTGCGGTCGGGCGGCAACTCGCCCTGGTGGTAACTGAGTACGGAGATCCGCAGCTGCTTGGTCGGGGAGGTCACGTTGAAGGCGCTGGGCAGCGTGTTGAAGTCCAGCCGGCGCCCGACGGGGATCACCGTCTCCTCCGCCACCTGGACGATCCGTGCGGCCAGCCGGTGCACGGCCAGCTCGTAGGCGGCGCGGAAGTAGCTGAGCTTCATCAGGGCGTACAGGCCCTCGGTGGCGTAGTCGGGCCCGAACCCGGCGTGGTTGAACTGGAGTTCGCTGGCCACCTTGGGCAGCCGGTAGCGGCTCATCGGCGCCCACAGCACCGGGACGATGCCGCTGGTGCGCTCGGCGTCGATGGTCGCCGGGTACACCGGGCGGCGGGTGAAGGCGTGCCATTCCTGGCCGCACGGAACGCTGTTGAAGTAGCGGGGCGAGTACAGCGGCACGAACACCCGGCAGCTCGCCAGCTCCTCGGACAGCCGCTCGGCCCACAACTCGCCCTGGTGCATGGACTCGTCCATGAATCCGACCGGCACCCCGGCCGGGACGGTGGTGAGTTGCAGCACCGCCTCGCAGAGGTCCCGGTACAGCTGCCGGACCCAGTGGTTCGGATCACCGGCACCGCGCGCACCGGACTTGGGGGTGTGCGCGTAGGAGAGGAAGAAGTACGGCCGGGCCTCGTCCTCGTCCCAGCCACGGTCGTTCACACGCGCCTCCCCCGGGCCCGTCGGCAACCTGGTTCCCGCAGCCCCCGTGCGGCGGGGTCTCAGTGTAGGAACGACTGACGCCCCAATGGAATAGCACAACGACCCGCACGAATTGACATGACCGAAACGATGCCGCTGTGTTCTTTCGTGGAGCAGTACCCTCGTTGCGGCCGCCGTGAACGATCAGGAGGGGTACGCATGGAGCAGCTCAACTGGCAGAGGTCGAGTTTCAGCACCGACCAGAGCAACTGGCTGGAGATCGCCTCCAAGGGCGAGTTCGTCTACATCCGCGAGTCCGACAATCCCGAGCTGGTCGTCACCACCACCCGCACCAAGCTCAACGCCTGGATCCTGGGCGCCAAGGACGGCGAGTTCGACCACTTCGTCGGCCTCTGAGCTCACCCCCGGTAACGGGCGGCGAGCGCCCGGACCGTCTCCGCGATGCGGTCGCGGAGTTCGGCGGGCTCCAGGACCTCGACCTCGGCGCCGAGCCGCAGGAACTCCCCGTGGGCGTGGTCGACCGACTCGATCGGCACCCGGGCCCGCGTCCAGCCCTCCTCCACCAGCGTCACCCCGAGGCGGCGGGCGCCCTCGGCCGTCAGCCGCACCAGCGCCTCACCGGTGTGCAGCCGGGCGCGGAACTCCGCCAGGTAGCGCTGCCAGTAGGCGGCCAGATCGAAGCCGTCCGGCACGGCGAACTCCCCGTCCTGACCGCCCAGTCCGATGATCTGGTCGACCCGGTAGGTGCGCGTCCCGGACGGCCCGCCGGCGACCAGGTACCAGCGGCCCGCCTTGAGCACCAGCCCGTACGGCTCCACCCGCCGCTCGATCTCCTCCGGCACCCGCCAGCGCCGGTACCGCAGCACCACCGCCCGCCGCGCCCACACCGCGGCGGCGACGGCCGCCAGGTGCGGGGTCTCGTCCGCGTCGCCGTACCAGCCGGGGGCGTCCAGCAGGAAGCGCTCCTGGATCCGTCCGGCGTGCTCGCGCAGCTCGGCCGGGAGAGCAGCCCTCAGCTTGAGCTGGGCGGTGGCGAGCGCCTCGCCGAGGCCCAGTTCGGCGGCGGCGCCCGGGAGCGCGGCCAGGAAGGCGGCCTGCGCCTCGGCGGCCGTCAGCCCGGTGAGGCGGGTCCGGTAGCCGTCGACCAGCCGGTAACCGCCCGCGTGCCCGGCCTCGCCGTACAGCGGGATCCCGGCGGCGGCGAGCGCCTCGACGTCCCGGTACACCGTGCGGACCGAGACCTCCAGCTCCCCGGCCAGCTGCTGGGCGGTCATCCGGCCCCGGTTCTGGAGCAGCAGGAGCAGGTTGACCAGTCGGCTCGCGCGCATGCCGCCAGTATCCACTGACACCGGTTGTCAGTGGAGGGCCCCTAGCCTGCGGCGCATGAACGACTTCGACTTCCTTCACGGCTCGTGGGACGTGGCCAACCGCCGCCTCACCGCGCCGCTCAGCGGCGGTGGCACCTGGGAGGAGTTCCCCGGCCGGTCGGTGATCCGGCCGCTGTTCGGCGGCGGCGGCAACATCGACGAGATCGACTTCCCGACCCTCGGCCGCCGGGGCGTCACCCTGCGGCTGTTCGACCGCGCGACCGAGCAGTGGTCGATCCACTGGTCCGACAGCCGGACCGGCCGGCT
This sequence comes from Kitasatospora sp. NPDC101108, assembly GCF_055584725.1. Taxonomy (NCBI): domain Bacteria; kingdom Bacillati; phylum Actinomycetota; class Actinomycetes; order Kitasatosporales; family Streptomycetaceae; genus Kitasatospora; species Kitasatospora sp. NPDC101108. The sequence goes on from NZ_JBVJLM010000003.1 coordinate 576,721, forward strand.
GGACCCCCCGGTGATCGGCGGCTTCACCGGCGACCGCGGCGACTTCCACGGCGAGGACACCCTCGACGGCCGGCCGATCCGGGTGCACTTCACCTGGTACCGGCTCGGCCCGGACACCGCCCGCTGGGAGCAGGAGTTCTCCGCCGACGGCGGCCTCAGCTGGGAGCACAACTGGACCATGGACCTCACCCGCACCGGTCCGGCCCTGGGCGGGCTCGGCGCATGAACCTCGTCGTCGAACTGCGCCGGTACACCCTGCACCCCGGCGCCCGCGAGACCCTGATCGAATTGTTCGAGCGGGAGTTCGTGACCGGCCAGGAGGCGGTCGGCATCACCGTCGGCGGCCGCTTCCGTGACCTGGACGACCCGGACCGCTTCGTCTGGCTCCGCGCCTTCCCATCCATGGCCGAGCGCCGCCGCGCCCTGGAGGCGTTCTACTACGGCCCGGTCTGGCGGGAGCACCGCGACGCGGCCAACGCGACCATGGTCGACAGCGACGACGTCCTGCTGCTGCGCGGCCCCGGCTTCGCGCTGCCGACGGACGGCCGCGAACTGCGCGCCACCATCTGCCACCCCGCCGACCCGGCCGCCTTCGACACCTGGGCCGCCCGGCACCTGCGCCCCGAGCACGCCCTCCACCGCACCGAACACGCCGAGAACGACTTCCCCCAACTCCCTGTCCGCACCGGCGAAGACGCCCGCCTCTGGTTCGGCCCGACCGAGGAGCCCCCACCCTGGCCCCACCAGCACCTCCACCTGGAGCCCGTGAAGGGTTAGGGAGGCGTTGCGCAGGAAGTCAGCCCGGCCGACTTCCTACGCAGCCACCCCCACGCGCCCACCAACACCGCGCCGGCACCCACCCCCTGGGCGCCTTGCGTAGGAAGTCGACCAGTCCGACTTCCTACGCGATCAGCCCCACGCGCCCACCAACCCCGACACCCACCAACCCCGACACCCACCAACAACAACCCGACACCCCCGGCATCCACCCCCCGGGCGCCCACACAGGAAGTCGACCGGACCGACTTCTTACGCAAACCGGCCCTGTCATGCTGGACCGGTCTCGGAGGGGGGCGGGCTGGGGCCGAGCCCATCGGCGGCTGGGTCAACAACCGCAATCTGCGCGAGTGTCCGATCACCGGCGCCCACTTCCCCGAACTCCGGCTCCGGGTCGACGCCCTGCTCGCCGCCTGCGCGGTCCTCTGATCCCGCACACAGGAGAAGTCGGCCAGGCAGACTTCCTGTGCAGGGGGCGGCATACGCTCGGGCCTGTCCGTGGGAGGGGTCAGGCACCGGGGAGGTCGGGATGGGCGAGCTGGAGCGGGTTGATCTGGGCGAGGTGCCGTACACCGAGGCCGTCGAGCGGATGAGTGGCTGGGTCCGGCAGCGGCAGGAAGGGTCGATCAAGGATCGGCTGGTGCTGCTCACCCACCCTCCGGTGATCACATACAGCGCCCGAACGCCACCCGATGAGCTGCCCACGGACGGCCGGATACCCCTGGTCGGGGTGGACCGGGACGGTCAGGCGACGTACCACGGCCCCGGGCAGCCGATCGGCTAGCTGGTGATCAACCTCCGCGAGGTCGGCCCCGGCGACATCGTGCGCTGGCTGGAGAACGGCCTGATCAGCGCCCTGGTGTCGCTGGGCCTGAGACCGTTCGGCGCGCCACCCCGCCCAAGCCGCAGAGTCTGGTGGGCTTCTGGACGCCGGAGCACCGGAAGGTCGCCTCAATCGGCATGAGAATTCGCGGCGGCGTGACCAGCCACGGGTTCGCGCTGAACGTCGCACCGCACCTGGCGGAGTTCTCCGCCTTCACCGCCTGCGGGCTGCCCGAGGTCGCCATGACCTCGCTCGCGGAGATGGCCGCCGCCACGGGTCGCCCCGCCCTCACCGAAGCAGCGGTGCGAGCGGCCGTGGCCGAGGCGCTCGGTGCGACCTGACAGCCCGAGGGCTTCAGGCCCCGACGAGCTCCGCCAGCTCGTCGGCCGACTCCGGGGTCAGCCGGTAGAACCCCTGGAGGCTGACGAACCGTTCGAGGCGTCCGTCCACCACGTACTTCAGCCCCCGGGTCTGGTTGCGGCGGTTGCGCCAGGTCAGGCGCGGCAGGAGGTCGCCCGGTATCCGCTGGTCGAAGCGGATCGGCGTGGCGTCCACGTGGACGGCATCGGCTCCGCAGCCGCCGGCACCGAGCATCCACCAGTCGGTGTGCCCGGGGAACGCCGGGTGCTGCCAGGTCTTCGGCTCGGCGCCGCAGCAGTCGCCGCCTTCCCGGTCGACGATCCGCATCCGGCTCACCACGAACACCTCGCACTGCTTGACGTGCAGCGCGTACACCTCGTCCCCCGCGCGGGCGCCCGACCAGGCGGGCAGCGACTGGTGCACCCCGCTGAAGGCGACGGGCGGCCGCTGACCCACGCGGCCCTCCTTGCGCAGCGCGCGGCAGGTGTCCTGGGTCCACAACACGGTGTAGGCATCTGGCATGCCACTGAGCTTAGGAACGGGGACCGACATCGGTGCGGGCCCCGCTTGCGAACGGGGCCCGCGCGCCCATCACCCCGTGTGACACTCCCGGAACCGCTGGGACCAAACTTGGCACCATCCGCCGAGCACGGCTGCCACGAGGACGAGGAACAGCGGCCCGGTCACACTCGACGCCGAGTCCGCTTGAACTCGCGCAGCAACGCGAGGAGGTTGATCACGGTACTGGCCGGGACATTGCCGAGATTGACGAGCACCCGGCCGTTGATGATCTGCTCGCCCGGCTTCGCGGACGGCCAGAGGAGGCCGAACTCGCGTCCCTCGGTGCGGAGCTCCACGATCAGCTCGGTGAGCTGCGGGCCCGTGAGGTGGTGGATCGCCGGATCGGCCGGGTGGATGGGGTGGAGGGCGTTCACGCGAGCAGGCCGTCCACCTCGAACCAGACCCGCTTGCCGAGCTTCAGCGGTTCGGCACCCCAGCGATGGGTGAGCCCCTCAACCAGCTGCAACCCCCGTCCGGACTCCGAGAGTTCGGTGAACGCTCGGCGCCGGGGCAGCTCGGAGCTGCGGTCGGCGACGACCACGCGGACGGTGCCACCCTCGGCGCTGATGGCGACGGCGGGCGAGGGGGTGCGGCCGTGCCGCCAGGCGTTCGAGATCAGCTCGACGAGCGCGAGTTCGGCGTCGGCGATGGAGGAGCGGAGGTACCCGGCGCGCTCCATGACGTCGCGCAACAGCTCGCGCGAGACGGTGAGGGAGGGGGAGTTGAGGTTGGGGTCACACATGGGGAGTCTCCCATCAGCTCAAATGAGCTACGCGCAGACCGGCATGACGCCACGTCTGGCGAGCAGTGCACTAAGACTTTAGTGGACTAGCCATGAAAGCTGCAACACGCTCCGCACATGGCTCTACACTTTCCGTAGGCAAGGATCTGGAGGAGGGGTACATCCATGGGACTCAGGCCTGGGATCAGCGAACGCCAGCGACGTCTTGGTGAGGAGCTTCGTCGAGTGCGCGATGCCGCCGGACGCTCAGCGGTGGAGATCGGACAAGCGATCGGCGTGAAGGGCCCGGCCGTCAGCCATATCGAGTCGGGCAGGATGGGTCTAAACATTGAACGAATGACCACCTGGCTCGACCTGTGCGATGTCTCAGATCCCGCGTACCGGTCCGGCCTCGGCGCCCTGTGCGAGAGCTCGGGTAAAGGGTGGTGGACCGACTACAAGCACGATGTGATTCCTCACGCTCTCGATCTGGCCGAGGCGGAGGCCGGCGCAATCGCCCTGGACTGCTACGAAACTCTCCTCGTCCCTGGCCTGCTGCAGACCAAGGCCTACAGCGAGGTCATCCATGGATACAACGAGAGGAAGGTCGAGTTCCGTCACCAACGCCAGAAGCTACTGACCGGTGAAAGAGCGCCCCACGTCCGCGCGGTGATCCATGAGGCAGCCCTGCACATGATGTACGGCGGCCCGACCGTCATGCGGGACCAGCTGAATCACCTCATCGAGATGAGTCAGCTGCCGAACGTGACGATCCAGATCCTCCCGTTCGACTGCACGACCTATGCGGCAAGCGAGACACCGTTCATGCTCATCCGCGCGACGCACAGCCGACTTCACACGCTCTTTCTCGAACAGCCTCATGGCGTCGCATTCATTGGCGATCCTGAGTCCATCGCAACGTTCGACCAGAAGTTCGACCGACTCAGGGGCTTGTCTCTTCCGCCCCTGTCCGCTTCCACGCCGACGCCCTCCGCCACCTATCGTGACTCACTGGGCTTGATCCAACACGTCAGATACAAAATCCAAGGACGATGACCATGCGCCAGCTCACGTGGCAGAAGTCGAGTTTCAGTACCGACCAGGCCAACTGCGTCGAAATCGCCTCCGCCGGCGACCACGTCTACATCCGCGAGTCCGACGATCCCACCACCGTCGTCACCACCACCCGCGCCAAGCTCCACGCCTGGATCAACGGTGCCAAGGCCGGCGAGTTCGACCACTTCGTCGCCTGACCGCTCCCCCGCGCCCCGGCCCGTCGCCGGGGCGCGGATAGCGGATATCCGGTGGCACGCCCCTCACCGGGCAGCCAGGATCACCACATGCACGTCTTCCTTGAGACCGCACGGCTCACCCTGCGCCCGTTCACCGAAGCGGACACCGATCACCTCCACGCGCTGGACAACGATCCGGAGGTCATGCGCTTCATCAACGGCGGTGAGCCGACCAGCCGGGAGACCGTCGAGACCCGGGTGCTGCCGCGTCTCCTCCACGACACCCCTGCTTCGGCACCCGGGGCTTCTGGGCCGCCGAGGAGAGGGCCACCGGCCACTTCCTCGGCTGGTTCGAGTTCCGCCCCCTCGACGACGACACCCCCGCCGTCGTCGAACTCGGCTACCGGCTGAACCGGACGGCCTGGGGCAAGGGTTACGCCACCGAGGGCTCGCGCGCGCTGATCGACAAGGGCTTCACCGACCTCGGCGTCGAGCGGGTCACCGCCAACACCATGACCGTCAACTCCCGTTCCCGGCGGGTGATGGAGAAGTCCGGCCTGTCGTTCCTCCGGAACTTCACCGGCGACTGGCCGGACGCCATCCCCGGCTCCGAACACGGCGAGGTCGAGTACCAGCTCACCCGCGCCGACTGGCGGCGGCGCCGGTAGCCGTCACCCGTGCGGCCGAAGCAGTGCATCCCCCGGCCCGTCCGGCCGTTGATCCCGTCATGGAAACGAGAACCTGGGCCGGACTGCTCGCCGGCGCCGCCGTGCTGATGACGGGCGCGGCACTCGCCCCGGTCGCCGGTGCGGCGGGCACCCCGACCGCGCCGCACGACCCGTACACCCGGACCGAGTTGTTCTTCGGCACCGAGCGGCCCGACGGCGGCCCCGCCGTCACCGACCAGGAGTTCCAGGACTTCGTCGACTCGGTGATCACCCCGCGCTTCCCCGACGGCCTCACCGTCGAACAGGCGCGCGGCCAGTACCGGGACCGCTTCGGCGTCATCGAGCACGAACGCTCCTACCTGGTCACGTTGTTGTACCCGACCCCCCAGGCGAAGCCGGCGGGCGCAGCCGTCGAGGAGATCCGCCGCAGCTACGACCAGCGCTTCCAGCAGGAGGCCGTCGGCCGGGTGGACGAAGCGGTCAAGGCATCGTTCTAGCCAGGGCCTGCTTGGTGAGCGTCCCGAGGTGGAGTCGTGCGCGGCCCGGGGCGTCGGGAAGGATGCCGGACATGGAAGGAAGCTACAAGCTGCTCCGTCAGACCAGCCGATGGGCGAGCTTCGCCCACGTCACGATGCGCGGAGAGGCGTCGGCCGAGCCCGCTGTCCGGATGGGCGCGGACGTGTTCGGGTGGCGCGTCCGGTCGTACGGGCCCACCGTCGGTGCCGTCCAGGGCGACGATGAGCAGTTTCGGGCGGAGGCGCTGGAGGGCGCCCGGTATGCGCTGGCGCAGCTTCCCGAGGAGAGTCGCGGGCTGTCCGTGTCGGTCGTCGAGATCGTGACATCGCCGGTGGACACGGGCCCTGGCGACGTGAAGTTCGCGGCGGCGCACGCCGTATGGGCGATGGTCGGCCGGCAGCCGGACCGGGACCGGCAGCCGTGGATCGATGACAACGGCGCCCCCGTCTTCCCGTAGCAGGCCCGGGAGCCCGGCCGCCACGGCTCGGCCGCGCGGCCCATCCCTCCGGAGACTCTGCGCACCCGCCGCGGCTCCCGCCGCGCAGGAAGTCGGCCCCGTCGACTTCCTGCGCATTTCTCGCTCCGGTGATCCCCGGCGGCCGGGCGAGGCAGGGGGAGTCAGCGGCGGAAGACCGCGTTGATCAGCCCGTTGAGCGCCTTCGGGAACTCCTGCGCCGGGTCCGCGTCCGAATCGCCGGTGGTCAGCCCGGCGGTGAGGGTCCGGCTCCCGTCCGGGGAGCTGATCATCAGCGCACCGTAGCCACCGGGGGCGCCGCCGTTGTGGTGGACGATGGTGACGCCTCCGCTCTCCGGGCCCAGGTCCTGGACGAACAGCCCGAGTCCGTAGCCGAGCGGGCCGTGCGGCGTCCGCATCTCGTCCAGCAGTGCGGCCGGCAGGAGCCTGCCGCCGAGCAGCGCGGCGAAGAAGACGTGCAGGTCGCGGGTGGTGGAGATCATGTCGCCCGAGCCGGTCAGCAGCGAGGAGTTCTGCCGGGAGACGTCGACGACCTTCCACTCCTCGCCGTCCTGGTAGCGGTAGTAGCCGTGGGCGTGCGGGCCGGGGATGTCCGGCGAGTCGCCCGGCACCAGGGTGCCCCGCAGTCCGAGCGGCCGCAGGATCCGCCGCTGCATCTCCTCGGCGTGCGAGCGGCCGCTGAGCGCCTCGACCAGCAGCGCGGCCAGGGTGTAGTTGGTGTTGGAGTAGCTCTGGCCGGTGCCCGGTTCGAACCGTGCCGGCTTCGACAGCGCGAACCGCACCAGCTCGTCCGGCCGGTAGCTGTGGAACCGGTTCTCCACCCACGGCTTGCCGGTCGACGGCAGCCCGGGCACGAACGTGCCCTTCTCGTCGAGCTCGCCGGTGCAGTTGTAGAGGCCGCTGGTGTGCTGGAGCAGCATCCGCACGGTGATCCGTTCGTCCAGGCCGAACCGGGGCAGGTGTTCGGCCACTCGGGAGTCCAGCTCGATCATGCCGTCGGCGACCAGGTGCAGCACCAGGGCCGCCACGAAGGACTTGGTGCTGCTGCCGATCCAGAACTGCCCTTCGGTGGACGGCTTCGCGCTCTCGCCCAGCTTGCTCACCCCCGCGCTGCCGACCCACTCCCGGTGCTCGCCGCTCCCGTCGTGCACCCGCATCTGTATGCCGGCGAAGCCGACGTCCACGACGTCCTGGAGGGCCTTCTGGAGGTCGGGGCGGTCCTGGGCGGTGCTGTCACTCATGGTCGGTCCTTCTTCCTTACGCTGGGGATTCGGCTCGGAGACTTCGGGCGGTTCAGGGACGCGGACGGTTCAGGGACCGCGGACGGTTCAGAGGCTGCGGGCGGCGATGTCGCCGTAGCCGGTGGTGGCGTGGATGGTCAGGCCGGGGATGCCGTCGGCGTTCTTCAGGGCGTTGTGGATCCGGCCGTGGCCGGACCCGGCGTCGAGGGCGGCGGAGACCCCACGGGCGGCGCCGACCTCGATCTGCCCGTACTCGGTGCGCAGGGTGACGGTGCCGCCGACGGCCTCGGCGATCCGGAGGTCACCCTTCCCGGTGCGGATCTCGGCGGCTCCGCCGAGCCGGCCGACGGTGATGTCCCCGGCCTGGAGGACGAGATCGGTGCCGGCGGTCTCGTCGAGCTTGACGGTGCCCTGGGCGGCCCGGAGGGTGACGTCCCCGAGCCGGCCGACACCCCGGAACTCGCCGAGCGCGGCCTTGGCGTCGACCCGGGAGCCGGCGGGCAGCTGGACGGTCACCTCGGCGGTGCCGGAGTTGCCGAGGACCCGGTTCTCCGCCTCCGGGGCGTGGATCCGCAGCACGCCGTCGGCGTACGCGACCTCGATCCGCTCGGCGGCCTTCACGTCCCGGCTCCTGCCGGCGTCGGCGGGCCGGACCTCGACCACGGTGTCGGTGCGGTCCCCGGCGATGAACCGGATGTGGCCGGCGGGGATGTCCAGGACGGCCGAGACCGGGGCGGGGGTGGCGAACTTCTGCATCGTGCGCTCCTTCTCTTCCACGGCGTCGGCTCCTTCGGCCCCGCCGCTTTCTGATGAAGGAAACGCTACGTTGCGTTCGATGATCAGGCAACAGCCTCGTTGCGCAAAACAGCTATTACTGCAGGCAGACGGCATGAATTCATTGCAACGATCCTGCCAGGAATGCAACGAAGCCCAGTCCATTCATTGCAATGGACTGGGCGTGAACGCTATGACGGGGCGTCAGTGGGGCTATCGGCGGTCAGCCCCGGGCCCGACGCAGGAACCCGTCGGCGAGGTCGACGGCCTCCCGGACGGGCACGAGCCGGCAGTCGGCCGTCCCGATCCGCGCGCTGGAGATCCCGGTCGCCGCGCCGAGCACCCGCTCCCCCAGCTCGGCGAAGTGCAGGTCGTCCAGTTCGGGTGCCCGGAAGGCCGTCCAGCCGTCCGGGGCCACGCACCGGTACTCGCGCAGCCGGACCCCTGGCTGGCGCAGGTCGGCCAGGTGGAAGGCGGTGAACCGGGCCATCCCGACGCCGAGCATCAGCACCCGGGCGTCCAGCTCGTAGAGCCGCCCGAGCGGGGACTCCGGACCCAGGTGGGAGGTGAGCGGGTGACCGGCGGTGATCTCCTCCGCCCGGGGGCCCAGGGCCGCCCAGGAGGTCTGCGGATGGCCGCTGCGCAGGGCGCCGGGCCGGGTGCGGACGGCCTCCGACAGCACCCCCATGGTCGGGGACGCCGGAGTGACCGCCGGATCGAAGCGCGGCATCCGCGCCCGGTGGGCCTCGGCCTCGGCCGGGGTGAGCCCGGCGACGGCCTCCTGGTGGATCCGCGAGGTCGAGGAGTTCTCGGGCGTTGCGGTGTACGCCACCAACGTCCCTGCCGGTCCCAGGACTTCGCACAGGGCGTCGACCACGCCCCCCGCCCCGCCCTCGACCGGCCCGAGCGCCCGCAGCGAGGCCTGGACGTGCAGCACCATGCCCGGCCGGACGCCCAACCGGACGAACCCCTCGACGAGCGAGGCAGTGGAGATCACCGGCGACCCTCCCCATTCCCCGTCAGGCCGCGACACTTCGCGTCAGACGTCGAGACTTCCTGTCAGACCTCGGCACTTCCTCGTCAGACCTCGGCACTTCCTCGTCGGACCCCGGCACTTCCTCGTCAGACCCCGACCGACCGCGGTTGCCCGCCCTCGTCGCGTTCCCGCCGCAACCGCTCGGCGTCCCGCTCGGCCGCCGCCGGCAGCGGCACCGCGAGCCACGGGTCGACGCTCTCCCGCATTCCCTCCGCGAACCGCACCCCGAGCCCGGTCAGCGCGCCCGACTCGGCCAGCCGCTCGACCGCCTCCGCCGTGTACCGCCGCCAGAGCGCGAACTGCGCCCGCGCCCGACCGGCGGCCTCCCCCGCCAGGCCGTCGTACGCGGCCGTCCGGGTGCCCCAGTACTCGGTCACCGCGAGGTGCGCGTACGTGCCCTGCAACAGCCCCTCCAGCGGACGCGGATCGGGCCGCCAGGGAGCGAAGTACAGCCGGTCGTCGGCCCGGTCGTGGAGGTCGAACAGATCGAGCACCGCCCCCAGCTTCACGTGCTGGAACTCGTGCGCGAGCAGCAGCGCCAGGGTCGGCGCCGTGGCCGGCCGGGCGATGCCGACCGCCCCGTACGCCTGCCGCGCCGCCGAGCTGACGTCCCGGCCCGCCGGTCCCGGCCGCAGCGGGGTCACCGTCCCCAGCCCGGCCCGGATGCCCTCCGCGTAGCCGGGCAGGTCGCGTCCGAGCAGCTCCCAGGCCTCCCGCAACGCTCCCGTCCAGCCCAGCAGTTCGGCCTCCGGCAGCCGCTCGGCCACCGGGTGGTCGTGGCTGTCCCGCAGCGGGTCGAGGTCCTCCAGCGCGACCGTCCAGCCCCCGGCCAGCCGGACCCGCCGCAGCGGCTGGTCCAGGGCCGTGCGCACCGAGCCGTCGGCGGCCCGCACCTCCAAGCCGTCCGCCCGCCCGGTGACCACCGCCTCGCCGTCCGGCACCGCGACCCGCCCCAGCGTCGGCAGGTGCAGCCACCCGTCCCGCACCGGCACCGCGACCGCGTCCCCGCGCCCGGCCCGCACCGCCGCCGCGGCGGCCAGCGCGGCCAGCGGCCCGAGCCCGACCGCCAGGTCCCCGGCCAGCCGCCGCGCGGCCCAGGCCCGGGCGTACGGGTGCGCCAGCACCGCGTCCACGGCCGCGGGCGCCACCCCGTCGAGCTCCGACAGCAGCTCCCAGGCCTCCGCCCGGCCCTGCCCGGAGGCGTCCCAGGCGGCGGCCAGCATGGCGCGGGTCAGCGCGAGTTGGGAGCGCCCGAGGGCGGCGACGGTGTCAGCACTCCCGTACCCACGGGCGAGCTCGTCGAGCTGGGCGGGGGCGAGCGCCGCCGACAGCTGCGGCTCCCCGCCCTGGGCCGGAACGGTGGTCGACTCCGAGGGCGAACCACCGCTGCCCGCAATGCCGTTGATGAGCGTCATGAGGTCACCGCAGTAGACGGAGGGATTGTCGAAGCCAGTGTCCGCCCGGTAGCGGTGGGCGTACAACCCGCCCCCGCAGGAGCGCACCACCGCGCAGGCCCGGCAGGCCGCGCTCAGCCCGGCCAGACCGGACTGCCGGGCGGCGATCCCGGGGTGCCGGGCGAGGTCGTCGAGACTGTGTGCGAAAACGTTCATCCCGGTGGCGGGCGCCCCGTCGTACGCGGTCTTCAGGCTGTCCGCCTGCTCGAACGTCCCGTCCGTCTCCAGCACCGCCAGATCCGAGGGCTCCAGCCCCAGCGACTCGGTCAGGCTGGACAGCCCCCGCAGCGTCCGGTGCACGGATTCGAAGGTCCGCACGGCGAACGGCCGCCCGTCCGCCTCCCACAGCCGGTGGACGGCCAGCAGCCAGTCCGCGTACGGCGCCTCCCCGCCCCCCGGGAGCCGCTTCGGCGGCTCCTCCCAGGTCGCGTGCGGCAGCAGGAAGTCCACCGCCGGCGGCCGCAGTCCGGCCAGCGCCCGGTACACGGCCACCGGGTCGTTCTCGATGTCGACGGTGCACAGCAACCCGGCGAACAGGTGCCGGTACTCGGGCTCGTTCAGCAGCCCCACCGCCCGCAGCACCTGCGGATGGCTGCTCCGCCCGTCGGCGAACCGCCGGTGCCGGTCGTTGGCGGCCCTGTCGCCGTCCAGCGAGACGCCGACCTTGACGTCCAGCTCCGCGAACAACGCGCAGAAGGCGCGGCTGAGCAGCACGCCGTTGGTGTGGATGCGCAGGTCGAGGGCGCACTCGGGCGGCAGCGCGGCCCGCAGTGCCTCGGCGGCGCGGCGCAACCGGTCCGGGCCGGCGAGCAGGGGCTCTCCCCCGTGCAGGACGACCCGGACGGCGGACAGCCGGTGGGCGACCGCATGCTCGCCGATCCGCTCGGCGGCCTTGGCCAGGATCCCGTCCCCGATGACCTTGGGACGGGAGCGCCAGCTGCTGTCCGCGTGCTCGTAGACGTAGCAGTGGTCGCAGGCGAGGTCGCACCGGCTGTGCATCTTGACCACGAATTGCGTCAGTGGCACCGGAATTCGCGTCATCATGGGTGTGGCAGGTTCAGCTCGGCCTGGGGTCCGTTTCGGTGTTCCGGTCCGGTTCAGATCGAGGAGTTGAAGGCCGCCACCGGCACGCGGCCGGATTCCGCGCCGGGGAGGGCGCGCTGCAGCCGGGAGGCGAGTTCCTCCGCACCCAGGGCGGCGAGCTCGGCGAGGGACGGGCGTTCCGGCGTCTCCTGAGTGTCAGTGAGGTTGCCGGCCGGCCTGGTGCTGGTTACCGGAGTCATATTCGTTTCCTTAGGCGCGGTTAGGACCTGCCGAGTGCGGGTAGGCCACCCGGTTGCGACCAATGTAGTGCCCGCGAGGACTCCGCGCGGCACCTTGCCTCCCCAAGTTGGTCTGCCCAGCGGGCGGACGCCGTACCACGGCGCGTGGAGGGCCCAGAATTCACCCGTTCAGCGGTCGCGCACTTCGCCATGGCGCACGCCGAAGCGCGTTGACCGGAGCAGGCGTTCGAGCCCCTCGGCCGGTTCTCCCACGGGCTCCGCACCACGGGAGCAAAAGCGCTCCCGAAACCGCCGCGCCGATACCCGACCGACGGAACTCCCGGGCCCGGGCGAGCCGCCTCAACCGCCCAGCTCGCGGATCGAACGTGCCAGCTCTTCGGTGAACTCCCTCCCCGCCGCCGTGAGTTCACCGCATTCCAGCAGAGTCCCGGCCGCCGTCAGGGCGTGCGCCCGCCAGTGGGCGAACTCCCTTGCCGCACGTGCCGGTTCACTCACCCTCGCAGCCGCCTCGGCGCACCAGAAGGATGCCACGCCCAGGTGCGCGTACGTCCCCTGGAGCAGCGCACCGACCGGGCGGAGATCGGGCCGCCAGGGGGCGTGGTAGACCGCCGGACCGTTGGGCCGGTGCAGCGGCACGAGGTCCAGCAGAGCACCGAGTTGGACGTGCAGGAACTCGTGCACCAGCGCCAGCGCCAGCAGTGTCGGATCACCTGGCAGCGAGGTGGCCACCGCCCCGTACGCCCGGCGGGCGGCGGCACTGACGGCCTCACCGCCCGGGGCGGGGTGCAGCGGCACCACGACGGCGACGCAGGCCGCCACCGCCTCCGCATGCCGGCGGTGGCGTCGGACCAGGATCTCCCACGCGGCCGCCAACTGCGCCTCCCATCGCTGGAGTTCGTCCGCCGACAGCGGGCCGGCCGGCGGCCGGCCGAAGTCCACCCGGCGCGGGCCGAGGTGGTCGACCACCGGCGTCCATCGCAGGCCGTCGCACTCCAGATCGAGCACCGGCCCGACGCCTGGCCGCAGGAACCCGTCCAGCCCGCCCAGCCCATCCGACGACACCGCCGCGCCGAGCGACAGCGCCCGCAGACGGCCGGCCGCCCAGGCGTCCAACTCCGGCCGCAGCAGTACCTCTTCCCAGCGCGTCCGGTCGGTCCGCCGGAGCGCGCACAGCTCGTCGTACGCCTCCCGGTAGCCCCCGTCCTGCGGGGCCGCCCGGCGCAGCGCCAGCAGCAGCAGTGCGCGCTTGCTCAACTGTCCGGCGCGCAAAAGCCGGACGGCATCCGAACCGCCGCGCGCGCCCGCGACCGCCCGGAACGTGGCCCGGTCCATGACGTGTCGGGGCAGGCCGTCCCCGCCGCTCCCCCACGCCCCGCGCGCACCCGGCACCCCGGCCGCCACCGCCTCGCCCGTACCCGTCACCGGTCCGTCCTCTCCCGAAATCCCGAAATCCCGAACGCCCCAACGCCGTGGAGGCCCCCAACGCCGTGGAGGCCCCGAACGCCCTGGCGGCCCTGGAGGCCCTGAGCGGCCGGACGGACCACCCGTCCGGCCCGCCCGCAGTCTCCCCGCGCCGTGCCGACTCAGCCGGTCCGGGCCCACGCATGACCCGGACGGGCGAACGCCACCCGCGGGGCACGCGCCGGGCCCGCCCGGGCTCCCTACCGCCGCTGCCCCGCCCCGGCCAGCTCCGCCACCCCGGCCCGCAGCCGCCCCGCGATGTGCCGGATCAGCCGGTCCATGTCCGCGCAGTACACCGACGGGTGGCCGAAGCCGTCCCCCGCCCAGCGGTGGGCGTACAGCCCCCCGCCGCAAACCCGGACCAGCGGGCAGGCCGCGCACACCGGCCCGAGCCCGGCCAGGCCGCGTTGGCGGGCCCGGAACGCCGGGTGCGCGGCCGCCTCCGCGAAGCCGTGCCGCCACACGTCCAGGCCCGTCCCGGCGGCCCCCTCGTACGCCACCTTGAGGCTGTCGGCCTGCTCGATCGTGCCGTCCGCCTCGACCACCACCAGGTCCACCGGCGCCAGCCCCACCGCCTCGCTGGCCGCCCGTCCGCCGAGCAGCAGCACGGACAACTCCTCGAACAGCCGCACTCCGGTCTCCCGGTAGGGCGCGTCGTACCAGCGGTCGAAGGCGGCGATCAGCCACTCCCCGTACGGCGCGGGGTCGGCACCGGAGGGCACCGAGCACGGCACGGACCGCCGGACGCCCGCCGGCGGCTCCCGCCAGGTGGCGTGCGGCAGCAGGAGGTCCAGCCGGGGCGGCGCGAACTCCAGCAGCGCCTCGTAGGTGGCGACCGGGTCCGCGGCCAGGTCGACGACGCACAGCAGGCCGGCGAACAGCTCCCGGTGCCGGTCCGACCCGAGCAGCCGCACCGCCGCCGCGGTGCGCTCCCAGCTGCCCGCGCCGGAGGGCAGCCGCCGGTGCCGGTCGTGGTCGACCCGGGCGCCGTCCAGCGAGACCGCCACGCCGACCCGGTAGCGGTGCAGCACGTCGAGCAGCACGGGCTGGTCCAACAGCCGCAGCCCGTTGGTCTGCAGGCTGAACCGTACCCGCGGCCCGGCGTCGGCGATCCGGGCCAACTCGGCCAGCAGCGCTTCCAGATGGGCCGGCCCGACGAGCAGCGGCTCGCCGCCGTGCAGCACCACGGAGACCTCGTCCAGCCCCTGCTCTGCCGCGTGCTCCGCGATCCGCCGGGCGGTGCGGCGCACGGTCGCCGCCTCCATCCGCCGGGGCCGCTCGCGCCAGCTCTGGTCGGCGCCCTCGTACATGTAGCAGTAGTCGCAGGCCAGGTTGCAACGGCTGTGGATCTTCAGCAGGAACTGCCGGAACGGCACCATGCGCGTGAACCTAGCACCGCCCGGCGGGATCGCTGACCGCCCGTCACACGTGCGGGGGCTCCACGTCCGAGTCGAGCCGCGTCCCCGCCTTCACCGCGACCGTGGTCGGGTGCTCCTCCCCCAGCGTCACCCGGGCCCGCCGGATGCAGTCCGCCCGCAGGTCGGCGGCCCGCTCGCCCTCCCCGACCGCCGCCAGGCTCAGTGACAGGTTGGAGTTGATGCCGATGGAGTCGTAGTGGTCCGGGCCGAGCGCCTCGCTCATCAGCGGCGCCGCCTCCAGTTCCAGGGCGAGCGCGGCCCGGATCTCGCCGCCCACCGCCAGGTCGTTCGCGTGGTTCATCATCGCGATCGGGATGTAGAGGTGGTGGGCGCCGAGGACGGTCCGGAACTGCGTCAGCGTGCGCCCGGACAGCTCCCGGGCCTCCGCGAGCCGCCCTGCCAGCCGCAGGTACACCGAGAGGTTGTTGGCCCCGGCCAGCGTGACCGGGTGGTCCTCGCCCAGGTAGTCGCGGTAGCGGGCGAGCGCCCGTTCGGCCAGCGGGATGGCCCGGTCGGTGTCGCCGAGCGCGTTGAGGTCGCTGGCCAGGTTGGTGGCGGCGGCCAGGGTGTCCGGGTGCTCCGCGCCGTTGATGTCCAGGTAGCGCTGGTAGATGTCCTCGTCGATCTCCAGGGCCTCGTGGTAGCGCCCGGCCCGGCGCAGCGCCACGGCCAGGTTCTTGCGGGCGCGCAGGGTGTCGGTGTGGTTGTCACCGATCGTCTGCTGGTAGATCCGGACGGTCTCCTCCAGCAGGTCCAGCGCCTCCCGCAGCCGCCCGGTCTCGCGCAGGTCGCGGGCGTAGTTGGAGGCGGAGGACAGCGCGTACAGGCTGTGCGCGCCGAGTGCGTCGCGCTGCTGGAGGTAGTTGCTGCGGTGCCGTTCCAGGGCGGCGCGGCGATCCCCGGCCAGGTAGTCGGAGACGGCGAGGTTGTTGGTGATCATCAGGGTGCGCGGGTGGTCCGGGCCCAGGGTGCGCCGGGCCGCGTCCAAGGTCCTGCGGTCGAGCGCGCGGGCCTCGTCGTAGCGGCCGAGGAAGCGCAGGTCGGCGCCGAGGCTGTTGGCGACGGCGAGCGTGTGCGAGTGCTCCGGTCCCAGGGTGGCGGTGAACCGCTCCAGGATGTCCCGGTCCATCTCGTACGCCTCCTGGAGCGCGCCCTGGGAGCGGCGGATGTTGCTCAACTGGGTGCGCAGCATCAGCGTCTGGGCGTCGTTGTCGACGTCGAAGCCGGGACCGCCGTAGCCGTCCTCACGCCAGTGCTCCAGGGTCCGTTCGGCCAGTTCCCGGCCGGACTCGTGGAGGCTGCGCTTCCACTGGTAGCGGACCGAGTCGATGATCCACTGCCGGACGTCCTCGTCCGAGCTGTCGAGCGCACCGGACGGCCAGAGGTGGGGCAGGAGTTCGGCGTACTCGGCCCAGTTGGCGGGGATGTCCGGGTCGCCGGGGTTGGCGGTGGCCAGGGCCGCGTGCACGACACCGCTCAGCTCGGCCCGGCGCCCCTCCTCGACCTGGTCCCGGAGCACGGCCTGGACCAGCCGGTGCACGGTGATGGTCTCGCTGCCCTGGTCGGTGCGGGCGAGCCCGAACCGGTTGATGGCGCGCAGGAACTCGCCGATCGCGAGCTTGTCGCGGGGCGCGCGCGGGGGCAGCCGCAGGGCGCGGGTGACGGCCCGGCTGTAGAGCAGCCGCATCGGGATGGCGTCCGGGCCGAAGAAGGCGCAGATCTCCAGGATCTGGGCGGCGGGAGCGTTCATCCGGCGCAGTTCCTCGACCGAGATGCGCCAGGTGGCCGCAGCGGAGTGGGGGTACTCGGCCGGGCGCAGCCGGGTGCGCTCCAGCATCTCGGTGAGCTCGCCGTCGAGGAGTTCGAGGTAGGTGGCGATCGGCATCGACGTCTCCTGCAGCCAGACGGCGGCCTGGCCGACGGCGAGCGGGAGGTCGCCGAGGCGGTGGGCGACCTGGTCCGCGTCCTCCGCGGAGAGGCCGCCGTTGAAGCGGCGCAGCAGCCGGATGCTCTCCTCCCGCAGGAAGACGTCGACCTCGACCAGGCCCGCGTGCCGGGCCCAGCCCTGGTTGCGCGAGGTGATCAGCACGTGCCCGCCGGAGGAGCCGCCGGGCTGCCAGGGGGCGAGCTCCTCGGGGGTGCCGGCGTTGTCGAAGACCAGCAGCCAGCGGCGGTACGGGTGGCCGCGGCGCAGCGCGTCGAGGACGGCGGCGGCGGTGTGGGCGACGTCGTCGCTGGTGGGCACGCCGAGCCGGGGGGCGAGTTCGGCGAGCTTCTGGGGGATGTTGGCGGGCTCCTCCGCGGGCACCCACCAGATGACGTCGTAGGCGGACTTGAAGCGGTGCGCGTACTCGGCGGCGATCTGGGACTTACCGGCGCCGCCGAAGCCGTAGAGGACCTGGCTGAGGACGGCGGCCGGTCCGCCGGTGAAGCGGTTGCGGAGCAGTTCGAGCAGCTTGCCGCGGCCGATGAAGGCGGCGTTGCGCGAGGGCGCCTCCTGCACCTGCGGGGCGGTGCCGGGGAAGCGCGCCGGGGCGAGGAACTCGCCGCTGTCGGAGTCGAACTGGCGGCTGCTGCCGGGCGGCGGGCCGAGTTCGCCGTACAGCTGGGCCTCGGCGCCGGTCGCGGAGGAGCGGATCAGGTCGGGCACCGCCTGGCCGACGAACGTGCGGGGCACCGGTTCGTCCGAGTCCTGGAGCCGGAAGGCGACCAGCGCCGAGGCTCCGGAGGGGAGTTCGCGCCCCTGGAGGAGCTGCCAGACCTCGGCGGCGCGGGGCAGGGCGGTGTACTCGGGCGAGAGCAGCGCGAGCAGTCGGCCCTGGCCGTCGAGCGGCCCGGTGACCTCGGGCGGCCGCTGGCCGCCGTGCGGCTCGGCGGCGTTGTGCAGGGAGGTCTGGTAGCCGAAGCGGGTGAGGGTGCCGGCCGCCCACTCGGCCCACATCCGGTCCTCGGGCGCGTAGCTGACGAAGACCTGGCGGGGCACTGCCCGGGCGGAGCGCAGGTAGGCGCCGTAGAGCCGGCGGCGGGCCTCGGAACTGAGCGGGCGCAGCGAGCGGACCCGCCCGTCGGTGATCCATTCGGCGAGCCGCTCGAAGGCGTTGAGCAGGCTGCGCGCCTCCTGCGGCCGGTCGGCGACGGTGGCCGGCACCTCCTCGTACGCGTAGAACGGCTTGTACGGCACCTCGACGTCGGCCCAGTAGGCGGCCCGCCGGTCCCCGGGCAGCCAGCGGCCGAGGTAGGGGGCGAAGGCCTCCCGGGCGAAGTCCCGGCCGGCTTCGAGGCGTTCCTGCTCGGCGTCCTCGACCCGCATCGGCACCGGCAGGACGCGGATGACCCTTTCCTCGGCCTCGGCGATGGCCCGGGCCGCGTCGACGCCGCCGCGGATGTTCTGGGCGCTGAAGGTGAAGCAGTCGACCACGGTGTCGGGCATCAGCACGGTGCAGATGCCCGAGGTGTCGCTGACGCCGGTGCGGCTGTCGATGAGCACGTAGTCGTAGCTGCGGGCCCAGCGTTCGCGCAGTTCGCGCAGGAACTCGCCGCCGCGGATGTCCCGACCGTGGTAGAAGCTGCGCCAGTTGAAGCTGGTGACGGCGGCCGCGTAGGCGGCGTTCTGCCGCCCGGCGGGCAGGAAGTCGAGCCGGCCGCCGGCGGGCAGGTCGAGGGCGAGGCCGCAGAGGTAGCCGTCGAGGCGTCCCGGTTCGTCCAGCCAGGCGGCCGGGGGACGGCCGGTCGGCCCGGCGGCGGAGGGCAGCGCCTGCTTGACGTAGGAGCGCAGCAGGTCGATCAGCCCGTCGGTGGAGTGGAGTTCGGGGTCGACCAGGAGCGGGTGGTAGTAGCGGTGGAGGCCCGGCGCCTCCAGGTCCCAGTCGACCACCAGGACGCGCAGGCCCCGGCTGGCGAGGATCCAGCCGACGTTGGCGAGCGCCATGGTCCGGCCGGTGCCGCCCTTGAACGAGTAGAACGTGACGACCGAACCCGGTCCGCCGCGTCCCGGCTCCGCGCCGGGCTCAGTGTTCATCGTCCGTCTCCCCTCAACGGGACAGAGCCGTCGTGGCTGCCCGGGCGCTGGCCCGGCATGTCGTTCGGTGTCGGGCCCGGGCCGCGGCCCGCGGACGGGCTGCGCGGCGGACCGGAGGGACCGGGCGGGCCGGCCGGGATGGTCAGCCCGGGCATGTCAGGGCCGCCGCCGGGGCCGAAGCCGAAGGCGTCGCCGCCATCGTCCCCCCAATCCAAGTTGTCGTCCATGAGCTTGTTCTGAGCAACCGTCACCATGATGGCGAGGTCGTTGTCGAAGCTCTCCCGGCTCACTTTCACCCGGAACAACTGCTCCGGATCACGCCGGCGCAACCAGTTGCGGCGGAACACTCCGCGCACGCCCACCCACGGCGCTTCGCGCTCCCCGTCCGGGTCGCTGCCGCCGATCGGCACCACGACGCCGGTGACCGGGTGGTTCTGGTCGTCGTACTCGCGCAAGGCGGCCCGGTAGCGCTCGCTCCCGGCCGCCCAGGGGTCCACCAGCAACACGCTGACCTGACTGTCCTCGCGGGCCTGGTCGAGCTTCTCGCCGAGGCCGGCGCCGATCTCCTCCAGCGTGGTGGTGTGCCCGGCGTTGGTGATCACCTGCTGGGCCCGGGAGGCCAGCGACGGCTGGGCGGGCGGGAAGAACGGCGCCCAGTGCCAGGGCTTGGCCCCGTACCAGCCGCCCGCGTACGAGCCGCCCTCGGCGGCGGCCTCCGAGGCCCGGCCCGCGGCGATGAACAGCCGCACCATGCCGGGCTCGGTGGCGGGCACCGGCGCGGCCGGTCCGGGGAAGTAGCCGCGGACGGCGTCGAGGTCGAACTCGGGCAGTTCGGCGAGCCGCCGCACGGCCGCCTCCCGGATCCGCCCGGCGACCACCCGGACGACCTGCCGGTAGGCGTCCTGCTGGGCGGTGCGCAGCAGGGCGCGCAGGCCGTGCCGGGCGTAGGCGTCCCCCATGTCCGGCTGGGCCCACTGGATCTTGGTGACCTCGGTGACCAGTTCGCCGGGTGCGACCGGTTCCCAGAGCACCGGGATCAGCGCCGAGACCAGCTCCGCGGTCTCCTCGTGGTGGCGCCGGACCCTGCCGCGGAACGCCGTCCACTCCTTGCCGCAGTACAGGCTGGAGAAGTAGGCCGGGGAGTAGAGCGCGACCATGGTACGGCTGCGGCCGAGCATCAGCGCCAGCTTCTCGGCCCACTCGTCGCCCAGGCGCAGCCGTTCGGTGTCCCGGAAGGCGAGTTCGTCGGCGTGGACGGCCGGTCCGAGGATGCGCCCGAGTTCGTCCCTCAGGTCGTTGAAGAACTGGTCGACGAAGGCGTCCCCCGCCTCGAAGTCCCGACGCGCGTAGCTGAAGAAGAAGTACGGCCGCTGCTGTTCCCGTTCACTCACCTGTTTCCCCCCGACCCCGACGGTGCCGTGACGGCGCTGGTCTATTACCCAGCATGTCGCGAACTGCACCAGCAGTTAAGGGAGTTGGCGATTTTACCGGCCGTCGGTGGTTTAACCGGCGGTCAGCGGCCCCATCGGCGGCGGGTCAGCGGAGTTCGAGCGCCGACTGGAAGGCGGCGAGCGGCTCCGCCCCGGGGGTCAGGGCGTCCGCCACGACCCGGCGCAGCAGGTCGCCGAGGACGGTGTCGGGAAGGGCGTCGAGCTCGTCGATCGGCAGGGCGGCGACGTCGACCAGGTCGGAGCCGAGCCCCGCGGCGGTTTCCGCACCGGTGACGCTCATCAGTCCCTTAGTCCCTCGCTCGATCACGCCGACACGGCGGGCCGGTGGCCGAAATGGAATCGACCCCGGTCCACGACGCGCACATCCTACACAAATCGGTGACGGAGCGTCAGTTCCCGTGCGCCCGCCGCGTCCGGATGTGATACGAACGGCCGCCGACGCCCCGTGGTCACGGGCAGAGGCGCTCCACCCGCCAGCCCGTCGGGGCGGTCGGGTCGGCGAGGTAGCGGAGGCGGTCGTGCAGGCGGTTCTCGCGGCCCTGCCAGAACTCGACGCTCTCCGGGACGACCCGGTAGCCGCCCCAGAACGGCGGGACGGGCACGCCCTCGCCCTCGGGGTAGCGGCGCTCCAGGTCGGCGTAGCGCTGTTCGAGGACGTCGCGGCCGCTGACCGGGCTGGACTGCTCGCTGGCCCAGGCGCCGAGCTGGGAGCCGTGCGGGCGGGTGCGGAAGTAGGCGGCGGTCTCGTCGCGGCCGACCTTCTCGACCCGGCCCTGGACGATGACCTGGCGGGCCAGCGCGATCCAGGGGAAGAGCAGCCCGGCGTACGGGTTGGCGGCGAGCTCGGAGCCCTTGCGGGATCCGTAGTTGGTGAAGAACACGAAGCCACGCGCGTCGTAGCCCTTGAGCAGCACGGTCCGCGAGCTGGGCCGGCCCTGGGCGTCGGCGGTGGAGAGCACCATGGCGTTGGGCTCCACCACCCCGGCGCCGTCCGCCTCCAGGAACCAGCGGGTGAACTGGGCGATCGGCTCGGGCGCGAGCTGCCCCTCGGCCAGGCCCTCGTGGGTGTAGTGCTTGCGCATCACGGTGAGGTCCGGGCCGGGGCTGGCCACCTCGGCCAGGGTCCGGGTGGCGGGGCTCAGGGGCGTCGACTGGGCGCGTTCCGGGGTCTGCACGCCAACATCATCCCGTACGACAAGCAACCGGCACCGCTACCTCCGGACAAACCCCGGTCGGAGATATGGTGACTCGCCACCGCTTGGCCGCCCGCCATACGGGGAATTGTCCGGAACCGGGCGTTTGGTTCCGGGAATCCCCCGGGCACGACCGACCCCTCGGCGGAGAAGTCAAACGGTCCCGCGGGAAACATCACCGCGGTGGTGTATGGCGCAATGCACCCCGTGCCTGTCACTCTGGCACCGAGTGCCAACCACGATTCGGTCACTGGCGAGCCGCCCCACCACGGCGGACCGCCGATCGCAGAACTGAAGGAGCCGTCGCATGTCCGATTTCGTACCCGGGCTTGAGGGAGTCGTCGCGTTCGAGAGCGAGATCGCCGAACCCGACCGTGAAGGCGGCGCCCTGCGGTACCGCGGTGTCGACATCGACGACCTGGTCGGCCACGTCTCCTTCGGCCACGTCTGGGGCCTGCTCGTGGACGGCAAGTTCAACCCCGGCCTGCCGGCCGCCGAGCCGTTCCCGATCCCGGTCCACTCCGGCGACATCCGGGTCGACGTCCAGTCCGCGCTCGCCATGCTCGCCCCGGTCTGGGGCCTCAAGCCGCTGCTCGACATCTCCGCCGAGCAGGCCCGCGACGACCTCGCCCGCGCCGCCGTGATGGCGCTGTCGTACGTCGCCCAGTCCGCCCGCGGCCAGGGCCTGCCGATGGTCCCGCAGAGCGAGATCGACAAGGCCGAGACGGTCGTCGAGCGCTTCATGATCCGCTGGCGCGGCGAGCCGGACCCGAAGCACGTCAAGGCCGTCGACGCCTACTGGACCTCGGCCGCCGAGCACGGCATGAACGCCTCCACCTTCACCGCCCGGGTCATCGCCTCCACCGGCGCCGACGTCGCGGCCGCGCTCTCCGGCGCGGTCGGCGCGATGTCCGGCCCGCTGCACGGCGGCGCCCCCTCCCGTGTGCTCGGCATGATCGAGGAGATCGAGCGCACCGGCGACGCCGTCAAGTGGGTCAAGAACGCGCTGGACAAGGGCGAGCGCCTGATGGGCTTCGGCCACCGCGTCTACCGCGCCGAGGACCCGCGCGCCCGCGTGCTGCGCCGCACCGCCAAGGAGCTCGGCGCGCCGCGCTTCGAGGTCGCCGAGGCGCTGGAGAAGGCCGCGCTGGAGGAGCTGCACGCCCGCCGCCCCGACCGGGTGCTCGCCACCAACGTCGAGTTCTGGGCCGCGATCATGCTGGACTTCGCCGAGGTCCCGGCGCACATGTTCACCTCGATGTTCACCTGCGCGCGCACCGCGGGCTGGTCGGCGCACATCCTGGAGCAGAAGCGCACCGGTCGCCTCGTGCGCCCCTCCGCGCGCTACATCGGCCCCGGCCCGCGCCGCCCCGAGGAGATCGAGGGCTGGGACGCCATCGCCCACTGAAAGCGCTGAGCACGCCGGGCATCCGGCCGCGAAAGCACCCCTGACCAGCGGGTCCGGCTCCGGCCGGGCCCGCTGTCGCACCCCCGCGCGCTGTCAAGATCACAGTCTCAGCGGGCGGACGACCGTACCCCGCGGGGCCCCCGGCCGGTAGGCTGCGCGCGTGGCTCAGATCCAGATCCCCGCTGACATCAAGCCCGCAGACGGCCGTTTCGGCTGCGGACCGTCCAAGGTGCGCCCCGAGGCCCTGAGTGCCCTCGCCGCCACCCAGACCTCACTGCTCGGCACCTCGCACCGCCAGGCCCCGGTCAAGAACCTGGTCAAGCGCGTGCGCGAGGGCGTGAGCAGCCTCTTCTCGCTGCCGGAGGGCTACGAAGTCGTCCTCGGCAACGGCGGCTCCACCGCCTTCTGGGACATCGCCGCCTTCGGCCTGGTGCGGGAGAAGTCCCAGCACCTGGACTTCGGCGAGTTCTCCTCGAAGTTCGCCTCCTCGGTCAAGGCCGCCCCGTGGCTGGCCGAGCCGACGGTGATCAAGACCGCCCCGGGCACCCACCCGCTGCCGGTCGCCGAGGCGGGCGTGGACGTCTACGGCCTCACCCACAACGAGACCTCGACCGGCGTCGCGATGCCGATCCGGCGCCCGGCCGGCGCCGACGAGGGCTCGCTGGTGCTGGTGGACGCCACCTCGGGCGCCGGCGGCCTGCCGGTCGACATCACCGAGACCGACGTCTACTACTTCGCCCCGCAGAAGTCCTTCGCCTCCGAGGGCGGCCTGTGGCTGGCCACCTTCTCCCCGGCCGCCCTGGAGCGCGCCGCCGAGATCGCCGGCTCCGGCCGGTACGTCCCGCCGTTCTTCTCGCTGCCGACGGCCATCGACAACTCGTCGAAGGACCAGACGTACAACACCCCGTCGATCGCCACCCTGTTCCTGCTGGCCGACCAGCTGGAGTGGCTGAACGGCAACGGCGGGCTGGACTGGGCCGTCGCCCGTACGGCTGATTCCTCGTCCCGGCTGTACGCCTGGGCCGAGAAGTCCTCCTTCGCCAGCCCGTTCGTGGCGAACCCGGCCGAGCGCTCCCAGGTGGTCGGCACCATCGACTTCGACGAGTCGGTGGACGCCGCCGCGGTCGCCAAGGCACTGCGTGCCAACGGCATCGTGGACACCGAGCCGTACCGCAAGCTGGGCCGCAACCAGCTGCGCATCGCGATGTTCCCGGCGATCGACCCGGCGGACGTCGAGGCGCTCACCCACTGCATCGACTACGTGGTCGAGCAGCTCTGACCGCCCGCGAACACGGCTGAGGGCCACCGCCTGCGGGCGGTGGCCCTCAGCCGTTCCCGGCCTGCTCGCCGGCCCTCGGCCGTTGCCGGCCTACTTGCCGACCAGTGAGCTGATCAGCACGACGACCAGCAGCAGCACCAGGGTGCCGGAGACGATGCGCATACGAGTCTTGGGATCCACGGTCAACGAGCGTACCTCCGGCTCACACCCGCACGAATCCGAGCCCCTCGGCTCGCACCACGCCGGGCGGATCCGGGAGCCTCAGCTCCAGTCGGCCAGCGGCCAGGAGCGCAGCGACTCGTAGTGGGCGAAACCGCCGTCCAGGTCGCTCTTCACCAGGTGCAGCTCGGCGGCCTCCCACTCCGGCCCCCGGTAGTCCGCCAGCGCCGCCGCCAGGACGTCCAGCTCGGCCGCCGCGACCCGCTGGACGGCCCGCCGGTGGCCGCGCGAGGAGCCGGCCCGGGCCAGCGTGAGGTGCGGGTGGAAGGCGAAGGCGTCGGTCTCCCCGGTCAGCTCGGCGGTGGCCCCGGTGACGGCCTCGGCGAGCCTGCGCAGCGCCCAGGTCTGCCCCTCGACCCCGGCCCACAGCACCCGGTCGCCGAACCGCCCCGCGCCCGCGATCCGCAGCCGGTGCACCGGGTGCACCTCGGCGACGGCCGCCAGGCCGGCCTCCAGCTCGGGCAGCCGCTCGGCCTGCACCTGGCCGAGGAAGGCCAGGGTGAGGTGCCAGCCCTCGACGGTGGTCCAGCGCAGCCGGTCCGCCCCGGGCAGCCCGCGCACCGGCGCGACCGCGTCCGCGAGCCCCTGCAACGCCACGACCGGCGGGAGTACCGCCACGAACAGCCTCATGGACCAATCTTCCCGCGATCCGCCGGTTGGGGTAGAACGGTTGTCCATGAAGATCCGCACCGGGGGTCCCGAGGACGTCCCCGACATCCTGTCCCTGCTCGACGGCGCCGTCTCCTGGCTGGCCGCCCAGGACCGCACCGGGCAGTGGGGCGACCAGCCGTTCTCCACCAACCCGGCCCGGGTGGAGCACATCGAGCAGTACGCCGCCGAGCCGTTCCTGATCCGCCTCGCGGTGGACGACGAGGGCCGTACGGTCGGCTGCTGCGTGCTGTCCGAGGAGCGCGGCACATACATCCCCGCCGTGGACGAGCGCGAGCTCTACGTCCGCAACCTGGTCACCGACCGCAGCCGCAAGGGCTCCGGCATCGGCGCCGCGCTGATCGCCGACGCGATCGAGGAGGCGCGCCGGCGCGGCATCGGCCTGCTGCGGGTGGACTGCTACGCCGGCGCCGACCGCAAGCTGGTCGGCCAGTACCGGGCACTCGGCTTCACCGAGACCGTGGGCTTCGAGGTCGAGCAGCCCACCGGCACCTGGCCCGGCCAGGTGCTCGAAATCCGCCTCTGACCTCGCAGTCCGCCTCTGGCCTCGAAGTCCGGCTCCGAGATCGAAGTCCGGCTCCTGCACGGTATTTGACGGAACATCAGGAAACCCCGGAAGCGCACTTCCGGGGTTTCCGGGCGCAGTCGTCAGCAGGCGGGGACCAGCTCGCCCTTGCCCGCCGCGGCGGTGCGCGGCACGAAGGCGACCACCCGACCGCCGCGACCGGGGCGCAGCTCGAACCGCACCCGCAGGTCCGCGCTGCGGGCCAGCACCAGGCCGACCGCGCCGGCCGCCAGCGCGGACACCACGCCGCAGGCCAGCAGGCCGAGCCGGGGCCCGTACGAGGCGGTGACCCAGCCGACTATCGGGGCGCCGATCGGCGTGCCGCCGGTGAAGACGAGGACCAGCAGGCCCATCACCCGACCGCGCATCTCCGGGTCGGTGGCCAGCTGCAGGGTGGAGTTGACCGAGGTGTTGAAGCTCAGCCCGAACACCCCGGTCAGCGTCAGCAGCAGCGCGAAGGTCCAGTAGTCGGGCGCGAAGGCCGCGACGACCTCCAGGGTGCCGAAGGCCAGCGCCGCACCGACCAGCCGGCGCAGCCGGGGCGCGCCCCGGCGGGCGGCGAGCAGCGCGCCGGCCAGCGAGCCGACCGCCATCGCGGTGTTCAGCAGGCCGTACTGCCCGGCGCCCACCTTGAAGGTGTCGTACGCGAAGCCGGACAGCAGCGTCGGGAAGTTGAACCCGAAGGTGCCGATGAACCCGGCCAGCACCATCGGCCAGAGCAGCTCGGGCCGCTCCTTCACGTAGCGCAGGCCCTCGCGCAGCTGGCCCTTCTCGCGGGCGATCGGCTCGGTCGGGCGCAGTTCGCCCTCCCGCATCGCGAGCAGCCCGCCGATCACGGCGGCGAAGGACAGCGCGTTGACGGCGAACGCCCAGCCGCTGCCGACCGCGGCGATCAGCAGGCCCGCGACGGCGGGGCCGACCAGGCGGGCGGTCTGGAAGTTGGCGGCGTTCAGGCTGACGGCGTTGGCGAGGTCCTTGGGCCCGACCATCTCGGAGACGAAGGCCTGCCGGGTCGGGTTGTCGACCACGGTGACCAGGCCGAGCAGCAGTGCGAAGGCGTACACGTAGTACGGCGTCACGAGGTCGCCGATGGTCAGTACGGCCAGGCCCGCGGCGAGCAGGCCCATGGTGCCCTGGGTGTAGATCAGCAGCCGGCGCTTGGGCATCCGGTCGGCGAGCACGCCGCCGAACAGGCCGAGCAGCAGCATCGGCAGGAACTGCATGGCGGTGGTGATGCCGACCGCGAGCGGGCTGCCGGTCAGGCTCAGGACCAGCCAGTCCTGGGCGATCCGCTGCATCCAGGTGCCGGTGTTGGACACCACCTGGCCGGCGAAGTAGTAGCGGTAGTTGCGAACGCGCAGGGAGGAGAACATCCCCCTGGGCCGGGTGAACTCGGCTCCGGTGGGGGACGCGGCCGAATGGGCTCGGCGCTGAGCGGCGGGGTCCGCCGCGGTGCGTTCGTCGGGGTCGTCGTCGCCGTTGCCGGGCAGTCCGCTGGGGGCGGAGGCCTGGGCGTCGGCAGCCGCGGTGCTGTCCGCGGCGGGGTCGGTGGTCGGGTCGTCGGTACGGATGGCGGCGCTGGCTGCGGCCGGCGGTGTCACGGTGGTCTCCCCTCGCGGCGCGACGGCCCTGGCGGGGGCCGTCGCGCTCCTGGTCACGGTGGTCTGTCCTGCGGTGATGCGAACTCCTTCGTCTCCCGGCGGCTGGGCCGGGCTCGGTGTGCCTAGAGGTGTGCGAGCTTGTAGAGCACGGGAGCGGCTTCCCGGAGGACGGCCCACTCCTCATCGTCGAGCCCCTGGGCGAGCTCGGCGAGCCAGGCGTTCCTGCGCCGACGACTCTCCGTGAGGATCGCCTCGGCCTGCTCGGTGCTGCTGACGACCACCTGGCGGCGGTCCTCGGGGTGCGGTTCGCGCCGCACCAGCCCCTTCTCCTCCAGCATCGCGACGATCCTGGTCATCGAAGGAGGCTGCACGTGCTCCTTCCGGGCGAGCTCACCCGGCGTCGCCTTCCCGCACCGGGCGAGGGTGCCCAGCACTCCCATCTCGGTAGGGCTGAGCGACTCCTCCACCCGCTGGTGTTTGAGTCGTCGGGAGAGGCGCATCGTGGACGACCGCAGCTGTGAGATCGCTGCGAGGTCCTGCTCGGACATCTCGGGCATCTCTTTAGCTTACGTCATTACTCTCGCTAAGAAAAAACGGGTTCCACCGTGCCGGAAGATCGGCCCGGTGCCATATTGGTCATGGGGCCACCGCTCCCCTTGGGGCCACCGCTCCCAACTCCCGGAAGGGCCGACCAGCCATGTCCGACGTCGCCGCCGAACAACCGCCGCAGTCCCCGCAGGGCGACACCGGCTTCGCCCGGCTCGCCATGGTCACCATCGACTGCGCCGACCCGGTCGCGCTGGCCTCGTTCTACGGCGAGCTGCTCGGCTGGGAGACCCGGCACGTGGACGAGCACTTCGCGATCCTGGACAACCCGGAGGGCGGCAGCCCGCTGGGCTTCGGACGGGTGAACGGCTACCGGCCGGAGCCGTGGACCGAGCCGGACGGCAGCAAGCACTTCCACCTCGACTTCTACGTGGACGACCTGGAGGAGTCCACCGCGAAGGCCCTCGCGCTCGGCGCCACCGAGCCCGGCTACCAGCACGGCCGCACCCTCAAGGTGCTGATCGACCCGGCCGGCCACCCGTTCGGGCTCGCCCCGCTGGAGTAACCGACGAAGCGGTCCGGGGGCGGTGCGCAGGCGGTGTCAGGGCTTGGTGCCAAGATCATGCAGACCGCGTAAAGATCCGCCCTGACCTGGGGCTTTACCAAAACCGCGAACCTTGTGCGACTGGCGGGTAGTGGCTACTGTCCCCGCTGTCAGGTGCACCACACGCCAGGGCCTCTCTCGGCGGAACCCGTCCCGTGCCCGTTTCCCGCACGCTCTCCCCGGCCGTTCCGGCCTGCTGCTTCCGTCCCCGCCCTGGCGTCCGCAACCCCATGACCAGGGAGCTCAATTGGGTGAGATCCACCATGCCGACCACGGCTGGGTGACACCGGCGGCCTCGTACTTCGTCGCCTGCCTCGGTGCCTTCGTCGCCCTGCGCAGCGCCCGCTGGGCACTCGTCTCTCAGGGCCGCAGCCGGATCGCCTGGCTGCTCTTCGCCTCGACCTCGCTCGGGGCCGGCATCTGGTCCATGCACTTCATCGCGATGCTCGGCTTCTCGGTCAGCGGTGCCGACATCACCTACCAGCCCGGGCTGACCGTGGTCAGCCTGCTGGTCGCCGTCGCCGTCGTCGGCATCGGCCTGTTCACCGTCGGGTACTGGCGCCGCCACCCCCTGCTGGCCCTGCTGATCGGCGGCCTCACCACCGGGCTCGGCGTCGCGGCGATGCACTACCTGGGCATGGCCGCGATGGTCCTGCCCGGCTACCTCGGCTACGACCACGTCACGGTGGGACTGTCGGTCGCCATCGCGGTGTTCGCGGCGACGGCCGCGCTCTGGGCCGCGCTGAACATCCGGGGCACCCTCGCCGTACTGGCGGCGGCGCCGGTGATGGGCGTGGCCGTCTGCGCCATGCACTACACCGGGATGGCGGCGCTCTCCGTCCATCTGGACCACTCGCACTCCACCCAGGGCGGCGTGATGGCCCTGGAGTTCATCTTCCCGCTCGGGGTCGGCCTGGGCTGCTACGTCTTCTTCGGCTCCCTGGCCTTCGCCGTCTCGCCGAGCAAGGCGACCACGAAGCCGCTGCTGGCCGGTCCGGCGGCGCCGCTGCCGCCGCGCCCGCCCCGGGTCCCCCCGCAGCAGCGGCGGGCGATGACCGAGGCGCGCGCCCGGCGCTGAGCCCCGGCGCCGAACCCCGCCACTGGGACCCCGACGCCGGACCCAGACGCTGGACCCAGACGCCGAACCCCGAAGCGACGACGCCCGGCCGGGCCCCCCACCCCGGCCGGGCGTCGTCGCGTCGCGTCGCGTCGGGACGGACCCGGGGCTACTCCGGCTTCCCGAGCAGCCCCGTCAGGTGCTCCGGCGTGGCCACCGGGCAGACCTTGCGCACGAAGTCCCGTCGCAGCGCGTGGTACGGCTCGCCCGAGCGGTAGAAGTTGGCGTGCATCCGGCGCAGTTCCTCCGCCCGGTACTCGGCCAGCGGCTTGACCGCCTCGTCCTCGGCGCGGCGGCGCTTCTTGTCCACCAGCCGCCCGGTGAGGTCCGGCGAGTCGGCCAGCCGGGCGGCCTCCCGGGCCACCCAGCGGCGGAAGTCGGCCGCGTCCCCGCCGGCTGTACGGTCCACCAGGCCGATCCGGCGGGCGTGTTGGGCGCCGACCGGCAGCGCCTCGGTGGTCAGCCGCTCGGCCTGCTCGGCGCCGACCCGGGCCGGCAGGGTGTACGTCCAGTACTCGGAGCCGTACAGCCCCATCAGCCGGTAGTGCGGGTTGAGCACCGCCGAGTCCCGGCACCACACCTCGTCGGCGGCGAGCGCCAGCATCAGCCCGCCGGCCGCCGCGTTCCCGGCCAGCGCGGCGACGGTCAGTTTGTCGCTGGTGGTCAGGATCGCCTCGACCAGGTCGTCCATCGCGTTGATGTTCTCCCAGGACTCCAGCGCCGGGAAGGCCGCGCCCTCGATGACGTTGAGGTGGATCCCGTTGGAGTAGAAGTCCCGGGGCGCGCCCAGCACCAGCACCGAGGTCGGCCGGTCGGCGGCCTCGCGGTAGGCGGCCAGCAGCCGGCGGCACTGCTCGGTGCTCATCGCCCCGCCGGCGTAGGCGAATTCGAGGAAGCCGACGTCGCCCTCCTCGCGGTAGCGCAGCTCCGACCAGGTGTCGCGGCGGGCGGCCTGCGCCGGGGTCACCGGCACCTCGCGGACCCGGTGCAGCTCGTCGGCCAGCACCGTGGCGGCCGGCAGCTTGAAGGTGACCGGCCCGCCGGGGGTGCGGCGCGGGCGCAGCTGCGGGATCCAGACCGCGCCGTCCACGGTGGCCCGGCAGATCGCGCCGTCCCGGGTGGCCAGGACGGCGCCGGGCTCCGGGCCGCGCAGCACGTCCTCGGGGTGGCCGCCGTGGAGGAAGAACTCGCGCCCGTACAGCTCGTCCAGCACGCCGGGCTGGGAGTCGGCGGCGCGCAGCTTGCGCAGCACGGTGGCGGTGTCGTCCCGCTGCCAGTCGATCCGGCGCACCTCCTGCCGCAGGAACGGCCGCAGTTCGCCGCGCACGTCGGGGCGGGTGTAGTCGAGCGGTTCGGGGGTGAACAGCCCGCCCTCGTAGCGCTGGACGGCCAGCAGGACGGCCTCGACGGCGGCGTCGGCGACCTCGCCCCGGTACAGCTCGCTCTTGCCGCAGTCCGGGACGGCGAACTCGACGGACGCCCAGATGTCACCGGCGTCCATCTCCTCGACGGCCTGCAGCACGGTGACGCCCCAGCGCCGGGCGTCCTCGGTGATCGCCCAGTCGAGCGAGGAGGGGCCGCGGTCGCCCTTGGGGCCCGGGTGCACGATCAGGACCGTGCGGCTGGACCAGATGTCCGCCGGGACGGCCCTGGTGAGCATCGGGCAGATGATCAGCTCCGGGTCGACGCGGGCCACCGCCTCCCTCATCTGCTCGTCGCCGAGAGCGAGCTGGACGGCGACCTGGTGGCCGCGCTCGCGCAGCTCGGTGTGGACGCGCTGGGTCAGGCTGTTGAACGCGGTGGCGATCAGGAGAATGCGCACAGGGGGCCTCCGGGCAGGGACTGCGGGTCGCGCGGAGGCGATGAAACCAGGGCATGGACACGTAATGGTCACGTTCCGTGCCTCGGCGCCCTACTCTCACGCACCCCGCACACCTGTGCCCTCTGCTTCGCGGTATCTCCCCAAGCCCCTCCCCCGAGTGTCTCCCGCGGGTGTCCGGGAGGACCCGGACCTAGCGCGGGAACGCCCGGCGGGCCCGCCAGGTGGTGTGCTCCCGGGAGACCGCGTCCTCCGCCTCGGCGGCCAGCCGGGCCCAGCGCAGTTCGGCGTCCGGCGCCTTGAGGTCGAGGTCGGAGAGCTGGTTGCCGACGTTCTCCAGCTCTCGCGCGGCCAGCTGGTAGGCGGCGGCCAGCGGGCGCAGCTGCTTGAGCTGGGTCCAGGCGATGATCGCGGCGGCCGCGGCCGAGCTGGCGCCGAAGATGTGCACCTCCAGGGCGCCGGTGGCCTGGGCGATCGCCGCCGCGGCACCGATGATGATCAGCGTCGCTATGCCGAGCCCCCAGGAGACCGCCTGGGACTCGCAGGACTCGGCCCGGGAGCGGTACCAGGTGCGCTGGCCCTCGACCCGGGTGCGCAGGTAGAGGGTGCGCCGGGCGGTCAGGCTGTCGGCCCGGGCCCGCCGCATCTCCTCGGTGATCTCCGGGACGCTGCCGGGCGGCACGATCTCCGGGTCCTCGAAGGCCCGCAGCACGTCCTCGACCTGGAGCAGGTAGCCGCGGTCGGCGTCCGCCGACTCGGCCTCGCCGTCGAAGGGCCGGGCCCGGACGCTGTACTTCCAGGCCAGCGTCTTGACCGACTCGGCCGCCGCCCGCGCCTCGTACCACCGGCCCTGCGGGTTGCTGCGGCGCAGCCGGGACCAGAAGTAGCCGGCGACCAGGAAGGCCGCCACCGAGAACAGTGGCTTGATATCGCTGTCGCCCTTGTGGTCCGGGCCCGGGAGCGAGCCGATCAGCGCGGCGACCACCAGCATGGCGATCAGCCCGCGGTGCCAGCGGAGCGTCTCGCGCTGTCCGTCCTGCGAGGCCTTGTCCGCCCGCCAGAACAACTCCGGCAGCAGTCGCGCCTCCACTCCCCCGGGCGGATCCTGTTGCACCATCGGTCGAGTCCCCTCCCCGTCTCCGTCCAGGCAGTATGCCCTCCGCCAACTGCCCTACACAGTCGCCTTTTTGACACCTTCCGCCGGTCGCCGATTGCCCCGCCCATTGGTAACCGATATAAACGGTTACATGCCGCTGCACTGGAAGCTCGTCATCGACTGCGCCGACCCGCACCGCCAGGCCGCCTTCTGGGGCGCCGCCCTCGACTACGCCGTCGAGGACCACAGCGCCCTGATCACCCGCCTGCTGGCCGCCGGCGCGGTCACCGACGACGCCGTCACCGAGGTCGCCGGCCACCCCGCCTGGCGCACCCTCGCCGCCGTCCGCCACCCCGAGGACGCGTACGACCCGGCCTCGGACACCGGCCTGGGCCGCCGCATCCTCTTCCAGGCCGTCCCCGAGGCCAAGCAGCAGCCCAAGAACCGCCTCCACCTGGACGTCCACCCCGGCCCGGGCGAGCGCGCGGCCACCGTCGCCCGCCTCGAAGCGCTCGGCGCCACCACCCTGCACGACGTCAGGGAACCCGGCGGCGAGTGGACCGTCATGCAGGACCCCGAGGGCAACGAGTTCTGCGTCCACTGACCCTGCCGGCGCCGCCGGCCCCGGCACCACGCCTTCGGGCCCCGACGAGGCGAAACGGAACGGCCGTACCCCGATGACCTGTGGCGAATTCCGTGGTTTGAACGTGCTCATCACGTGAGCACCTGCTCGCAGCCCGACCCGGAACGCATCGCGCCCTCTCCCGAGTCCGGGAGAGGGCGCGATGCGTCGAGGCGCGGGCGATCCGCTCAGAGCAGGCCGAGGGCCGGCATCAGGTAGTAGAAGGCGAACACCGCCGCCACCGCGTACATCGCCACCGGCACGCCGCGGCCGCGGCCGGCGGCCAGGCGCAGCAGGCAGAAGGCGATGAAGCCGAAGCCGATGCCGTTGGTGATCGAGTAGGTGAACGGCATCAGCACGATGGTCAGGAAGGCCGGGATCGCGATGGTGTAGTCCGCCCAGTCGATCTCCTTGATCGAGTTGGCCAGGATCAGGAAGCCGACCGTGACCAGGGCCGGGGTGGCGGCCTGGGCGGGGACCATGGTGGCGAGCGGGGTGAGGAAGAGCGCCACCACGAAGAGCAGGCCGGTGACGATCGAGGCGAAGCCGGTGCGGGCACCCTCGCCGACGCCGGCGGTGGACTCGACGAAGCAGGTGTTGGCGGAGGCGGAGGTGGCGCCGCCGGCCGCGGTGGCGATGCCGTCGACCATCAGGATCCGGTTGATGCCCGGCAGGTCGCCCTTCGCGTCGAGCAGGTGGGCCTCGTCGGCGACGCCGAGGATGGTGCCCATCGCGTCGAAGAAGCAGGACATCAGCACGGTGAAGACGAACAGCACGCCGGTCAGCACGCCGACCTTGCCGAAGCCGCCGAACAGGCTGACCTTGCCGACCAGCCCGAAGTCCGGGGCGGCCACCGGGTTGCCGGGCCAGGTGGGGACGGTGAGGCCCCACTTGAGCGCCGGGACGTCGGCGACCTTGTCGATCACCAGGGCGAGCAGGGTGGAGGCCGCGATGCTGATCAGGATCGCGCCGGGCACCTTGCGGATCACCAGGACCAGGGTCAGCACCAGGCCGAACACGAAGACCAGCACCGGGAAGCCGAGCAGGTGCCCGTTGCCGCCGAGCTGCAGCGGGACGGTGGTGTGGGCGGCGTCCGGGACGCGGCTGACGAAGCCGGAGTCGACCAGGCCGACCAGGCTGATGAACAGACCGATACCGATCGCGATGGCCTTGCGCAGGCCCAGCGGCACGGCGTTCATGACCCGTTCGCGCAGGCCGGTGGCGACCAGCAGCATGATCGCGAAGCCGGCCAGCACCACCATGCCCATGGCGTCCGGCCAGGTCATCCTGGGCGCGAGCTGCAGCGCCACGATGGTGTTGACGCCGAGGCCGGCCGCCAGGCCGATCGGCACGTTGCCGATCACGCCCATCAGCAGGGTGGTGAGCCCCGCGGTGAGGGCGGTGGCGGTGACCAGCTGGGCGTCGTTCAGGTGGGCCCCGGTGACGTCCGTGCCGCTGGCCAGGATGATCGGGTTCAGCACCAGGATGTACGCCATGGTGAAGAAGGTGGCGACACCGCCGCGGATCTCGCGCGGCAGGGTGGAGCCCCGCTCGCTGATCCTGAAGTAGCGGTCCAGGGCGCCGTTGGGGGGCGTCGGCGCGGGGGCCGCGGGTTCGGGCGACTCGGTGGTCGGCTGGACCACAGGCATTCGTGCGTCCTCTGTGGGGGAGCTGAGGAGGGGGGAACGCCCGTGGCGACGGTGGCAGGGCGTGGACCTTCCAGTATGGTTTCCCGCTCGCACACGCGCTATCTTCGCGCGTAGACTCCGCGCGGCGCCGAACCGGCCCCCGCCGCACTCGCGCGGCCCTCCGGGCACCGTACGCTAGGCCCCATGCCCAAGACGCCGCTGCACCCCTCGCCCCCTCCGCTGGAGGCCAATGACGTCGCCATCGTCGGCGGCGGCACGGTGCTGTGGTTCGTCGCCTTCCTCGCCCTGCTCCCCTTCCAGGGCACCCTCTCCGACCACGGTCACGGCACCTGGCCCTGGATCTGCCTCTCCGGCGGACTGCTCGGCCTGATCGGCCTCTGGTACTGCCGCGCCCGGCGGGACGCGATCGCCCGCAGCCGCGCCGCCGAGGCGGCCGCCCGTACGGCGGAGAACGACGACCAGGGCCCGGCCACCCGGTCGGACTGAATGGTCCTTTAGCAACACGCACCGGACATAAGGCGCCCGTAGAGTCGGTGCCATGACGCAGCAGCCCGCGGAAGAGCAGCCGAGCGCCGCATCGCGCCCCGACGGAGCGCACCCGCTCGGCCTGCTGCCCGGCCGGCGCGGCGGTCTCACCGCCGCCGAGGTGGCCGAACGCGTCGCGAAAGGGCAGGTCAACGACGTCCCGGTACGGTCCAGCCGGTCCGCCAAGGAGATCGTCCGGGCCAACGTCTTCACCCGGTTCAACGCCATCATCGGCGTCATGTTCGGGATCATCCTGATCGTCGGCCCCCTCCAGGACGGCCTCTTCGGCCTGGTCATCGTGGCCAACACGGCGATCGGCATCTTCCAGGAACTGCGCGCCAAGAAGACCCTGGACAGCCTGGCGCTGATCGGCGAGGCCCGCCCGCAGGTCCGCCGGGACGGCAGCGTCCAGCAGATCGCCGTCTCCGGGATCGTCCTCGACGACACCGTGCTGCTCGGCACCGGCGACAAGGTGATCGTGGACGGCGAGGTCACCGAGGCGGACGGCCTGGAGATCGACGAGTCGCTGCTCACCGGCGAGCCCGACCCCGTCCTCAAACAGCCCGGCGACCAGGTGATGTCCGGCAGCTTCGTGGTGGCCGGCGCGGGCGCCTTCACCGCCACCAGGGTCGGCCGCGAGGCCTACGCGGCCCAGCTGGCCGAGGAGGCCAGCAAGTTCACCCTGGTGAAGTCGGAGCTGCGCAGCGGCATCAACAGCATCCTGCGGTTCATCACCTACCTGCTGATCCCCACCGCCCTGGGCCTGATCATCAGCCAGCTGGCCGTCGAGGGCCGCGACTGGCGCGAGGCGGTGCGCCGGATGGTGGCCGGCATCGTGCCGATGGTCCCCGAGGGCCTGGTGCTGCTGACCTCGGTCGCCTTCGCGATCGGCGTGATCCGGCTGGGCCGCAAGCAGTGCCTGGTCCAGGAGCTCCCGGCGATCGAGGGCCTGGCCCGGGTCGACACCGTCTGCCTGGACAAGACCGGCACCCTCACCGAGGGCGGCATGGACGTGATCGACCTGCGGGTGCTCTCCGACGGCGAGCCGGCCCCGGTCGACAAGGACACCGTCCGGCACGCGCTCGCCGTGATGGCCGGCGCCGACGCCCGCCCCAACCCGTCCATGCAGGCCGTGATCGACGCCTACGGGCGCGGCGACGGCCCGGGCCCGGACGGCGCGAGCTGGCGGGTGATCGAGGCGATGCCCTTCTCCTCCGCCCGCAAGTGGAGCGGCGTCCAGCTGCTGGAGCCCCAGGGCGGCGAGGCCAGCTGGCTGCTCGGCGCCCCGGACGTCCTGCTGCCCGCCGGGCACCCGGCGCTCGCCGAGGTGGACGAGCTGGGCGCCCAGGGCCTGCGGGTGCTGCTGCTCGGCCGCACGCCCGTCCCGCTGGACTCCCCCGACCCGGCCTCCGGCCTCACCCCGCTCGCCCTGGTGGTGCTCCAGCAGCGGCTGCGCGCCGACGCCGCCGACACCCTGCGCTACTTCGAGGGGCAGAACGTCCGGGCCAAGGTGATCTCCGGCGACGCGGCCGTCTCGGTCGGCGCCGTCGCCGACCACCTCGGGCTGCCCGGCGCGGACCGGCCGCTGGACGCCCGCACCCTGCCCGAGGATCCGGCGCAGCTCGCCGAGACCGCCGACCGGACCAGCGTCTTCGGCCGGGTCACCCCCCAGCAGAAGCGCCTGCTGGTCGGGGCCCTGCAGTCGCGCGGCCACACCGTGGCGATGACCGGCGACGGCGTCAACGACGTGCTCGCGCTCAAGGACGCCGACATCGGCGTGGCGATGGGCACCGGCTCGGACGCCACCAAGGCCGTCGCCCAGATCGTGCTGCTCGACGACTCCTTCGCGACCCTGCCCTCGGTGGTCGCCGAGGGCCGCCGGGTGATCGGCAACATCGAACGGGTGGCCGGGCTGTTCCTGGTCAAGACGGTCTACTCCGTCCTGCTGGCGCTGCTGGTGATCTTCACCCACTCGCCGTACCCGTTCCTGCCCCGGCACTCCACCGTGCTGTCCACCCTCACCATCGGCGTGCCGGCCTTCTTCCTCGCCCTCGCCCCCAACAACGAGCGGGCCCGCACCGGCTTCGTGAAGCGCGTGCTGCGACTGGCCGTCCCCGGCGGCGTCATCGCCGGCACCGGCACCTTCGTCGCCTACGCGCTCGCCCGGGCCAACCACTCCACCGACCTCAAGGCCGACACCAGCGTGGCCACCCTGACGCTCTTCCTGATCGCCATCTGGGTGCTCGCCATCGTCGCCCGCCCGTACAACTGGTGGCGCCTGCTGCTGATCGCCACCATGGGCTTCGCCTTCGCGCTGGTGCTGGTGGTGCCGTGGCTGTCGGACTTCTTCGAGCTCTCCCTGGTCGGCGGCCGCGACCCGTGGACGGGCGTCGCCATCGCGCTGGTCTGCGGCGTGGTCCTGGAGATCGCCTGGGCCTGGATGAAGCGCCGCGGGATGGAGTGACGAGGCCTGGCATCTCCCCGAAAGGGGGTGCCGAATGGCGCGCAGGGGTGGGGAGCTGGAGGCGTTCGTCGCCTTCCTGGGCGGGCTGCCGGCGGCCGGGCCGGCGGCGCTGACGATGGCGGGCGTCGGCCTGGCGGTCAGGCCGACGCCCGCGCTGAGGACGGCGGCGATGGTGACGCTCGGCGCGGTCCGGCTGACCGCCACCACCACCGTCCACCTGCGGCTCAGGCCGCGCAGCGGCTGACCCGGGTCAGCCCTCGAAGTCCCGGGCCGCGGACAGCTCGTACGCCCGGTCCGGCTCGCTGAGCGCCGCCAGCACCTCGAAGCGCCGGTGCCACTGGCCGACCGACCAGGCGAGCCCGGCCGCCAGGCCCTCCGGAGTGGCGGCGTGCAGCAGTCCGGGCACCGGCGGGACCTCGAACTCGTCGTCCTCGTCGGCGGCTTCGGCCAGCTCCGGGTCGTACGGCGGCTCCGGCGCGTCCGCCTCGTGGTCCCAGCGCCAGTCGACCGCGGCCTCGCCGCCGTCCGGGCCGACCACCAGCAGCTCCTCGTGCTCCTCGTAGGCGACCGGGCAGCCGGGCAGCAGCTCCCGCACCACGGCCGGGACGCGGTGCAGCGTGCCCTCGGAGAGCACCCGCCCGCCGGCCACCTCGCTGGCCAGCGACACGTGCAGCCGCTCGGCGAGGTCCGCGGCGAGCGCCGGGGCGACCGGCAACAGCGGGTACGGGTGGAGGAGTTGGACCAGGTCGGGGGCGTCCGCGACGACCGCCTCGGCGGCGTCCACCACCACCGTGCGGTCCGGGCGGCGCCCGGTGGCCGGGTCCAGCGGCGGCAACGCCCGTACCACGTCCAGCGGTTCGATCCGCTCCCGGTCGACCCGGGCCAACGCGCTGTGGATGCCGTGCAGTTGGCGGTGCCCGACCTCGGCGGCCGGGTCGGTGAGCCGGTCCAGCACCTCGTCCGGGCCGTGCACCTCGGCGAGCAGCGCGGCCAGCGTGGTGCGCACCCCCAGCGCGTGCAGGAACTGCTCGTCCAGCGTGGTGCGGGCCTCCTCGTACAGGCCGCGCAGCAGCGGGTCGGCCCCGGCGGCGC
Organism: Kitasatospora sp. NPDC101108; assembly: GCF_055584725.1. Classification (NCBI taxonomy): domain Bacteria; kingdom Bacillati; phylum Actinomycetota; class Actinomycetes; order Kitasatosporales; family Streptomycetaceae; genus Kitasatospora; species Kitasatospora sp. NPDC101108. The sequence goes on from NZ_JBVJLM010000003.1 coordinate 615,458, forward strand.
GCAGCCCGGCGGGCTCGCGGCCGCCCAGGACCGGGTGGTCGCGCAGCCACCAGGCGGTGTACGGCGGCAGGTCGGCGTAGGAGCCGTCCGGCAGCAGGGTGCGCACCGGGTTGACCACGGCGTCCCGGTACGGCGGGCGGGCGAGCGCGGCGAGGGCCTCCGGCCAGGCGTCGTCGTCCACCAGGTCGAGGTCCCGGACGGCCAGCAGCTCGGCGGCCACCGGCGGCACCCCGACCGCCTCGTCGGCGTGCAGCGCCTCCAAGGCGTCCTCGGCCCACTCGGCGAGCCCGTCGGGCGCCTCGTCCAGCAGCCCGGTGGGGTGGCCGCCGGCCGCCCGGTCGGCGGGCACGGTCGGGTCGAGCCGCTCCAGGTCGTCCGGGTCGAGCACCACGTCCTCGGCGCGCACCAGCACGAAGTCGGCCAGCACGCCGACGGCCGTGAGCACCTCGGGGCCCCAGCGCTCCAGCAGCTCGTCGTCCACCCAGCCGGCGTCCTCCTCCCGGGCGAGCGCGGCGAACGGGCTTCCGGGCAGCACGAGTTCACCCGCCCGGGCGGGCTCGCCCTCGTCGTCCAGCAGCGCCAGCCGGGCCAGCCACGGGTGCTCGCCGGGAGCCGGGGCGGCGGCCTTCACCAGGGCCAGTACGGCGTCGGCCAGTTCGAGCGCGGCGTCCAGGTCGTCGTCGGCCAGCTCGTAGGAGCGGGCGACGGCGGCGCGCACCTCGGGGGTGTCCAGCACCCCGGCCGGGGTGGCGGTGCCGGCGCCCAGCTTGGCCAGCAGCGGGTGGGCGGCCTCGGGGTGGGCCAGCCGCAGGTCGAGCGCGGCGAGCGCCGGGGCCAGCGACTCGGGGTAGCCGGGGAAGGCCGCCCAGTCGGCGTCCTCGGAGGGCAGCAGCACCCGCCGGGGCCCGGTGACGGTCCGCCCGTCGGCGAGCGGTACGGGCAGCGCGCCGAGCGCCTCCGGGTCGGCCGCGCCGAGCGCCGCGTACAGGTTGCGCCACCAGGCGGGGTCGCGGTCCAGCCCGCCGAGCTGGTCCACCACCTCGGCCAGCGGCACCCGGCGCACGTTCAGCACCCGCAGCTCGGTGCGGCGCTCCAGACCGGCCGGCAGCAGCCCGGGGAAGATCGGCGCGAGCGCCTCCACCACCGAGCCGTCCGCGCCCTCCAGCAGCGTCGCGTCCCGGGGCCGCAGCGCGGGCGTGCCCTCCTCCACGCCGCCGGGGTGCGGCAGGAACGGCGTGCCGGGCAGCCGGGAGAGCACCGCCCCGCGCAGCGCGTTGTCCAGCGCGCCCTGCCCGAGCGGCCCGGGCACCAGCCCGAGCGAGCCGAGGTCGGCGCCGCGGGCGCGCAGCAGGTCGGCGTAGCTGTCGGCGGCGCGCTCGGTGAGGAAGTCGGCGAGCGGGCCGGGGGCGATGTGCCGGCGGGTGGAGTCCAGCGGGTAGGAGGCGATCAGCAGCGCGGGCAGGCCGATCGGCTCGTCGCTGGGGGTGGGCGCGTGCAGCACCGGCGCGATCGCGGGCCGCTGCGGGCGGCCGTCCTCCTCCACCGGGACGGCCCAGGTCACCGTCCAGTACGGGCGGGCGCGCTCCTCGGTGGGCCGGTCGGCGAGCAGTTCGGCGTCCAGCCGGCCGGAGGCGCCGGCGGTCTGCCAGACCGTCCGCCGCAGCCGGCCCTCCGCGTCGTCGGTGACGGTGACCTCGGTGACGCCGTCCGGGCGCGGCTCGGCGGCGCTGCGGGTGAGCGTCCGGGTGCCCTCCGGGGTCTCCACCACGACCTCGGCGAGGCCGGGCAGGGTGAGCAGCAGGGCGTCGTCGATCCCGGCCAGCAGACGGCGGGTCAGGTCCTCGGCGGCGGCGTCCCGCAGCGGGAGCACCACCACGGTGTCGTAGCCCTCGGGCGCCGGGCCCTCGGCCGCGAACGGCAGCCGCAGCAGCGGCACGTGGCCGTCCCGGGCCCGCAGTTCGTCGGCCAGCGCGGGCTGTGCCGCGGCGAGCGCCCGGGCCTCGCCCAGCGACCAGCGCACCCCGCCCGCGGCGCCGAGCACGGCCGGCTCGTCGGTGACGGCGAGGACGGCGGCGAAGCCGACGCCGAACCGGCCGACGGCGGGCTCCTCGCCGCGCTTGGAGGAGGCGCGCAGGGTGGACAGCGACTCGACGGCCGCCGCGTCCAGCGGGGCGCCGGTGTTGGCGGCGGCCAGCACGCCGTCGGCGAGGGTCAGCCGCAGCCGCCCGGGGCCGTGCCCGGCCCGTACCGCCGCGTCGGCCGCGTTCTGCGCCAACTCGACCACCAGGCGGTCCCGGTAGCCGCCGAGCGCCAGCTCCTCCTCGGCGTTGGCGTCCTCCCGGAACCGGGCCGGCGAGGCGGCCCAGGCGTCCAGCACCCGCCGGCGCAGCACGGCGCTCCCGAACGCGTCCGCGAGGTGCTCGTCCGCGCCGCTGCCGATGATCCGAGGTTCCACGGGACCTGCCGCCTTCCGCCGCCCTGTACGTCGTAGGGCATTCTTCCCTGCCCCACTGACTGCTCCCGACCACGCCCCGCTCCGACGGGGGCCGTGGTGAGGATTCCGCGGGCGCGGTACGGCGAACGGGAAGGGCGGCGGGGCAGCGGCGGCGGCCGTCGGCCGGCACCCCACCGGCCGGTCCGACGGCCCGCCCTTGCCGCCGGCCGTGGGCTGGGGGGTCCCCAGGGACGGGCGGGAGGGCCGGGGGCCCCGCGGCGGGCGGGCGCCCCTACCCGGAGGAACGCCGCGGCCCGCCCCACCGGTTCAGTGGGACGGGCCGCGAGGAGTGATCAGGAGTGGCCGAGCTCCTCCGCCGGGGCGTCCGGCTCGACCGAGCCGGAGGCGCGGTCCGGGTGGAGCTGCAGCGGCTCGACCACCAGCTCGTCCAGGATCAGCTCGGACGGCGCCGGCGGGGCCGGGATGACGGCCGCCTCGGAGTGGCCACCGCACCCGTACGCGAAGGAGACGATCTGCCCGTCGGCCGGACCGAACTCGTTTCCGCACACGCCGAAGGCCTGCCCGAGCGAGCCCCCGATCGGGATCAGGAAGCCGCAGCTGCTGCACGCGGCCGGGGCGGCCTGCGCCATCGGGGTCTGGGGGCCGTGCGCCTTCTCCCAGCGGTCGGCGGCCAGGTGGAGGCCGAGCCGGGAGAGCACCCGGCTGCGGCCCATGCCGAGCTCCTCGGCGACCGCGTTGATCTGGGCGCGGGCCGGGGCGGGCTGGACGTGCGGGTCGGTGACGACCACGTCCTCCTCGGCCGCGAGGGCGACCGCGGAGTTCGGCGCGGGCTCGTCGTCGCCGTTCCAGCCGGGCTCCAGCCGCAGGTCGTCGGCACCGGTGGGCAGCAGGTCGCCGGGGCCCATGTCGCCCGGGCGCAGCCGCTCGCTCCACGGCACCCACTCCGGCGCCAGCACGGCGTCCGGGCCGGGCAGCAGCACGACCTCGTCCAGCGTCACGTTCTTGGCGCGCGGCGCGCGGGCAACGGTGACCGCCCAGTGCCAGCCGCGGTAGGCCGCGTCCAGGCACTCGAAGCTGTGGGTGACGACGCGGTCGGCGTCGGCCTGCACACCCAGGTGCGGCCCGACCGCCTCCGGTCCGACGGCCTCCTCGGCAGCCTGGCGGGCGAGTTCGACGGCCTCGGCACAGAGCCGGTCGGGGGTACGGCTTCGCATCGCAGCACTCACGGCGTCGATTCTCTCCCAGTTCTTCTGTCGCCCACGGCGTGTTGCCTTCTCCGTCGCGGCTCGGTAGTCCCTCGTCCATTCTGCGCGACCCGGGGCCGCCGCGGGTACCGGCCGCGCCGCTCGTCCGGCCTGCCGGCGCCCCTGCGCCCCGGCGGGCGGGACCCTGGGGCAGGCTACCCGCCGGTCGGTGCCCCGGCACAGTCCGGGGCGGAGCCGACCGCTCCGGAGGCCGCGCCGAGCGGATCCGAATCCCGCGTTACCGCGGCGAATCTGGGGCAGGATGGGCTTGTGGCGGACGACGACCCGTCGCAGCACGCAGTGCGCGCCTCGCAGGCCGGCGGCCCCGACGAGGCGGACGCCGCGCCGCGACAGCAGCCTCATGTCCCCGCTGCGGGCGAACCGCAGTCGGCGGACGGTGACGGGGCGTCCACCGCCCGGGTCAGCCTGGAGAAGTCCGCCCGGCCGGAGACACCGGTGGTCCTGGAGACCCCGTCGGCGGCCTCCGCTCCGCCGGGTTCGCCGGGTCCGCCGGGTCCGCCGGAGGAGGAGGGCCTGTCCGAGGAGTCCCCCGAGCCGCGCCGGCACTTCCTGGTCCGCACCGCCTCCGCCGTCGGCCTGCGCACCGGCAAGCTGGTGCACGGCACCGGCCGCCGGATCCGCCGGGCCACCTCCGCCGAGGGCGCCGGCGAGTCGGGCCTGGCGAAGCTGATCGAGCTGCACGCGCTGAACTCCTTCGGCGACATGCTGATCACCATCGCGCTGGCCTCCACCATCTTCTTCTCCGTGCCGACCGGCGAGGCCCGCGGCCGGGTCGCCCTGTACCTGCTGATCACGATGGCCCCGTTCGCCCTGCTCGCGCCGGTGATCGGCCCGCTGCTGGACCGGCTGCCGCACGGCCGCCGGGCCGCCATGGCGACGTCGATGCTGGCCCGGGCCGTCCTCGCCTGGACGATGGCCGGGGTGATCTCCGGCGGCGGCATCGCGCTCTACCCGGAGGCGCTGGGTGTCCTGGTGGCGTCCAAGGCGTACGGGGTGGTGCGCAGCGTCGTGGTGCCCCGGCTGCTGCCGAGACGGCTCTCCCTGGTGAAGGCGAACTCCCGGGTCACCCTGGCCGGGCTGCTGGCCACCGGCGTGGCGGCCGGGGTGGGCGGGGGCCTGCACCTGATCGGGCCGGGCTGGCCGCTGCGCGGCGCCTTCCTGGTGTTCGTGATCGGCACCCTGATGGCCTTCCACCTGCCGCACACCGTCGACTCGGCCAAGGGCGAGCAGCGGGCCGTGCTGCACGCCGACCTGCCCGGCGAGGGCGAGGGCTCCCACCTGATCCACCACAAGCCCCCGAAGGTGAAGGCCTCGCTGCGCACCGTCGGCCCGTCGGTGGTGCTGGCGCTGCGGGCGATGTCCGGGATGCGCTGGCTGGTCGGCTTCCTGGTGTTCTTCCTGGCCTTCCTGCTGCGCACCGACCCGATCGGCGGCCTGCGGCCCACCCTGGCGCTGGGCCTGGTGGCGCTGTCGGCCGGGACGGGCAACGCGCTGGGCTCGGTGCTCGGCTCCTGGCTGCGCACCCGCGGCCCGGAGGCGACGGTCACCGCGATGCTGCTGCTGGCGACCTGTGCGACGGCGGCGGCCGCGCTCTGGTACGGCGTGGTGACGGTGGTCCTGGTCGCCGGGGTGTCCGGGATGGCGGCCTCGCTGGGCAAGCTGGCGCTGGACGCGCTGATCCAGCGGGACGTCCCGGAGGCGGTGCGGACCTCGGCGTTCGCCCGTTCGGAGACGCTGATGCAGCTGTCCTGGGTGGCGGGCGGCGGGGTCGGCATCGTGCTGCCGCTGAACGGCGTGCTGGGGCTGTCGATCGCCGCCGCGGTGGTCGGCCTGGTGCTGGTGTGGACGGGCCACTCGCTGCTGCGGCTGGGTCTGCGGCGGCACCCGACCGCGCCCCGGGTGGCCTGAACCCGCGTGGACCCGGCTGGAACGGGGTGACGGGCAACACGCGGTGGCCGACCCCCGCGTAGCGTGATCGGCCGGGCCCGGTAGATTCTGACGCATGAGCCTCAATACCCGTGTCATCGCCGCCCTCGGCGCCGTCGTCGTGGTCGGTGCCGCCACGGTGGGCACCTCCGTCGCGATCGCCGCCGGCCAGACCGAGCACAACAGCCACCGGGCCACCCTGACGGTCGGCACCACGTCGATGGCCGCGGACCCGTTCTGCTGGAACGGCGGCAGCCCGCTGACCGACGACCAGCAGGACCAGTGCAAGGCCAACGCCACGAAGGCCCTGAAGGACGGCTCGCTGCCGTCCTCCGACGTGGTGCCGAGCGACCGGATCGGTGTCGGCGTGAGCCCGAACGTGGCGAAGACCGGCTGGTGGGCCTCCACCAACGGCGGCTCGTCCTCCCAGGGCGGGCAGACCAGCCTGTTCTCGTACGCCCAGGGCCCGACCTTCTCCGGTCTCCAGACGGCCGGCTCGGTGCTGAACGCCAGCGGCCACACCCTGGTCACGGTGGTCGAGATCGACAAGAAGGCCGAGGCCCCGATCGCGGTCTGGTACTTCCAGCTGAACGGCAAGAACGCCACGGACGCCGGCAACAGCTGACGCTCCCGCGATGACCGCGCACGTCGCCGACGCGCACCCCGGGCAGCCGGGCCCCGGACGGGCCCGGCTGCTCGTCGTCGTCGCGGTCCCGGCGGAGGCCGAGGCGGTGCTGCGCGGTCTGCCCGGCGGGGCCGAGGCCGTGCCGCTGCCCGGCGGGGTGCTGCACCGCTCCACCGGCGCGCCGGTGGACGTCCTGGCCGCCGGCGTCGGACCGGCCGCCGCCGCGGCCGCCGCCTCCGCCGCCCTGGCGGTCCGCCCGTACGGCCTGGTCGCCTCGGCCGGGATCGCCGGCGGCTTCGCCCCGCACGCGCCGGTCGGCGCCACCGTGCTGGCCGACGCGATCGTCGCCGCCGACCTCGGCGCCGAGACCCCGGAGGGCTTCGCCGACGTCACCGAGCTGGGCTTCGGCACCGTCCGGCACACCCCGCCCCCGGCCGCCGTCGCGCTGGCCGTGAAGGCCCTCGGCACCCGGGACGTCGACGCCGTCACCGGACCGGTCCTGACCGTCTCCACCGTCACCGGCAGCGCCGAGCGGGCCGCCGCGCTGGCCGCCCGTCACCCGGGCGCCGCGGCCGAGGCGATGGAGGGCTTCGGCGTGGCCGAGGCCGCCGCCCGGTACGGCGTGCCGGTCGTCGAGCTGCGCACCGTGTCCAACCCGGTGGGCCCGCGCGACCGGGCCGCCTGGCGGATCGGCGAGGCGCTGGCCGCTCTGGAGCGGGCCTTCGCGGCCCTGCCCGTCCGAGAACTGATCGAGGAGGCCGGCCGTGGCTGAACGGCTGAGCATCGCGTACTCGCCCTGCCCGAACGACACCTTCGTGTTCCACGCCTGGGCGCACGGCGAGGTCCCCGGGGCGGACGCCCCCGAGGTGACCTTCGCCGACATCGACGTCACCAACGGCCTGGCCGAGCGCGGCGAGCTGGACGTGCTGAAGATCAGCTACGGCGCACTGCCCTGGGTCCTGGAGGAGTACGCCCTGCTGCCCTGCGGCGGCGCGCTCGGGCGCGGCTGCGGCCCGCTGGTGCTCACCCTGCCGGGCGTCGGCTCCCCCGCGGAGCTCGCCGGGAGGACGGTCGCGGTGCCGTCCGAGCGCTCCACCGCCTACCTGCTGTTCCGGCTCTGGGCGGCGCGGGCGGTGCCGGGCGGCTTCGGCGAGATCGTGGTCCTGCCGTTCCACGAGATCATGCCCGCCGTCCGGGACGGCCGGGTGGACGCGGGCCTGGTCATCCACGAGGCCCGCTTCACGTACCAGCAGTACGGGCTGCACAGCCTGGCCGACATGGGCGAGGCCTGGGAGGCGGAGACCGGCCTGCCGATCCCGCTCGGCGCGATCGTCGCCCGGCGCTCACTGGGCACCGAGCGGCTGCGCGAGCTGGCCGCGACGATCCGCGCCTCGGTCCGGCAGGCCTGGGCGGACCCCTCGGCCAGCCGGGAGTACGTGCTGGCGCACGCCCAGGAGATGGACCCGGCCGTGGCCGACCAGCACATCGGGCTGTACGTCAACGAGTTCACCGCCGACCTCGGCGAGGAGGGCTACGGAGCCGTCCGCGCGCTGCTCACCCGGGCCGCCGCCGAGGGTCTGGTCCCCCCGCTCGACCCGGGTGCGCTCGCGTTCCCGTCCTAGGACGTCCCGGGGCCGGTCAGACGTCGAACTGGTCGGCCACCGCGCGCAGCAGGCCGGCCAGCTTCTGGCCGGTCGGCTTGGCCGGGTAGCGCCCGCGCTGGAGGCCGGGGAGCACCGCGTCCAGGGTGGTGATCAGGTCCTGGACGATCGGCGCCATGTCGTCGGCGCTCCGGCGCTGGGCGGCGGCCACCGAGGGCAGTGCGTCCAGCAGCTGCACGGCCATCGCCTGGTCCCCGCGGTGCCCGGCGACCACGCCGAACTCGACCCGCTGGCCCGGCTTCAGCACGGTGACACCGGCGGGCAGCGCCTTGGTGTGGACGAAGACGTCGCCACCGTCGTCGCGCGACAGGAAGCCGAAGCCCTTCGTCTCGTTGAACCACTTGACCTGGCCGGTGGGCATCTCGAACAGTCCTCGAATGGGTGTGAGGGATCCCGGACCTGCCCGGGGATCACTGGGTGGGGTGGAAAAACACGGCCGACCTCGACTCGGCGCCCGCGGGCGCTCACGGCCGGTGCGTTGTCGGGAGCAGACTAACGGCCCGTCACTGCCTCATCCGCGTTCCGCGACGGATCGGCGTTCCGAGGCCCACCAGGGGCGACGGTGGCGCGGGGATCTCGCGGTCACGGGCGACCCGGTACTGGCACGGCCGGGGCGCGGTTCCGCGCTGTCCATCGGCTCACACCCCCGGGTCTGAGGACACGGGACGCACCTGTAGCGCCCCTCGGCACCCCGTGCATACCCCCGCCCAGCAGGGATCAAAACGCATCGCTGCCGGGAAACTGCGCAACGTGACCGAGCCGCTCCGGTGGGCCGCCGCCCCGGGCCTTCTGCCAGACTGGACGGCGCAGACTGGGGCCCGCACCGGGCGGCCCGGCGCAGCCCCGAGGAGTGAGCGGACGTGAGCAGCCAGAGCGCCGATCCCGGCGACGTGTACGTCAAGGCGGGGACGGTCGTCTTCGCCCTGGGCGCGCTCGCCACCCTGGTCACCTTCGTCCCGCTGTTCCTGCACCTCACGCCGCTGCCGACGGCCATGTACTGGCTGAGCATGCTGATGCCGGCCGGGTTCCTGGCCGCGCTGACCGGGCTGTTCCTGAACGCCCGGGCGCAGCGCCGCCGGCTGGAGCCCCAGCAGCCGTAGGGCAGCCCTGGACCACGCCTAGACCTGACCGACGAGATGCCGGTCGAGCCACTCCGGGAAGCCGGTGAGGTCGGCCAGCACCACGTCCGCGCCGGCGGCGCGCAGCTCCTCCTCGCCGTACGGGCCGGTGGCCACGGCGACCGCGACCGCCTCGGCGTGCCGGGCGCCCACGATGTCGCCGAGGTGGTCGCCGACGTAGATGCCCGCGCCGTTCGCCCGCAGCGCCTCGCCCTTGGTCTCCGCCCACAGGTCGCCGATCACGGTGTCGGCCTCCAGCCCGGCGTGCTCCAGGTGGAGGCGGGCGTTCGGCTCGTACTTGCCGGTGATCACCGCGACCCGGCCGCCGTGGGCGCGGACCGCCTCGACGGCGGCGAGGGCGCCGGGCAGCGGCACGGTCGGGGCGAAGGCGTGGTCGCGGTAGAGCTCGCGGTAGCGCTTCGCGGCCCGCTCCACCTCGGCCTCGGGGAACCAGTTGCGGATCTCCTCCAGCAGCGGCGGGCCGAGCCGGGTGACCACCAGGTCCGCGTCGATGTGGACGCCGGTCTCGGCGGACAGCGCCCGGTAGGTGGCGTGGATGCCCGGCCGGGTGTCCAGCAGCGTCATGTCGAGGTCGAAGCCGACGGTGAGCGGGGCGGCTGAGGTCGCAGGCATGCCGTCAGGCTACCGAAGGGGCGACGAGGCGATTTGCCCCGCCTCCGAGAGGGAACTCAGGTGTACCGGAGTTGTCTGCGGAGAGGCCCCATGACCGACACCACCGCACCACCGGGCGAGCGGCGGACACCCCGTCACCGGATCCTGTGGCTCGCCGCCGCACTGGCCGTTCTGGCCGTCGCGGTGCTGCTGAGCCTGGCGGTGGGCAGCCGCGACGTGCCGCTCTCCGGGACGATCAGCGCGCTGCTGCACGGCGGCGACTCCGCCGACGCCGTGGTGGTCCGCGAGCTGCGGGTGCCGCGGACGGTCGTCGGGCTGGCCGTCGGCGCGGCGCTCGGCCTGGCCGGGGCCGTGATGCAGGGCCTGACCCGCAACCCGATCGCCGACCCGGGCATCCTCGGCGTCTCGCAGGGTGCGGCGGCGGGCGTGGTGGTCGCCATCTCCGGCTTCGGGGTCGCCACGCTGACCGGGTACGTCTGGTTCGGCTTCGCGGGCGCCGTGCTCGCCACCGTGCTGGTGTACGGCCTGGCCGGGCGCGGCCGGGGCGGGGCCACGCCGATCAAGCTGGCGCTGGCCGGCTCGGCGATGTCCGCCTTCATCGCCTCGCTCAACACCCTGGTGCTCACCACCGACGCGGCCACCATGGACCAGTTCCGGTTCTGGCACGTCGGCTCGCTCTCCGGCCGGACGGCGGACGTGGCCTGGCAGCTGCTGCCCTTCCTGGCCGTCGGCACCCTGCTGGTGGTGGCGGTGGCCCGCGGACTGGACGCGCTGGCGCTCGGCGAGGACACCGCGAAGGGCCTGGGCGCGAGGACCGGCGTCGTCCGGGCGGTCGGCGCGCTCGGCGCCACCGTGCTGACCGGCTCGGCGGTCGCGGCGGCCGGCCCGATCGCCTTCATCGGCCTCGCCGTCCCGCACGCCGCCCGCGCCGTGGCCGGCGCCGACCACCGCTGGATCCTGGCCTTCTCCGCCGTCCTCGGCCCGGCCCTGCTGCTGCTCGCCGACACGCTCGGACGGGTGCTGTTCCCGCCCTCGGAGGTCCCGGCGGGCGTGATGACGGCCCTGGTGGGGGTGCCGGTCCTGGTCGCCCTGGTCCGCCGCCGCAAGGTGGTGGCCGCGTGACCACCGTCGCCCTGCGCGGGTACTCCGTCGTCCGGGCGGGGCGCGCCTCCTTCCTGCTGCACCGGCGCTCGGCGCTCGCCGCCGGAGGGCTGCTCCTCGCGCTGGCGGTGACCGTGGTGGCCTCGCTGTGCCTGGGCGAGTCGACCGTCTCGCCCGGCGAGGTGGTCAGGGTGGTGCTGGGGCAGCCGAGTCCGGACGAGCTGGTGGTCGGGGAGTTCCGGCTGCCGCGCGTGGTGGTCGGGCTGATGGTCGGCGCGGCGCTGGGGCTGGCCGGGGCGCTGTTCCAGACCGTCGCCCGCAATCCGCTGGCCAGCCCCGACGTGGTGGGCGTGACCTGGGGCGCGACCGCGACCGTGGTCGGGCTGTTGGCGTACGGGGTGGTCGGCTCCACCGGGCAGGCGCCGTACGCGGCGGTCGGCGGCGGGCTGGCGGCCGGGCTGCTGGTGTACGCGCTGGCCTGGCGGCGCGGGCTGCACGCCCAGCGCTTCGTGCTGATCGGGATCGGGATCAGCGTGGCGCTGTCCTCGCTGACCTCGGTGTTCCTCACCAAGGGCGACGGCTTCCAGGCGCAGGCCGCGAAGGTCTGGATGACCGGCAGCCTGAACGGCGCCGGCTACGACCGGGCCGGTTGGCTGGCCTGGGTCCTGCTGGCGGCCCTGCCGCTGGCGCTGTGGGCGGCGCGCGCCCAGCGGTCGATCTCCTTCGACGACGCGACCGCCGTCGGCCTCGGCCTGCGGCTGGACCGGATCCGCCTGGGCATGGCGCTGCTGGGCATCGTGCTGGCCTCCTGCGGGGCGGGCGCCGCCGGGCCGGTGGACTTCGTGGCGCTGATGGCCCCGCAGATCGCCCTGCGGCTGGCCCGGTCGGCGCAGATCCCGCTGCTGTGCTCGGCGCTGACCGGCGCCCTGGTCGTGGTGCTCGCCGACCTGATCGCCCGGCGTCTGCTCGCCCCGACCGAGCTGCCGGTGGGCGTGGTGACCGGCATGGTCGGCGCGCCGTACCTGATGTGGCTGTTGATCCGATCCCGCCGTGGAGGCTCCTGATGACCGCACACCGCCTGGAGGCCCGGGGCCTCACCCTGGCCTACGAGGCGCGCACGGTCGTCGAGGGGCTGGACGTCAGCATCCCGGACGGCCGGGTGACGGTGATCGTCGGCCCGAACGCCTGCGGCAAGTCGACGCTGCTGCGGGCCCTCGGGCGGCTGCTGAAGCCCGTGCGCGGCGCGGTGCTGCTGGACGGCGAGGAGCTGGCGCGGATCCCGACCAAGCGGATCGCCCAGCGGCTGGGCCTGCTGCCGCAGTCGCCGACCGCACCGGAGGGCATCTCGGTGGCGGACCTGGTCTCGCGCGGCCGCCAGCCGCACCAGAGCTGGTGGCAGCAGTGGTCGCCGGAGGACGAGGCGGCCGTCGCCGAGGCGCTGGAGCGCACCTCCACGGCGGAGCTGGCCGAGCGCAGCATGGACGAGCTGTCCGGCGGCCAGCGCCAGCGCGCCTGGATCGCAATGGCGCTCGCCCAGGGCACCGACATCCTGCTGCTGGACGAGCCGACCACCTACCTGGACATCGCCCACCAGGTGGAGGTGCTGGACCTGGTGCGCCGGCTGAACGTGGAGCGCGGCCGGACGGTCGTCGCCGTGCTGCACGACCTCAACCAGGCCGCCCGGTACGCCGACCACCTGGTGGCGATGCGGGACGGCCGGGTGGTCGCCGAGGGCGCGCCCGGGGAGGTGGTGACGGCGGAGCTGGTGCGGGAGGTGTTCGGGATGGACTCGGTGGTGGTGCCGGACCCGGTGACGGGCACCCCGCTGGTCGTCCCGGGCGCTCCGTGGACGGCGGGGGAGCGAGCCGCGCAAGCAGCGGGCACCGTGGACACCGTGGACACCGCCGGGGCTTGACGGAACTTCACGTCCGATCTCGGACATAATCGACGCGCCCCCGCACCCTCACGCCCGAGGACCCGCCGATGCCCCGGATCGCCCGCCGTACGTTCCTCGCCGGCCTCGGCGGGGCCGCGCTCACGGCGTGCACGTCCTCCTCCGGAGGGCCGCAGCCGCCCACCCCGGACGGCTTCGAGACGAGCGGGACGCCCTCCCCCACCCCGCCACCACCGGTGACGGTGAACGCCGCGAACGGCCCGGTGCTGGTGCCCGGCGAGCCGCAGCGGGTGGTCGTCCTGGACACCGACGTGCTGGACTCCGCGCTGACCCTGGGCGTCACCCCGGTGGGCGCCGCGCTCCCGGCCGCCGACACCCGCTTCCCCGACTACTGGCCGGCCTCCCGCACCGCGGGCATCCGGCGGGTCGGCCCGGCCGGCGCGCCCGACCTCGACGCCGTACGGGCGCTGCGGCCGGACCTCATCCTCTCCAACCAGGCCCGCGACGGGGACCGGTACGAGCAGCTGCGCGGGATCGCCCCGACCGTGCTCACCCAGACCACCGGGGCGCCCTGGAAGGCGAACTTCCAGCTGCACGCCCAGGCGTTGAGCCGGGTGGCGGCCGCGGGGGCCTTCGTCGCCGCGTACCAGAAGCACGCGGGTCAGGTGGTGCAGGCGCTGTCGGCGGCGAAGCTGTCGGGGCGCCGGGTGAGTCTGGTGCGGTTCGTCGAGGGCGGCGGGATCCGGCTGTTCGGGCGGCAGAGCTTCCCCGGGATCGTGCTCACGGACGCCGAGGTGGGGCGGCCGGACGCGCAGAACGTCGACCAGTCGGACTTCGAGATCCCGCTCGACCAGCTCGCCAAGGCGGACGGCGACCTGCTGCTGTACGCGACGTACGGCGACCCGGCGAAGGCGGGCACCGACGCGGCGCTGGCGAGCCCGGGGTGGCAGGCGCTCGGCGCGGTCAAGGCGCACCGGGCGTTCCCGGTGGACGACCAGCTCTGGTTCCAGGGCATCGGGTACACCGGCGCCAACTTCATGCTGGACGAGCTGCAGCGCTTCCTCGGGGCCTAGGCGGTCCACCGACGACAAGTCGACATACCCGGGTTGTGCGGCCGGCCGGCACTTCCGCAACAATGGCGCCGCCCGTCACACAACTTTCACCCGGGGGACCAACACCATGTCAACTTCGGTAGCTCCGACCGCTCCCGACCGCAAGGGGAAGGCCGCCGCGCTCGGCTGGCTGATCAGCATCGCGTTCAACGTGGTCGCCCCGATCATGATCTACAACCAGCTGCACGACCACGGCTACAGCGAGTCGACCGCCATCCTGCTCTCCGGCCTCGGCCCGGTGGTCGACACCGTCATCTACCTGGCCTGGCACCGCCGGATCGACGAGTTCGCCGTCGTCTCGCTGGCCTTCGTCGGCCTGACCCTGGTCGTCGCGCTGGTCGGCCCGACCGACCCGAAGATGCTGCTGGCCAAGGACTCCTTCGTCTCCGGCCTGCTCGGCGTGCTCTACCTGGTCTCGCTGGCCGCGCCGAAGCCGATCATGTTCTACTTCGGCCGCAAGTTCGCCACCGACGGCACCCCGGAGATGATCTCCTGGTGGAACTCGATGTGGCAGTACGAGGGCTTCCGCAAGGTCCAGCGCAACCTGACCCTCGTGTGGGGCGTCGCGTTCGTGCTGGAGGCCGTGCTGCGGATCGCGTTCGTCTACACCCTGTCGCACGGCACCGTGGTGACGATCAACAACATCCTTCCGTACGCGGTGATCGGCGGGCTGGTGTACTGGACGATGACCTACGCCAAGCGGGCCAGTGCCCGCGGCCGGGCCGCCGCCGAAGCGGCAGCTGCGGCGGCGACGGCCTGATTCACGTCGAACCCGCGTAGCGGGCCGGGGACACGCCGACCGCTGCGGTGAAGTCCCGGGTGAGATGGGCCTGGTCGGCGTAGCCGAGTTCCACGGCGAGCGCGGCCAGGTCCAACTTTCCCTCTTTCGCGGCGCGTTCGGCGGCCTCGTGCAGCCGGGCGCGCCGCAGCACCCACTTGGGTGAGGCGCCGACGTACTCGGCGAACAGCCGCTGGAGGCCGCGGACGGACACGCCCAGCTCGCGGGCCAGCTCGTCCACCCGGCAGAGGTCCGGGGAGCCGGTGATCCGCTCCACCATGGCGGCGACCTCCTCGGCCACCGGGTCGGGCGCGGGAAGACGGGCGCGGAGGAATTCGTCGACCGGTTCGGCCGTCGGCTCGTCGAGGATCCGAGCGTTGATCCGGTCCGCCCCGGGCCCGAAGTAGTCGGCGGCGGGGACCGTGCGGTCGGCGAGGTCGCCCACCGGGTGCCCGGCGAAGGGCCGGAAGGCGCCGGGGCGGAACTTCACCCCGAGCACGTGCCCGGCGCCCTCCAGGCGTCGGACGAACAGCGAACGGTCAACCCCGTAGACGCGCGCCCGAGGGGCCTCGAAGACGAGGTGGACGTTCGGGTGGGCCAACACCTTCTGCTCGTACGGCGGGTGGCCGGTCAGGTCCCAGCGCACCAGCCAGTAGAACTCCACGAACCGCGCCACGGCGGGTTCCGGCACGAGCCGTTCGACATCGATCAGCTCGGCCGCCCGGGCGGGATGCAGCACGCCTCGGCCGAGATCGGATTCGGAGGAGCCCATGGCGGCCAGGCTAGTGCGCCGGGCCAGTGGTGCCACTCAGCCGACGCCTCTGCGGTGGTGTCGCGTTTGTTCAAGACCCCACGGCACGGCCTCAAGGACGATCCGAGCATGAACGTTCACCCGATGCACCCGTTCCTCGCCCGTGCCGCCGCCGTGGCGTCCGCCGTCGCCGCCGCCGTTCCGGCCGGGGCCCGGCTGGACGCTCCGACGCCCTGCGGGGAGTTCGACACCCGGGCGCTGATCAACCACTGGGTGCTCTACACCTCCCACGGCCTGGAGCACCGGGCCCGTCGCACCGAGCTGCCCGAGGCGCTGAGCTCCCGCGACTTCACGGCCGACGCCGACTGGCGCTCCGCGTACGCGGCCCAGCTGGAGCGCGCGGTGGCGGCCTGGGGCGAGCCGGCCGCCTGGGAGGGGGACGTCGACCTGGGCGGGTCGCCCGTTCCGGCGGTGGGCATCGCCCGGATGCTGATCATCGAACTGGTGCTGCACGGCTGGGACGTGGCCCGGGCGGTCGGCGCGGAGATCGAGGTCGACGACGAACTCGCGCTGGTGGTCGGCGAGATCGTCGAGGAGAACGCCGAACTGTACCGCCGGTACGCGGGGTTCGCGGAGACGGTTTCCGTGCCGGACGACGCCCCGGCGTGGGAGAGGGCGCTGGCCGCCTCCGGGCGCGACCCGCGGTGGAAGGCCTGAGACGCGCCGCGCGAGGGCGGTTCGCCGTCGCGGGACCACGAGCTCCGCGCCTCCGAGCTTGCGCTAGAACGCACTTGAACTCCTAGGTTCGGAGGCATGCGATACGTCAAACTCGGAACAACCGGGCTGGAAGTCTCCGCCATCGCCCTCGGCTGCATGAGCTTCGGCGAGCCGGACCGGGGCGGCGAGCCCTGGTCGCTGGGCGCGGACGCCAGCCGGGACATCATCAAGCAGGCCATCGAGGGCGGCGTCAACTTCCTCGACACGGCCAACGGGTACAGCGCCGGAAGCAGCGAGGAGATCGTCGGCCAGGCGGTCAAGGACTTCACCCGGCGCGAGGAGGTCGTTCTCTCCACCAAGGTCTGGATGCGGATGCGTCCCGGCCCGAACGGCGCCGGGTTGTCCCGCAAGGCGATCTTCGCCGAGCTCGACGCCTCCCTGAAGCGACTGGGGACCGACTACATCGACCTCTACCAGATCCACCGCTGGGACTACGACACCCCGATCGAGGAAACCCTCGAAGCACTGCACGACGCGGTCAGGTCCGGGAAGGTCCGCTACCTCGGGGCCTCTTCCATGCACGCCTGGCAGTTCACCAAGGCCCTGTACCTGGCTGACCTGAACGGCTGGACCCGGTTCGTGTCGATGCAGGACCACTACAACCTCATCCACCGAGAAGCGGAGCGGGAGATGCTCCCGCTCTGCGCCGACCAGGGCATCGGCGTGATCCCGTGGAGCCCGCTGGCGCGGGGCAGGCTGACGCGGGCCCGGGACGCCGCCACGGCCCGTGCCGAGACCGACGAGGGCGGCAGGATCCTGTACAGCGACGAGGACCAGGCAGTGGCCGATCGCGTCCACGAGATCGCGGGCAAGCGGGGTCTGTCCCCGGCCCAGGTCGCCCTGGCCTGGGTCATGCGCAACCCGACGGTGACCTCGCCCATCGTGGGGGTCACCAAGCCGGCCCAGCTGGCCGACGCGGTCGCCGCGGTGGACGTCGAACTCGACAAGGACGAGACCGCCTACCTGGAGGAGCCCTACCGGCCGCACGAGGCCGCCTACCTGGAGGAGTCCTTCTACAAGTCGCGCCCCGTGGCGGGCTCCCGGTAGTCCGGGCTACCCCGGGGCCTTCGGCGGATCCTCGGCCTTCGCTGACGTCCACCGACTGCTCCTGAGTCCGGTCAGTCGGGAGAACCACTCAGCGCCGCGAGGAGCTTGGCCCTGAGCAGCCGGACGGCCGGGGAGTGCTGGTCGCGCCGGGCGACCAGGCCGAGTTTGGCGTACGTCGCCGCGTCGGTGATCGGGACGGCCCGCAGGCCGGCGCCGCCGACGGAGGATGCGCTGAGCACGGCGACCCCGGCGCCGCGCTCGGCGAGGCGGAGCAGCGCGAGGGGGGAACTGGCGTCGATGTCCACGCGCGGTTCGAGGCCGAGCCGGCGGCAGGAGTCCTCGTAGGCGGCGCGGAGGCCGGTGCCCGGGGAGAGGCAGAGGACCTTCTCGGGCCGGAGGTCGGCGAGCTTCAGCTCCGTGCGGTCGAGCGGGTGCCCGACCGGGACGGCCGCGACGATCCGTTCGTCGACGACGACGTCGACGTCCAGGCCCGGGTCCGCCTCGCCCGCGAAGCCGATCAGGGCGAGGTCGAGGGAACCGGACAGGACCTGGGACCGGAGGAGGTCGGAGTGCCCCTCGTGCAGGCTCAGGTCGATGCCCGGGTGAGTACGGCCGAGGTCGGCGACGGTGTCCAGGAAGGGCGGGATCGAGCAGCCCATGATCATGCCGAGCCGGACGCGCCCGCGCACGGCGTCGGCGAACTCGGCGGCGGTGTGCTGGATGGCGTCCAGCGTGGCCAGGGCGCTCTTCGCCAGCGGGAGGACGGCCTCACCGGCCGGGGTGAGCCGGACCCGCCGGCCGGACCGCTCCAGCAGCTGCTGGCCCAACTCGCGCTCCAGCTTGGCCACCTGGGTGCTGATGCCCGACTGGCTGACGTGCAGGCGGTTGGCGGCCGCCGTGAAGGACCCTTCGTCGACCACGGCGGCGAAGTAGCGCAGCTGGTGCATCTCCATGACCCGTGACGATATGCGACGGCCGGTGGATCAGCCCGGCAGATGCGGCGGACGGCGCGGACGGGTTGGGCCGTCGCCGCGCGGGGCGGCGACGGCCAGGGCCGCGACGGCCAGAGTGGCGACGGCCAGGGTGGCGGCAGCCGAGCGGGGTGCGGTCACCGGCGACGGTCCTCGCCCCGAATCCCCTCACCCCGGATCCTCTCGTCCCGGACCTCCTTGCCGCGCATCTTCCGTTCGGCATCGGCGGGCAGGTCGGCCTCGATGCGCTCCTTGCGGATCCGGCCGGTGACGGTCTTCTCCTCGACGTGCTCCTCGGTCACCAACCGCACCCGTTCCACCGGGACGGCTTCGGTGTGCACGACCGGCCGCTCCGCGTGCAGCGTGACCTCGTGCTCGGCCTCCGAGATCGGCTCGCCGGACATCGCGGCGCGCCGGTTGGCCTCGGTGATGGGCTCGCGTTCGATACGGGCCTCCTCGTGCCGCACCGGCACGGTCTGCTGCTCCTCCTCCGTGACGACGTACTTGTGCAGCTTGGCGCGGCCCGTCTCGTACCGCTCGACGCCGACGTGCATCTGCTCCTCGGAGCGGGTCATCGCGTCGTCCCGACCGGAGCGGTCGCCCGGCCTGGCGGTGCTGGCGGGGGTGCCGGGGGTGGTCCGGGCGGCAGCGGCAGTACCGGTACCGGTGGTCCCGGCGTCGCTGCGTGCCCAGCCGCCCTTGCCGGGCTGGTTGGCGGCTCTCCAGGCCTCGTCCCAGGCCAGGCCGTAGTGCCGGCAGAGCCGGCGCTCCTCCCGTTCGGGGAGGTGGCCGCCGTCCTCCACGGTCACCAGCGGCGCGTCCTTGACCTTGTCCTTCAGGTACGGGACCTGGATGTGGTCGTCCACGACCCGGGCATCGCGGATCGGCACGAACGACTCGCTGGTCCCGAACCACCCGGTCTTGATGCTGACCCACTCCGGCTTGCCGGTGACGTCGGAGAGGAACACGTGGTCCGCCTTGCCTATCTTGCTGTCCTCCGCGTCGTGGACGGGGTGGTGCAGCAGCGAGCGGGCCTGCTGTTCGGTGATCATCGACTTCACGCCTCCTTCACACTTCGGCTGCCGAGCGCCTTACCGACCTGGCGTGACCGAAACGGCCTCACCTGACATTCACTCAGCGTGAGGAAGCTCGGCATCGCCTGGAGGGAGCTCAGCGTCGGCCGCCACACTGCGTCACTCCCATCATTGGTACTGATAGCAGGGATCGGATCTATATGTTGGACCGATGGACTGGCCCGGGCGGAGGATGGAGGCATGACGACGAAGACTGCGCGTGAGCTTGCCGAGACCTACTTCTCCGCCTGGGAGGCGGGCGACTTCGACACCCTCCGGGGCCTGCTGGCCGAGGACGTCGACTTCGTCGGGGCCCTGGGCACGGCGTCCGGGATCGAGGAGGCGCTCGGCGGACTGAAGGGGCTCGGCCAGGTGCTGGAGAAGATCGACGTGAAGGTGCGGGTCGCGGAGGGGGACGAGGTGATCACCTGGTTCGAGCTGTGCACCACGGTCGCGCCGCCGGCGCCGACGGCGAACTGGATGCACGTGGAGAACGGGAAGATCGCCCGGATCCGGGTGACCTTCGACCCGCGCGGACTGCTGGCGGGCTTCGAGAAGAAGAACTGAGCGGGGCGGGCAGAACAGCCGCGGAGCAGGGCCGTGACCGCCGGGGGCGGTGACGGTCCTCTTCGGCTGCTCGCGCTCAGGCGTCCTCGTCGGGCGGGGCGACCCTGAGGGCGGTGACGACGCCCAGGGCGACCGTGGCGAACGCGAGGGCGAGGAGGAAGGCGAAGGCCGCCCCGATCAGGAATCGCACGGGCGCTCGCGGTCGGCGTCGAGGAGAAGGACGAGGAGGTTGAGGAGGGTCGAGGCCGGGGCCGTGTTGAAGCGGACGAGGACGCGGCCGTCGAGGGTGTGGTCGATGTCGGCGGAAGGGAAGAGGAGGCCGAACTTACGTCCGCGCTCCTGGAGTTCGGCGAGGAGCGTGCGGATGTGGTCGTCGGTGTAGGCGCGGATGCGGGGGTCGGTGGGCTGCATCGGCCGGCGGCGGCGGGTGGTCATCGGGCGGCGTCCAGCTCGAACCAGATGGTCTTGCCGCGCTTCTGCGGGTCGACACCCCAGCGGTGGGTGAGGGCGGCGACGAGCTGGAGGCCCCGGCCGGACTCGGCGAGGAGGTCGAGGGGCCGCATCTCGGGCAGCACCGGGCTCTCGTCGGAGACACCGACCCGGAGGGTGTTGGTGGTGACGGAGAGGATCTGGACGACCGGCGCGGGGGTGTTGGCGTGCCGCCAGGCGTTCACGATCAGCTCGCCGAGCGCGAGTTCGGCGTCGAAGGTGCCCGAGGGGGGCCACCCGAGGCGGGTCATGGCGTCCTGGAGGGACTGCTTGGCGAGGGTGAGCGAGGGCGTGTTGCACTGACGCATGGGAGTTCTCCCGGCGTGGTTGAGAGGGAAGATCCGGCGGACACACGTCGCCGTGAGCCAGGCCATGCAGATGGGCATGGCTGCTCTGCGGTGCGGACAGCGCGCGTTACTGACGATCCGTCGGATCGCTGTGAGAACGACCATAGCGCACCGCAACCTGAAATTTGAGACTCTCGCGAAGAGCTTCCCCCTAACGTGGGGCACACTGATCTCAGACCCGCAGAGAGGACGTCATGGCCCTTCGACCGAACCCCACCCTGCGCCAGCGACGACTGGGAGCCGAGTTGCGGAGGATGCGGGAACAAGCAGGCCTTGGCGGCAGCCAGCTGGCCCGCGAACTCGGCATCCAACCAGCTCAGATCACGCAGATGGAGAGCGGCAAGAGCGGGATCAGTGCCGAACGGCTGCGGACCATCGCTTCCGTGTGCATGTGTACCAACGAGCCACTGATCGAAGCGCTGGCGAACATGGCGTCCGAGCGAGGAAAAGGCTGGTGGGAGGAGTACCGCAGTACCCTGACAATCGACTTCCTTGAGGTGGCAGAGCTTGAGGGCCACGCCAAGAGGATCACCTTCTGCAACACCGTCTACATGCCCGGCCTACTCCAGACCAGAGCTTACGCATCAGCGGTGTTCGCGCGGATCGTGCCTCCCCTGCCCTCACAAGAGATCGAGACGCGGACAGCTTTCCGCCTCAAGCGACAGGAACTCGTCCGATCTGGAACCACCCCGCTTCGGGCCTTCGTCCACGAGGCCGCGCTACGGATGCAGTTCGGGGGGCCGATGGTGCTCATCGAGCAGCTCGCGGCCCTGCTGGATGACTCCGAACGGCCTGGGATCTCCGTTCGAGTGGTGCCATTCGCCGTTGACACCTTTCCGGGCGCCGGGGAGAACCTGACTTACGTTGAAGGACCCGTACCCGAGCTGGACACCGTCGAGATGGACGTCTCCCAAGGGGCCTTGTTCTTTGACTCACCAGCCAATCTGGCCAAGCATCGCACCATCTTCTCCAGCTTGGATGCCACTGCACTCTCCGAAGATCGATCGCGGGAGTTCATCCGATCCGTCATGAAGGAAATGAAGTCCACCCATGCCTAACTCAGACTGGCAAAAGTCCAGCTACAGCGCCTCAAGCAATGAATGCGTTGAGCTTCGCAGCATCGGCGAGCTGGTCGAACTCCGCGAGTCCGACGAAGGCCACCTCGCCCTCCGCACCACCCCCGCATCGCTCGCCGCCCTCCTCCACGGCATCAAGGCCGGCGAATTCGACCACCACGCCTGACCCGCCCGGAATGGGAAGTCGGCCCCGCCGACTTCCCATTCCACCCCCATGCCATCCTGGCCGCCATGAAGATCGCTGCCGCCCAGCTCTCCTGCGTCCCCGCCGACATCCCCGCCAACGTCCGGCAACTCGTGGCCCTCGCCGAACAGGCCCGTGCGCAGGGCGCCGAGCTGATCGTCTTCCCCGAACTCGCCCTCACCGGCTACGAACTCGACGCCCTGGCCGCCGACCCCACCCTCCACACCGCTCCGGACGACCCCCGCCTGGAAGCCCTCCGCTCCACCGGAATCGCCACCGTCGTCAACTGCGCCGTCCCCACCGACGGCCCCCTGCCCGCCATCGGCACGTACGTCTTCAACGCCGACGGCGACCTCCTCACCACCTACCTCAAGCAGCACCTCTACGAGAACGAACAGGGCATCTTCACCCCCGGTGACCAGGACGGCCGCTTCACCCTCAACGGCCACCGCTTCGCCCTCGCCACCTGCTTCGACAACCACTTCCCGGACCTCACCGCGCGCGGCGCCGCCGACGGCTGCGAGATCCACCTCGCCAGCTCCCTCTACGGCACCGGCAACGGCATCCACGAGCGCGCCACGCTCTACCCGGCCATCGCCGAGGACACGAACCTGCACGTTGTCCTCGCCAACCACGTCGGTCCCTCCGGCCCCTGGACCGGCTGCGGCGGCGCCGCCCTCTGGGCCCCGGGCGGCGCCCTCCTCGCCGAGGCCGACGACCGCTCCACCACCGTCGCCGTCGCCGACATCCCGTAGCGGTCCCCGGAGTAGGAAGTCGGCCCGGCCGACCAGCTCCGGAGCCGTGATCCACATCGCCTCGATCATGGTGGACGTGTGCGCCCGGCCGGCGGACGCCCGGCTGTACCGGTACACCGATGCCCGTGTGAGCACCTGGAGATCTCCGCCGACGCCGCCCGGCGGCACCCGGGAGCGGCGGCGGCGTTCGCCGCGCGGCCGCGCGGCTGAGGGGCTGAGCGACAAGCGGGGCGCGCGGGATCACCTCGCGCCCCGCTCGCGTGTCAGGACTCCGCGAGCTCGCGGATGCCGTCCAGGGTGGCCTTCATGGCCTTCTCCAGCATGGCGAGCCGCAGGTCCACGATCTCCTCCTCGCGGTCGGGGTGGGACGCGATGAGATCGTGCAGGTACGAGGAGCCCGACCCGAGGGCGAACGACTGGCGCAGCCGGGTGCCGTCCTCGGCGGGCTCCAGGTCGAACCGCCAGAGGGCCACGGGCCGGCTGAAGTCGCCGTCGCGTCCCCGGACCTCCCAGCCGAACGCCTGGCCCGGCCGACAGTCCGAGATCCGCGAGACGGTCTCCCAGCTCCCCAGCTGCTCAGCCCGGTTGCGCCCCACGAAGGTCGCGCCGACCTCCGGCCCGGTGGCGCCGTCCAGCCACTCCGCCTCGTACAGCTCGCCGCCGAACCTGGTCGGCGTGGTGATGTTGCTGACCAGGTCCCAGACCCGCGCCGGCGGCGCGGCCACCTGTACGTCCACCACGACCGTCGGATTGTCCGCCAACCGAACCATCTCGTCCTCCCCAGAGCGCTGTTCTATTCGTTGGTACCAAAGTAGCCGTGCGGGGCAAGAGTTACTACTGATGCGTACTCAGTACCTGTGATACGCAGCGGCTTTGGCGATGTCCGACAGCATCTCGCGGGCCGACCCGTCGGCCGGCGAAGGGGCGTCGGTAGCGGGCTTCGGCGGCAGCAGAGTGCGCTTGCCCTCCCGGAGGTCGTCGCCGGCCGGCCCCCGGCAGCGCTCCCCCGCCCACCCCCTCGGCACCCGGACGGCCGAGGAACGCCTTCAGCCGCCGGAGCGGATCGGCTCGCCCGTCCGGTGGAGGTGGGTGAGGATCTCGCGGTACGAGCGGAGCAGGCCGGTCTCGTAGTACGGGATGTCCTTCTCGGCGCAGAACTCCCGGGTGATCCGGGCGGCGCGCCCGAGCGCGGGGGTCGGCATGCTGGGGAAGAGGTGGTGCTCCACCTGGTAGTTGAGGCCGCCCATCACCGAGTCCAGCACCGCGTTGCCGCGCACGTTGCGCGAGGTGAGCACCTGGCGGCGCAGGAAGTCCAGCCGCATCTCCGGCGTCACCATCAGCATGCCCTTGTGGTTCGGGGCGAAGACGCAGCCCAGGTAGACCCCGAGCAGCGCCTGGTGCACGGCGAGGAAGGCGACCGCCTTGCCCAGCGGCAGCGCGGCGAAGACCAGTCCGAGGTAGGCCGCGAAGTGGAATACCAGCAGGGCGCCCTCCAGCAGCGGGCGCTTCACCGCCGGGCCGCTCAGCGCGCGGAAGCTGTTGAAGCTGAGGTTGAGGCCCTCCAGCAGGAGCAGCGGGAAGAACAGGTACGCCTGGCGGCGGCCGATGAACCGGGCCAGGCCGCTCACCTGCCGGGCCTGCCGCTGCGACCAGACGACGAGGTCGGGCGCGACGTCCGGGTCGCGCTCCTCGTGGTTGGGGTTGGCGTGGTGGCGGGTGTGCTTGTTCATCCACCAGCCGTAGCTCATGCCCATCATCAGGTTGGCGGCGATCCGGCCGCCGATCTCGCTCGGCAGCCGTCTGCTGAACACCTGCCGGTGGGCCAGGTCGTGCGAGAGCAGGCCCACCTGGGCGAAGACGACGGACATCGCGGCTGCCAGGCCGAGCTGCCACCAGGTGTCGCCCAGCGCGAACAGGGCGTAGAAGCCGCCGAGGAACGCGGCGAGCACCAGGCCCGCGCGGACGGTGTAGTAGCCGGGGCGCCGGTCGAGCAGGCCCTCGGCGGCTATCCGGCGGCTCAACTGGGCGAAGTCGCTGCCGAGTTGCTGGGCGGTGGCCTCGGGAGCCTTGGTCATCGTCACGGACTGTGTGGGCATGCCCCGAGTCTGATCCGCCGGACGGCCCCGAAGAACGGGGAAAGCACCCGTCCGGTACGGGTGTTAGCCCCCTGGTGCCGACCGGGGGCCCCTCCCCCCGCCACCGCGCGTGACAGCCGTCGGGGAGAGAGCATCACGGCCGGAACAGCTCGTCCAGGTGGTGGTCGAGGATCGCCAGTGCCTGCTCGCCGTCCCGCTGCCCGCCGAGGACGCTGGAGCCGAGGCCGTTGACCATCGCCAGCAGCCCGGCGGCCGCCATCTCGACGTCCCGGTCCGGGGCGATCCCGCCTGCCTCCTGGGCGGCGCGCAACTGCTTGACCAGGAAGCCCTCCAGCACCACCGGCGGCTGCGCGGCCTGCCGCGCCAGCACCTCGGGGTCGCTGAGCACCAGCGCGTAGTACGCGGCGTACGTCCGGGTGATCCGGCGGCTCTCGGCATCGGTCGGCAGGATGCAGGACAGGACCGCCGTCACCACCTCCCGGGGAGCGCGGGCCTCGCCGATCCAGCGTTCCATCCGGGCCTGGAGCTGGGTGCCGAGCCTGGCGAGGGCGTCCAGCAGCAGGCCCTGCTTGGTCGAGAAGTAGTACTGCACGAGGCGCAGCGAGACGCCCGCCTCGGTCGCGACCGCCCGCATGCTGGCCGACTGCAGGCCTTCGGTGTCGGCGATGCGCAGCAGGGCCTCGGCGATCTGCCGTCGGCGCTCCTCGTGGTCGACCTTCTCGGCCACGGCCCGTCCCTCCTTCTTCCGGGGTCTCTTGGTACACACGTATCATGCATGTGATACACCTGTACCATGCGAATCAGCGAGTTCAGGAACGGCAAGGCCGAAGCCCGCTTCCGCACCGCCTACGAGCGCGCCTTCACCGAACTCTGGCCAGGGCCGCGCACCGCGCTCGACGTCCCCACCCGCTTCGGCACCACCCGCGTCCACCGGGCCGGACCCGCCCACGGGCAGCCGATCGTGCTGCTCCCCGGCTCCGGCGGGAACGCCCTGATGTGGCACGCGTACGTCGAGCGCCTCGCCGAGCGCCACCCCGTCCTCGCCGTGGACACCGTCGGCGAACCCGGCGCCAGCGTGCAGAGCGCCCCGATCGCGGACGGCCACGACGCCGCCGACTGGCTGGAGGACCTGCTCGCCGCCCTCGACGTCCCCGCCGCCCACCTGGTCGGCTGCTCCTACGGCGGCTGGATCGCCCTCCACCACCAAATCCGCCACCCCGGGCGGACCGCCACCCTCACCCTGGTCGACCCGGCCGGCCTCGCCGACGCCGGACGGCGCTTCTACACCTGGCTCGTCCTCGGCGGTCTCGCCGCCCTCGCCCCGCGGCCGCTCCGGCCCCGACTGGCCAGGGCGGTCGGCAACAGCGCCGTCCTGGAGACCGAGCTGATGGCCCTCATGCGCGCCTCGACGGGCTTCCGCCGCCGCCTGCCCCTGGCCGACACCCTCGGCGACGGGCAACTGCGCCGCCTGAGCGCGCCCACGCTCTTCCTGCTCGGCGAGCGCAGCGCCCTGAACGACCCCCGGGCCGTCTCCGAGCGGCTGCACCGGCTCGTCCCGGCCGCCCGGGTCGAGGTCGTCCCCGGCGCCGGACACGCCCTGCCCACCGACGACCCGGCCGCCGTCCTCGCCGGAATCCTCAGCACGGCGACTCCGCAGACGGGTTGACCGGCGGCGACCGGGGGGATCAGCGGACGTCGCCCGGGAGGCTGCGGCGCCACTCCTGGAACCGGTCGAACCGGTCGACGGTGTTCGCCAAGCGGTAGTCCGGGACCGCGAACAACGACCGGATCGCGTCGGCCGGGTCGAGGTGCGGGATGGACTGCTCGTCCAGTTCCTCCAGTTCCTCCAGCACGTCCTGCTCGTACTCCGTCAGGCCGTCCCGGGCGTACGTCACCAGTGGGTGGCCGCCGACCAGCCGGTTCGGCTCCGGCTCAACCGGGGTGCACCGCCACATCACCCCGCAGCGGCGGACGAGGGTCTCACCCAGGTACCAGGCCGCGACTTCCAGCAGCGGGGTGTCCCGGGCGGCGCGAACCTCCTCCCAGCTGTCGAACCGGCCGCGGATGAAGCCCTCCAGCCGGTCGAACGTGGCGGGCGTGAAGTCCCAGCCGCCGCCGGCCTCGGCCGCCCACGCGGGAAACGCCCGGCGCTGCTCGGCCAGCCATCCGGTCAGCCGGGGATTGTCGGCCCACTCCGGGCGATCGATCTCGTCCATGCCGCCAGCCTACGGGCCGACGGCCGCGCCCCGGCGTAACGGTCCTGTCTGCAAACCGAATTGACGTCCGCCGGGGAGTCGAATCAGCGAGACGCGGCCACCGTCCACCGTCTACTGTTCGAACCCTGGCGGCGCACACGTCAATTGGGGGCCCGACCGTACGCCGTCCGAACAACTGTCTTTTTCAGCGGGCTCCTTGGGGGAGTAGCCACGTGACAGACCTGATACCCCGCCGCGCCCGCATCTGGGTGCGCGGCGGCCTCGCACTCACCTGCACCGCCGTCCTGGCGGTCACCGGCCTGCCCGCCCTGCAGGGCACCGCGTACGCGGCCAAGGGCAAGCGCTGCGACGAGATCTACCCGCGCGCGAAGGGCGGCACCCAGGGGACGTCCTTCCCCTGGGACAAGTCGCCGGACAGCGTCCGGGACAGGAACGACTGGGACTCGTACGACTTCGACGCCCCGCGCCAGGCCTTCGACGGGCTCACGCTCCCGTCCGACCCCGCCGCCCGGGACGAGTTCCTCAAGCAGTTCGACTCGGACTACAAGAAGTATCCCGAGAACACCAAGGAGCGGGTCTACGCGCGCTACAAGAACTACCTGGAACGCAACCCTGACAAGCCGAAGTTCGACACCTTCGACAAGTGGCTCTCCGACGCCTACATCCTGCCGCATAACAACAACCGGCGCGGCGCCTCCTACGAGGAGAAGGTGGTCAAGGACCTCGGGCTGATCGGCCCCGACTGGCTCTGCCAGGAGGAGATCCCGATCCTCGACAAGGAGGGCAAGCCGGTCCTCGACCCGAAGACGAACAAGCCGCTGGTCCGCAAGTGGGACGCGGTCAACTACAGGACCAACGACTTCCTGGAGTTCAAGGCCGGCGGCGACCGTGACACCGGGCAGGACCTCTCGAACAAGGCCTTCCTGCAGGACCCCCAGCGCAAGGACGCACGCGTCACGTACGTCTTCGGCGAGCAGAAGAAGAGCGCGACCACGAAGTACATCGCCAAGGTCAACCAGGACTTCTCGGACCCGCAGGACCCGAACAAGCCACCGCGCGTGCGCAGCTACGAGCACCGCTCCACGGGCGTACCCCGGTACACGTTCGACCCGAACACCTCCAAGCCCGACCCGTACATGAACACCGGGGCCAAACAGCCCTCCGGCGGCGCCGCCCGGAACATCGAGGGGTCCATGCCCACCCCGAAGGACATGGCCGAGCGGATGGCCCGGATCCGCGCCGGCGACCCGGCCGGCCTGCGGGTGCGCGGCCCGGGCGGCGTGGACTTCTCCACCCTCCAGCTCTCCTACGTCGGCAAGCCGGTCAAGGGCCAGGCGCTGAACTACGCGTTCGCCGCCAAGAAGGCCGACGAGGACGAGGAGAACCTCGGCTGGGGCGGCCAGGAGAAGGCCCAGCTCATCTCCGACGCCTTCTTCACCTGGCTGGCGCTCAGCCCGGACACCTTCTGGGTCAACCTCAACCCCACCCAGCCCGACAAGATCATGGACCCCGCCTTCGGGAAGACCGACGCCGGGCGCGTGCTGCTCCAGGCCGACCTGGAGATGAAGCACGACTGGTCCAAGGACGTGGACCCGCGTCAGGGCCTCGGCGCCAAGCTCATGGAGGCCATGCGGGCCGAGGGCCTCCCCTGCGGGGTGGTCGTCCGCAACTGGATCGTGCCCCAGCCCGCGAAGGTCCGCGCCGACGAGAACGGCGTCTACATCATCGACGCGCCGCTGAAGGTCAACTCCGAGGCCGCGAGTCCCACCATCCACAACCCGAACGGCGACTGCAACCTCACCGAGGCCCAGGTCCACACCTACGAGCGGCTGGTCCACGAGATCGTCCTCCCGGACGTCGAGCACAAGGTCAACACCGCACCGGCGTACGCGGACCTGCGCCGCGTCTACAGCGCCCGGGTCGCCGCCGAGTACGTGCGGCAGCAGGACCAGCTGGCGCCCACCGACTACCGGTCGGTCATCAACAGCAACGACGTCTCCCAGTGGCCGCTCCGGGGCGAGAACCGGACCTGGACCCCGCGCCAGACCTACGACGAGTTCCTCAAGTCCTGGACCCAGGGGGACATCCAGTACCCCTGCGGAGAGAACGGCAAGATCTGCGTCCTGGGTGGCGTCGACCTCTCCCAGGCACCCAAGCAGGACATCGGAGCGACCGAGTTCACGGCCAAGCACAAGGACCTGCCGCGCTCCACCCAGACCTCCGTGAAGGCCATGACCGACAAGGCGGACACCGAGGACCAGCTGCTCCTCGGCGGTGGTGGACCGGTCGACAACGGCCCGACGCCCACGCCCACGCCCACACCGACGGACACCGCGACGCCCACGCCGACCGGCACTCCCACCGGCACTCCCACCGGCACCCCGACCGGCACGCCGACCGGCGGCCCGACGGACACCCCGACCGCCACGCCCACGACCGCAACGCCCACACCCGCGCCGAGCACTCCGGCGGACGACGGCGGCACCAGTCCCAGCCCCTCCCCGGCCCCGGGCGGCAGGAGCGGCAGCGGCAGTGACAGCGGCAACAGCAGCACCGGTGGCGGCGGAAGCCTCGCCAGCACCGGCTCCAACGCCCTGACCCTGGCGGGCACCGCCGCCGTGCTCCTCGCGAGCGGCGCGGCCCTGGTCCGGTGGCGCCGACGCCGGGCCTGACCCGACCGCACGACCGCTCAACCGCTCAACCGCCCAACCCCACGACCGGCCCCGCACCCGCCCGGTGCGGGGCCGGTCCCGGTCTCAGCCGTGCTGCGGCGGGCGGCGGCGCAGCCCCAGCAGCAGCAGGACCACCGCCGTCGCCACGGCGGCCGCACGCAGCACACCCGGCGCCATCGACCAGCTGAACTGGCCGAGCGGGGAACCGGGTTGGACCGCGCCCCCGGCGCCACCCGCCTGCTTGGCGTGGTTCATCGCGAACAGGGTGGTCGCGCTCATCGTGATCAGCGGGATCCCCAGGATCACGAACTTGCGCATCAGATCGGAGAGTTGACGGGTCAGGTAGCCGAGGCCCCAGCCCGCCAGCATGGCCGGGAGGAACCCGGACACCGCGCCGCCGACCAGCAGCCCGCAGGACAGCAGGATCAGCGGGGACGGCTTGCGGGCGCCCTTTCCCGCCCCCTTGCCCGCTGCCTTGCCCGCTGCCGCCGCCCCGGCAGCGGGCGCGGCCCCGCCCCTCGCCTTCGCCTTCCGCTGCCGCTTCGGGTTCGACGGCTTCGCCCCGGCCTGCTCGGCCGCCTGCTGCTGCGCCGCCTCCTCGGCTGCGCGCTGCTCGGGAACCGGCTTGGGCGCAGGCTGCGGCGTGTCCGAGAAGTCGAGCATCGTCATCGTCCACGGGCTCGAACTCTGCACGACCGGCGCCGGGATCGCCTCCGAGCCGCCGTCGGGAGCGGAGACGCCCGGCAGGTCCAGCGACACGTTCGGGATGCCGCCCGTCGCACCGGAAGCAGCCGGGGAGCCGTACACGCTGTCCTCGGCCGGTCCGCCGCCCGCCGCACCCTCAGCCGACGAAGGGGCCGAAGGGGACGGACCGGGCGCACCCGACGCCCCCGCCCGCTCGCTCCACGGCCCGCTCTTGCGCCACCACTCGCCGTCCGTCATCACCGACACCCCGCCTCGCCCGGCCCGCCCATGCAGAGCGCGGCCGCCCACCGAACCGCCCTCGGCCGTGACGGTACCCACCGTGCCCCGCCCGCGCGAGTCCATCGCGGCCGCCGCCGTCCGCCGGTACCGACCCGTGCACGAGCGCACCCCCTCGTCCGCACTCCCGACTAACCTAGGTCGAATGACCACACAGCAGGGCCCTCAACGCCAGGGCAGGACGCCCGCCGGCCCGCGCACCCTCGCCGAGGAGCTGCGCGCCCGCCCCGACGACGCGATCGCCGCCCTGCTCCGGTCACGCCCCGACCTGCTGAACCCCGTCCCCGGCGACCTCACCCAGCTGTCCGCCCGGCTCTCCTCGCGCGCCTCCGCGCTGCGCGCCCTGGAACGGCTCGACCGCTTCACCCTCCAGGTCGCCGAGGCGCTGGCGACCTGCCCGGACGGCACCGGCCTGGCCACCGTACGGACGCTGCTGACCGGCCCGTCCAAGGTCAAGCCGCACCCCGGCGCCACCCCGCTCACCCCGGCCGACCGGTCCGCCGTCGCCGCCGCCCTCCCCCGCGCCGTCGCCACCCTGCGCGACCGGGCGCTGCTCTGGGGCCCGGACAACGGCCTGCGGCTGGTCCTCGCCGTCCGCGAGGCGCTCGCCCCGACCGCCGCCAACCCCGGCCGCACCGGCCTCGGCCCCACCCTCGCCGAGGCGACCACCGGCATGTCCCCGGCCCGGCTGCAGCAACTGCTCGCCTCCGCCGGACAGCCCGCCACCCCCGACCCGGTCAGCGCCGTCGCCGCCCTGACCGCCCTGCTCACCGACCGCACCCGCTGCGCCGCGCTGCTCGACACCGCCCCCGAGCCCGCGCTGCGGCTGCTGGAGCGGCTGGTCTGGGGCCCGCCCACCGGCACCGTCCCGGACGCCACCCGCCCGGTCACCGCCGAGGACGCCCAGAGCCCGGTCGAATGGCTGCTCGCCCGCGGCCTGCTGCTGCCGACCAGCCCGGGCAGCGTCGTGCTGCCGCGAGAACTGGCCCTCCACCTGCGCGGCGGCCGCACCCACCGCACCGTCGAACCGCTCCAGCCCGAACCCTCTCCCGCCGCCGCCCCGCGCGATCCACAGGCCGTGGACAGCGCCGCGGCCGGGCAGGCGCACACCGCCGTCAGGACCGTCGAGGAACTGCTGGAGGCCTGGGGCCTCAACCCCCCGCCCACCCTGCGGGCCGGCGGCCTCGGCGTACGGGACCTCAAGCGCGCCGCCCAGACCCTGGAGACCACCGAGCAGCAGGCCGCCTTCTGGCTCGAACTCGCCTACACCGCAGGCCTGCTGGCCCCCGACGGCGAGGCCGACGAGTGCTGGGCGCCCACCCCCGGCTACGACAGCTGGCTGCAACTGGACACCGCCGAGCGCTGGGCCGTCCTGGCCGGCGCCTGGCTCGCCGCCACCCGCGTCCCCGCGCTCACCGGCACCCCGGACGGCAAGGGCAAGCCGCGCGCCGCCCTCGGCCCCGAACTCGACCGCACCCTCGCCCCGTCCGTCCGCCGCGCCGCGCTCGCGCTGCTCGCCGAACTGCCGCCCGGCACCCCGGCCACCGCCGAGGAACTGCTGCCCACCCTGCGCTGGCAGCGCCCGCTGCGCGGCGGCCCGACCGGCCCCGACGGCCGCGAACTGCGCGACGACCTCACCACCTGGACCCTCGCCGAGGCCGAACTCCTCGGCATCACCGGCCGCGGCGCCCTCGCCGCCCCCGCCCGCGCCCTGCTCACCGCCGAGTCCGACCCGGCCGAAGTCCTCGCCCCGCTGCTGCCGCAGCCGCTGGACCACGTGATCCTCCAGCCGGACCTCACCGCGATCGCCCCCGGCCCGCTGCTCACCCCGCTCGCCCAGGCGCTCGCCCTGTGCGCCGACATCGAGTCCAAGGGCGGCGCCACCGTCTACCGGTTCACCCCGGCCTCCGTCCGCCGCGCCCTGGACGCCGGACGCACCGCCGCCGACCTGCAGACCTTCCTGGGCCGGCACAGCCGCACGCCCGTCCCCCAGCCGCTCGCCTACCTGATCGACGACGTCGCCCGCCGGCACGGCATCCTGCGGGTCGGCGCCGCCTCCTCCTACCTGCGCTGCGACGACCCCTCCCTGCTCAACGAGGTGCTCGCCGACCGCCGCGCCGCCGACCTGCGGCTGCGGCTGCTCGCCCCGACCGTCCTCGCCTCCCAGGCCGCCCCGGACGTCCTGCTCGCCGCGCTGCGCACCATGGGCTACGCCCCGGCCGCCGAATCCGCCGAGGGCGACGTCCTGATCACCCGGCCGGACAGCCACCGCACCCCGCCGCGCACCGCCCCCACGCCCGTCCCCGACGGGCCGCCCACCCCCGACGACACCCTCCTCGCCGCCGCCATCAAGGCCATCCGGGCCGGCGACCGCGCCGCCACCGCCACCCGCCGCGAGCCCACCCCGGACCCGCGCCAACTCCCCCGCACCGCCGCCGCCGAGACCCTCGCCGCCCTCCAGACGGCCGTCCTGCTCGGCGAACGGATGTGGATCGGCTACCTCAACGCCGAGGGCATCGCCAGCCAGCGGATCATCGACCCGGTCAAGGTCGAAGGCGGCTTCGTCACCGCCTTCGACCACCACGCCGACGAACTGCGCACCTTCGCCCTCCACCGCATCACCGGCGTCGCGGAGCTCGACGAGTAAGCGCGGATGACCGGGCGTCAGTGCCCCCTGGCCTCCTTCATCTTGTCCTTGACCGCCTGGTCCGCCAGGCTGCCGATCTGGCTCTGCCCGACCGGCATCGAACCGCCGGTGACGGTGTCCGCGAGCAGGAATCCGGGCGCCGCCAGCAGACCGCCCGGCCCCTCCCCGATGCCCGCGAGGGCATGGGCGGAACCGGCCGACGAGGCCGTGGCGGCGAGGGCCGTGCCCATCAGGGCGAGGGCGGTGAGAACACGCTTGGAGGTCTTCATGACCAGCTCAACGAGCGAGCCCGGACCGGGGTCACTCGCAGCGGCCTCCCGCGCACCGCGCCGAATGAGCGACACTGGAGGGTCTGCGCCAATCCGGACCGCCGGACCAGCCGGCCGATCCAGCCTGTCAGCCAGTGGAGGGCTCCCCCGCGTGAACGACGGACCGCTCATCGTCCAGAGCGACAAAACTCTTCTCCTGGAGATCGACCACCCCAAGGCCGGCGACTGCCGCCGCGCCATCGCGCCGTTCGCCGAACTGGAGCGGGCCCCCGAGCACGTCCACACGTACCGGGTGACGCCGCTCGGACTGTGGAACGCGCGGGCCGCCGGGCACGACGCCGAGCAGGTGGTGGACGCCCTGGTGACGTACTCGCGCTACCCGGTGCCGCACGCGCTGCTGGTGGACGTGGCGGACACCATGGGCCGGTACGGGCGGCTCCAGCTGTCCAAGCACCCCACCCACGGGCTGGTGCTGACCACCACCGACCGCCCGGTGCTGGAGGAGGTGCTGCGCTCCAAGAAGATCGTCCCGCTGGTCGGCGCCCGGGTGGACCCGGACACCGTGGTGGTGCACCCCTCCGAGCGCGGGCAGATCAAGCAGGTGCTGCTCAAACTCGGCTGGCCCGCCGAGGACTTCGCCGGGTACGTGGACGGCGAGGCGCACCCGATCGACCTGGACGAGAACGGCTGGCAGCTGCGCCCGTACCAGGCGCAGGCCGTCGAGGGCTTCTGGCACGGCGGCTCCGGCGTGGTCGTGCTGCCCTGCGGCGCCGGCAAGACGCTGGTCGGCGCCGCCGCGATGGCGCACGCCAAGTCGACCACGCTGATCCTGGTCACCAACACCGTCTCGGCCCGCCAGTGGAAGCACGAGCTGGTCAAGCGCACCTCGCTCACCGAGGACGAGATCGGCGAGTACAGCGGGACGAAGAAGGAGATCCGCCCGGTCACCATCGCCACCTACCAGGTGATGACCACCAAGCGGAAGGGCGTGTACGCGCACCTGGAGCTGTTCGACGCCCGCAACTGGGGCCTGGTGGTCTACGACGAGGTGCACCTGCTGCCCGCGCCGGTGTTCAAGTTCACCGCCGACCTCCAGGCCCGCCGCCGGCTCGGCCTGACCGCCACGCTGGTGCGCGAGGACGGCCGTGAGGGCGACGTGTTCAGCCTGATCGGCCCCAAGCGCTTCGACGCCCCGTGGAAGGAGATCGAGGCACAGGGCTACATCGCGCCCGCCGACTGCTGCGAGGTGCGGGTCACCCTGACCGACTCCGAGCGGCTCGCCTACGCCACCGCCGAGCCCGAGGAGCGCTACCGCTTCTGCGCCACCACGGCGACCAAGCGGCGGGTGGTGGAAGCGCTGGTCAGGAAGCACGAGAAGGACCAGACGCTGATCATCGGCCAGTACATCGACCAGCTCGACGAGCTCGGCGAGGTCCTGGACGCCCCGGTGATCAAGGGCGAGACCAGCAACGCCCAGCGCGAGAAGCTCTTCGACGCGTTCCGGAACAAGGAGATCAGCGTCCTGGTGGTCTCCAAGGTCGCGAACTTCTCCATCGACCTGCCCGAGGCGACGGTGGCCATCCAGGTCTCCGGGACCTTCGGCTCCCGCCAGGAGGAGGCCCAGCGCCTCGGCCGCGTCCTGCGCCCCAAGGCGGACGGGCACGCGGCGCACTTCTACTCGGTCGTCGCCCGGGACACCGTGGACCAGGACTTCGCCGCCCACCGCCAGCGCTTCCTGGCCGAGCAGGGCTACGCGTACCGGATCATCGACGCGGACGACGTGCTGTAACGGGACTCAGAACCGGACACCGTCGCGCCCGAGGAAGATCACGCGCGCGGCGGTGTCCAGGGCGATGCCGAGGTTGCGGACGGCGGTGCTCAGCGGGTTGCGGTGACGGCCCTGGACGGCGGTCGCGCCGGCCGGGGTGGTGCGGGATTCGTTTCGACTGCTCATGTCTTCAACGGTAGGCACCCGGCCGGCCCACGGCATCACTCCAAAGGCCGCATCCGGCGTGCCGG
Organism: Kitasatospora sp. NPDC101108; assembly: GCF_055584725.1. Taxonomy (NCBI): domain Bacteria; kingdom Bacillati; phylum Actinomycetota; class Actinomycetes; order Kitasatosporales; family Streptomycetaceae; genus Kitasatospora; species Kitasatospora sp. NPDC101108. Next base: position 650,963 of record NZ_JBVJLM010000003.1, read on the forward strand.
CCGTCCTCCTCCCGGTGTACGGGAGCCCCGAGACCTGCGGGGCTGGAACCCTGAGACGGACGGGTCTAAGATCGTCCGCCTGCCCCCTCCCGAACCGTGGTACCTGGCGGTGTCCCGCAGGCAGCCGGGGGAGGCGCCGACCGCACGGCAACCGGTCGGCCCGTACACCACCGTGAGCTCCATCGATCCGCTGCGCCCGCGACCGGGGCAGCCGGGAAGGTTCGCTGTGCCCGCCACCCCCACCACCGACCCCCTCCAGCGCGAACGCGACCACCTGGCCGCGTCCCGGTCCGCGCTGCGAGCGATGCGCGAGGACGTCGAGTCGCTCGACCTGCGCAACGTGACCGGCACCTGGGTGTCCGCCGTCATCCTCCAGAACCAGATCGAGGCCAGGATCGCCGCCCTGGCCGACCTCTCCGACACCCCGCTGTTCTTCGGCCGCCTCGACTACCTTCACGCGGTCAGCGAAGAGCTGAGCGAGGGCGGCGGCGGGGAGAGCTTCTACATCGGCCGCCGCCACGTCCACGACGCCGACGGCGACCCGATGGTGATCGACTGGCGCGCGCCGGTCTCCCAGCCGTTCTACCGGGCCAGCCGCGCCGAGCCGATGGACGTCGAACGACGCCGCCGCTTCGGCTACACCGGCGGCGAGCTCACCGCCTACGAGGACGAGCACCTCACCGACCCGGCCGAGACCGACACCGCCTCCGCCCTGCTCGCCGCCGAGATCGAGAAGCCCCGTGTCGGCCCGATGCGCGACATCGTCGCCACCATCCAGCCCGAGCAGGACGAGATCGTCCGCTCCGACATCACGGGCACCATCTGCGTCCAGGGGGCGCCCGGCACCGGGAAGACCGCCGTCGGCCTGCACCGCGTCGCCTACCTGCTGTACGCGCACCGCGAGCGCCTGGCCCGCACCGGCACCCTGGTGATCGGCCCGAACAACGCCTTCCTCTCGTACATCGAGCAGGTGCTGCCCGCCCTCGGCGAGCTGGAGGTCGCCCAGGCCACCGTGCAGCAGCTGGTCGCCCACGTCGAGGTGCGGGGCGAAGACGACCCGGAGGCGGCCCGGCTGAAGGGCGACGCCCGGATGGCCGAGGTGCTGCGCCGCGCGGTGCGGGCCGGCATCACGCTGCCCACCGAGCCCTGCGTGGTGGTCCGCGGCTCCCGCCGCTGGCGCGTGCCGGTGTACGAACTGGTCGAGATCATCGAGGAGTTGAAGGGCCGCGACATCCGCTACGGCGCAGCCCGGGACGCCCTGCCGCAGCGCATCGCGCACGCCGTGCTGCTGAAAATGGAGCAGGGCGGCGAGGCCCCGGACGACCGGGTGCAGGACGCGGTGGCCCGCAACAGCGCGGTCAAGGCCGTGGTCAAGGAGTGCTGGCCGGCCGTCGACCCGGCCAAGCTGGTGCTGCGGCTGCTCTCCGAGCCGGAGTTCCTGGCCGAGTGCGCCGAGGGCGTGCTGACCGCCGAGGAGCAGCGGGCCGTGCTGTGGCCCAAGCCCGGCCGCTCGGTGAAGACCGCCCGCTGGACGCCGGCCGACGCCGTCCTGGTGGACGAGGCGACGGACCTGGTGCAGCGCACCCCCTCGCTCGGGCACGTGGTGCTGGACGAGGCCCAGGACCTCTCCCCGATGCAGTACCGCGCGGTCGGCCGCCGCTGCACCACCGGCTCGGCGACCGTCCTCGGCGACCTCGCCCAGGGCACCACCCCCTGGGCGACGGCGAGTTGGCCGGACGCCCTGCACCACCTGGGCAAGCCGGACGCCCACGTGGAGGAGCTGACCAAGGGCTTCCGGGTGCCCGAGGAGGTCATCGCCTACGCCTCCCGGCTGCTGCCCGCGATCGCCCCCGGCCTGGCCCCGGCGACCTCGGTCCGCGACGCCCCCGGCTCGCTGGTGATCCGCCCGGTCACCGCCTGGGAGGACGCCGTCCTGGACGCCTGCCGGGAGGCGCTGAAGAACGAGGGCTCGACCGGCCTGATCGCCGCCGACGCCCGGATCCCGCGGCTCGCCGAGCTGCTCACCGGGGCCGGGCTGCCGTTCCTCTCCCCCGGCACCGAGACCAGCAGCGAGACCCGGCTGACCCTCGTCCCGGCCTCGCTGGCCAAGGGTCTGGAGTACGACTACGTGGTGCTGGACGAGCCGGCCGCGGTGATCGCCGGCGAGCCGGACGAGCGGACCGGCCTGCGCCGGCTGTACGTCGCGCTCACCCGCGCCGTCTCCGGCCTGACGGTGCTGCACGGCGAGCCGCTGCCCGAGCAGCTCCGGTAGCGCGGAAAGGGGCCGGCAGGAACCGGCCCCTCTTCCGTGGCTTCAGGCGTCGATCAGCGCCCGCCACTCGGCGACCCTGGCCGCGTCGACCGGCGTGTGCCAGCCGTCGACCCGCACCGCGCCGCCGACGTGGAAGGCGTCGAAGCCGTCCGCCCGCAGTTCCTTGAGGTGCTCGGCCCGCAGACCGCCGCCGATCAGGATGCGCTGGGTGTAGCCGGGCTCGCCCGTACGGGCCAGTTCGGCGGCCAGCACCTCGCGCCCGGCGTCCACCCCGGCGGCCGCACCGGAGGTGAGGAAGGTGTCCAGTCCGGGCAGCGCGCCGACGGCGGCGCGCAGGGCGGCGCGGTCGGCGCCGTGGTCGATCGCCCGGTGGAAGGTCCAGCGGCAACCGGCGATCGCCTCGGCCACGGTCGTGGTCGCGGCCAGGTCGACGGCGCCCTCGGCGTCGAGGAAGCCGAGGACGAACTCCTCGGCCCCCTCGGCCCGCAGCGCGGCGGCCCGGGCGCACAGCTCGTCCAGGTCGCCGGGGGCGAAGCCGTCCCGGATCCGGAGCATGACGCGCAGCGGGATGCCGACGGCGGCCCGGATCCGGGCGAAGTCCTCGACGGACGGGGTGAGCCCGTCGGCGGCCATGTCGGTGACCAGTTCGAGCCGGTCGGCGCCGCCCGACTCGGCAGCCTGGGCGTCCTGGGGCGTCAGCGCGATGACTTCCAAAATTGGTCTAGACATATGAGACAGCCTGCCACATGCGACCGCCCCCGGCGAGACCGCACCCCGCTCCGGCCTCAGGCCGGCTGCCGCCCACCCGGCCCGGCCGGACCCCGGCGGCGACCGACCAGCACCAGCGCCACCGCCGCCACGACCGTGAGCCCGGCCATCGGCAGCAGCTTCCAGGCCCCGCCCTCCTGCTGCCAGAGCGCGTGCAGGTTGACGCTGAACGTCCACGGCAGCGCCGCGAGCCCCGGAACCGCCACCAGGTACCAGCCGCGCACCACCGCCAAGGCCATCAGCAGCGGGACGACGATCATCAGCGCCCGCCACTGCGGGTCCAGGTGGTACCAGCTCGTGTAGACGTTGTCCGCGAACGCCACCACCGGGGTCAGCGCCGCCGCAGCCAGCAGCAGGCCGCGCTCCCGCCAGCTCGGCACCGGCAGCGCCTCCTTGGGCGCGGCCAGCAGCACCAGGGCCCAGAGCACGAACGGCCCGTCCCACTGGAAGGATTCCAGGAACACCCACAGCGGCTGGGTGACCTCCGGACGGGTCGCCACCCAAACGAGTTCCACCACCGCGGCCAGCGCCGACACCCCGGCCAGCACCTTCGCCACCGTCCACCGTCCGAGCAGCGCCGCGACGGCGGAGAGCATCGCCGCACCCAGCAGCGCCCAGTGGGGCAGGAAGAGCAGCAGCCCCCACCCCCCGTGCGGCACGCCGGACGCCAGGTAGCTCAGCAGCGCCCCGCCCGCCGCCAGACCTCCGGCGGCCCCGGCCACCAGCGGAGCGGCCAGCGCCGTCAGCCGCCCGCCGGCGGAGGTGGAGGTCAGCCCGGTCCGCATCCGCAGGCCGTACGCGCCCAGGTCGAGCAGCTCCCGGAACTTGGCCATCGGCCCGGCCCCGGCGGTCGTGTCAGCGAAGACCAAGGCCAGCTCGTCCCCACGTTCGCGGCGGTAGCGCCCCGGGTACAGCGCCAGCGCCGTCCGTACGGCGAAAACGGTCGCATCACTCATGCGAAGGCCCCCCTGACCCTCGGGTTGGCAACGGCGACGGACAGCCGCCGCTCGGCCTCCGCGGCCACGGCCCGCAGCCGCTCGGCCTCGGTGGCCAGGGCGCCCCGACCGGCGTCGGTCAGCGCGTAGGTGCGCCGGGCGCGGCCGTCCACCACCTCCTCGGCGGCGACCTCGATCAGGCCCTGGCCCAGCAGCCGGTCGAGCGCCCCGTAGAGCGTGCCGGTGCGCATCTTGACCCGGCCGTCGGAGATCGCGGCGATCTCCTGGATGAGCGCGTAGCCGTGTCTCGGGGCATCGGCCAGCGCGGTGAGCAGAAGCAGCGTGGGCTCCTGCATGGAGCGTTCTGTCATGTGACTACATATATCGCCGACCGGCACATCCCGTCCACCGGAACGACCCGACAGAATGTGCCCATGCCGACCGAGGACCTGCTCACCGCCTGGACCGCCCTGCTCAACCGCTGCGGCGCCACCGACGACCCCGAACCGTACGGACAGGAGCTGCTGCGCCGCTGGTCCGAGCCCCAGCGGCGCTACCACACCGCCGAGCACCTGCGAGCGGTACTCCGGCACATCGACGACCTCGCCGACCAGGCCGTGGACCCGGACGCCGTCCGGCTCGCCGCCTGGTTCCACGACGCCGTCTACCGCCCCGACCGCACCGAGAACGAGGAGCGCAGCGCCGCCCTGGCCGTCCGCGCGCTGACCGCCGCCGGACTGCCCGCCGAACGCGTCGCCGAGGTCGAGCGGCTCGTACTGCTCACCGTCACCCACGACCCGGCCCCCGGCGACCGCGACGGCGAGGTGCTCTGCGACGCGGACCTCGCCGTCCTCGGCGGCACCCCCGAGGCGTACGCGGCCTACGCGGCCGCCGTCCGCGAGGAGTACGCCTTCGTCCCGGAGCCGGACTTCCGTGCGGGCCGGGGCGCCGTCCTGCGCCGGCTCCTGGCCCTGCCCGCGCTCTACCGCACCCCCGCCGCCCGCGAGCGCTTCACTGCGGCCGCCCGCACCAACCTGACGGCCGAACTCGGAACCCTCTAGGTCCGGCAGGACCCGCCGGACAGGCCCTGGCTAGCGGAGCTCCCCCACCGGCGCCACCACCACGCCCTGCTTGCCGCACACCCAGTGCGGCTCCGGCCCCAACTCGGGCTCCACGCCCAGCGCGTGCGGGTCCCCGTCGGCCGCGCAGGCGGTGCACAGCGGCCAGCGGCCGTACGCCTCCAGCAGCGCGTCCTGGACGTCCTGGGCGACCAGCCCGAGCACGTACTCGGTGCCGTCCGGCCACTGCTCCAGCCACCAGCGGCGGTGGGTGACGGCCTGCTCGACCAGCGAGACGACGGCGGCGTCCGCCACGTCCCGCGCGGTGAGGTCGGCCAGGATCAGTGCCCGCGCGTTGTGCAGGGCGGTCTCGATGTCGTCGGAAGCCATCCGCCCATCCTCTCGTGAAACCCCCGCGGCCCGGAAACGCCGCGTGGGCGGCCCCCCGAAGGGAGCCGCCCACGCGGACGAGGAGTCAACCGACCCGATCGGAACGATCAGGATCAGAAGTCCATGTCACCGCCCGGCATGCCGCCGCCGGCGGCCGCGGCGGCCTTCTCCGGCTTGTCGGCGATGACGGCCTCGGTGGTGAGGAACAGCGCCGCGATGGAGGCGGCGTTCTGCAGCGCGGAGCGGGTGACCTTGGCCGGGTCGATGATGCCCTCGGCGACCAGGTCGACGTACTCGTTGGTGGCGGCGTTCAGGCCGTGACCGGCGGGGAGGTTGCGAACCTTCTCCACCACGACGCCACCCTCCAGGCCGGCGTTGGTCGCGATCTGCTTGATCGGGGCCTCCAGCGCGACCTTGACGATGTTGGCACCGGTGGCCTCGTCGCCGTCCAGCTCCAGCTTGTCGAAGGCGACACCGGCCTGCAGCAGGGCGACGCCACCACCGGCGACGATGCCCTCCTCGACGGCGGCCTTGGCGTTGCGGACGGCGTCCTCGATGCGGTGCTTGCGCTCCTTGAGCTCCACCTCGGTGGCCGCGCCGGCCTTGATGACGGCCACGCCGCCGGCCAGCTTGGCGAGGCGCTCCTGGAGCTTCTCGCGGTCGTAGTCCGAGTCGCTGTTCTCGATCTCGGCGCGGATCTGGTTCACGCGGCCCGCGACCTGCTCGCTGTCGCCGCCACCGTCGACGATGGTGGTCTCGTCCTTGGTGATGACCACCTTGCGGGCGGTGCCCAGCAGGTCGATGCCGGCGTTCTCCAGCTTGAGGCCGACCTCCTCGGAGATGACCGTGCCACCGGTGAGGATGGCGATGTCGCCGAGCATGGCCTTGCGGCGGTCGCCGAAGCCCGGGGCCTTGACGGCGACGGACTTGAAGGTGCCGCGGATCTTGTTGACGACCAGGGTCGACAGGGCCTCGCCCTCGACGTCCTCGGCGATGATGACGAGCGGCTTGCCGCTCTGCATGACCTTCTCCAGCAGCGGGAGCAGGTCCTTGACCGAGCCGATCTTGGAGTTGGCGATGAGGATGTACGGGTCCTCGAAGGTCGCCTCCATGCGCTCCAGGTCGGTGGCGAAGTAGGCGGAGATGTAGCCCTTGTCGAAGCGCATGCCCTCGGTGAGCTCAAGCTCCAGGCCGAAGGTGTTGCTCTCCTCGACGGTGATGACGCCTTCCTTGCCGACCTTGTCCATGGCCTCGGCGATCAGCTCGCCGATCTGGGTGTCGGCGGCGGAGATGGAGGCGGTGGAGGCGATCTGCTCCTTGGTCTCCACGTCCTTGGCCTGGGCCAGCAGCTGGTCGGAGACGGCGGCGACGGCCTTCTCGATGCCGCGCTTCAGGGCCATCGGGTTGGCGCCGGCGGCGACGTTGCGCAGACCCTCGCGAACCAGGGCCTGGGCGAGCACGGTGGCGGTGGTGGTGCCGTCACCCGCGACGTCGTCCGTCTTCTTGGCGACCTCCTTGACGAGCTCCGCGCCGATCTTCTCGTACGGGTCCTCGAGCTCGATCTCCTTGGCGATGGAGACACCGTCGTTGGTGATCGTGGGGGCGCCCCACTTCTTCTCCAGCACGACGTTGCGACCCTTGGGGCCGAGCGTGACCTTCACTGCGTCGGCGAGCTGGTTCATGCCACGCTCAAGGCCGCGGCGAGCTTCCTCATCAAAGGCGATGATCTTGGCCATCAGAAGTGGTCCTCCGGGACACGGTCGACTGCTCGGACCAAGGGGTGCCCGCGACGGACGGCCCTGGTGCGCGGAGGTCCATTCCCTGCCGCTCCCGGGGGCCTCACCGACCCGGTCCGCTGTCACTCTCACACTGTGAGTGCTAACGCCAATGATTAGCACTCCGGGTGGTCGAGTGCAAGCCCAATCGCCAACCCGCGAGCCGTCCTCCGGACCCGCACCGACTCCGGCGCGAACTCCCGCGGGAACGCGAACGGGCCCGTACGACGCGTGTCGTACGGGCCCGTCGAGAAGCGAGTGGTCACCAGCCGAGGGCCGCGCCGAGCTCCTGATTCGGAAGGGGTCAGACCGCCGCGCGGACCATGTCCGCCTGCGGGCCCTTCTGTCCCTGGGAGATCTCGAACTCGACCCGCTGGCCCTCCTCGAGGGTGCGGTAGCCGTCCATCTGGATCGCGCTGTAGTGGACGAAGACGTCCGCACCACCGTCGACCGCGATGAAGCCGTAGCCCTTCTCCGCGTTGAACCACTTGACGGTGCCCTGAGCCATTCCGAACTCCCCTAGTGCTGTGCTGGCCCTTCACGGTCCCGCAGGTCGCGGGCCCGGGTCTGGTTTGGAGGCCGGCCCGGGGAACCCCCCCTGGGCGCAGCCGTGCACGCCGCAATCCTCCGCACGGGAACACCGGACGGCTTCCGTGAGCGGGTGATTACGTCGACCGCCGCTGAATGTATCCGGATCGACGCCCTCTGCAACAGGGTCAACCGCCGGGAATTCCGCAGCCCCGTCAAGAGACAACACCGAACAAATCGGGAGGAACTCGGCATTCCGCGCCGGACATAGCGGACGAATTACCCAAATGCCTGCAGGAATTCTGACATCTGCCTGACATGTTTGACGGGCCGGTCCCAGCGTCCGGACGCCCTCGGGCGAAGTGCCCCGCGAACCGGGAAGGGACGCCCTGTTCCCAGTCGAGCCACACTCTACTCCGACTGGACCCGGAATATTCCCGCCGAAATGCAAGCGGCCGCCCGCGCGTACGGAGAGGGGAATTCCGTACGCGCGGGCGGCCGCGGAGCGGGCCGGAAGGGGCGGGAACGGCTCAGCAGCCGCCGGCCACCGCCGGAATGATCGAGACGCTCGCGCCGTCCTTGATCTCGGTCGCCAGGCCCTCGGCGAACCGCACGTCGTCGTCGTTCACGTACACGTTCACGAAGCGGCGCAGCTTGCCGGTGTCGTCCAGGATGCGGGCGGAGATTCCCGCGTGGTTCTGCTCCAGGTCGGCGATGACCTCGGCCAGGGTGGCACCCTCGGCGGTCACCTCGGCGGCGCCGCCGGTGTAGGTGCGCAGGATGGTGGGGATGCGGACGTTGGCGCTCATGGCTCTCCTAGCGGGGGTGGGGTGGTTCAGGCGGACGCGAGGCCGGCGGCGCGGAAGGAGTCCAGCGTCGGGCGGATGACGGTGGTCATCCCGGCCTCGGAGACGGCGTCCAGCGTCTTCAGGCCGTCGCCGGTGTTGATCGCGACGGTCTCCTTGGCCGGGTCCAGCCGGCCGGTCTCGACCAGCTTCTTCAGCACGCCGACGGTCACCCCGCCCGCGGTCTCGGCGAAGATGCCCTCGGTCCGGGCCAGCAGCCGGATCGCCGCCACGACCTCCGCGTCCGTGACGTCCTCGACCGCCCCGCCGGTCCGCCGGGCGATGTCCAGCACGTACGGGCCGTCCGCCGGGTTGCCGATCGCCAGCGACTTGGCGATGGTGTCCGGCTTCACCGGCTTGATCACGTCCCGGCCGGCCTTGAACGCGGCCGACACCGGCGAGCAGCCCTCCGCCTGGGCGCCGAAGATCCGGTACGGCCGGTCCTCCACCAGGCCCAGCCTGATCAGCTCCTGCAGCCCCTTGTCGATCTTCGTCAGCTGCGAGCCCGAGGCGATCGGGATGACGATCTGCTCCGGCAGCCGCCAGCCCAGCTGCTCGCAGATCTCGTACGCCAGCGTCTTGGAGCCCTCGCCGTAGTACGGCCGCAGGTTGACGTTGACGAAGCCCCAGCCCTCGCCGGCCGGGTCCCCGATCAGCTCCGAGCAGAAGCGGTTCACGTCGTCGTAGTTGCCCTCGATGCCGACCAGCTCGCCGCCGTACACCCCCGCCATCACGACCTTGCCCTGCTCCAGGTCGTGCGGGATGAAAACGCACGAGCGGAACCCGGCCCGGGCCGCCGCCGCACCCACCGCACCGGCCAGGTTGCCGGTCGAGGAGCAGGACAGCGTGGTGTACCCGAACGCCCGGGCCGCCTCGATCGCGCAGGCCACCACCCGGTCCTTGAACGAGTGGGTCGGGTTGCCGGAGTCGTCCTTCACGTGCAGCTGCGCGGTGAACCCGAGCTCCCGCCCCAGGTTGTCCGCCTTCACCAGCGGGGTCCAGCCGGGGTTCAGATTGGGCTTCGACGCCACGTCGGCCGGAACCGGCAGCAGCGGCGCGTAGCGCCAGATGGACGCGGGGCCGGACTCGATCCGCTTGCGCAGCTCCTCGGCGCCCTCGCTGCCGAACTCGTACGCGATCTCCAGCGGCCCGAAGCACTCCAGGCAGGCGAAGCTGGGGCCGAGCGGGAAGCGGGTGCCGCACTCCCGACAGGACAGCGCGGCGGCGGGGCCGAGGTCGACGGAAACAGGTGCGGCGGTGTCGATAGCCATGATGGCGGAGGCCTCTCTCCTCATCTTCCCCGTGGCACGGTCGCGCCACGGGCCGGAATTGGCACCTGTCCCGCCGGGGCCTGTCGACGACAGCCGAGCGAGAAGGTTGCCGGGACGTCAACGGGCCGTTCCCTCAGTCCCTCTGGATGAGCATGTGAAGTTATGGTTCAGCGGCGACCCCGGCGTGCAGAGGTCCGACCGCTGTACGAAGACTGTATCCGAAGGCATCCGCCCCGAAAGGGTCCGTCCGCCAAGCGAGATGGCCCGTTCCACCCAGTCCGCCGAGGAGAGTCACCGTGCCCGCCGAACCGTCCCCCGCACTCCTCCCGCAGGCGGCGTCCTGGCTCCGCCGCCGCTCGTGGAGCGCGGCCGACCGGCCGGTGCACACCCTGCTGGAGGCCAAGCGGCGCACCGGCCGCACCGTCAGCGTCGTCCTCCCCGCGCTCGACGAGGAGGCCACCGTCGGCGACATCGTCCGCACCGTCCGCCGCGAGCTGATCGAGCGGATCCCGCTCGTCGACGAACTCGTCGTGGTCGACTCCGGTTCCACCGACGACACCGCCGCCGTCGCCGCCGCGGCCGGCGCCCGGGTGGAGCACCGCGACGCGATCCTCCCCCGGCTGCCCGCCGCCCCCGGCAAGGGCGAGGTGCTCTGGCGCTCCCTCCTGGTCACCCACGGCGACATCGTCTGCTTCATCGACGCCGACCTGCGCGAGTTCGACCCGGCCTTCGTCTCCGGCATCATCGGCCCGCTGCTGACCGACGAGGGGCTCCAGCTGGTCAAGGCCATGTACGACCGCCCCCTGGAAGTGACGATGAGCGGCTCCGCCACCGGGGAATCCGCCGCGATCGTCCCCACCGGCGGCGGCCGGGTCACCGAACTCGTCGCCCGCCCCCTGCTCAACCTCCACTGGCCGGAACTCGCCGGTTTCGTCCAGCCCCTCGGCGGCGAGTACGCCGCCCGCCGCTCACTGCTCGAACGCCTGCCCTTCCCCACCGGCTACGGCGTCGAACTCGGCCTGCTGGTCGACGCACTGGAACTGGCCGGACTGGACGCCCTGGCCCAGGTCGACGTCGGCGTCCGGCACCACCGCCACCAGGACGGCCAGGCCCTCGGCCGGATGGCCGCCACCATCTACCGCACCGCCCTGGAACGCCTCGACCGCACCCACCGCCTCAAGGCCTCCGCCGACCTCGTCCACCCCCACCTCACCCAGTTCACCCGCGACCCGGAGACCCGCTCCTTCACCGCCCACACCCACCCCGTGACGGCCCTGGAGCGCCCCCCGATGCACACCGTCCCCGAATACGCCACCCGGCACTGAAACGTTTGCCACCCCGGACCCCCGGCAACATCCCAACCATGGGCGATCTCACGACCGAACGTTCGAGTGCGACCGGCACCGCCCCCGTCCTGGTGGCCTCCAACCGGGGACCGGTGTCCTTCAGCACCGCCGACGACGGCACGCTGACCCTGCGCCGAGGCGGCGGAGGGCTGGTCTCAGGCCTCTCCGCGATCGACGACCCCGACGCCGTCTGGGTCTGCGCGGCTCTCAGTGAAGCCGACCGCCGAGCCGCGGGAGAGGCCCCCGACGGCCGCCTCGACCTCGCCGGGCACGACGTCGGGGGCCAGGCCGTACGCATGCTGGACATCGACCCGCAGACCTTCGCCCACGCCTACAACGGCGTCGCCAACTCCACCCTGTGGTTCGTCCACCACCTGCTCTACGCGACCCCCACCGCGCCCTCCTTCGGCGCCGACTTCCGCACCGAATGGGCCGCCTACGAGGCGTACAACACCGCCTTCGCGGACGCCCTGGCCGCCGAAGCCGCCCCGAACGCCGCGGTCCTGGTCCAGGACTACCACCTCTCCCTGGCCCCGTCCCTGCTCCGCGCAGCCCGCCCCGACCTGCGGATCGGCCACTTCTCCCACACCCCGTGGGCCCCGCCCGAGTACTACCGGCTGCTCCCCGACGACGTCGCCCGGGCCGTCCTCACCGGCATCCTCGGCGCCGACCGGGCCGGCTTCCTCACCGAACGCTGGGCCCGCGCCTTCGCCGCCTGCTGCGAGGACCTCCTCGGGGCGACCGTCGACCACGAGCGGCTCACCGTCACCCTCCCCCAGCCTTCGGCCGGGGGGACCCCCATCGGCCGCACCACCCAGCTGGGCGTCCACGCCCTCGGCGCCGACGCCGACTTCCTCCGCGAACGCGCCCGCCGCCCCGACGTCGACGAACGCCTCGCGGCCCTCCGCACCGCCGTCGGCGACCGCCGCACCATCGTCCGGGTCGACCGCACCGAGCTGAGCAAGAACATCGTCCGCGGCCTCCAGGCCTACCGGCACCTGCTCCGCACCCACCCCGAATGGCGGGACCGGGTGGTCCACATCGCCTTCGCCTACCCCTCCCGCACCGACCTCGCCGAGTACCGCGACTACACCGCCGCGGTCCGGCGCCTCGCCGACGAGATCAACGCCGAGTTCGCCACCCCCACCTGGCAGCCCCTGATGCTGCACGTCAACGACGACTTCCCGCGCTCCCTGGCCGCCTACCGCATGGCCGACGTGGCACTCGTCAACCCGATCCGGGACGGCATGAACCTGGTCGCCAAGGAGGTCCCCGTGGTCTCCGACCACGGCTGCGCCCTGGTGCTCTCCCGCGAGGCCGGCGCCCATGCCGAACTGGGGGAGGACGCCCTCACCGTCAACCCCTACGACGTCGTCGCCACCGCCGAGGCCCTGCACACCGGACTCGCCATGAGCCCGGAGGAACGCGCCGACCGCACCAAGCGCCTCGCCGCGGCGGCCACCGCGCTCCCCCCGCAGCAGTGGTTCCTCGACCAGCTCAACGCCCTCTGACCGCCTCCCCCAGGGCACCCAGCAGCTCCACCACACCCTCGGGCCCGTCGACCACCAGATCCGCCCGGTCGGCCAGCTCGCGCACCGGCGCGTCCCCCACCGCCCCGGCACACACCAGCAACCCGGCCAGCCCCTGCCCGCGCAGCTTCTCCACCGCCGCGAAGGCCGCCACGTCCCCCAGGTCGTCCCCCGCGTACAGCACCGACCGCGCCCCGCGCTCCCGCAGGAACCCGGTCAGCGCCGCCCCCTTGTCCACCCCCGGCGGCCGCAGCTCCAGCACCAGCCGCCCGGGCTCCACCACCAACCCGTACTCGGCGGCCAGCTCCCCCACCGGAGCCCGCAACAGCTCCAACGCCTCCTCCGGCGCCGCCGTCCGCCGGGTGTGCACCGCCACCGAGCGCCCCTTGTCCTCCACCCACGTCCCCTCGGGCGCCCCCACCCGCTCCAACACCCCCGGCAACGCCACCCGCACCCCCGCCACCCCCGGATGCACCTCCGGCGCCGTCACCACACCCCCCTCCCACCGCTCGGCCCCGTAGTGCCCCAACACCACCAGCCCCGGCACCCCCGCGAACCCCCCGAACTCCGCCGCGACCCCCGCCGGCCGCCCGGTCACCACCACCACGGCCCCCACCACCGCCGACAACCCCCGCAACACCCCCACCACCCCGGGATGCGCCCGCGCCGCCCCCGGATCCCCCACGATCGGCGCCAACGTCCCATCGAAGTCCAGCGCGACCACCGCCTCCCCCGGCCCCGCCAGAATCGCCCTCAACCCATCCCGCCCGGCATCAGTGGCCGGCACGAACATCTCCTCAAAACCCATACCAACCCCCATACCCCCATCCCCCGCCCCTCCCACGTCCCCAACGCCCCACACCCCTCCCCCACTGTGGGCAACGCGGGCAAGACCCCGCGCCCCACGCCCCTTCCCCCCATCCCTGGGCGCGTCCCCCTCCCTGGGCGCGCGGGCAACACCCCGCGCGCCCACTCCCACCCCTCACCCCCCACCCACCCCAGGCGAGAGGGACGCGCTGCGGGAGGGGGCGGTGGAGGGGGTGGGTGCGGAAGGGGGCGTAACGGGTGATTTTCAGACTGCCAACGGCGACCA